>JAZKHB010000083.1:0-1586 GCA_040385585.1 Pseudomonadota bacterium | reverse complement strand
AGCGTCTTCACCGCGCCCAGCCTGCGCGAAATGGCCCTGGCGCTGGGCCGCGAAACAGCCGAAGCCTTCCAGGCACCGGCCAATCCCATCGCGCCCGGCTGCCAGGCCCTCAGCCCCGACCTGCTGCCCCTGGTCGAACTGAGCCAGGCCGAAATCGACCGCATCGTCGCCGCGGTGCCCGGCGGCGCGGCCAATATCCAGGACATCTACCCCCTCGCGCCCCTGCAGCAGGGCATCCTGTTCCACCATTTGCTCAAGCATGAAGGCGACGCCTATTTGGTGCGTTCGCTGATCGAGTTCGATGGCCGCGCCCGTCTCGATGCCTTTATCGAGGCGCTGCAGCGCGTGATCGATCGTCACGACATCCTGCGCACCGCCGTGCACTGGGCCGGTCTGCCCCAGGCCGTGCAGGTCGTGCAGCGCCAGGTGCGCCTGCCGGTGCACAGCCTCAGGCTCGATGCCGGGGAGGACGCGCTCACCCAGCTGGAGCGGCTGAGCGATCCGCGCCGGCTGCGCCTCGACCTGAGCCAGGCGCCGCTGCTGCGCGCCTATATCGCCCAGGACCCGCAGTCGGAGCGCTGGCTGCTGGCCCTGCTCGACCACCATATGATCAGCGATCACGTCACGCTCGAACTCATACTCGAGGAAATCCAGGCGACCCTCCAGGGCCAGGGCGACCACCTGCCCGCGCCGCAGCCCTATCGGGATTTCGTCGCCCAGACCCTGGCCAGCCCGGCACAGGTACACGAGGCCTATTTCCGCCGTCGCCTGGCCGATATCGATGCACCCACCGCGCCCTTCGACCTGCTGGACGTGCAAGGCGACGGCATGCAGGTCGCCGAGGCCAACCTGCGACTCGATACGCCGCTCGCCCAGCACATCCGCGCCCAGGCGCGGGCGCAGGGCGTCACCCCCGCCGTGCTGTTCCATATCGCCTGGGCCCAGGTGCTGGCCCGCTGCACCGGACGCGAGGACCTGGTGTTCGGCACCGTGGTTTCCGGTCGCCTGCAAGGCTCGGCCGGTGCCGAGAGGGCGCTGGGGGTCTTTATCAACACCCTGCCGGTGCGGGTGAACCTGGCTCGGCAGGGCGCCCAGGCGCTGGTCGCCGAGACCCATCGCGACCTCAGCGAATTGCTTGCCCATGAACAGGCGCCGCTGGCGCTCGCCCAGCGCTGCAGTGGCGTAGCCGCCTCGCTGCCGCTGTTCACCAGCCTGTTCAATTACCGCCACCAGACCGCGGGAGGTTCGTTGGCCAACGAAGACCAGGTCCTGGCCTGGGAAGGGATTCGTTTCATCAGCAATGAAGCCCGCACCAACTACCCGATCGAAATCGCCGTGGCGGACGAAGGCCTGGATTTCTCCCTGACCGCCCAATCGGTCGCCGGCATCGATCCGCAACGCATCGCCGGCTATATGGCGAACGCCATCGCGGCCTTGGTCGACGCCCTCGAACGCCAGCTCGAGCAACCCGTGCAGAGCCTCTGCATCCTGCCCGCCGCCGAACGCCAGCAACTGCTCGTCGATTTCAACGCCAGCACCAGCGACTTCGGCCCGGCCCAGCCGATCCACCAGCTGTTCGAGGCCCA
>JAZKHB010000082.1:0-10850 GCA_040385585.1 Pseudomonadota bacterium | reverse complement strand
CGCCCTCAGCCATGTAAGTGCAGGCCCGCCTGCAACTGAGCGATGACAGTCTCGGCCCAGCGCAGCGAAGCTTCGTTGGTGACGATCACATAATCCGCCGCCGCGAGCATGAACAGGGTCTGCGGCTTGTGCGCGGCGGTGGCGCCGATAAACAGCTTGAACTGCCGGGCCTCTTCGATCTTCTCCAGGCGGCGCGTGTGGAACGACTGCAGATGGATGATGGTTTGCTCGGCGCGCGCACAGTGCCCGAACAACACCTTGAGCAGGCTTTCGTTGCGTTCGAGTTCGGTGTCTGCCGGTTCCTCCAGCCAGCTTGCCAGCTCCGCTGCGCCGCTGGGGGTCAGGGAATGCACCACCCGGTCCGGACGCCCCGGTTGCCGGTGGACGGTACTGCTGGCGAAGCCTTCTTCCACCAATGACTTGAGCACGGGATAAATCTGGCCATAACTCTCGGTCCAGAAGGAGCCCAGGCAGGTCTCGAAATGGCGCTTGATGTCGTAGCCCGACATGTCATCCAGGGCCAGCATACCCATCACCGCATAGCGGCTTTTTCCCTTCTTGGCCATCGGCTATCCCGGTTGTGCGTGACGTTCGCGCCAGTCTATCGGAAAGCCACCGGGGCACATTCCAGGCGGCTGAAAAATCTTGACAAGCTAAAAGCAGTATTGCAATTTGATGTATATCTTATAGATATAAATCTTATAGTTCTATGGCGACAATCAGGCCGCCGCCCACAAATCGCCTCACCACTGGAGTCGCCCCATGAACCCTCTCGATCTGCTCGACAAGCGTGCCTTTGCTGGCAAAACGGTGTTCGTCACCGGTGGCGGCAGCGGTATCAACCTGGGTATCGCCAGGACTTTCGCGGCCCTGGGGGCGAAGCTGGCGATTTGTGGTCGCAATGCCGAGCGCCTCGACGGTGCGGCGATCGGCCTGCGTGAATTGGGCGCCGAGGTGCTCCCCGTGGTTGCCGACGTGCGTGATTACCAGGCCCTGGAACAGGCGGTGCAGCGCACCGCCGATGAGGTGGGTTTGATCGATGTGCTGGTGTGCGGCGCCGCCGGCAACTTCCTCTCGCGGGCCGAGAACCTGTCCTCGAATGGCTTCAGGACAGTGATCGAGATCGACCTGATAGGCAGCTTCAATGCTGCCCGGGCGGCCTTCGCACAGTTGCAACAGACCCGGGGCAGCGTGCTGTTCATTTCCGCGGGCCAGTCCTATATGCCGCATGCCTTCCAGGTCCATGCGGGGGCGGCCAAGGCCGGGATCGATCAGATGATGAGCAACCTGGCGCTGGAGTGGGGGCGCTTCGGCATTCGCGTGAACAGCATCGTGCCCGGCCCCATCGACGGCACCGAGGGCCTGGCGCGTCTGGCTACCCCGGCACAGCATCGCACGCTGATCGAGAGCATTCCGCTGCGTCGCTTCGGCCGCGTGGAGGAAATGGGGCATGCGGCGGCATTCCTGGCATCGCCCCTGGCGGCCTATATCACGGGTGCTCGTCTGGTGTGCGACGGTGGGCAGAACCTGGGCGGTTCTGGGCTGATGAACATGGCCATCGACACGATACTGCCGGCCGGGGGTGCGCAATGAAAGCCATCGCGATTACCCGCTACGGTGGCCCCGAGGTACTCGAAGTGGCGGAGCGCCCCATCCCGCAGGTCGGGCGCGGACAGGTGCTGGTGCGGGTTGTAGCCTCCTGCGTCAACCCCCGGGACTGGCTGGTGCGCGAAGGTCGGTACGTATTCGGCTTCATGCTGCCCGCCATGCCATTCGTGCCGGGCAGCGACATCGCCGGTGAAGTGGTCGAGGTCGGTCCGGCGGTCGAGTCGCTGCGGGTCGGTGATGCCGTATTCGGCATGCAACCGCTGCGCGGAGGCATGGGGGCCTATGCCCAGTTCGTCGCCATGGATGCCGATGCCCTGGCCCTCAAGCCGGCCACGACCAGCTTCGAAGAAGCCGCCGCCGTGCCCTGCGCCGGCCTAACCGCCTGGGGCGCGTTGCACCGCATTGCCGCAGTGGGACCGGGCGACCGCGTCGTCATCAATGGCGCCTCGGGCGGCGTGGGTACCTATGCGGTTCAGATCGCCAAGGCCCTGGGCGCCCATGTGAGCGCCATCAGCAGCGCTGGTAACCATGGGTTGTGCTTGTCCCTGGGGGCCGACGAGGTAATCGATTACAACACCCAGGACCCTCTGTCGCTGCTACGGGATGTCTCGGTCTTCTTCGATGTGATCGGCCGTTCGAGCTTGGCCAAGACCCGTTCCTGCCTACGCGAGGGTGGCCGCTACATCACCACCATTCCAAGCCTGCCGACCCTGGGGACCGCCGTGGGCAGCGGCTTGAGGCGCGCCTTCAAACTGGGGGATGGCAAGTCGGCGCACATGGTGCTGGTGCGCGCCCATGGCAAGGACCTCGAAGCCCTGGGCCAATTAATGGCGGCGAACAGACTGCGCAGCGTGATCGAAGCGGTCTATCCACTCGAAGAGGCCCCCGCGGCGCACCAGCGCAGCCGCTCCTGGCGCGTACGGGGCAAGCTGGTACTGCGCATCGACTGAGCAGCAAGACCTCGCGACGCCGGTGCGTGTGGCAGTGCACGGCCCGGCGTTCCTGCAGTACACCGGCGGCATCACGCAAGAGCGGCACGATCCGGCCAGGACGACTGCCAAGGCGCGCAACGATTCGTGTTCCAGGCGGCTGCTCATCCGGCGATGTACCGTTCGAGCATTCCGCCGTTCGCCCTCATACCAGCGGAGATGACGGCGCCAGTGCAACTGGTTAAAGTGGCCACTACGTGCCGCTGCTGTGGAAGCCCCCGATGTTCAGCACCCGTCTCATGCGCCTGGACGATCAGGCCCATGTCCATGCCCACGATCACCACCAGCTGGTGTTGTCCTTGTCCGGCCGTGCCGAATTCGAGGTCAATGGCCGCGGCGGCGAGGTCTGCCGCATGCGTGCCTGCCTGGTGCCGGGTGATGCCGACCATCAGTTCGCCGGCATGGGTGATAACCGCATGCTGATCATCGACCTGAACGAGCAGGATACCTCGGCGCAAGACCTGGAGTTGCTCGGGCATCTGTTCGATACCCCGCGCTACCCGGCCCTGGATGCCGACTTTCAGAACCTCTTGACCTACGCTGGCGCCGAACTGGCCCGTTATGGCAGCGACTCGCTGCTGGCCCGGGCCCTGGGCGGCGTGCTGCTGCGCGCCTTGCACCTGCGCCTGTTCGACGAGTCTGCGCCGCGCACGGTCGGCCCGCTGGACGTGGGGCGCCTGGACGCCTATATCGACGAGCACCTGGCACGGCGTATCCATGTCGCGGAGCTGGCCCAGGTGGCCTGCCTGAGCCCCAGTCATTTTCATGCGCAGTTCAAGGACAGCGTCGGCCTGACGCCTCATCAATACCTGCTCAAGACCCGCCTGGACCGTGCCGCGCGCCTGCTGCGCGAAAGCCCGCTGCCGCTGATCCGCATCGCCGAGGAGTGCGGCTTTTCCAGCCAGAGCGCCTTGACCACCGCCATGCGCCGCTACCTTGGTCTGACCCCAAAAAGGTTACGCGGCGCGCAGTGAGCCGCGCGCGCTAACCCACCCGCGGGTGCTTTCTCGACCGCCTGCTCGGGCGACCAGCACCATGGAACTAAAGCCTGCGAGCACGGCTCCTTCCACTAAGGTGACGGGCCGCGGGTTTCTGCCATGCACAGCAGGCATATCGTTCAATTCTACGAAAACGACAATTTCCTGATCCAGGGACTGGCCGAGTACATCGGCTCGGCCCTCAATGCGGGCGATAAGGGCATTGTGATTGCCACCCAGCAGCACCTGGAGTTACTCGAGGATGCGCTCAAGGCGAGCGGTCTGGAGCCCGACTCCAGCGGGCGCTACATTCCCCTGGAAGTCGACCATATGTTGCCGTTATTCATGGCCGACGGCCTGCCGGACCAGGCACGCTTCCACGCGGAGATCGGCAACATCATCGAGCGGGCGGCTGTCGGGCACGAAGGGCATGTGCACATCTTCGGCGAAATGGTGGCGATTTTGTGCGGTACCGAGCCTTGTCCGTTGCGCTTGCTCGGCAAGCACGACGCCGCGATTCATGTGGAGCGCTATTTCAACGAGTTGCTGCAACGCCATTCCTTTACCTTGCTGTGCGGGTATCCGCTCAGCGCCTTTCCCAGGCAGCAGGATCGCGCCATGTTCCACGAGGTCTGCAACCTGCACGGCGAGGTGCTGCCGGCCGAGAGCTACGACCCGCTCGCCGGTATCAGTGCCTTGCAACGCACCATTGCCGACCTGCAGCAGCAAGCCTTTGCCTTGGCCTCCGAGGTACACGACCGCCTGCAGATCGAGCAGGCGCTACGGGAAGTCAATTTCGACCGCCTCACGGGGCTACCCAATCGCAACGTGTTCCAGAGCCGTCTGGAGATGGATATCAAGCGTTCGAACCGCAGCCACCTGCCCCTGGCGCTGCTGTTCGTCGACCTGGATCACTTCAAAGAGATCAACGACACCCTGGGGCATCAGACCGGGGACCTGTTGCTCAAGCAAGTGGGGCGGCGCTTGGCCGGCTTCGTGCGCGAAACCGACACCGTGGCGCGCTTTGGCGGTGACGAGTTCACCATCACGCTCAGCGAGATACGCGATCTGGACAGCGTCGCCGACCTGGCGAAAACCATTCTCGACGACCTGACCAAACCCTTTCAGCTAGGCGCCGAGGTGGCTTATATCTCGGCCAGTATCGGCATCACCCTCTACCCGCAGGACGCCAGCAATGCCAGCGACCTGTTGCGCAACGCCGACCAGGCGCTGTATCAGTCCAAGGGCGCGGGGCGCAATCGCCTGAGCTTTTTCACCTCCAGCATGCAGGCGATCGCGCAGGCGCGCATGAACCTGAGCAACGACCTGCGCCGTGCCATCGAGGGCAAGCAGTTGCAGGTGTATTACCAGCCGATCGTCGAGATGGACAGCGGCCGGATCGTCAAGGCCGAGGCGCTGCTGCGCTGGCTGCATCCGGAGCAAGGTCCGATCAGCCCGGCCCGTTTTATCCCGATTGCCGAACACAATGGCCTGATCGTGTCGATCGGTGACTGGGTCTTTCGCGAGGCGCTGAGCCAAGCCATCGCCTGGCGTGGCCTGAATCCGGATTTCAGCATCAGCGTCAATGTGTCGCCCGCTCAGTTCTACGGCAATAACGGCGAGTACCTGCGCGAGTGGCTGAGCCACTGCCTGCGCCCCAGCAATGCCGGCACGAATGGCAGGCGGGCGGTCGTGCTGGAAATAACCGAAGGCTTGCTGCTGACCAACAGCGCCTCGGTGATGCAGCAGCTGGTGGCCTTCCATGAGGCCGGCATTCAGCTTTCGCTCGACGATTTCGGTACCGGCTATTCCTCGCTGTCCTATCTGCGCAAGTTCAAGCTCGACTACCTCAAGATCGACCAGTCCTTTGTCTACAACCTCGAAAACGATCCGGACAACGTTGCGTTGTGCGAAGCCATAATCGTGATGGCTCATCGGCTGGGCTTGAAGGTGATCGCCGAAGGGGTGGAGACGCAGGCGCAATGGAACATGCTTCGGCGTGCCGGATGCGATTACGGCCAGGGCTTTCTGTTCGGACAAGCGCTTCCCGTCCAGGAGTTCGACGCCTTGCTCAACGCGCCGCCCCCTTTTCTGCGCCCGCAATAAGGAATGGAGCCGGCTATTGGGCCCATAGTCTTTTAATCCGTGAACTTCTCCACGCTTTTGGCTAACCTGCAAAGAGCTGCGTTTTGCAGATTGCCAGGCCGGCATGCCGTTCTTCATGCATGCCGCGCAGTGCCGGCACGGGAAGTCAAGATGATCAAATCACTGTTCAAACTCGGGTATATAGGTCGTGGATGCCTGAGTCTGCTGCTGGTGGGCACAGCTCCGGCCTGGGCCGCCAGCCTGCAGGCCGAGCTGGTGGACCTGAACGACAAGCCCCTGGCCAATGCGGTGCTTAGCCTGCGCGGCCCTCTGGGCGCCGAAACGGGACCCGCCACGGCCGTGATGGACCAGGTCCAGCTGCAGTTCGCCCCTTCGGTGCTGGCGGTCAAGACCGGCACCCGGGTGTCCTTTCCCAATAGCGACAATATTCGTCACCACGTCTATTCCTTCTCGCCGAGCAAACGCTTCGAGCTGCGCCTGTACCAGGGCACGCCCAGCGAGCCGGTGCTGTTCGACCAGCCCGGGGTGGTGGTGTTGGGCTGCAACATCCACGACGCCATGGTCGGCTACCTCTATGTCACTGACGATCCCTGGTTCGCCGTCAGCGATGCCCAGGGTCGTCTTCAGCTGGAACAGCTGCCCGTGGGGCGTTACGCGGCCACGCTTTGGCACCCCGATACGCCAGACCGCCAGGCACAACCGGCGGGCGAACTGCAGGTGGATGAAAAAGGCCTGAGCCAACGCTTCCAGCTGGCGGTGCAGGCGACCAGCCCTCAGGCGCCGGCGGCGCCCACGGCGTTCGGCGATGCATTCAGGAAAGCCACGCGTGCGTCCGAGTAACAGTTTTCAGGCGCGCATCGCCACTGTCCTGGTGCTATTGCTGGTCGCTGTCATCGGCGCGCTCTACTTCGCCGTTCGGACCGCCACCGACGTGGCCGTGCGCAAGCAGGCCGACGAGCAGCTGGAGATCGGTACCCGGGTGTTCCAGCAACTGCTCGAGGTACGTGGCAACCAGTTGCATGGCGCGGTGCAGGTGCTGGCTGCCGATTTCGGCTTCAAGGATGCGGTGGCCAGCGGCGACCAGGCGACCCTGCGTTCGGTGTTGGCCAATCACGGTGCGCGTATCCAGGCCGGGGTGGGCATGCTGCTGAGTCTGGATGGGCAATTGCAGGTCACCACCCGGGAGGCGGTCGCCGGGCCGGACGCCGCGCGCCTGGCCCGGCATCTGCAAACGCCACGCGAGCCGGGCATGCAGATGAAACTGCTGCCGATCGAAGACGAGCTGTATCTGCTGGTCGAATCCAGGGTCTCTGCGCCCCTGCCCATCGCTCGGGTGGTGATGGGCTTTCGCATGGACGAGGAGCTCGCCCAGCAGCTGCGCGAGCTTACCCTGTTGGAACTGACCCTGGTCGCCCTGGTAGACGGCACTCCCACCGTATGGGAAAGCACCCTGCCGGCTGCATTGCGTCCCCAACTGCAGGCCACCCTGACACGCGACTGGTCCTCGACCCGCCAGGCCTTCGAGTTGGACGGGCAACGCTATATCGGCGAACAGCTGGTGCTGGCCCGCGGTGCGGACTTCGAGGTCAGGGCTCTGCTGTTCAAGTCCCTGACCCAGGCCCAGGCAGCCTTCGCACCCCTGGACCGGAGCATCCTGGGCATCGCCTTGATCGCCTTGCTGGCTTCCCTGGTCGGCGCGCTGTGGCTGGCGCGCAGTATGTCGCAGCCGGTACGGGAGCTGGCCGAGGCGGCGCAGCGCATCGGCGAGGGCGACTACCAGGTACCCATCGCCCTGCAGCGGCGCGACGAGCTGGGCCTTCTGGCCGGCGCGATCAATCTGATGCAGGCCGATATCGCCACCCGCGAACAGCAGCTGGCGCACAACGCCCTGCACGACGACCTGACCGGGCTGCCCAACCGCACCCTGGCCATTGAACGCCTGGGCAGCGCCATCACCGCGGGCCGGCCGATGGCGCTGTTGCACCTGGGCATCGGCAACTTCCGCGCGGTCAATGAACATTGCGGCGCCAGCGGTGGCGATCAGGTCCTGCGGCAGATGGGCCAGCGCCTGTCGGCTACCCTGCGTCCTGGCGACAGTCTGGCTCGCCTGGTGGCCGACGAGTTCTTGCTGTTGCTGGAACACACCGACGGCGACAGCGCCGTGGCGGTCGCGGACCGGTTGCAGCAGCTGCTGCTCAAGCCCCAGCGCATCAACAACCTGGAGATCGCCCTGGATTGCCGGATCGGCATCGCCGCCTACCCGGCCGATGGCGACACTGCGGATGACCTGCTGCGCCGGGCCAGCATCGCCATGCAGGATGCCGCGCAGCTGCCGGGCCACCTGCAGCTCTATCAACAGGGACGCGATGCCGCCCACGAGCGTCAGGTCCGTTTGATTCGCGACCTGCGCCGCGCGCCGGTCAATGCTGAACTGCTGCTGCATTACCAGCCCAAGCTGGATATTCGTGCCGGGAATATCCGCCAGGCCGAAGCGTTGCTGCGCTGGCAGCATCCCGAGTACGGCATGGTCTCGCCGGGCGAATTCATCCCCCTGGCCGAGCGTACCGGCAGCATCAAGGTCCTGACGGCCTGGGTGATCGAAGAAGCCCTGCGTCAGTTGCAGGAATGGAACGGACGCGGCCTCTGCGTTCATCTGTCGCTGAATATCTCCACCGAGGACTTGATCGATCCCGGGTTGCCGGAGCGCGTCGGCCAACTGCTGCGACGTTACCAGGTGCCGGCCGAGCAGCTGACCTTCGAAATCACCGAAAGCGGCGTCATGCTCAATCCCACCCTGGCGCTGCAGGTGCTGCACGGCCTGCGCGACTGCGGTATCAGCCTGTCGGTGGACGACTTCGGCACCGGTTATTCCTCCCTGGCCCAGCTCAAGCGCATGCCGGTGCAGGAGCTGAAAATCGACCAGTCCTTTATCCGCGAGCTGGACGATGCCAGCGAAGATGCGGTAATCGTGCGCTCGACCATCGAAATGAGTCACAGCCTGGGCTTGAAGGTGGTCGCCGAAGGGGTCGAGTTGGAACGCAGCTTGCGCCTGCTCGATCGCTGGCAATGCGACACCGCCCAGGGCTACCTGATCAGTAGGCCCATGCCGGCCCAGGCGTTCGAGATCTGGGTAGCCCAGCCCCTCCAACAGAAATTGGCGACGGTGCGCGTATGACCTTTGTGTCCTGGTTCCTTCCCTCGATTCTCGCCGGCGTCGCGCTGCTGTCGCCCGCCCGGGCCGCGGCCGAAGGCGGGCGGCTGCTGGCCACCGGCGGTGCCAGCAGTCTCGAGGGGGCGGCCGGCGGCGGTATAACCCCCTGGGCGGTGCTGGCCGGCTATGGCGAGCGCGGCGAGTGGGGCGCCGATGTGTTCGCCACCCGCGTCGAAACCGGCGACTACCGACTGGATGTGGCCGGTCTGGCGCTGGCCTACGACAACCGCCTGGAACTGTCCTATGCCCGTCAGCGCTTCGACCTGGGCAACCTGGCGCGGCAGCTGGCACTGCCGGAAAACAGCCTGAGCCAGGATGTGTTCGGCCTCAAGTTGCGCCTGTTCGGTGACCTGATCTACGACCGCCTGCCCCAGGTCTCCCTGGGTCTGCAGCACAAGCGCCAGCAGGATTTCCTGATCCCCAGCCTGGTCGGCGCCACACGCCGCGCGGATACCGAAGGCTATATCGCCGCCAGCCGGCTGATCCTCGGCGGCGCCTTCGGCTACAACCTGCTGCTTAACGGCAGCGTGCGCTACAGCCGGGCCAACGAGCTGGGGCTGCTGGGTTTCGGCGGCGACCGTCGGGATAAGCACAGTGTATTGAAAGAGGGCTCGCTGGCCGTGCTGCTCAACCCGCGCTGGGCGCTGGGCGTGGAATACCGGGAGAAGCCCGACAACCTGGGATTCGCAGGAGAGAGCGACTGGGCCGACCTGTTTGTTGGCTACTTCCCCAACAAGCACCTGGCCCTGGTACTGGCCTATGCCCGGCTCGGCGAGATCGCCAGCCTGGACAACCAGGACGGGGTTTACCTGTCCGTGCAGGGGAGCTTTTAAGCATGGGACTGCTAGTGCGCGCCTTGACGGCGCTGGCGCTGTCGAGCCTGATCGGCTGTGCTCAGCAGCCTGCCAGGGATGACAGCCTCTACCGGGCCCTGGGCGAGGAGGCGGGGATCACCCGTATCGTCGAAGGCATGCTGCTCAATATCGCCGCCGACCCGCGAATCGTCCGGCATTTCCAGGATATCGATATCCAGCGTCTGCGCGACAAACTGATCGAGCAGTTCTGTGTCGAGGCTGGCGGTCCCTGCACCTACACCGGCGACAGCATGGAGGAAAGCCACAAAGGCCAGCAGCTGACCCGCAGCGACTTCAATGCCCTGGTGGAAAACCTCACCGATGCCATGGAGGCCCAAGGCGTGCCCATGCCGGCGCAGAATCGCCTGCTGGCGCGCCTGGCGCCCATGCGTGGGCAGATCATCGAGCGCTAGCGCATTTTCGCCTTATACATGTCCATCTTGCGGCTAGCCGTACGGCTAGCCGAACGGCAGGCGGTTTTCGTAGGCCGAACAAGCCTTGGCGCAGTCCGGGGCCACGGTGCCCCGGATAGCGCTGCGCTTTTCCGGGCTACGCCGGCAGACAGGCTCTTCCTGAAAACGCTCTAACGACAGGCTCTATTCGTTATTCGGCGCCGCTGGCGCCTCGACGTCCTGGTGAATGATCAGGCCCCGGCGGCGATAGGCTTCGATATCCAGGCCGAAGGCCCCGCTGGGGTAGACCGCCTGCACCCGATAAGGACGGCCCGCATCGTCCGCGGGGTCGTGTTTCAGGTCGATGATGCGTTCCGGGCAGGGCTGCTTGCTGGCATTGAGCACGCACAGCAGGCGCGGCCTGAGTTTGCTGTCGCGCGAGCAGCTGATAATGATCGCCACTTCGCCGTTGCTCAGCTCGACTATTTCCCCCGGCGGGTAGATGCCGATCAGGTTGATAAAGCTGACGACGATATCGGCGTCGAAGAAGCTGCCGGCCGCATCGTAGAGAATGCGCAGCGACTCCAGGGTGGATTTGCCCCTGTTGTAGATCCGGTCGCTGTTGATCGCGTCGTAGCTGTCGGTGACCGCGACGATTTTCGCGAAATAGGAAATATCCGGTGCCTGCAGGCCACGGGGGTAACCCTGGCCAT
>JAZKHB010000081.1:18580-29926 GCA_040385585.1 Pseudomonadota bacterium | reverse complement strand
ACCTGGGGGTGCTGCAGGACCGTGGCTTTAAGGTCGCCTTGGTCACCGACGGGCGCATGTCCGGCGCCTCGGGCAAGGTGCCCGCGGCCATCCACCTGAGCCCCGAGGCCTGGGACGGTGGGCCGCTGGCCAAGGTGCGCGACGGCGACCCGATCCGTGTCGACGGCACCCTGGGTACCCTGCAGGTGCTGATAGATGCCGCTGAGTGGGCCGCCCGCGACCTGGCGCCGCGTCCCCAGGACGGCGGGATCGGCTGCGGTCGCGAGCTGTTCGGCTTTATGCGCGCAGCCTTCAGCCCGGCCGAGCGCGGCGCCAGCGTGTTCAGCGCCGAGCTGGAGTCGCTGACATGAGGCTGTGCTTGGTCGGCGATATCGGTGGCACCAATGCGCGCTTCGCGCTCTGGCGCGACGACCGCCTGCATGACATCCGGGTCATGCCCGTGGCCCGGTACGCGCTGCCCGAGCAGGCGATTGGCGCCTACCTGGCCGAACTGGAACTGCCCCTGGGCGCGGTTACGGCGGTGTGCCTGGCCTGCGCCGGGCCGGTGGATGGCGACGAATTCCGTTTTACCAACAACCACTGGCGCCTGAGCCGCGCGGCCTTCTGCCAGACCTTGCGGCTCGAGCAGCTGCTGCTGGTCAACGATTTCGCCGCCATGGCCCTGGGCATGACCCGCCTGGACGAAGGCGAGCGTCTGGTGGTCTGCCCCGGCCAGGCCGAGCCGTTGCGGCCGGTGGTGGTGGTGGGCCCGGGCACCGGTCTGGGTGTCGGCACCCTGCTGGACCTGGGCGCCGGGCGCTGGCAGGCCCTGCCGGGGGAGGGCGGGCATGTGGACCTGCCGATCGGCAACCTGCGCGAAGAGTCGCTGTGGAAATACCTGCTGATGGAGCTGGGCCACGTGCGCGCCGAGGACGTGCTCAGCGGCGCCGGCCTGCTGCGCCTGTACCAGGCCAGCTGCGCCCTGGACGGGCGCCAGGCGCGGCTGCACAGTCCGGCCGAGGTCACCGCCGCCGCCCTGGCCGGCGAGGCGGATGCAGTGGGCGTGCTGGAGCAGTTCTGCGGCTGGCTCGGCCGGGTGGCCGGCAATAACGTGCTGACCCTGGGTGCCCGCGGCGGGGTGTATATCACCGGCGGCATAGTGCCTCGCTTCGCCGAATTTTTTCGCGCCAGCGGCTTTGCCCGCAGCTTTGTCGACAAGGGCGCCATGAGCCCCTATTTCCAAGGCATTCCGGTGTGGCTGGTCACCGCCCCCTACCCGGGGCTGCTCGGCGCGGGGGTGGCGTTGCAGCAGGCCTTTGCCGTAGGGTGCGCCGAGCGTAATTGAGCCTTTAAAACAATAAGGATGGCGAATGAGCCAGGCCGGTAAAACGATTCTGCTGGTGGACGACGACCAGGACATCCGCGAGCTGCTGCAGACCTACCTCAGCCGCGCCGGCTTTGCCGTGCGCACCGTGGGCGACGGCGCCGGGTTTCGTCAGGCCCTGTGCGCGGAGCCGGCGGATCTGGTGATTCTCGACGTGATGCTGCCCGACGAGGACGGCTTCAGCCTGTGCCGCTGGGTGCGTCAGCACCCGCGCCTGGCGCAGATGCCGATCATCATGCTGACGGCCAGTTCCGACGAGGCCGACCGGGTGATCGGCCTGGAGCTGGGCGCCGACGATTACCTGGGCAAGCCCTTCAGCCCCCGCGAACTGCAGGCGCGGATCAAGGCCCTGCTGCGCCGCGCGCAGTTCGGCCAGGAGCGCGGCCACGGCGAAGTGCTGGCCTTCGACGACTGGCGCCTGGACATGATCAGCCACCGGCTGTTTCACCTGGACGGCGAGGAGGTGCTGCTCTCGGGCGCCGACTTCGCCCTGCTCAAGCTGTTTCTCGACCACCCCCAGCAAATACTCGACCGCGACACCATCGGCAACGCCACCCGGGGCCGCGAGCTGATGCCGCTTGAGCGTATCGTCGACATGGCCGTCAGCCGCCTGCGCCAGCGCCTGCGCGACACCGGCAAGCCGGCGCGGCTGATCCGCACCGTGCGCGGTAGCGGCTACCTGCTGGCGGCGCAGGTCGCGCAGCATGCCGGCGACTAGCCCGCGCCGGCGCCTGCCGGCACCGCGTTCGCTGCTAGGGCGCATGCTGCTGCTGACCCTGCTGGCCATGGTCCTGGCGCAGGGGCTGTCCAGCCTGATCTGGGTTTCGCAGCTGCGTGCCAGCCAGATGGAAGGCCTGCTCACCAGCGCCCGCAGCCTGGCGCAGTCGATGGCTGCCAGCGTCGGCTATTTCCGCTCCCTGCCCCTGGGTTTCCGACCGTTGGTGCTCGACCAGTTGCGCAGCATGGGTGGTACGCGTTTTTTCGTCTCGCTCAATGACAAACCCTTGGCAATGCAGATGTTGCCGGATACCCCGCGCAAGCTGGCGGTGCTCGAGGCGGTGGACGCGGTGCTGCGCGAACGCCTGGGCAAGCAGCTGGACCTCTCGGTGCAGTTCGTCGCGCCCGAGGACCTGCGCATCTTCAATGGCGAGCTCAAGCTCGAGGAGCTGCCGCGCTCCTGGGCGCACTACGCCCTGAGCCTGGCGCCGCTGGATCCGCCGGTGCTGGTGACCCAGATCCAGATCGCCCCCAATGAATGGCTGTACCTGGCCTCGCTGATGCCGGCACCCTATGTCAGCCTGGAAGACCAGGGGCTGCCCGCCCAGCAGCTGTGGTTTATCGTGCTGACCAGCGCCTTTCTGCTGCTGTTTATCGGCCTGCTGGTGCACTGGCAGAGCCGGCCGCTCAAGCGCCTGGCGGTGGCGGCGCGGGAAATGTCCCTGGGCAGCGAGGTCGAGCCGCTGACCGAGGCCGGCGGCAGCGAGGTGATCGAGGTCAGCCGCGCCTTCAATAATATGCGCGAGCGCATCGGCCGCTACCTGCGCGAACGCAGCCAGCTGTTCAGTGCGATTTCCCATGACCTGCGCACGCCCATCACCCGCCTGCGCCTGCGCGTCGAGCTGCTGGACGACGAGGCCCTGCAGGTCAAGTTCGGCCGCGACCTTGACGAGCTGGAGCTGCTGGTCAAGGGAGCGCTGCAATGCGTCAAGGACACCGATATCCACGAGAACATCGAGCCGGTGGACCTCAACCAGTTGCTCAATTGCGTGGTCGAGCCCTATCTGGCCCCGCTGGGCAACGGGCGGGTGACGGTACGGGGCCAGGCGCTCGCCGCGTACCCCGGCAAACCCCTGGCGCTCAAGCGCTGCATCGGCAACCTGGTGGACAACGCCTTGAAATACGGCGAGCGCGCGCACCTGCAGATCGAGGATGCGGCGGGCGCCTTTGTCCTGCACGTGGACGACGAGGGGCCGGGAGTGCCCGAGCAGCGCCTGGAGCAGGTCTTCGAGCCGCATTTCCGCCTGGCCGGACAGCAGCAGGGCTACGGCCTGGGCCTGGGCATCGCGCGCAATATCGCCCACAGCCACGGCGGTGAAGTGAGCCTGCGCAACCTGCGCGACCGCGGCTTGCGGGTGACTCTGAGCCTGCCGCGCTTTACCTGAAACCAGCGGCCTTGAAACGACCTGCTAGCCTTATGGCAGCGGTTAGGGCCGAGGCTTGCCTCTTGTGCCAGAGGAGTCTTGGCGGCAGGGCGCCTCTCACGCGCTCGGCGAGGCCGCTAACAGGGCGAGTGATCGGACGCTGTTGCCACAGCCGAATCGTTTTTTAAACAACGCATCCGTCGCCGTGCCGTCCGGCATCGCAAGTGGTCGCTGCCAGTCCACGTTCGATTCATGGGATATCACGGCAGGGTGAATTATGAGCGTATTGCAGAATTTCAGCTTCAAGACCCGACTGGTGATGCTGGTCAGCCTGGCCGCGGTGCTGATGGTCGGCATTGGCAGCATGGGGCTCAAAGGCATGCTCGACTCCAACGCCTCGCTCGATACTCTGTACCGTGATCGTCTGGTCGGCACGGGGCAGGTGGGGCAGATCATGGCGCTGATGCGGGATAATCGGGTCCAATTGCTCCTGGCGCTGCAGCACGATCCGCAAAGCAGTTTCCAAGGTCAGCATACGCATCCGATAACGCTGCACAGCGATATCGTCGAGGCTAATATCGCGAAAATCGGCGCCATCTGGCAAGACTACATGGCTCATCCGCGGGGTGCCGAGGAGCAGCGCCTGGCAGAGGATTTCAGTGCCACGCGGGCGGTCTTCGTCAACCAGGGGCTGAAGCCCGTGATGGCGGCGCTTCAGGCCGAGCAATTCGAACAGGCGGGCAGCCTGACCCTGACCCGTTTCGATGGGGTGTTTTCCGCCGCCAACGCCGCGTCGGAAAAACTCCTCCGGCTGCAACTGGATCAGGCCGAGGCGCAATTTGTTGAGGCGCGACGTGAGTACCTGTGGATTCGCAACGCCGCCATCGGGCTACTGGCCGTTGCGCTCGGCCTGTGCATCTGGCTGGCCTGGGGCATCATCAGCGCCATGGGCAAGGCCGTTGCCGCGCTCGAACGCGCCAGCGGACAGATGGCCCAGGGTGACCTGACCATCACCGCCGATTACCAGGGCCAGGACGAACTGGGCAGGGTGGCCCAGGCCTTCAATCGGATGCGCGAACGCTTTCACGCCATGGTGCAGCAGGTGTCCGGCGCCACGGCTCAACTCGCGGCCGCCGCGCAGCAGACCTCTGCGGTGAACATGCAAACCGGTGCCGGTGTTCGCCGGCAGCAATCGGAAATCGAGCAGGTGGCCACGGCCATGCACGAAATGACCGCGACCGTTCAGGAGGTGGCCCACAGCGCCGCCGGAGCGGCCCAAGCCGCCCAGCAGGCGGACCAGGACGCGGCAGACGGCAAGAGGGTGGTCGGTCAGACCGTCGAGGTCATCGAGGTCCTGGCGTGCGAGGTGGAGAAGGCGGCAACGGTCATCCGCCAGCTGGAGCAGGACAGCGACAAGATCGGCGGCGTGCTGGAAGTGATCCGCAGCATCGCCGAACAGACCAACCTGCTGGCCCTCAATGCGGCTATCGAAGCGGCGCGGGCCGGTGAGCAGGGCCGCGGCTTCGCCGTGGTTGCCGATGAGGTGCGCACCCTGGCATCGCGTACCCAGCAGTCGACCACCGAGATCCAGGGCATGATCGAAAAACTGCAGAGCGGCTCCTCCAATGCCATGAAAGTCATGGATGTCAGCTGCAGCCAGGCGCGCAAGGGGGTGGAGCAGGTCGCTCAGGCTGGCGCTACCCTGGACTGCATCAGCCGATCCGTCGCCACCATCAATGATATGAACGCGCAGATTGCCTCGGCCGCCGAGGAACAGAGCTCGGTGGCCGAGGAGATCAACCGCAACATTGTCACCGTCAGCCAGGTGGCCGAGCAGGTCAGTGTCGGTGCCCAGCAAACGGCGAGCACCAGCGAAGAACTGGCCCGCCTGGCCGAACAGCTGCAGGGCATGGTCGGGCAATTTCGTACCTGACGGGGCGGGTCTTTCCCGGGCGGCCGCAATGGCTGCCCGTGGTGTTCGTGCTTCGCTTTCGCCTCTACGCCGGGACTTCCATGCCCTGCGTCGAGCGGGTCTATGTCACCATCCCGTGACTTTTGCGCATCCCTTCGTTACGCGCCGCGCCACCGGCTTTGGATAGACTCCAATGCAGCGCAAGCACTCGACTTGCCCGGTATAACAACAAGAAACAAGGAACCTTCATGAACGCGATCTCTCGCCTTACCGCTGCCATTTCCCTGGCCTCCCTCCTGCCCCTGAGCGCCCTGGCCGGCGAAGTCGAGGTGCTGCACTGGTGGACCTCCGGCGGGGAAAAGCGCGCCGCCGATACCCTGCAAAAACTCGTCGAAGCCAAGGGTCATAGCTGGAAGGACTTCGCCGTCGCCGGCGGCGGTGGCGAGGCGGCGATGACCGTGCTCAAGACCCGCGCGGTGTCCGGCAACCCGCCGGCCGCGGCGCAGATCAAGGGGCCGGATATCCAGGAGTGGGGCGAGCTGGGCCTGCTGGCCGACCTCGACGAGGTGGCCAAGGCCGAGCAGTGGGATGCCCTGCTGCCGGCACAGGTGGCCGCCATCATGAAGTACGACGGCGCCTATGTGGCGGTGCCGGTCAATGTGCACCGGGTCAACTGGCTGTGGATCAACCCCGAGGTGTTCAAGAAGGCCGGTGCCACGCCGCCGACCACCCTGGACGAGTTCTTCGTCGCGGCCGACAAGCTCAAGGCCGCGGGCTTTATTCCCCTGGCCCACGGCGGCCAGCCCTGGCAGGACGGCACCGTGTTCGAGGACCTGGTGTTCAGCATTCTCGGCGCCGAGGGCTATCGCAAGGCGTTCGTCGAGCAGGACAAGGCGACTCTGACCGGTGACAAGATGGTCGAGGTCTTCGCCGCCCTGAAAAAACTGCGCAGCTATATCGATGCCGACGCCGCCGGACGCGACTGGAACAGCGCCACCGCCCTGGTGATCAACGGCAAGGCCGGCATGCAGGTGATGGGCGACTGGGCCAAGAGCGAATGGACCGCAGCGGGCAAGGTCGCCGGCCAGGATTACCAGTGTCTGCCGTTCCCCGGTACCCAGGGCAGCTTCGCCTTCAATATCGATTCCCTGGCCATGTTCAAGCTGGCCGACGCGGATAACCGCAAGGCCCAGCAGGACCTGGCGCGCACGGTGCTCGAGCCCGAGTTCCAGCAGTTCTTCAACCAGAACAAGGGCTCGATTCCGGTACGCCTGGATCAGGACATGAGCACCTTCGACGCCTGCGCCCAGCAGTCCATGGCCGACTTCAAACAGGCCGCCGCCGGCAATGGGCTGCAGCCGAGCCTGGCCCACGGCATGGCCGCCTCCAGCTATGTGCAGGGTGCGGTGTTCGACGTGGTGACCAACTTCTTCAACGACCCCGATGCCGATCCGAAGAAGGCCGCCCAGCAACTGGCCGCGGCCATCCAGGCCGTGCAGTAAGGCTTAGGCCTAGGCGTAAGCCGCCGGGCTGACCGGCGGCCGCTCACTTCTACGACCCAGTCCTTTCAGGTGCCGGACACGGCGCCGCGGAGGGCTGCGTCCCGAAGAACCCGAATCACCCCTTCTCACGGAGCCCTCCATGAGCTCAATCGCGGTTTTCGCCAAGGCCTCACCGCTGGATGCCTTGCAGCGCTGGTTGCCCAAGCTGGTGCTGGCGCCGAGCATGCTGATCATCCTGGTCGGTTTCTACGGCTATATCCTCTGGACCTTTGCCCTGTCGTTCACCAGCTCGCGCTTTATGCCTAGCTACAGCTGGGTCGGCCTGCAGCAGTACGAGCGCCTGCTGGACAACGACCGCTGGTGGGTGGCGAGCCAGAATCTGCTGGTCTTCGGCGGCCTGTTCATCGGCATCAGCCTGGTGCTCGGGGTGTTTCTGGCGGTGCTGCTGGACCAGCGCATCCGCCGCGAAGGCTTTATCCGCACGGTCTTTCTCTACCCCATGGCGCTGTCGATGATCGTCACCGGCACCGCCTGGAAATGGCTGCTCAATCCCGGCCTGGGCCTGGACAAATTGCTGCGCGACTGGGGCTGGGAAGGACTGCGCTTCGACTGGCTGGTGGACCCGGAGCGGGTGGTCTACTGCCTGGTGATCGCCGCGGTCTGGCAGTCTTCCGGTTTCGTCATGGCGCTGTTCCTGGCCGGGCTGCGCGGGGTCGACCAGTCGATCATCCGTGCCGCCCAGGTGGATGGCGCCAGCCTGCCGAACATCTACCTGCGCATCGTGCTGCCGAGCCTGGGGCCGGTGTTCTTCAGTGCCCTGATGATCCTGGCGCATATCGCGATCAAGAGCTTCGACCTGGTGGCCTCGATGACCGCCGGCGGCCCCGGTTATGCCTCCGATCTGCCGGCCATGTTCATGTACGCCCATACCTTCACCCGCGGCCAGATGGGCCTGGGCGCGGCCAGCGCGATCCTGATGCTCGGCGCGGTGCTGGCGATCCTGGTGCCCTACCTGTATTCCGAACTGCGAGGCAAACGCCATGACTAGCCGACCCTCGATCAGCCTCAGTCGCCTGGCCATCTACGCGACCCTGCTGCTGGCTTGCGCGGTGTACCTGGTGCCGCTGGTGGTGATGCTGCTGACCAGCTTCAAGACCCCGGACGATATCCGCAGCGGCAACCTGCTGTCCTGGCCCGAAGTGTTTACCGCCATCGGCTGGCTCAAGGCCTGGGACGGCTTGGGGGGCTTCTTCTGGAACTCGGTGAAAATCACCGTGCCGGCGGTGCTTATTTCCACCCTGCTCGGCGCGCTCAACGGCTATGTCCTGGCCATGTGGCGCTTTCGCGGCTCGCAGCTGTTCTTCGGTCTGCTGCTGTTCGGCTGCTTCCTGCCGTTCCAGGTGGTGCTGCTGCCGGCGTCCTTCACCCTCGGCCAGCTCGGCCTGGCCAATACCACGCCGGGCCTGGTGCTGATCCATGTGGTCTACGGCCTGGCCTTCACCACGCTGTTCTTCCGCAACTACTACGTCAGCCTGCCGGATGCCCTGGTGCGGGCGGCACGCCTGGACGGCGCGGGCTTTTTCACCATCTTCGGACGGATCCTGCTGCCCATGTCGGTCCCCATCGTCATGGTCTGCCTGATCTGGCAGTTCACCCAGATCTGGAACGACTTCCTGTTCGGCGTGGTGTTCGCCAGCGGCGACACCCAGCCGGTCACGGTGGCCCTGAACAACCTGGTCAACACCAGCACCGGGGCCAAGGAATACAACGTCGACATGGCCGCGGCGATGATCGCCGGGCTGCCCACCCTGGTCGTCTACATCCTGGCCGGCAAGTACTTCCTGCGTGGCCTCACCGCCGGCGCCGTCAAGGGTTGAAGGGCTGCGCGGGCTGAAACGCGGCCGCACGACTGCACCCGGCCTGACCTTCGCTCGCGACGCTTTCAAAATTGGAGAAATGAAATGGCAACGCTTGCACTGCGTAACGTCAACAAGTCCTACGGCAGCGGCCTGGCGGACACCCTGAAGAACATCGACATCGCGATCGAGTCCGGCGAGTTCCTGATCCTGGTCGGTCCCTCCGGCTGCGGCAAGTCGACCCTGATGAACTGCATCGCCGGGCTGGAAGACATCAGCGGCGGGGCGATCCTGGTGGACGGCGCGGATATCAGCGGCATGAGTCCCAAGGACCGCGATATCGCCATGGTCTTCCAGTCCTACGCGCTGTACCCGACCATGACGGTGCGCGGCAACATCGCCTTCGGCCTGAAGATGCGCAAGCTGGCGCCAGCGGCCATCGAGGCGGAAGTGGCACGGGTGGCCAAGCTGCTGCAGATCGAGCACCTCCTCGAGCGTAAGCCCGGTCAGCTGTCCGGCGGTCAGCAGCAGCGCGTGGCCATGGGCCGGGCGCTGGCGCGGCGACCGAAGGTCTTCCTGTTCGACGAGCCGCTGTCCAACCTCGACGCCAAGCTGCGGGTGGAGATGCGCACCGAAATCAAGCTGATGCACCAGCGCCTGAAGACCACCACGGTCTATGTGACCCACGACCAGATCGAGGCCATGACCCTGGGCGACAAGGTGGCGGTGATGAAAGACGGCATCATCCAGCAGTTCGGCACCCCGCGGGAGATCTACAACGACCCGACCAACCTGTTCGTGGCGAGCTTTATCGGCTCGCCGCCGATGAACTTCATTCCCCTGCGTTTGCAGCGTCGCGACGGCCAGCTGCTGGCACTGCTGGACTCCGGCCAGGCCCGTTGCGAGCTGCCCCTGGGGGGGATGGCGGCAGGCTTCGAGGACCGCGAGGTGATCCTGGGGATTCGTCCCGAGCAGATCCTCCTGGCCGGCGCCGACAGCCGCACGCCGTCGTCGATCCGTGCCGAGGTCGAGGTCATCGAACCCACCGGGCCCGACACCCTGGTGTTCGTCAGCCTGAACCAGACCAAGGTCTGCTGCCGCCTGGCCCCGGATGCCGCGCCCCGGGTGGGCGAGAGCCTGGAGTTGCAGTTCGACCCGAGCAAGGTGCTGCTGTTCGACGCGCAAAGCGGCGAGCGCCTGCTGCCGGGCAAACCCACCGAATGCAAGGTCGCCCAGCTGAAACTCGGCTGAACGCACCCCTGGATTTCACCCCATCCGCCGCTTCGGCGGTTATCCGAAGCAATCCACAATAAAAACAATCAGGAGCAGCCATGAAGATCAGTTACCTGCCAGACGCCCGCGTAACGTGCCGAAGCGCACGTACGGCCCCCTGCCTTACCGCCTTGGCCTTGGCCCTGGCGTTGCCCCAGGCCCAGGCCCTGGAGTTCACCGGTTACGTGCGCAGCGGCGTGGGCGGCTCGGAAAACGGCGGCACCCAGTCGTGCTTCCAGCTGCCAGGCGCCCAGAGCAAATACCGCCTGGGTAACGAATGCGAACAGTACAGCGAGCTGGACTTGCGCCAGGACCTGCTGACCCTGGACGACGGCTCGGTGCTCAGCATCGAAGGCATGGCGCAGCTGTACAACCAGTACGGCCATGCGCCGAAATTCACCGGCGAGTACGGCTTTGCCCGGATGAACCAGATGTACGCCGAATGGAGCAAGGTGCCGGCGCTCAATGGCGGCTCGCTGTGGGCCGGGCGGCGTTTCTACAAGCGTAACGACATTCATATTTCCGACTTCTTCTACTGGAACCAGAGCGGCACCGGGGCGGGGCTGGATGAGGTGCTAATCGGCGGCCTGAAATACAGTTATGCCTTCTCGCGCAAGGACAGCTACTTCCAAAAGGACTACATCAACCGCCACGACTTCAACGTGGCCGGCTTTCAGACCAATCCCGGTGGCGAGCTGGAGTTCGGCCTGAGCTATATCGACAAACCCGACAGCACGGACGCCAACAGCGGCTGGGCGCTCACCGCCCAGCACGTGCAGGCCGAGTTCCTCGGCGGCAAGAACACGCTGGCCTTGCAGTACGGCCAGGGCCCGGGTACGGGGCTGGGTTATACCGGCGATGTGACCCTGGACCGCGACAACAAGAGCTACCGCCTGGTGGAATTCTTCGACTGGGAGATGACCCCGCGCCTGGGTGGCCAGCTGCAGTTTGTCTACCAGAAGGACGTGCGGCCCGAGGGCGACGACCAGCATTGGCTGTCGGTGGGCGGGCGCACCACCTACAGCTTTACCGATCAATTCAAGCTGGTGGGCGAGGTCGGTCGCGATCAGGTCGATGCCCCGGGTGGTACCCGCAAGCTGACCAAGTTCACCATCGCGCCGACCTGGTCGCCGGCCGGTCCGGGTTTCTGGACACGCCCCGAAGTGCGGCTGTACTACACCTATGCCAGCTGGAATCAGGCGGCGCAGCGGGCAGCCAACGAAATCGCCGCCGGCTCGGCGCTGTCCGACAGCGGCGCGTTCGAGACCGCGCGTCATGGCTCCAACTTTGGCGTGCAGGT
>JAZKHB010000081.1:12622-18570 GCA_040385585.1 Pseudomonadota bacterium | reverse complement strand
CTCGGCGCTTCACGCGGGTCCGGTGTGGCTGAACGGCAGAAAACCGGCGTCCTGGCGCCGGTTTTCAGCTGTTCAGCGGGCTAGCGCCCAGGGCGAAGCACAGCCCGGGGCGAGCAGGGTCAATCCGAGTCGTCCGCCGGATAGCGGCTGTCGACCAGGCTTTCCTTGATCTTTCGCAGGTGCGGCTGGAAGTCCACCCCGCGGCGCAGGGTCATGCCGGTCGCCAGCACGTCGAGCACGGTCAGCTGAATAATCCGCGAGGTCATGGGCATATAGATATCGGTGTCTTCCGGCAGCGGAATGTCCAGGCTCAGGGTACTGCTCCTGGCCAGGGGCGAGCCCGCGGCGGTCAGGCCCAGCACCGAGGCGCCATTGGCCCGGGCGATGCGCGCCACGTCCACCAGCTCGCGGGTGCGACCGGTGTAGGAAATGATCACGAACAATTCGCCGGTGTGGGCCACCGACGCCAGCATGCGCTGCATCAGCACGTCGGCATGGGCGGACACGGCCAGGTTGAAGCGGAAGAATTTGTGCTGGGCGTCCAGGGCCACCGAGGCCGAGGCGCCCAGGCCAAAAAAGTGGATCTGCCGGGCCTGGATCAACAGGTCGACCGCGCGGCTGATCACCTGGGGATCGAGCAGCTTGCAGGCGCTGTCCAAGGAGGCGATGGCACTGCCGAAGATCTTCCGGGTATAGGCCTCGGGACCGTCGTCGGCCTCCACGGCGCGGCTGACATAGGCGGCGCCGCTGGCCAGGCTCTGGGCCAGCTGCATTTTCAGCTCGGGGTAGCCATTGACCCCGAAGGAGCGGCAGAAGCGGTTGACCGTCGGCTCGCTGACCTGGGCGGCCTGGGCCAGGGTGGCGATGCTGAAGCGGGTGGCCTGCTGGGGGTTGCGCAGAATCGCCTCGGCCACCTTGCGCTCGGCCTTGTTCAGCTCGTCGAGACGCGTCTGGATCTGCTCCAGCAGGTTACGCACGTGGTCCATATCGGTTCCTTGGGCAGGCAATCGGTGGCCTATCCTACTGAGGGGCCTGGGGATCGGCCAGTTATCCAAGGTTGGAGGGTTAAATATTGTTTTTGTTACTACATTTAGCGTTGATTAAATGAAATTAAGCGTTTATTTTTATCACTAATTGCTAATAGAACGAATATTATGCCCGCTATTACCGTCGTACCCTCTACCTTCGTGCTGTTCGGCGCCCTCGGTGATTTGGCCTTGCGCAAGCTGTTCCCGGCGCTCTATCAACTGGACCGCGCCGGCCTGCTGCACGGCGACACGCGCATCGTCGCCCTGGCCCGCGAGCCCGGCGAAACCCATCAACAGCTGGCCCTGATCGAGGAAGGCCTGCGCCGCCACGTGCCGGCCGCCGATATCGAGGCGGCCGTGCTCGAGCGCTTCCAGGCGCGGCTGAGCTACCTGCGCATGGACTTTCTCAGTGCTCCGGACTACGCGGCCCTGGCCGAAACGGTGGTGGGCAGCAGGTCGCTGATCGCCTATTTCGCCACGCCCGCCTCGGTTTACGGCGGCATTTGCGAGAACCTGGCCGCGATCGGTCTGGTCGAGCAGACCCGGGTGGTGCTGGAAAAACCCATAGGCCACGACCTGGCGTCCTCGCGGCAGATCAACGACGCGGTGGCCCGTTATTTCCCGGAAAGCCGCATTTACCGCATCGACCATTACCTGGGCAAGGAGACGGTGCAGAACCTGATCGCCCTGCGTTTCGCCAACAGCCTGTTCGAGACCCAGTGGAACCAGAATCATATCTCCCATGTGGAGATCACTGTGGCCGAGCAGGTCGGCATCGAGGGGCGCTGGGGCTATTTCGACCAGGCCGGACAACTGCGCGACATGATCCAGAACCACCTGCTGCAGCTGCTCTGCCTGATCGCCATGGACCCGCCCAGCGACCTGTCCGCCGACAGCATCCGCGACGAGAAGGTCAAGGTGCTCAAGGCCTTGGCACCGATCACCACCGAGCAATTCGCCCGGCAGGTGGTGCGTGGGCAATACGCCGCCGGCAGCAACGAAGGCAAGCCGGTACCCGGCTACCTGGAAGAGGACAACGCCAACCCGCACAGCAACACCGAGACCTTCGTCGCGTTGCGGGCCGACATCCGCAACTGGCGCTGGTCCGGTGTGCCCTTTTACCTGCGCACCGGCAAGCGCATGGCGCAGAAGCTGTCGCAGATCGTGATCCATTTCAAGGAGTCGTCGCACTACATCTTCGCCCCCGAGCAGCGGCCCCTGGTAAGCAATCGGCTGATCATCCGCCTGCAGCCGGACGAAGGCATTTCCCTGCAGGTGATGACCAAGGAGCAGGGCCTGGACAAGGGCATGCACCTGCGCAGCGTGCCGCTGCAGCTGAATTTTTCCGAGACCTACAGCCGTGCGCGCATCCCCGATGCCTACGAGCGCCTGTTGCTGGAAGTGCTGCAGGGCAACCAGTACCTGTTCGTGCGCAAGGACGAGGTGGAACATGCGTGGCTCTGGTGCGATCAACTGATCGCCGGCTGGACGCAGCTGGGCGACGCGCCCAAGCCCTATACCGCCGGTTCCTGGGGGCCCATGGCGGCCATGGCACTGATTACCCGTGACGGGAGGTCCTGGTATGGCGATCTCTGAATTGAAGCTACCCGAGGGGGTGCGGGCCCATGACCTGACAACCCCACGCCAGCTGGCCCAGGTCTTGGCCGAAACGGTGGCCCAGGCCCTGCGCGCGGCCATCGAGGCGCGCGGCGCGGCCAGCCTGGTGGTGTCCGGCGGGCGCAGCCCCATCGCATTCTTCGAAGCCTTGTCCAGCCAGCCACTGGAATGGTCGCGGGTGCTGGTCAGCCTGGCGGATGAACGCTGGGTGCCGGTCGAGCATGCCGAGAGCAATGCCGGCCTGGTGCGCCGGCATCTGCTGCGCGGGGAGGCGGCGCGGGCACGTTTTCTCGGCCTGTACCGCAACACCGACAGCCTGGAAGAGGCGGCCCTGCTGGCCGACCAGCTGCTGGCCACGCTGCCGCTACCCATCGATGCGCTGGTGCTGGGCATGGGTGATGACGGCCATACCGCCTCGCTGTTCCCCGGTAGCGCCAACCTGGCCCTGGCCTTGCTGGCGGACTGCCCGCGCCGTTGCCTGCCGATGCTGGCGCCGAGCGTGCCCCGTCAGCGCCTGACCCTGACCTTGCCGCTGCTGGCCTCGGCCCGCGCGAGCTTTCTGGCGCTGCAGGGACCGACCAAGCTGGCCACCCTGGAACAGGCCCTGGCCGGTGAAGACGCCCTGGCCATGCCGATTCGCGCCCTGCTGCGCGCGCCCCTGCAGATTTACTGGTGCCCCTGAGGAGCCGCCGCGATGACCGACAAGGAACCCACACCGATGCCCAGCATGACCGACAAGATCGCCCGGATCGACGCCCTCTGCGCCCAGGCGCGCATTCTGCCGGTAATCACCATCAACCATGAGCACGAGATCCTGCCGCTGGCCGATGCCCTGGCCGCAGGAGGACTGACGGTGCTGGAAGTCACCCTGCGCTCGGCGCTCGGTTTGACGGCCATCCGGCTGTTGCGCGAGGCCCGTCCCGAGCTGTGCGTCGGCGCCGGCACCGTGCTGGACCGGCGGATGCTGGTCGAGGCCGAGGCCGCCGGCGCGCAATTCATCGTCAGCCCGGGCTCCACCGGCGAGCTGCTGCAGGCCGGGGTCGAAAGCGCGCTGCCGCTGCTGCCGGGCGTGGGCAGCGCCTCGGAGATCATGCTCGGCTATGCCCTGGGCTATCGGCGCTTCAAGCTGTTTCCAGCCGAGGTCTGTGGCGGCACCGCCGCGCTCAAGGCCTTGGGCGGACCCTTCAATGCGGTGCGTTTCTGCCCGACCGGCGGGGTGAACCCGGACAACCTGCGCCGTTATATGGCCTTGCCCAATGTGATGTGCGTCGGCGGCAGCTGGATGCTCGACAGCGCCTGGATCGAGCAGGGCGACTGGGCACGCATCACCCAGAGCAGCGCCGAGGCGTTGTTTCTGCTGGATTGAGCAGGGCGTCGATCCGAGAGGATTTGGCCTGCTCCGGTCTTGCTGCCGGGGCGGGCTTTTTTATCCGCGGGGTATTTTCTGGTCTAGGCTCAAGGCTCACCCGTGCGCCAGCCAGCCGATACGCGTATGATGCGCGCCCATTCCATCGGAACTGCCACACCGGGAGGTGCCCAGATGACCGAGCACGACAAAGACAGCCATATCGTTCATGGCGAAAAACTCCAGAAAGTCCTGGCCCGCATCGGCCTGGGCTCGCGCCGCGACGTGGAGGCCTGGATCAGCCAGGGCCGCGTCAAGGTCAACGGCTCGATCGCCACCCTCGGCCAGCGCGTCGACCTGCATGACGCCATCGCCGTCGACGGCCGTCTGCTCAAGCGCGAGGAAGAAGCCGAGACCGTGCGTCGGGTGTTGATCTATAACAAACCCGATGGCGAAATCTGCACCCGCGACGACCCGGAAGGCCGCCCCACGGTCTTCGACCGTCTGCCGCGACCCAAGGAAGGCCGCTGGATCAATATCGGTCGCCTGGACATCAACACCACCGGCCTGTTGATGTTCACCACCGACGGTGAGCTGGCCAACCGCCTGATGCACCCCTCCTACCAGATGGACCGCGAATATGCGGTGCGGGTACGCGGCGAAGTCGATGAGGAGATGCTCGAGCGCCTCAAGGCCGGCGTGGTGCTGGAAGACGGTCCGGCACGCTTTACCGATATCAAGGAAGCGCCCGGTGGCGAAGGCTTCAACCACTGGTACCACTGCGTGGTGATGGAAGGCCGCAACCGCGAAGTGCGCCGCCTCTGGGAATCGCAGGGATTGGTGGTCAGCCGCCTCAAGCGCGTGCGTTTCGGTCCGGTGTTTCTCACCTCCGACCTGACCATGGGCCGCTGGCGCGAAATGAGCCAGGGCGAAGTGGATATCCTGGCGGCAGAAGTTGGCCTGGAGCGCGTGCTGCAGCCGGCCATGAAGGAAAAGACCCGGGAAAAGCTCGACCGCCTGCAACGCAAATCGGCCAAGCCGGTAGGCCGCGCCACGCGCACCGAGCGCACCCTGCGTCCGGCCCATAACGCCCCCGCGCGTGGCGAAGGCGCCGAGCGTCCGACCCGCACCCCCCGCGGCGAAGGCGCCGAGCGTCCAGTGCGTACGCCTCGCGGCGAAGGTGCCGAGCGTCCGGTACGCAGCCCGCGCCCGGAAGGTGGCGAACGTCCGCAGCGCGGTGCTCCCCGCGGTGATGAAGTCCGTGGCGAGCGTCCGGTGCGCAACCCGCGCCCCGACAGCGCGCCGCGTACGCCGCGTCCGTCCCGTGACGAGCAGGCCAAGGGCACTCCGGTGGCCGAGCGTCCGCGGGACGTTAACAAGAAGCGCCCGAGCAAGACCGGGCGCCCGGGCATCGAGCTGGCGGACCGTCCGCGCAAGCCGGCGCCCAAGCGCAACGGTCCGCCGGTCGGCGCCGGCCAGCGTCCGGGCTTCGGCCGTGGCCGCAAGCCGGAATAAACCGGCGGCATAAAAAAGAGGCTCTTTATGAGCCTCTTTTTTTTGGATTTTTTCGGGGTTTCAAGCGGCTGCCTATCTTGCCCGTCTTACCCGCGAAGGCGGGTATCCAGGCAAGCCCTAGGCGATGCCAGGACAAAACTCAGCCACGCAGTGCTAGCAGGCCGTTAAAAAATCAGCCCGCCATGGTCAGGCGGTTGCGGCCTTCGCGCTTGGCCACGTAGAGCGCGTTGTCCGCGCGGCGCAGCAGGCTTTCCACCGACTCGCCCGGCAGCAGGCAGGCGCAGCCGAGACTGACGGACAGCTCGATCGGCGCGCCCTGAGCCACACACTGCAGGTCCTGGATCGCCTGGCGCAGACGCTCTCCGACCATGGCGGCGGCTTCACGGTTGGTGTTGGAGAGCAGGACCAGAAACTCCTCGCCGCCGTAGCGAAAAACCATGTCG
>JAZKHB010000081.1:0-12612 GCA_040385585.1 Pseudomonadota bacterium | reverse complement strand
GCGCCTTGATCGTGGCCGCCACGGCCTTGAGTACTTCGTCGCCCATGCTGTGGCCGAAGCTGTCGTTGATCCGCTTGAAGTGGTCGATGTCCAGCATCAGCAAGGACAGGGGTTGCAGGCTGCGTCGGGCCAGGTCCGTCTCGCGTTGCAGGGCCTGGTCCATGGCGATGCGGTTGCCGGTATCGGTCAGGGGGTCGCGCAGTGCACTCCGGATCGCCGCGCGGTAGAGCAGGGCGTTGCGCAGTGGAAACAGCAGGCTCGCCAGCAGGGACTCCAGCTGACCCAGTTCGATCTCGTCGAAGCGCTGGTTGCGGCGAAAGATCAGTTCGCCAAGAAATTCGCCTTCATGGCTCAGGCGGTAACCGGCGGAATGGTTGGCGCGACCTCCCAGCTCAAGGCGCAGGTCGTTGCCGCCGTGCTGGTAGGCCAGGGCATCCAATGGCACCAGACGCTGCACTTCGCGAAAGAACAGTTCCAGGATGCGTTCGACTTCCAGGCTGGTCTGCAATTGCAGGTTCAGTTGCTGACGCAGTTGGGCCAAATTGACAGGCCGCAGGGTCTGGCCGCGGTTGGCGGAAAAGCCCAGGCGCTGCAGCTTGGCGGTATCGAAGTCGATGGTGTTGCTGGGACTGTGGGGACGCATAACCCTGCACCTCTGGCGCGTGACGCTTGGATAGCAGGTGTTTAGCGAATTCCGTGCCAATCGGCTTTTTTAAATTTAAGCTTTTTATATCAAGGGCTTGGATATTTTCTGGGGACGAAACGGCAAGGTATTGCCGGTTTATCGGCAGATTAATGGCTGGTTGCCGCTACCGCGTTCCTGGTTGCCGCCGGTTTTCCGGCGGCAACCAGGAACGCGGCCGGCGAGACGGCGTGGTGTTACTGGGCGTCGAAGGCCTGACCATTAATGCCGCTGCTGTCCGGACCCATCAGGTAGAGGTAGGCGGGCATGATCGCTTCCGGCAGCGGATTGGTTTCCGGATTTTCGCCCGGGTATGCCTGGGCGCGCATGCTGGTGCGCGTGGCGCCGGGGTTGAGGCTGTTGGCGCGCACGGCGCAGGTGCCGTCCAGCTCGTCGGCCAGCACCTGCATCAGACCCTCGGTGGCGAACTTGGACACCGCGTAGGCACCCCAGTAAGCCCGGCCCTTGCGCCCGACGCTGCTGGAGGTGAAGACCACCGAGGCATCGCTCGAGAGCTTGAGCAGCGGCAGCAGGCTATGGGTGAGCATAAACATGGCGTTGACGTTGACCTGCATGACGCGCATGAAGTTGTCCCCCGAGAGCTGCTCCAGCGGGGTGCGCGGGCCGATGATCGAGGCGTTGTGCAGCAGACCGTCGATCTGGCCGAATTCGCTTTCGAGCATGGCGGCCAGCTCGTCGTACTGGTGCGCCAGGGCGGTTTCCAGGTTGAACGGAATGACCGCCGGCTGCGGATGGCCGGCGGCTTCGATCTGGTCGTACACCTCGGTCAGGCTGGCTTCGGTCTTGCCCAGCAGCAGGACGGTGGCGCCATGGGCGGCAAAAGCCTTGGCGGCGGCGGCACCAATGCCGCGCCCGGCGCCGGTGACCAGAATCACTCGGCCTTGCAGCAGGTCGGGGCGGGCGCAATAGTCGAACATGGCAGGGTCTCTTCAGAAAGTGGGGTGGTGCCGCTGTGCAGCCACCGCTGTGGGGTGGGTGGAAAATCTGCGGCGGTTTTCCACCCGGGATTGACGCGTCAGGCCCGCAGGCCCTCTTGACCGATCAGCAGCCGCACAGCGCCCGCTCCAGCACATCACGCAGTTCCAGGGGATGCTCGATGACTACATCGGCACCCCAGTGGCGCGGGTTGTCGTCGGGGTGGATATAGCCGAAGGTCACCGCGCAGGTCTTGGTGCCGGCGGCGCTGCCGGATTCGATGTCGCGCAGGTCGTCGCCAACGAACAGCACGCTGGCCGGGTCCAGGCCCAGGCGGCTGCAGGCCAGGGTCAGGGGCTCGGGGTCGGGCTTGCTGCGGGTGACGTGATCCGGGCAGATCAGCACGGCGCAGCGCTCGGCCAGGCCCAGGCCCTGCATGATGGGTTCGGCAAAGCGCAGCGGCTTGTTGGTCACCACGCCCCAGATCAGCTTGGCCCGTTCGATCTCGTCCAGCAGCTCGAGCATGCCGTCGAAGGGCCGGCTCAGCACCGCGCAATGGTCTTGGTAGCGCTCGAGAAATTCCAGGCGCAGCACCTCGAATTGCGCTGAGTCGGGCGCGACCTCGAAGGCGCCGAGGACCATGGCCCGCGCGCCGCCGGACACCACGTCGCGCACCCTGGCTTCGGCCACCGCGGCCAGCCCACGGGCGGCGCGCATGGCCTGGATCACCGCGACGAAATCCGGGGCGGTGTCCAGCAGGGTGCCGTCCATGTCGAAAAGAACTGCCTGTAGACGCATGCGCCTCACTCCTCGCGCAGGGTCTGCAGCATGTAGTTGACGCTCACGTCGCTTTCCAGCTTGTAGTGCTTGGTCAGCGGGTTGTAGGTCAGGCCGATGATGTCCTTGACCGCCAGGCCGCAGTCGCGGCTCCAGGCGCCCAGCTCCGAGGGGCGGATGAATTTGCGGAAATCATGGGTGCCGCGTGGCAGTAGGCGCAGCAAGTATTCGGCGCCGATGACGGCGAATAGGTAGGCCTTGGGGTTGCGGTTGATGGTGGAGAAGAACACCTGTCCGCCGGGCTTGACCATGCGCTGGCAGGCGCGGATCACCGAGGCCGGATCGGGCACGTGTTCGAGCATTTCCAGGCAGGTGACCACGTCGAACTGCGCCGGCATTTCTTCGGCCAGGGCCTCGGCGGTGATCTGCCGGTAGTCCACCGAGACACCGGATTCCAGTTGGTGCAGGCGGGCCACCGCCAGGGGCGCCTCGCCCATGTCGATGCCCAGCACGCTGGCGCCGCGTTGGGCCATGGCCTCGCTGAGGATGCCGCCGCCGCAACCGACATCCAATACGCGTTTGCCGGCCAGGCTGATGCGCTCGTCGATCCAGTTGACGCGCAGCGGGTTGATGTCGTGCAGGGGTTTGAACTCGCTGTCGCGGTCCCACCAGCGATGGGCCAGGGCTTCGAACTTGGCGATTTCGGCGTGATCGACGTTGCTCATAAAGGTTTCCTCGAAACGAAATTCAGCGGTCCGCGCAGGATTTGCCGTCGTGCTCGGCGATGCGTCGGCCCCAGTCCCGGGCGGTGGCGCCCAGGCGCTCCTCGTCCATGCGGGTCAGGCGGCCATGGTCCAGCAGCTGCTTGCCGCCGACCCAGAGGTGGCGCACGCAGTCGCGTCCGCTGGCGTAGATCAGCTGCGACACCGGGTCGTAGATCGGCTGCTGGGCCAGGCCAGACAGGTCGAAGGCCACCAGGTCAGCGGCCTTGCCAACTTCCAGCGAGCCGGTCTCGTCGTCCATGCCCAGGGCGCGGGCGCCATTGAGGGTGGCCATGCGCAGGGCGCGGTGGGCGTCCAGGGCGGTGGCGGAGCCGGCGACGGCCTTGGCCAGCAGAGCCGCGGTGCGGGTTTCGCCCAGCAGGTCCAGGTCGTTGTTGCTGGCCGCGCCGTCGGTGCCGACGGCCAGGTTGACGCCGGCCAGCCAGAGCCGTTCCACCGGGCAGAAACCGCTGGCCAGCTTGAGGTTGGATTCGGGGCAGTGGATCACGCTGCTGTTGCTTTCCACCAGCAGCGCCAGGTCGGCATCGTCGACCTGGGTCATGTGCACGGCCTGAAAGCGCGGGCCGAGCAGGCCCAGGCGGGCGAGGCGGGCCAGGGGGCGTTCGCCGTACTGCTCCAGGGACTGCTGCACCTCGAAAGCGGTTTCCTGCACATGCATGTGCACCCCGGCATCCAGTTCATCGGCCAGCATGCGGATCTTTTCCAGGTTCTGGTCGTTGATGGTGTAGGGCGCGTGGGGGCCCAGGGCGACCTTGATGCGCGGGTGGTGCTTGAGGTCGCTGAACAGCGCCACGCCCTTGCGCAGGGCCTCGTCGGCGTCGCGGGCGCCGGGAATCGGAAAATCCAGCACCGGAACGCAGATCTGCGCGCGCATGCCGCTGGCGTGCACCCGTGCGCTGGCGACCTCGGGAAAGAAGTACATGTCGGAGAAGCAGCTAATGCCGCCCTTGAGCTGCTCGGCGATGGCCAGGTCGGTGCCGTCCTCGATAAAGCGCTCGTCGACCCATTTGGCCTCGGCCGGCCAGATATGCTGCTCCAGCCAGGTCATCAGCGGCAGGTCGTCGGCCAGGCCGCGAAACAGGGTCATGGCCGCGTGCCCATGGGCATTGACCAGGCCGGGCGCCAGGAGCATCTGCGGCAGCTCGCGCACGTCCTTGGCCGGGTGTTTCAAGGCCTCGGCCCGCGGCGCGATCAGCACGATGCGCCCATCGCGGATGCCCAGGCCATGGCCTTGCAGCACCACGCCGGCGGGCTCCACCGGCACCAGCCAGGTCGGCAGCAGCAGCAGGTCGAGCGGGGCGAGGGGAGCGGGCATGGCGGGCGTCCTGGGCGTATTCTGACAAGGGCCGAAGTATACCCGAGCGCCCCGGCGGGGGGCTCGCTATAATCGGCGGCTTTTCGTTTCAGGATACGGGGTGAGCCATGCGCGAGCGATTGTTGGCAGCGGAGAAGGTCAAGGCCATCGAATGGCGCGACGGCGCGCTGCATTTGCTCGACCAGCGCCTGCTGCCGTTCGAGGAGCGCTGGTTGGCCTATGACTCGGCGGCCGGTGTGGCCGATGCGATACGCAACATGGTGGTGCGCGGTGCGCCGGCCATCGGCATCAGCGCGGCCTACGGCCTGGCCCTGGGCGCCCGCACGCGCCTGGCCGAGGGCGGGGACTGGCAAGTGGCATTGGAGGCGGATTTCCAGGTGCTGGCCGATTCGCGCCCCACGGCGGTGAATCTGTTCTGGGCATTGAACCGCATGCGCGAACGCCTGCAGCGGCTCAAGCCCCAGGAGGACCCCCTGCAGGCACTGGAAGCCGAGGCGCTGGCCATCCACCTGAGTGACCGTGAGGCGAACCTGACCATGGCGCAGCTGGGGGTCGACCTGATCCGCCGGCACCAGGGCAACCTGCAGACCCTGCTGACCCACTGCAACACCGGGGCCCTGGCCACCGGCGGTTTCGGTACGGCCCTGGGGGTGATTCGCGCGGCTTACCTGGAAGGGCTGGTGGAGCGGGTCTATGCCGACGAGACTCGGCCCTGGCTGCAGGGCTCGCGCCTGACGGCCTGGGAGCTGGCCAACGAAGGCATCCCGGTGAGCCTGAATGCCGACTCGGCGGCGGCCCACCTGATGAAGACCAAGGGCATCACTTGGGTCATAGTCGGTGCCGACCGCATCACCGCCAATGGCGATGTGGCCAACAAGATCGGCACCTACCAGCTGGCGGTCAACGCCATGCACCACGGCGTGCGTTTTATGGTGGTGGCGCCCAGTTCGACCATCGACATGGCCCTGGAGAGCGGTGACGACATTGTCATCGAGGAGCGCGACGGCCGCGAGCTGCTGGAGCTGGCCGGACAGCGGGTGGCGGCCGATGTGCCGGCGGTCAACCCGGTGTTCGATGTCACCCCGGCCGACCTGATCGACTTTATCGTCACCGAAAAAGGCGTGGTCGAGCGCCCGGACGCGGCCAAGATGGCGCAGCTGATGTGCCGCAAGCGCCTGCATTGACGGGGTGGGGCGCGGATCGCGCGGGCGTGCCCGGCGTGCCGTGCGCAACCGGCGCGCCTTCCTGGGCGTCCAGCCGTGGCCGGCGGCCCGGGGATAGGTGCCGGGCGGCGATTGTGGTAGTCTCCGTCGGTTTTCAACGAGGTCGACCCGGGTCGCCTTTATTGCGCAAATCCCCGTCATAACCCGTTGATTTGTCGTAAGTCGTTGCTGGCCTAGGGCCAGGACGGCGAATTTCGTCCCTGCAGTGCAGCCGGGGCGGAGTTTCACCAGAAAAAGGAACCAGGCTTCTCATGGGCGAACTGGCCAAAGAAATTCTACCGGTCAATATCGAAGACGAGCTCAAGCAGTCCTACCTCGACTACGCGATGAGCGTGATAGTCGGGCGTGCGTTGCCGGATGCGCGCGATGGCTTGAAGCCCGTGCACCGCCGCGTGCTGTTCGCCATGAGCGAGCTGGGTAACGACTGGAACAAGGCGTACAAGAAATCCGCCCGTGTGGTCGGTGACGTGATCGGTAAGTACCACCCCCATGGCGATACGGCGGTGTACGACACCATCGTGCGCATGGCGCAGCCCTTCTCCCTGCGCTACCTGCTGGTGGACGGTCAGGGCAACTTCGGTTCGGTGGACGGCGACAACGCCGCCGCCATGCGTTACACCGAAGTGCGTATGACCAAGCTGGCCCATGAGCTGTTGGCCGACCTGCATAAGGAAACCGTGGACTGGGTGCCGAACTACGACGGCACCGAGATGATCCCGGCCGTGATGCCGACCCGGGTGCCCAACCTGCTGGTCAACGGCTCCAGCGGGATCGCCGTGGGCATGGCCACCAATATCCCGCCGCACAACCTGACGGAAGTGATCAACGGCTGCCTGGCGCTGATCGACAATCCCGAGCTGACCATCGACGAGTTGATGCACTACATCCCCGGGCCGGATTTTCCGACCGCGGCGATCATCAATGGCCGTGCCGGGATCATCGAGGCCTACCGTACCGGCCGCGGGCGCATTCATATCCGTGCCCGGGCGATTATCGAGGACATCGACAAGGTCGGCGGCCGTCAGCAGATCGTCGTCAGCGAGCTGCCGTACCAGCTGAACAAGGCCCGGCTGATCGAGAAGATCGCCGAGCTGGTCAAGGAAAAGAAGCTCGAGGGCATCACTGAGCTGCGCGACGAGTCCGACAAGGACGGTATGCGCATCGTCATCGAGCTGCGCCGCGGCGAGGTGCCGGAGGTCATTCTCAACAACCTCTACGCCCAGACCCAGATGCAGAGCGTGTTCGGCATCAACGTCGTGGCGCTGATCGACGGCCAGCCGAAGATCCTCAACCTCAAGGACATGCTCGAAGCCTTCGTGCTGCACCGCCGTGAAGTGGTCACCCGGCGCACCGTATTCGAACTGCGCAAGGCCCGCGAACGCGGGCATATCCTCGAAGGTCAGGCCGTTGCCCTGTCCAATATCGACCCGGTGATCGCCTTGATCAAGGCGTCGCCGACCCCGGCCGACGCCAAGGAAGCACTGATCGCCACGCCCTGGGAATCTAGCGCCGTGGTGGCCATGGTCGAGCGCGCCGGGGCCGATTCCTGCCGCCCGCAGGATTTGCCCGAGCAGTACGGCTTGCGCGACGGCAAGTATTTCCTTTCGCCGGAACAGGCCCAGGCCATTCTCGAGCTGCGCCTGCACCGCCTGACCGGTCTGGAGCACGACAAGCTGCTGGCCGAGTACCAGGAGATCCTCGCCCAGATCGGCGAGTTGATCCGCATCCTCACCAGCGCCGTGCGCCTGATGGAAGTGATCCGCGAGGAGCTGGAGAGCGTCAAGGCCGAATTCGGCGACGCCCGCCGCACCGAGATTCTCGATGCCCGTCTGGACCTGACCCTGGGTGACCTGATCACCGAGGAAGACCGCGTGGTGACCATCTCCCACACCGGCTACGCCAAGTCCCAGCCCCTGGCGACCTACCAGGCCCAGCGCCGTGGCGGCAAGGGCAAGTCGGCCACTGGGATCAAGGACGAGGACTATATCGCCCACCTGCTGGTCGCCAACAGCCACGCCACGCTGCTGCTGTTCTCCAGCAAGGGCAAGGTGTACTGGCTCAAGACCTACGAAATTCCGGAAGCCTCGCGCGCCGCCCGCGGTCGCCCGCTGGTCAACCTGTTGCCGCTGGCCGAGGGTGAAACCATCACCGCCATGCTGCAGATCGACCTGGAAGCCTTGCGCCTGCAGGCGCCCGAAGGCGACGAGGGGGACGATATCGAGGGTGTGCTGGTCGAGCAGGACGACGCCGAACACCCAGCCGACGACGAAGACGCCGAAGGCGCCGATGCCTCCGACGAGCAGGACGAGCCCACCGGCGCTTACATCTTTATGAGTACCGCCAAGGGCACCGTGAAGAAGACCCCGCTGGTGCAGTTCAGCCGGCCGCGCAGTACCGGCCTGATTGCCCTGAAACTGGACGAGGATGACACCCTGATCGCCGCCGCCGTGACCGACGGCGCGCGCGAGGTGATGATGTTCTCCGATGGCGGCAAGGTCATCCGCTTCAAGGAAAGCAAGGTCCGCACCATGGGGCGTACCGCCCGTGGGGTGCGGGGCATGCGTCTGCCGGACGGGCAGCGGGTCATTTCCATGCTGATACCCGAGACCGACGCGCAGATCCTCACGGCCTCGGAGCGCGGCTACGGCAAGCGCACGGCCATGGCCGAGTTCCCGCGGCGCGGGCGCGGCGGTCAGGGCGTGATCGCCATGGTCAGCAACGAGCGCAACGGCAAGCTGGTCGGCGCCGTGCAGGTGCTGGACGGCGAGGAAATCATGCTGATTTCCGATCAGGGCACCCTGGTGCGTACCCGCGTCGGTGAAGTCTCCAGCCTGGGCCGCAATACCCAGGGCGTGACTCTGATCAAACTGGCCAAGGACGAGAAACTGGTCGGTCTGGAGCGGGTTCAGGAGCCGTCAGAGGTCGAGGGCGACGAATCGCTCGACGACGAGATGCTGCTTGGTGGTGCGGATGAGGCGCTCGAGATCGACGATGCTCAGGGCGAGCCGGCTGCCGACGAAGCGGACGACGCGCCCGAGCAGGACGTCGAAGAGTAAGAGTGGAATGGACAGGCGGCGCCTGTCCGTCAGGTGGGCGCAACGGCGGATCAGGTGCACAGGCACGCGGTCCGTCCCTACAGAGCGAGAGTGGATGTGAGCAAGCGAGCCTTTAACTTCTGCGCAGGTCCTGCTGCGCTTCCCGAAGCTGTCCTGCTGCGCGCCCAGGCGGAGCTGCTGGACTGGCAAGGCAAGGGCCTGTCGGTGATGGAGATGAGCCATCGCAGCGACGATTTCGTTTCCATCGCGGCCCAGGCCGAGCAGGACCTGCGCGACCTGCTGAACATCCCCACGAACTACAAGGTGCTGTTCCTGCAGGGCGGCGCCAGCCAGCAGTTCGCCCAGGTGGCCCTGAACCTGCTGCCCGAAGACGGCAAGGCCGACTATATCGACACCGGTATCTGGTCGATGAAGGCCATCGAGGAAGCCCGGCGCTTCGGCAGTGTGAATGTGGCCGCCAGCGCCAAGCCCTACGATTACTTCGCGATTCCCGGGCAGAACGAGTGGCGGCTGTCCAAGGACGCGGCCTATGTGCACTACGCGCCCAACGAAACCATCGGCGGCCTGGAGTTCGGCTGGATTCCCGAGGTGGGTGACGTGCCGCTGGTGGCGGACATGTCCTCGGACATCCTGTCGCGACCGGTCGATATCTCGAAGTTCGGCCTGATCTACGCCGGTGCGCAGAAGAACATCGGCCCCAGCGGCCTGGTGGTGACCATCGTTCGCGAAGACCTGCTGGGACGCGCCCGTTCGATCTGCCCGACCATGCTCGACTACAAGGTCGCGGCCGATAACGGCTCGATGTACAACACCCCGCCGACCCTGTCCTGGTACCTGGCCGGACTGGTGTTCGCCTGGCTCAAGGAGCAGGGCGGTGTGGAGGCTATCGGCCGGGTCAACGACCTCAAGCAGCGCAAGCTCTACGACTTTATCGATGCCAGCGGCCTGTACAGCAACCCCATCGCCAGGAACGACCGTTCCTGGATGAACGTGCCGTTCCGCCTGGCCGACGAAAAGCTCGACAAGCCCTTCCTGGTCGGCGCCGACGCTCGTGGCTTGCTCAACCTCAAGGGCCATCGCTCGGTGGGCGGCATGCGCGCCTCGATCTACAACGCGGTCGGGCTGGAGGCGGTCGACGCCCTGCTGGCCTATATGGCCGAGTTCGAGCGGGAGCACGGCTGATATGTCACAGGACGAACTCAAGGCCCTGCGGGTACGCATCGACAGCCTCGACGAGCAGATCCTCGACCTGATCAGCGAGCGCGCCAGTTGCGCCCAGGAAGTCGCCCGGGTCAAGATGCGCGCCCTGGCCGAAGGCGAGGCGCCGGTGTTCTACCGGCCCGAGCGCGAGGCCTGGGTGCTCAAGCACATCATGGAGCGCAACCAGGGTCCGCTGGGCAACGAAGAGATGGCGCGGCTGTTCCGCGAAATCATGTCTTCCTGCCTGGCCCTGGAGCAGCCGCTCAAGGTCGCCTACCTGGGCCCCGAGGGCACCTTTACCCAGGCGGCGGCGCTCAAGCATTTCGGTCACGCGGTGATCAGCGTACCGATGGCGGCCATCGACGAGGTATTCCGCGAAGTCGCGGCCGGCGCGGTGAATTTCGGCGTGGTGCCGGTGGAAAACTCCACCGAAGGCGCGGTGAACAACACCCTGGACAGCTTCTTCGAGCACGACATGGTGATCTGTGGCGAAGTCGAGCTGCGCATCCACCACCATCTGCTGGTGGGCGATGCCACCAAGACCGACCGTATCACCCGTATCTACTCCCATGCCCAGTCCCTGGCCCAGTGCCGCAAGTGGCTGGATGCCCATTACCCGAATGTCGAGCGGGTGGCGGTGTCGAGCAATGCCGACGCGGCCAAACGGGTGAAAAGCGAATGGAATTCGGCGGCGATCGCCGGCGATATGGCGGCCAACCTCTACGGCTTGAGCAAGCTGGCGGAAAAGATCGAAGACCGTCCGGACAACTCCACGCGCTTTCTGATCATCGGCAGCCAAGAAGTGCCGCCGACCGGCGACGACAAGACCTCGATCATCGCCTCCATGCGCAACAAGCCCGGCGCGCTGCACGAGCTGCTGGTGCCTTTCCATGCCAATGGCATCGACCTGACCCGGATCGAGACGCGTCCTTCGCGCAGCGGCAAGTGGACCTATGTGTTCTTTATCGATTTTGCCGGCCATCACCGCGATCCGTTGATCAAGGGCGTGCTGGACAAGATCGGCGAAGAGGCCGTGGCCCTCAAGGTGCTGGGGTCCTACCCCAAGGCCGTTCTTTAATCCGGGCGACACGTCAGGCTCCAGGCGCCCGGTGCATCGACGCCGGGTGATGACGGAAGCTTGCGCCTTTCCTGTGTGAGGCTGTTATGACCGATTTTCTTGCCCTGGCCCAGCCGGGCGTGCAACAACTTTCGCCCTATGTGCCGGGCAAGCCGGTGGATGAGCTGGCCCGCGAGCTGGGCCTGGAGGCGGCCGGCATCATCAAGCTGGCCAGCAACGAAAACCCCCTGGGCCCCAGTCCCAAGGTACTGGAGGCGATCCGGGTCGCCCTGGCCGAGCTGACCCGCTACCCCGACGGTAACGGCTTCGCCCTGAAAAGCCGGCTGGCCGCCTGCTGTGGCGTGACGGTGGAGCAGGTGACCCTGGGCAACGGCTCCAACGATATTCTCGAACTGGTGGCCAGGGCCTACCTGGCACCGGGCTTGAATGCGGTATTCAGCGAGCATGCCTTCGCCGTCTACCCCATCGCCACCCAGGCGGTGGGTGCAGAAGGCCGCGCGGTGCCGGCCAAGGCCTTCGGCCATGATCTCGAGGCCATGCTGGCGGCCATCGACGTTAAAACCCGGGTGGTGTTTATCGCCAACCCGAACAATCCGACCGGTACCTGGTTCGGGCCGGCGGCGCTGGCGGATTTCCTCGCCCGGGTGCCGGACCACGTGCTGGTGGTGCTGGACGAGGCCTATATCGAGTATGCCGAGGGCGGCGAATTGCCCAATGGCCTGGATTACCTGTCCCGCCATCCGAACCTGCTGGTGTCGCGCACCTTCTCCAAGGCCTATGGCCTGGCGGCGCTGCGTGTCGGCTATGCCATCAGTTCGGCACGGATCGCCGATGTGCTCAACCGTGTGCGCCAGCCCTTCAATGTCAACAGCCTGGCTCAGGCGGCCGCCTGCGCGGCCCTGGACGATGCCGACTACCTGGCCGAGAGCCGTCGTCTGAACGCCGCCGGCATGGCCCAGCTGGAGGCGGGCTTCAGCGCCCTGGGCCTGAGCTGGATTCCGTCCAAGGGCAATTTTATCGCCGTGGACCTGCAGCGCGCGTCCACGCCGCTGTTCCAGGCCCTGCTGCGCGAGGGGGTGATCGTGCGACCGGTGGCCAACTACGGCATGCCGACCCATTTGCGCATCTCCATCGGACTGCCGGCGGAAAACACGCGCTTCCTCGAGGCCCTGGCCCGGGTGCTGGCCCGTGCCTGATGTCATGCCGGTGCAACACGCCGAGCCGATGATCGAGCGCCTGGTGGTGGTCGGCCTGGGCCTGATCGGTGGCTCGTTCGCCAAGGGTCTGCGCGAGCGCGGCCTGTGCCGGGAAGTGGTGGGGGTCGATCTGAATCCCGAATCCCGGCGCCTGGCGGTTGAATTGGGTGTCGTGGATCGGTGCGAGGTGGAGCTGGCGCGCGCTTGCCAGGGCGCCTCGGTGATCCAGCTGGCGGTGCCCATCCTGGCACTGGAAAAACTCCTGGTGAGTCTGGCTGAGTTGGATCTGGGCGAGGCAATACTGACCGACGTGGGCAGCGCCAAGGGTCATGTGGTGCGTGCCGCGCAACGGGCGTTCAACGGACTG
>JAZKHB010000080.1:0-1526 GCA_040385585.1 Pseudomonadota bacterium | reverse complement strand
AGCACCATCGCCCACTGGGGCCGGCACTTCCTGCGCCTGCTCGACGCCCTGCTGGCCGATGCCGAGCAGCCGGTCAGCGCGCTGCCCCTGCTCGACAGCGGACAGCGCCGCCAGTTGCTGGTGGACTTCAACCGGACCCAGGCCGACTTCCCCGACCTGCTGTTGCACCAGGGCTTCGAACAGCATGCCCGCACCCGGCCGGACGCCTGCGCGGTGCAGGCCGAAGGCCTGAGCCTCAGTTACGCGCAGCTCAACCGCCGCGCGAACCAGATCGCCCATCGCTTGCTGGCCGCCGGTGTGCGCCCGGACGAGCGCATCGCCCTGCTGGTGAACCGCAGCCCCGAAATGCTGATCGGCATACTCGCGATCCTCAAGGCCGGCGGCGCCTATGTGCCGCTCGACCCCGAGTACCCGCGCGAACGGCTGCTGCATATGCTGGCCGACAGCGCGCCGCGCCTGCTGCTCAGCCAGGGCAGCCTGCCGGACCTGCTGCCAGGCCTGGCGGTCCCCGTCCTGCTGCTGGATGAGGCGCACGACGACACCGATACGGAACACGAGAATCCCGACCCCATCGCCCTGGGCTTGACCTCGCGGCACCTCGCCTATGTGCTCTACACGTCCGGTTCCACCGGCCTGCCCAAGGGCGTGATGGTCGAACACCGCTCGGTGTGCAACCAGATCGGCGCGTTGCAGGAGCGCTACGGCCTCAACGCGCAGGACCGGGTCCTGCAGTTCGCCGCCATCACCTTCGATATGTCCGTCGAAGAAATCTTCGGCGCCCTGCTGTCCGGTGCCGCCCTGGTGCTGCGCAGCGATGCCTGGCTGGCCACGGCGGCGTTCTGCGCCCTCTGTGAACAATACGAGATCACGGTCGCCAACCTGCCCACGGTGTTCTGGCAGCAGTTGAGCCGGGATACCCAGGCCGAAATTCCACCTGTACTGCGGCAAATCATGATCGGTGGCGAGGCCGTCGGTAAGCAGGCGGTTGCCCAATGGTTCGCCCGCACCGGCCATCGGCCGGCGCTGTTCAACGCCTATGGCCCGACCGAGGCCACGGTGAACGCCTCGATCCGCCAGCTGGAGCCCGGCCAGAGCGATTTCCGCTCGATCGGCAGACCGGTCAGGAACATGCAGCTGCATGTGCTGGACAGCCACGGGCAACTGGTGCCCCTGGGCGTGGCCGGTGAAATTCATATCGGTGGCCTGGGCGTGGCCCGCGGCTACCTGAACCGCCCCGAACTGAACGCCGAGCGTTTTATCGCCGACCCCTTCAGTGACGCTCCCCAGGCGCGCCTGTACAGGACCGGCGACCTGGGCCGCTGGCTGCCGGATGGCAACCTGGAATACCTGGGCCGCAACGACGACCAGGTGAAGATTCGCGGCTTCCGCATCGAACTGGGTGAAATCGAAGCGCGGCTCGCCGCCTGCCCCGGGGTGCGCGAGGCGGTGGTGATCGCCCGCGAGGACGACCAGACCAGCGGCAAACGCCTGGTCGCCTACCTGTGCGGCGAACCGACGCCGGCCGA
>JAZKHB010000079.1:0-1564 GCA_040385585.1 Pseudomonadota bacterium | reverse complement strand
TACCGGCTTTACCGGCCAGAACTTCGCCGACGTGAAGTGGACGCCCAGCCTGGACTACAGCGACCGCAACGTCGTCAAACTGACCGACGTCGCCGGCTGGGGTGGTGGTCCGAATTCGCCGCAGGCCGGTTACGTCAGCCTGCCGACCATCGACGATCAGGTCGACAGCCTGCGCCTGTCCGCCCAGCGCGACCTGGAATGGGGCGCCGTTTCGCGCATCCACGCCGGCTTCAATTACACCCGCCGCGACAAGTCGCGCACCGGCCAGGAAGGCCGCCTGTCGATCAAGGGTGGCGACGGCTACGCCAGCGCGCCGATTCCCGGCACCGCCACCGACATCGCCGGACCGACCGGGATCCGGGTCGCCTCGTTCGACCCCACCGGCACCCTGGGCACGCTGTATGAACTCAATCGCTGGGTCGACGCCACGGTGCTGGCGCGCGACTGGTCGGTCGGCGAGCGGGTCAGCACCGCCTACGCCATGGCGGACCTGGACAGCACCCTGTTCTCGATTCCCTTCACTGGCAATATCGGCCTGCAGTTCGTCAATACGAAACAGGAAGCATCCGGCAACCAGGTGGACCTGGCCCGCTGCACCGGCATCACCACCGATACCTGCCCTTACAGCGTCAAGACCGGCGGCGCCAGCTACAGCAATGTGCTGCCGAGTGTGAACCTGACCTTCGACCTGGGATCTGAGCAGTTCCTGCGCATGGGCGCCGGCAAGCAGATCTCGCGCGCCAACCTGGACAACATGAAGGCCAGCATGGACTTCGGCCTGCAAAGCGCCACCGCCTCGCAGCCGGCGCTGACCGGCTTCGCGGGCAATCCGGAACTGAAGCCCTACTCGGCGCGCGCGCTCGATGTGTCGTACGAAAAGTACTTCGGCAAGCGCGCGTATGTGAGCCTGGCCGCCTTCTATAAAAAGCTGGACAACTACGTCATCAATGCACCGCAGCAGTTCGACTTCGCCCCGTACACCAGCCCGAGCACGCCGCTGCCGCAAACCGGACCGTACGCCGGCTCCACCATCGGCTTTTTGACCAAGCCGCAGAACGGCGAAGGCGGCAACATGCACGGGCTGGAATTCGCGGTCAACATGCCGTTTGGACTGATCACCCCTGTCCTGGACGGCTTCGGCATCTCGGCCAACCATTCGTTCACCGACAGCTCGGTCAGGCTGCCGACTGCGGGCTTCGTCTCGCCCACCAATTCACCGGTGTTCAACAACGCCGTGTCAGAGATCAGCCTGCCGGGCCTGTCGAAGCATGTGAGCAGCGTGCGCGTGTACTACGAAAACAAGGGATGGCAGCTGGCATGGGCCGCCTACCGCCGCTCCAGCTTCGTGGGCCAGATTCTGGACTACCGCGGCGACTCGCAGTTCACCTACATCAAGGGCGAGACCATCGCCGATGTGCGGGCGGCCTACGAATTTAGCGGCATGCTCAAGGGCGTCTCCTTCTTCATCCAGGGACATAACATCACCAACGAACCATTTCAGGAGTTTACAAACAATCCGGATATCATCACCAACAAGGTGCTGTATGGCCGTACTTACTCCGCC
>JAZKHB010000078.1:0-27581 GCA_040385585.1 Pseudomonadota bacterium | reverse complement strand
CGAAGGTCACGCCCTCCTCCTTGATCTTGCGCATCGCGCCCAGGCTGAACACCTGGAAACCGCCGGAGTCGGTGAGGATCGGCCCCTGCCACTGCATGAAGTCGTGCAGGTCGCCGTGACGCTTGATCACCTCGGTGCCGGGCCGCAGCCACAGATGGAAGGTGTTGCCCAGGATCATCTGCGCGCCGATGGCCTCGATGTCCCGCGGCAGCATGCCCTTGACCGTGCCGTAGGTGCCCACCGGCATAAAGGCCGGGGTCTCCACCACGCCCCGCGGAAAGGTCATGCGCCCGCGGCGCGCCTTGCCGTCGGTGGCCAACAGCTCGAAGGACATACGGGAGGTGCGGGTCATGCGAGTTCCTCGGGGCCGCGCGGCGCGGGATTGCGGGTGATAAACATGGCATCGCCATAACTGAAGAAGCGGTAACCCTCAGCGATCGCCGCGGCATAGGCGGCCATGGTCTCGGGGTACCCGGCGAAGGCCGACACCAGCATCAGCAGGGTCGACTCGGGCAGGTGGAAATTGGTTACCAAGGCGTCGACCACATGAAAGGGTCGCCCAGGGTAGATAAAGATATCGGTATCGCCGCTGAAGGGCTTGAGCTGACCATCGCGCGCCGCGCTTTCCAGGGAGCGCACGCTGGTGGTGCCCACCGCGATCACCCGCCCGCCCCGCGCGCGGCAGGCGGCTACCGCATCGACCACCGCCTGATCGACCTCCAGCCACTCCTTGTGCATCAGGTGGTCTTCGATGCGTTCGACCCGCAACGGCTGAAAGGTGCCGGCGCCCACATGCAGGGTGACGAAGGCCGTCTCGACGCCCATCCCGGCCAGCGCCTCCATCAGCGCCTGATCGAAATGCAGCCCCGCGGTCGGCGCGGCCACGGCACCGGCGCGCGCGGCATACACCGTCTGGTAGCGCTCGCGGTCGGCCGCTTCGTCCGGCCTGTCTATATAAGGAGGCAGGGGCATATGGCCGACCCGTTCGAGCAGCGGCAACACCGGCTCGGCGAAGCGCAATTCGAACAAGGCGTCGTGGCGGGCCAGCATCTGCGCCTGGCCGCCGCCATCGATCAAAATTTCCGTGCCCGGCTTGGGCGCCTTGCTCGCCCGCACGTGCGCCAGCACCCGATGGGTGTCCAGCACCCGCTCCACCAGGATCTCCAACTTGCCGCCCGACGCCTTCTGCCCGAACAGCCGCGCGGGAATCACCCGGGTGTTGTTGAACACCATCAGGTCGCCCGGGCGCAGGAAGGTCGGCAGGTCGCCGAACTGGCGGTGCCCCAGGGCGCCACTGGCACCCTCCAGGGTCAGCAAACGGCTGGCCCGGCGCTCGGCCAGGGGGTGGTGAGCGATCAGGGCCTCGGGCAGCTCGAAATGAAAGTCGGCAACACGCATGGGAAAAGGGTCGTATTTCACGGGGCGCAAAGCTTAACGGAAATCCCCCAGGCTGACCACGAAAGCCGATTGACCAACGTCCGCGCCCTCCCTATAATTCGCGCCCACTGTGCCCTGGTGGCGGAATGGTAGACGCGGCGGATTCAAAATCCGTTTTCGAGAGGAGTGGGAGTTCGAGTCTCCCCCGGGGCACCATCCAATGTTCATGGACGTCCAAAGACGTCCAGGCAACACCCCTGAAGCCCGCTAACCGCGGGCTTTTCGGTCTCTGGGGTTCCACCCCGAGCCCTTGCCAGCCAGCCGCTTTCAGGTACATTTTCCATACATATCCCAGTTCGAGAACGGGAGGTGTACAGCCATGCCCCTGACCGCCTTGCAAATCAAAGCCTCCAGGCCTGCCGACAAGCCATACACCCTGGGTGATACTTCGGGTCTTGCCCTGCTGGTCCATCCGAACGGCAGCAAATATTGGCATTTTCGCTTCTACTTCCACGGCCGTGCGGCGCGCCTTTCGGGGTGAAGCAGTTTTCATGAAGTACCATGAGTATGTCTTCGGGCGAAAAAAAGCCCGCTCTAGGCGGGCTCGTTGATGATTGTCTGGTGCTGCTAGTCCGTTTCCTCACGCCCACAACCTAGCGTGATATTGAGGTCCTCGCTTTTAAATCCACTATCATCGGACTCAACGAACAAGGAAACTTGTCTCGACTTCTTTAGTACTAAATCCTCGGATCTAACAAACTGCTTGCCATTCTGTACCTGATAGCTGCCCACCATGGACCTGCATCCGCAGTTACCAATATTGGAAAACACCTCAAGCTGGACTTGGTAAAGCAGCGCATTGCCGTGCTTCACCAGCGCGCCATTGCTGGGCGCCACGCAACTTTCCAGATAGTTGACAAGGGTAGCCGTACGCTCTGCGGCCCCAGCCGGCAACGCCATAGACAGCAGTAAAAAAAAGCCCATCAAGTTACGGTACATAGGTGTCTCCGTACGTAGAGTTCACGCCCGCATAAGTGACTCGCAAGCGCAATTTTCCATTCTTTGTCGAACTCATGTAGCCACGCAGCACAGAGAAGAAGCCCCCCTCTACTTCTATACAGCCGTGGCTATAGCCCTTTGTGGCGTCATGCAAGTAAAACCCACCGCGCGGTGGTGTGCACCTGGCTTTGGTGGCGCCATCGGCCGCCTCAAAACGCACCCGGTTAAAACCCCAGGCAGACCATGGACGCTCGCATCGGCCAGCAGCCTCGCCTCGAGGAAATCGTTTGGACTTGCCAGGAAACCTCGAGCTGGCACCTGCCGGCGCCATTGTCTTCAGCGACCCCGCCGGGCAGAAGAGCCACATGATAATTCCCTTCTGGCACCGGTCCCTCTTCCTTCACGCATTGATGCTTAGGCTGCTGAAGTTTAGGAACGCCGGATAAGGCCTGGAACGCCCCCTTCCCGTGCCAGCGCAGCTGGCTCCCGTTATAAAGTAGATCTTCCATGCTGGCTTCCTTGCCGTCTGAGTTGCGATTGAACATCCATTCTAAGCGCTACGGGCTAATGTAACCGACAGCAGTTCGCAGCCTGTATTACCGCTCCGCTCTTCACACCCGAATACGTCGGCTGTGGCTACCGGGTAAGTGCCACCGCCCAGGGCGGCGCTGGCGCTATTTCACCAGTAAGTGTTCCGAGGTACGTCTGCGGCCCTTCTCTGCATGCGAGTGGAATCTCGACTGCTCGACTGTGCTTGACGGTAACCGGCCACGGCCCATTCGAACCCCGGGATTATCCCCGGCGTTAGCAGACATCTACTTACGAAGGCGCCTGGCCTTCGGCCGCCCTTTTTCTGAACCGGGCGGCCTTATGGCGGTTGCCGCACGGGGCCATGCTGTACCCGCGCCGTCGGTGGGACTTGGTGCGTTCGTAGAACCACATGAGGCAGGACGTGTGCTCGCCCTGCCTGACCAGGGCGAAATCGCCTTCGGCCAGCAACCGGGCCAGCGCTTCGACGAGCGGGCCGAGCAGCCGCTTGGCCAGGTCCCGGGTGGGCGCGTGCGTCAGGCGCACCGCGCCAGCACTGTCCCACTGCAGGCAAGGCGCGCCCAGGTAGGTCTCCAGAAAGCGCTTCAAGCGCTCGGGATTGCCGACCTGGCCGTGCTTGCGCCGCTCGACCCGTTCACGGGTCACGTCGCGCAGCGCCTTCGCCGCAACCACGAAGGCCTCGGGACTCTCCAGCGCCGCGTCCAAAACGCGACATGCCGAATGCCGAGGTGGTGCTGCTCGACACCAGGCGCTTCGCAATCGAGACCCAGGGTCCGGTGATCGCCCAGACGATGCTGGCGTTGCTGGGCCGCCACCTGAGCCGCTAGGTTGCAGGACGCAAAAGCCGAGGCCGTTCACCCGAACGCCCTCGGCTTTTTTCGTCCAGGGCCCGCAGGCGCTCGCGGCCGGGTAGGCCGCGTGTATCGCTGGGGCCGCTGACTTATTTGAGACGGCCGGCGATGTCCGCGACGCGGACACCCAGGAGCCGGGCCGTTTCCAGATCTCCGGCGCGCGGCGCCTCGTCGGGTGAGGCATCGGAAGGGGAAATGGCCAGGGCGCCCGCGAAGCCGGCGGTCCAGTTCACATCGTCCGGTCCATTGGCCTTGGTGTTGGCCGGCATCAGTCCGGTGCCGACCCAGATCTGCCCGTGCTGCTGCGAGAGGGTCCAGCAGTACTGGATGGTCGAGAACTTGTCGCCGTTGACCGATGCCGAGTTGGTGAAAGCGGCCGCGACCTTGTTCTTCCAGGCTTGAGCGAACCAGGGCTTGGAGCTGGCGTCGGCGAACTTCTTGAACTGCCAGGCCGGGCCGCCCATGTAGGTGGGCGAGCCGTAGATGATCGCATCGGCCTGGGCGAGCTTGTCCCAGGCGTCCTGGGGCAGATCGCCGTTGGCATCGATGGCGAACAGCGTGGCATCGGCAACGCTCGCCGCCCCCTTGTGAACCGCCTCGGCCTGTTTCGCGGTATGGCCGTACCCGCTGTAGTAAACGATGGCAACGCTCGTCATAAATCGATCCTCTTGGTGAAGGAAATGACCGTCTATGCGCTTGATGGATGTCCAGCGCGGGTCGAGAAGCACTATATGCCCAGGGTGCGCCTGGTGCGACCTGCCGCGGTACGGGTACTGCGCACCGCACCGGGGCGTGCGGTTACGGCGGGCGGTCGAAAGGACCAATCCACGCTCGCCATGACCGCGGCGGCCGGGGCCCAAGGCAGATTCGGCGGCTGCACGGCCCAGCCGCCCCCGATCGGACGCGCGCCTCGAGCCTCTGCTTTGGGAGCTCGAACGAGGCCTACCGCTCGGTCATCTCGTCACCGCGCCTTCGCAGCACGCGTGCCCCCTACCCCTCGAAGCGATCCGTGGCGTCACGATCGCGCTCGTAGCGTCTCGCGAGCGGAAACGGCGGCAACCAGGACTCGCGACGGACGATCCAGCTTTCATAGGTTGGCCTCAGTCGGTCAGGGGCATCCAGGGAGCCCAGGCTCACTTCGATTTCGTCCGCGGTACGGGCGAAAACGGACGAGCCGCAGCGAGGGCAGAAAAATCGCCCGGCATAGTCGCGTGTTTCGCCCTCTATGGTCACCGCATCCTGAGGGAATATCGCGGACGCGTGAAAAAGGGCGCCATGGTGCTTGCGGCAATCGAGACAGTGGCAAAGGCCGACCCGGTATGGGAGGCCCGACGCCACAATTCGGACGTTGCCGCACAGGCAACCCGCCGTGAATCGGTCCATGCTGCATCTCCTCTGACATCACGCGGTGGGTACCTTCAGTACGAATAGTGTCGGCCTATATGAAGGATGCGACAGCTTTTTCGGCCGCAGGCTTTGCAGCGCCGAAAAAAAATAAACCTTCGACTGCCTGTGCCGACTGCTTATGAGCAGCAGGTCGGACGCTGGTGGTGCCCGGAAACCCTGGGCGACTCAGCGAAGCGTTTAAGTCGGGTGCCGGTTTGCGCTCGGCCAGCCGATAAGGCCGGCCCGCCTGGGTGGCAAGTCACGGTGCTGATCGCCAGAGCCAACGTCCCTGCCGCCGAGTCCCGCGGGGCCGGCTGAGGCTCAGTTTTTCCGGAAAAAAAGCCCGCACTGAGCGGGCTTTCTGGTTATTGACGGGTAGCCCAGGCACAGGTCGTGGGGTGTCGAGCCAAGGCCCATTCGGAGCCCAGTGCTGATGCGCCAGCGCTAGCAAGCGCGCTGAGCGCCGCCAGTGACCGCTACAGCATGGGCCGTTCGCCGGGACGCAGATCGAAAACCAGAACCTCGGCCTTCTCGCCATGGCCGAACTCGAGCCTGTCGGCATAACGGATCCGCAGACCGTCGCCCTCCTTCAAGCGCTGCCCGTTGACGCTCAGCGCGCCCGTCGCCACGTGCACATAGGCATGTCGGCCGATAGGCAGGTCCAGCGCCGCGCGCTCGGCACCGTCGAACAGGCCGGCGTGGACCCGTGCATCCTGGTTGATGGTCAGCGAGCCATTGGCGCCATCCGGCGACAGCACCAGGCGCAGCTGGCCACGCTTTTCCTCGGCAGCAACATGCTGTTGCTGGTAGCGCGGCGCGATGCCTTTTTTCGCCGGCACTATCCAGATCTGCAGGAAGTGCACGGGTGCCGTGGCACTGGCGTTGTATTCGCTGTGGGCGACACCGGTTCCGGCGCTCATCAACTGCACGTCGCCGGGGCGGATCACCGATCCGGTGCCGAGGCTGTCCTTGTGCTCCAGCGCCCCGTCGAGCACATAGGAAAAGATTTCCATGTCGCGGTGCGGGTGCTTGCCGAAACCACCGCCCGCCGCCACCCGGTCGTCGTTGATCACCAGCAGGTCGGAAAAGCCCACCTGTTCCGGATCGTAGTAAGAGGCGAAGGAAAAGCTGTGGCGCGATTTCAGCCAGCCATGGTCGGCGAAGCCGCGTTCGGAGGCCTTGCGCAGTTCGGTCGTGGGGCCGCTCAGCTTGGCGGTGGTGTGGGCAATAAGGGTCATGGCGATTCTCCTGGTGGGCGTGGGGCTGTGTTCAGCACCGTGAAAACAGATTACTGTCCACTTCAGAATTGAGTAACGACTTGAAAAGCGCTTAATTGTCCACCAGAGGGAGACAATGAATCAGTTCGAGGATATGCGCCTGTTCGTCAGCGTGCTGGACTGCAAGAGCTTCACCGCGGCGGCGGAGGCGTTGGGCCTGTCGAAGCAGTTCGTCAGTCGCCGTCTGACGGCGCTGGAAGCACGCCTGGGGGTGCGCCTGATCAACCGCTCGACGCGCAAGCTGGACGCCACGCCGCTGGGCTTGAGCTATTACCAGCGGGCGCGGCGGATACTCGACGAGGTGGCGGAAGCCGAGCAATCGATCTCCCTCCAGGGCGCCGCGCCGCGCGGGGTGCTGCGCCTGTCGGCGCCCATGTCGTTCGGCACCCTGCACCTGAGCGCCCTGCTGCCCGGCTTTCTGCTGCGTTATCCAGAGGTGAGCATCGAGCTGGACCTGAGCGATCGCACGGTCGACCTGCTCGGCGAGGGTTACGACATGGCCGTGCGCATCGGCATGCTGGAGGATTCGACCCTGGTCGCGCGGCAGATCGCGCCGCTGGAAACGGTGACCTGCTGCAGCCCGGAGTACCTGAGCCGGCGCGGCGCGCCTCAAACGCCGAACGAGGTGCGCCAGCATGATTGCCTGCTCTACGGGCATGCCAAGGCCGTGGACTGGAGCTACTGGATCGACGGCCGGATCGAACGCATCGCGGTGCGCGGGCGCTTGCGGGTCAACAATGGCGAGCTGGTCCGCGATGCCGCCGTCGCCGGGCTCGGGCTGGCCATGCTGCCGACCTTTATCGTCGGCGCGGCGCTGGAGTCGGGCGGCCTGGTTCGGGTGCTCAAGGATTATCAGCTGCCGTCGGCCAAGGTATTCGCGGTGTACCCGCAGCACCGGCAAGGCTCGGTGCTGGTTCGCCTGCTGATCGACTACCTCAAGGATTCGCTGGCCGCGGACGCGGCGATTGCGGATTGAGGCGCGGCACGGCCAGGGGTATCAGTCAGCGATCGTCGCAGGCCATAAACTCGATGACTTTCGAGCGCAGCCAGCGTTCCGCGCAGTCGTTGTCCTGGGCGCTGCTCCAGACCATCGACAACTTCGACTGGACGATGTCGAAAGGCGGCGGCTCGGCGCGCAGGCCGCCCCCCGCGACGAGCTCGGCCGCCGCATAGTCCGGTACCGTGGCGACGATTTCGGTATCGGCCAACAGCGCCCGCAAGCCATTGAATTGCGGAACGGCCAGGACCACCTGGCGGGTGCGCCCGATCCGCGCGAAGTCGCGGTCGATATTGCCGTTCAGGTCGCCGGAAAAGGACACCAGCGCGTGCGGCCGGCAGCAATACTCATCCAGCGTCAACGGCCCCGGCCTGTCGTCCGCGCGCAGCACCAGGGTCTTGATCGAGCGCAGGGTGCGGCATTTGGCATTCGCCGGCAGGTCCATGACGTAGCTGATACCCACGGAAATCTCGCCCGATTCCAATTGCGCGGGCATCAGCAGGAAGTTGGTACGGCGTATGACGATCACCAGGTTCGGCGCTTCCTGGCGCAGGTTTTTCAGCAGCGGCGGCAACAGCCCGCATTCGACATCGTCCGACAGGCCGATGCGGAAGGTCTGCTTGCTGGTGGCCGGGTCGAATGCCTGGGCATAACTGAGCGCATTGGACATCGAGTCCAACGCCGGACGCAGCTGCTCGAAGATTTCCAGCGCACGCTTGGTCGGTTCCATCGCGCGGCCGATACGAATCAGTAACGGGTCATTGAAGAAGTCTCTGAGGCGAGCGAGCGCATGACTGATCGCCGGCTGGCCGAGAAACAACTTTTCCGAGGCACGGGTCAGGTTCCGCTCGTGCATCAGTACCTCGAAGACGATCAACAGGTGCAGGTCCACCTTGCGCATGTCATTGCGGTTCATGCCTGAGCTCCTGGATCGCGGGGAAGCGCTGCGCGCACCGAACCCTCGGCCACCCTGGACCGCGCGGCTCGTGCCGTCTGGATAGCGAAGGTATCGATCAGGGGCACGCCAGCCTCCAGAGGCGCCCACCGGCAGGTGGGCGCCAGGGGTTTACTTGGCCAGCGCCGCGTAGCTGTTCATCAGGTTGCGGTAGTTGGGGATGCGCTCGGAGAGCAGGTTGCCCAGCCCTTCGATGTCGTTGCGCCAGTCGCGATGCAGCTCGCAGGCCACGGCGAACCAGTTCATCAACTGCGCGCCGGCCGCGCTCATGCGGGCCCAGGCCGCCTGCTGCACGGTCTCGTTGAAAGTACCGGAGGCGTCGGTGACGACGAACACGTCGAAGCCTTCGGCCAGGGCGCACAGGGTGGGGAAGGCCACGCAGACGTCGGTGACCACGCCAGCGATGATCAGCTGCTTACGGCCGGTGGCCTTGATCGCCTTGACGAAATCCTCGTTGTCCCAGGCATTGATCTGTCCAGGACGGGCGATATAGGGCGCGTCCGGGAACATGGCCTTGAGCTCGGGCACCAGCGGGCCATTGGGGCCCTGTTCGAAGCTGGTGGTAAGGATGGTCGGCAGCTCGAAGAACTTGGCCAGGTCGGCCAGTGCCAGCACGTTGTTCTTGAACTCGTTCGGCGAAAAGTCCTGGACCAGGGAGATCAGGCCGGTCTGGTGGTCGACCAACAGGACGACCGCGTCATTCTTATCCAGGCGCTTGTAGGGGGTTGGGGTGCTCATGGTTGACTCCTTTGGATGGGGATAGGTGCTGCTGCTGGCGGTCCACGCCAGTGTGTTTCTTCGCTCGTCTTGTCGAGCGAAACCGGTATCAACCCGCCTGCCCCGACAACAGGTGGCGGATCTGAATTGCGATGCCTGTGGATTGAAATTGCCGGGCTTGCGCCTCGATGCGCTGTTCGGCGCGGGTGACGCGGCCATGGTGGCGCAGGTGCTCGAGCCAGGATTCGTCGAAGAAGAACTCGAGCCAGCGCCGCGGGTTTTCCGTGTCCTGCACCAGCCCCCAGGAGAACGCGCCGTTACGCTGGCGCATGCGCCGCACCTCGGCCATGGCCGCCTGGAATGCCGCCCCGTGTTCGGCGGCGATGTCGTATTCGAGGGTGATCATCACCGGCCCGCGGTCCTGGTTCTGCTCATGGCCCTCGACCTGCACCGGCACGGGCCAGTGCAGCGACGGCGCCAGGTCTTCGGCGTCGGTGACCGGCAATTTGAAGCGCGCCATGCTCGGGACGCCCAGCAGCAGGGCAGCGGCGGCGCCGCACAACGCCAGGGGAATGGAGCTGTGGCTGGCGACCAAGCCCCAGAGCAGGCCGCCAGCGGCCATGCTGCCGAAGAACACCAAGATGTAGACCGACAGCGCCCGCGCCCGCACCCAGGCCGGTACCGAGGTCTGCGCCGCCACCTGCAGGCTGGACAGCACCGCGATCCAGGCCGCGCCACTGAGCAGCATCACCGGAATCAGCAGGTACAGGTCGCGTACGAAGGCCAGGGCGAGGATCACCAGGGCATAGACCAGGCTGGCCAGCGCCACCAGCCAGTCCAGGCGGATCAATGGCCGCAGGCGCGGCAGCAGCATGGCCCCGGCCACCGCGCCGACGCCGACGCTGCCGAGCAGCAGGCCGAAGTCCGCGGCGCTGCCCTGCAATTCATTTCTGACGATCAGCGGCAGCAGTGACATGCCGCCACTGGCGCCGAGAAAGAACGCCGACGCCCGCACCATCACCGCCTGCAGCGGCTTCGACGCCCGTGTGTGGCGCCAGCCGGCGCGTATCGCGCCGAACAGACGTTCCGCCGGCAATACCGTCGGGGTCACCTCGCGCCGCCAGAAGAACAGCACCGCGATCACCGCGAAGAACGACAGGGCATTGAGCGCGAAGGTCGCCCAGGGCCCGCTCAGGCTGACCAGCACACCGGCAATTGCCGGACCGATCGCCCGCGCGACGTTCACGCCAACGCTGGACAGGGCGATGGCCGCGGGCAGGTCAGCCTTGCCCACCAGTTCCGGGGTCAGGGCCGACCAGGCGGGCATCATCAAGGCCGTGCCGATGCCCATGCCGAGGGTCAGCAGCAATAGCAGGCTGACCGTGATCTGCCCGCCCAGGGTCAGCAGGGCCAGGGTCATGGCCACCAGCGCCATCCACATCTGCACGCGCAACAAATAGCGGCGGCGGTCGACGATATCGGCCAGGGCGCCGGCCGGCAGGGCGAGGAAGAACATCGGCGCGGAGCCGGCGACCTGCACCAGCGCCACGTGCATCGGGTTCGCGGACAACGAGGTCATCAGCCAGCCGGCTCCGACCTCGTGCATCCAGGTGCCGATATTCGAGGCGATGCTGGCCAGCCACAGCCAGCGGAAGGTGGTGTAGCCCAGCGGGCTCCAGGCGGAAGCGTTCGGTGCGCGGCTCATATCAGAAGGCAAAGCAGGAACAGCCGAACGCACCCCAGAAACCCTGGAAGTCGCTGACCGGAGCCGAAGACAGGCGCGCCCGTTCGTGGCTGTGCGCATGCACCGCGCAAGCCCCCACGCACTGGTGCACCTGGGCAACCAAGGGGGCGGACGGGCGCCAGTGCCCGGGCACATTGACCACCGGCGACCAGTCCGGCATGACCGGCACGGACGGCGGCGCCAGCTTGCCGAACTCCCCGGCGCCATAGACCACCTTGCCACCGACGAGGGTCAGCACCGACTCGATCCATTTGATCGCCTCTTCCTCGACGCTGAAAAAATCCGCCGAAAGGGCGATCAGGTCGGCCAGCTGGCCGACCTTGATCTGGCCCTTCTTGCCCTGCTCCGAGGAGAACCAGGCGCTACCATGGGTGAAGAGCTGCAGCGCGGTCTCGCGGGGCAGCCCCTGCGGGTAGAGCGCCAGGCCACCGACGGTTTTGCCGCTGACCAGCCAGTACAGTGAGGTCCAGGGGTTGTAGCTGGACACCCGGGTGGCATCGGTGCCGGCGCCGACCGGCACACCCTCGGCGAGCATGCGCTGGATCGGCGGGGTCTGCTCGGCGGCCTGCTTGCCGTAGCGGTCGACGAAGTATTCGCCCTGGAACGCCATGCGGTCCTGGATCGCGATGCCGCCGCCCAGCGCGCGCACCCGCTCGATGTTCCTCGGCGAGATGGTTTCGGCGTGATCGAAAAACCAGGGCAGGCCGTTGAACGGGATATCGCGGTTGACCTTCTCGAACACGTCGAGCATGCGCGAGATGGATTCGTCATAGGTCGCGTGCAGGCGGAACGGCCAGCGCTGTTCGACCAGGTGGCGCACCACCGGCTCCAGCTCGTCCTCCATGCCAGCGGCGAGGTCCGGGCGCGGTTCGACGAAATCCTCGAAGTCGGCGGCGGAGAACACCAGCATCTCGCCCGCGCCGTTGTGCCGCAGGAAATCATCGCCCTGGTGCAACTTGACCGAGCCGGTCCAGTTCTTGAAATCGCTGAGCTCTTCCTTCGGCCGCTGGGTGAACAGGTTGTAGGCGATGCGCACGGTGAGCTGCTCGGCCTTGGCCAACGCCTCGATCACCGCGTAGTCATCCGGGTAGTTCTGGAAGCCGCCGCCGGCGTCGATGGCACTGGTCACGCCCAGGCGATTGAGCTCGCGCATGAACTGCCGGGTCGAGTTGACCTGGTACTCCAGCGGCAGCTTCGGTCCCTTGGCCAGGGTCGAATAGAGGATCATCGCATTGGGCTTGGCCACCAGCATGCCGGTGGGCTCGCCCCTGGCGTCGCGCTGGATCTCCCCGCCCGGCGGGTTCGGCGTGTGGCGGTCGTAGCCGACCACGCGCAGAGCGGCGCGGTTGAGCAACGCACGGTCATAGAGGTGAAGGACGAACACCGGGGTGTCCGGCGCCGCCTGGTTCAGCTCGTCGAGGGTCGGCATGCGCTTCTCGGCGAACTGGAACTCGTTCCAGCCGCCGACCACCCGCACCCATTGCGGCGCCGGCGTGCGCTCGGCCTGCCGTTTGAGCATGCGCAGCGCATCGACCAGCGAGGGCACGCCTTCCCAGCGCAGCTCCAGGTTGTAGTTAAGGCCACCGCGGATCAGGTGCAGGTGCGAGTCGTTGAGACCGGGCACCACGGTGCGCCGCTGCAGATCGATCACCCGCGTCGCGCTGCCCCGCCGCGCCATGGCCTCGGCGTCGCTACCGACGGCGACGAAGCGCCCGTCCTTGATCGCCACGGCGGTGGCTCTGGGGTTTTCGCGGTCGACGGTATGCAGCCGGCCATTGAACAGGATCAGATCGGCGCTCATGGCACTCCCCTTGGAATCGTTGGATGACAGGCCGGCAGCAGCGGCCAAAGGCAAGGCGGACCACAAGGCACCCGCCGCGCCGACCACGGAGCTGCTGGCGAGGAACTTGCGGCGGGCGCGATCGGTTGGGTCATGGCTCATGGGTTGCTCCCGCCCTCGTCGAGGGCGTCAGCCAGGTGGCGAACAAGGCCGTTACCCTGGGCATAAACAGGTACACGACCGACAGCACGATGCTCAGGGTGATCAGCAGGTTGCCGATCAGGTAGCCCCCCAGCCAGGGCAGACGGGCGAACAGCGGCTGCCAGAGCAGCGGCACCAGCAGGCTCAACGGCAAGATCACCAGAAAGGTGATGCAGGCCTGTTTCCAGCGCGGCGGTGCCGCCAGCGGACTGGGCGTGAACCAGAACTCACGGCTGGCCTCGACCTCGAACTGGTCGCCTTCGGCGAGCAAGGGCGCGACCTCCTCGATCAGGTGGCGGCGCTCGCTGGAATCCAGCCAATGCTGCAGCTCGCGCGTGCCGACGAAGCGCAGCACACAGACGAACTGCCCCCTGTCGCGCATGATGTTGACCCCCAGGTGGCCGGGGTAGTTGCTGGCGATGCGCGTGGTGCGCCGCAGCCACTGCTCGTAGGCCGCTTCCTGCCCGGGCTTGACCCGGTGCCGCACGATCAAGGTGACGACGTCGAACTCATCCATAGATGCTCCTGCCAGACGCTGTTTCAATGAAGCCAGAGCGCCTTGCTCCGGGGATCAGCAACGCACCGACCGAGGGCCAGGGCGCCGGGTCCGGAGATCGCCAGGGCGGTGAAAATAATCAACAACAGCCAAGCGAACTGCCCTTCGGCGAGGCTCCACTGCGGGTGCACCAGCAGCAGCGATACCAGCAGCAGAACCACGATGGGCAAGCAGGCCAAGCGGCTGAACAGGCCGAGCAGGATCAGCAGCGGACACAACAGCTCGGCGAAAATCGCCAGGCACAGGGTGGCCACACCGCCGATACCCAAGGGGTCCTCGATCACCTGTGCTTCCCGGCTGAAGTGCAGCAACTTGGGTAAGCCATGCACCTGCAGCAACAGCAGCGAGGCGCTGCCCCTGAGAAACAACAGGGCCCAGTCAACCGGATGCGCATGCTCATACGCCGAGAAATGCCTGGGTGGCCGGGCTTCCCGCGGCGCAGGCCATACCGGCCGACACGACCAGGAACGCGCCTAACAGGCTCTTGTGCAGATTCATCGGATTGCTCCATCGGTCTTGAAGTGGTCCGTGCTACGGCGGAGGCCGGAAATAGCCAACGGCCGGGCCTGCTAAGCTGCATCTTCGGTCGCCCGTCTCTGCAGGGCGAGTTAAGGGTTGTTAATTGTCGTTGTATCAGCAGGCCGCGGCCGGCCGAGTCCGGCCACCTTGAAGTGTTGTTAGGTCACTGATTTGAATGGCTTATTTTTATATTTCAATTGTGTTTACGGAACAGCCTGAGCAACATGCTGGGGGTATAGGGCGTATGGGCCTTCCGCTCGAGGTCAGAGGCAAACGCAGGAAAGGGCATGAACCCACAATCGACCCAGGGCAGCGAGCAAATCGTCATGCTCGGCCCCTACCGGATCTACCCACACAGGCGCCTGATTCTCGAGGTCGACCGGCCTTTGCGCCTCGGCAGCCGGGCGATGGATATCCTGCTGATGCTGTTGGAGAAGGCCGGCGAGGTGGTCGGCAAGGACCAGTTGATGGCCCGGGTCTGGCCGGATAGCGTGGTCGAAGAGATCAATCTGCGGGTGCACGTCGCCGCCCTGCGCAAGGCCCTGGGTGATGGCCACGCCGGCCAGCGCTATATCATCAACGTGCCCCAGCGGGGCTATAGCCTGGTCGCCCCGCTCTCCTGGCAGGACGACGAACGCAGCCCCGAGGGCATCCAACAGCACGCGCCAACGGGTAATCTGCCGCCGCACCTGAGCCGTATGATCGGCCGCGCCGAAGTGGTGGCCGGGTTGGTGAAGCTGATGCGCAAGCAGCGCCTGGTGACCCTCGTGGGACCGGGGGGCATAGGCAAGACCACGGTGGCCCTGCACGTCGCGGAATTGCTGTTGGACGATTACCCCCAGGGGGTTTTCCTGCTCGACCTGGCACCGCTCGCCGAACCCACGGCGGTAGCCGCGAAACTGGCCGCGACGCTCAAACTGTCTCGCCACAGCGAGGAACCGCTCGACGACCTGACGACCTACCTCAGCGCTCGAAAAATGCTGCTGGTGCTGGATAACTGCGAACACCTGATCAATGCCATCGCACTACTCGCCGAAACGCTGCTAAGGGCCGCCCCACGCCTGTCTATCCTGGCGACCAGCCGCGAAGCCCTGCGCATCGAAAACGAACAGGTGCGCCGTATCGGCCCCCTGGAGTGCCCCCCGGCGGCCGGAACCGAGAGCAGGGAGCAGGCCTTGCATTTCACCGCGCTGCAGTTGCTGGTGGAACGCGCCAGGGCCAGCCAGGACAGTTTCGAACTGACCGATAGCGACCTGCCGATAGCCAGCAAACTGTGCCGCCGCCTGGACGGTATCCCCCTGGCGATCGAGCTGGCCGCGGCGCAAATCGGTAACCTCGGCCTGCGTGGCGTCCTGGCGCAACTCAGCGCCGATCTACGCCTGCTCCCGCCAGGGCGTCGGACCGCCCTGCCGCGGCAGAAAACCCTGTTCTCCACACTGGACTGGAGCCATGACTTGCTGAGCCCGCGGGATCAGGCCTGCCTGCGCCGCCTCGGGGTTTTCCGCGGCCACTTCACGCTCGAATCGGCCGGCGCGGTGATCGCCGCAGCCGATATCGCCCCGGGCCAGGTACCGCTGTCGATCAGCCAACTGGTGGCCCAATCGCTGGTGCAGGTGGAGATAGCGGAAGACCAGGTGCAGTACCGCCTGCTCGGCACCACCCGAATCTATGCCCTGGACAAATTGCGCCAAGCCGGAGAGTTGCTGGAGACCCGGCAGCGCCAGGCGGAAAACTGTTCCGCCCTGCTCAGCCAGGCCCAGAACGAGTGGGAATGCATACCGCGCCAGCTCTGGCTGGAACGTTACGCGCATCGCCTGGATGACATACGCAGCGCGCTCGACTGGGCCTTCTCGACGACCGGACTTGGGCCCCTTGCCGTGCGCCTGACACTTGCCTCGACGGCACTGTGGCAAGAGCTTTCGCTGCTGAAGGAGCATGAGCGCTATATCGGCAAGGCTCTGACCCTGCTGCTGGCTGAGGCGGCGCCCTGCCCGCAGCAGGAGCTGGCACTGCGGCTGGTCCAGGGCAACGTTTGGTACCACACTCAAGGTGGCAGACCGAGGACGATCGCGGCCTTTATCGCGGCGCGGCAGCTGGCGGAACAGTGCGGGGACTTCACCGCCGAACTCAAAGCGCTGTCAGGCCTGATGGCCGTCGACTTGAGTTGCGGCCACTACTGGGAGGCCCTGGAGCTGGGCCGGCGCTTCAACACCTTGTGCAGCCAGGGTCCTGCCGAGCTGGCCCCCAGCGCGATTCGCCTGCAAGGTCTGGCCGAGCACTTTGCCGGGAACCAGGTACTGGCGCGGCGCTTTGCCGAACAGGCACTGGCACACCTGACCCGGGACGAGACGCGCAGCCACTTCACCCGGGGCTTTGGCGTGCAATACGATCAGGAGGTGGCGGTCATGACCCTGATGGCGCGCACGCTGTGGCTGCAGGGCTATCCGGAACAGGCCTGGCGGATGGCCGATGAGGCGCTGCAGGCCGCGTTGCGCATCGACCACGGCATGTCGATCTGTTACACCCTCGCACTGTCCACCTGGGTTATTGCCCGGTACAACGGCAATAGCGCAGCGGCCGACCGCCTGCTGCGGCTATTCCATGAACGCGCCCTGCCGCACAACCTGCGGTTCTTCTACACCTGGGCCCAGCACTACTCGGCGCTGGATGGCACCGAACCTGCGCCAAGCATGCCGGACTACCTGGGGCTGATCAGCGATATCCTGGCAACCCTCGACCCGCGCTTCGCCGATGCCGGCGTGCTGGACCGGGCCGAGGCCGGTGAAGCCGGATGGGTCACGCCGGAAATTTTGCGTATCCAGGCCACCCGCCTGCTGGCCGGGCCACAGCCGGATATGCTCGCGGCCGAATCCCTGCTGGAGGAGGCGGCCTATCGTGCCCAGCAGCAGGGCGCCCTGGCCTGGGAACTTCGCTGCGCCACCAGCCTGGCGCAACTGCGCCAGCAGCAGGGCCGGTATCAGACCGCCTATGCGCTGCTGGCACCGGTATACGGGCGTTTCAGCGAGGGCTTCGCCACGCCCGACCTGCGCCAGGCCAGGCAACTGCTCGACGAGTTGCAGGGATAACGGCAACTGCCTGCCGGTCCGATCAGGCGCAGATTCCATCCTGGTCATAGCGCGACGCCTGGCCTTGCGCCAGTCTCTCCAGGGCGTAGACACGGGTGCAATTGGCCAACCGGTAATGCACGACCTCGTCGTCGATCTCGGCCAGCAGCAGGGACTTGGCCACCAACTGGATAACCGCGTCGAAAATGCAGGCACTGTCCAGCGCCTCGCAGGCGATGAAATTGATCGCCTGATCCAGGGTAGCCTCAGCCTTGAACACCGCGAGCCGCTGCAATACGACTTGCTCGACGGGTGTCAGCAGCGCATAGCTCCAATCCAGCGAAGCCCTTAGCGACTGCTGCCGGGCCTGGGCGGTTCGCTGCCCTTGCATCGACAGCAGAAAAGCGCCCTGCAGTTGCGCGCGCAACCCCCTGAGGCCGAATGCATCGACGCGCGCCGCGGCCAGCTCGATCGCCAGCGGAGAACCATCCAGGCGCCGGCAGATATCCACCAGCAGCGGCACATCCTGATCACGCAGGCTGAAGTTTTCCTGCTGTGAGGCGGCGCGGCAGACGAACAGCTGCAATGCCGCATACGTCAGGGTATCCACTGCACTGAGCGCAGCGGACTGGGCGGGAAGCGCCAGCGGCGGCAGGCGCTGAACGCGCTCCCCTTCGGCCAGCAAGGGCTCGCGGCTGGTTGCCAGTATCGACAGGTGCGGGGCGGCCTTGAGCAAGCGCTCGACCAAGGTCGCGCAGGCGTCGATCAGGTGCTCGCAATTGTCCAATACCAGGAGCATCCGCCGCGATCGGAAATACTCACCCAGGCAGGCGATCGGCTCCTGATCGGGGATGCTCAGGCCAAGCGTGCTGGCGACCCTGGTCGATACCCGTGCCGGATCGGCAAGCGTGGCAAGGTCGATGAAGACGACCCCGTCGTCGAAACACTCGGCCAGCAACTCGGCCACCCGCAAGGCCACCGCCGTCTTGCCCATACCGCCAGCGGCGACCAGGGTGATCAGCCGGCGCGACGGCACTTGCCTGACCAGTTGATCCACCAGCGCGTCACGGCCTTTGAGTTGCGACAGCCGAGCCGGCAACGGGGTAACCGAGCCCTTGCCCCGCCAGGGCGGCTCAGCGGTGGTGGTTTCGCGCGGCTGCACATCGGCGACGAAGCAATAGCCCCGCTGCGGAACAGTGACGATATAGCGCCGGCCCTCCAGGCCGTCGCTGAGCGCTCGGCGCAAGGCGGCGATATGCACCCGCAGGTTGATCTCCTCGACCACAGTGGAGGGCCATGCATGAGCGATGATGGCCGCTTTGCTCACTACAGTGCCGGCGTTTTCCACCAACAGCTGAAGAATATCGAGTGCCTTGCTACCGACCTGCACAGGCAGGCCCGCGCCCAGCAGGAGTCGGCGCTGCACGTAATAGCGGAACGAGCCGAATTGCAGTACGTCTTCAGGCTGATTGCTTCTGAGAGTATTCATGTACATGAAAGCGCTGTGACCGTCGGCCCCACCCGACGTACCGCGCCACTCCATCTTGAGGGCTTGCAGCTATGGTCCCAGACATCCCTGTCCAGAGAATGCCTATAAGCGGACAGATACGGCCATCAGACTGCGCGATACGGCCAAAACCTAGAGCATTTACATGAAATGCCTGGCTGTGGGCTGCGGCGCAGAGCGGTATGCCGACCCAGAGCGCTAATTTAATCGTCGTTCCCCGTCATTCCTGCGAAGGCGGGATCCCAGGTGCGATGAGGCCTTGGGTACGCGCATGCACGGGTACAATAGACCCTCGAGGCGCCAGGCCATCGACAAGTAAAAGATGAACATGCCCTAGCCGCGACCGCGACGAAAGGCTAGTTGAATTGCCGCCGATACTGACTCGGCGTCAGTCCCAGCCGCTCGCTGAACAGATAGCGCATATGCCGCACACTGCCGAAGCCGCTGCGGTAGGCCACCGTTTTCAGCGGCAGATCGCTGGACTCCAGCAGCGCCCTGGCGCTATCGATTCGCGCGCTCTGCACATATTCCATGGGCGTCATGTTCACCTCGCGGGTGAATATCCGCGCAAAGTGCCGCGCGCTCATGGCCGCCAGGCTGGCCATGCGCTCGACGCTGAACTCCTCCGTCACATGCTCAAGCACATAGTTCTGCACCCTGCTGATCGGCGAATCCTCTTTGGCCACTGAGGCAACCAGGGGGCTGAACTGCATCTGTCCGCCCTGACGCCGCATCACCACCAGCAGCACCTTGGCAACGGCCAGGGCGATTCGCTTGCCATGATCCTCGGCGACGATCGACAGGGCCAGGTCTATCCCGGTGGTGACACCGCCCGAGGTGATCAGGTTGGCGTCTCTGACGAAGATCTGGTCGGTCTCGACCCTGGCGCTGGGGTACCGCTTGGCCAGTCTTTCCGTGTAGTTCCAGTGCGTGGTGACCCGACGACCATCGAGCAGGCCGGCCTGTCCCAGGATAAAGGCTCCGGTGCAGATCGAACCCAGGCTGCCCACCTTGCAGGCCACGGTACGCAACCAGCACTGCAGCCTTGGATAATCTTCGTTGTAGGCACCCGGCCCACCCGGCACCAGCAGCACGTCAAAGGATTCTGGCGCCTGGTCGATATGCACATCCGCGGTGAGCGTCACGCCATTGGAGGCACGCACGCGCAGGTCATCCGAGCCGATTGTGGATATCGCATAGTGATCGCCCGGTTCCAGGTAGCGATTGGCGATGGAGAAGACCTCCATGGGCCCGGCTACATCGAGCAGCAGCAGATCCGGGAACAACACCACTGCGACAGTCTTCATGGGCTTCAATTCGAGAAGGCGGGTACGGTAGCTTGACCCGGCCCCGGCCAATGATCAACCGGGTTTCCAACACCCCGATTTGATATAGGAACTCAATATGAATCAGTGGGTTATAAAATATGCAGCTTGAGCGCGGAGGCACCATCCCCAACCGACCCCGCCTCTTGATGCCCGCTCTTGCGCGCTGATCAGAAAACAACCTGCAGTCACGCACGGCATGGAACGGGCACGGCGCCTGGCGCCTTGTGCCGCAGGTGTGAGCCGGGTCCGGCCAGGCGATGGCACGGGCTGCTAGAGTCGGCCACACGCCGCCACCTTTATTCCAGCAACACCCCAGGAGGAAACATGCATATCCTGACGTTTTTAACCCTTTGCCTGGTCCTCGCGGCCATCGCCATCGCCTTTTTCTTCTGGATGACCGAAGGAGGCGGCACCGTGGAGAAGATCCAGGCCAAGATCGATCAGGTACGCACCGCTCTGAAACCCGCGGAGGTCGTCCTGGTGAAAGGCTACAAGGCCGTTGCCCAGTGGATCCATAAGCGCAGGGCATCGGCGAACAAATAACCGCACAGACGCCGCGGTCCGCGCCTGCGTGGTCTGGGCGGCAACGCTTTCTTCCTTTTATCAGGGTGGTACGCGTATGGGCTTTCCGCCCCTTGAAAGAGAACGGATGTGCACCCTCAAAGGCGTCGGTGAAACCGTGATCAAACGCTTGGAGCAAGTCGGCTTCTCCTCCTTGTCCCAGTTGTCCGGCGAAGATCCGGCCGTTGTCACCCAGCGGATTGCTCAGAGGATGGGGTCAACCTGCTGGCACAACAGCCCGCAGGCAAGAAGCGCGATCACGGCGATCATCACGCTTGCCCAAGGCGCTACCGACTAACAGGGTGGGCGCCATTTTCGCGGCGAGCGGTTCACACCATTGTCGGTCGCGCCCGTTCAGGCCTCGCAGCACTGCGGATTCGGCACAAGGGGCACGGCCGCGAAACGCTGCAGCTGCATTTCCCGCAGCCGGCTGAAGGTGCGACGGAAGGCGAAGGCCAGATAACCTTCGGTGTACAGCGCATCCAGCGGCACCTGGGCTTCCAGATACAGTGGAATACGGCGGTCGTAGCACTCGTCCACCAGGGCGATAAAGCGTCGCACGCTGTCGTCCTGCGCCGCGAGGGCCGGCAAGTGACGGTCGCCGGCCAGTACCCGCTCGACGCCGTCCTCGGTACCCCGCGCGATCTTCGCCGCCTGCTGCCGGCCACCCAGGACGGGGACTTCGCTCAGCAGAATGGCGCTAAAACGGTCGCACAGGGCGATAAAGTCGAAGGCCGCCAGGGGCTGTTCGCACAGGTCGGCATAGCGGCACCAGATCACCCCCTCGCCGTGGCGCACCGTCGCCAGGGGCCGGCGCCCCAGCGTCAAGGGCTCGTCGCAGCCCGCCCCACCGCTCAACCGCGCGAACACCGCGGCCAGGGCGCTGGGCTGTCCGGGTTGGGTCAGCCAATAACGGGGATGGGCCACGCCCGGGTGCAGGCGATGGTCCTCGCCCCCCTCCACGCCGACCACCTGCATAAAGGCGCCGATCGCGGCGATGGCCGGCAAGAAGCGCTCGCGGTTGAAGCCCTCGGCGTACAGCTGCTGCGGCGGCTGGTTGGAGGTGGCGACCACCACCACGCCCTGCTCGAACATCACCTGCAGCAGCCGGCCGAGAATAATGGCATCGCCGATGTCGCTGACGAACAACTCGTCGAAACACAGCACCCGCACTTCTTCGCTCAGCTCGCGGGCCAGGGCCTGCAGCGGGTCGGGGGTGCCGATGAGACGGAACAGTCGCCGGTGCACCTCGCTCATGAAGTGATGGAAATGCTGACGCCGGGCCGGCACTTCAAGGCTCTGGTGGAAGCGGTCCATCAGCCAGGTCTTGCCACGCCCCACCGGCCCCCAGAGGTAGACGCCGGGAACCGGCGACGTCTGCGGACCGACCGCGTGCAAGGCGTCATGGCACTGCTGCAAGGCCTGGGCGGCCCGCCACTGGGCCGGGTCGGAGGCGAACCCCTGCTGCTCGATGGCCTGTTGATAGGCGGCCAAGGGCGCCATGGGATGGGGCATGCGCTGATTACTCGATTTAAGGAACGGACAAAGGATCAGGTCGACCTGCTATGGCAGATGGCGCGGGGCGATTGTTGTGCCCGGCTGCAATCCGGGCGGGGTTGCCCGGATTGCGCGGCGCTGATCCGGGCAGGGGTTCGTCCGTGCGTCAGCCCTCTCACCCGCGCCTGCCACAGCACGCGCAGCGGGCACCCAGCTGCCGTTCAGGGCGCGGCGCGGTTGCGGCGCACCTCGATGATATTCGGCAACTGCGAGATGCGTCCGAGCAGGCGCCCCAGGGCATCCAGACCGGGAATCTCGATGGTCAGCGACATGCTGGCGGTGTTGTCGTCCTTGTTCGAGCGGGTGTTGACCGCCAGCACGTTGATCCGCTCGTTGAGCAGCACCTGGGACACATCGCGCAGCAACCCAGAACGGTCGTAGGCGCGGATCACGATATCCACCGGGTAGGTCTGCACCGGCACCGGTCCCCAGTTGACCTGAATGATCCGCTCCGGCTCGCGGCTGCCCAGCTGCAGCACCGAGGCGCAATCCTGGCGGTGGATGCTGACGCCCCGACCCAGGGTGATATAGCCGACGATCGGATCGCCCGGCAGCGGCTGGCAGCAACCGGCCATCTGGGTCAGCAGGTTGCCGACGCCACGAATCTGGATATCGCCGCGCTTGCTGGGTTTGACGCCGCTCTGCTTGCGCGGGATCAGTTCCAGCTGGTCGAAACCGCGGTCCGGCTCGACCAGTTGCTGGGCCAGGTTGATCAGGTGCGCCAGACGCAGGTCGCCGGCGCCCAGGGAGGCGAACAGGTCCTCGGCGGTCTTGAGGTTGGCCTTTTCCGCCAGGCGTTCGAAGTCCACCGTTGGCAGCGCCAGGCGCGCCAGCTCGCGCTCGAGCTGGCTCTTGCCGGCGGCGACGTTCTGGTCGCGGTCCTGCAGCTTGAACCAGTGGACGATCTTGGCCCGCGCCCGTGAAGTGGTGATATAGCCCAGGTTGGAGTTCAGCCAATCACGGCTTGGCGTGCCGTGCTTGCTGGTGATGATCTCCACCTGCTCGCCGGTCTGCAGGCTGTAGTTCAGCGGCACGATACGCCCGTTGACCTTGGCGCCGCGGCAGTTGTGGCCGATCTCGGTGTGCACCCGGTAGGCGAAGTCCAGGGGCGTGGAGTCCTTGGGCAAGTCGATGGCGTGGCCGTCCGGGGTGAAGACATACACCCGGTCCTGCTCGATATCGACGCGTAATTGTTCGGCCAAACCGCCGATATCGCCCAGCTCCTCATGCCATTCCAGCACCTGCCGCAACCAGGAGATCTTCTCCTCGTAGTGGTTGGAGCCGGCCTTGACGTCGGTGCCCTTGTAGCGCCAGTGGGCGCACACGCCCAGCTCGGCTTCCTCGTGCATGTCGTGGCTGCGGATCTGCACTTCCAGCACCTTGCCTTCCGGGCCGATGACCGCGGTGTGCAGGGAGCGGTAGCCGTTCTCCTTGGGGTTGGCGATGTAGTCGTCGAACTCCTTGGGGATATGCCGCCACAGGGTGTGCACGATCCCCAGGGCGGTGTAGCAATCGCGCACCTGCGGCACCAGCACGCGCAGCGCACGCACGTCGTAGATCTGGCTGAATTCCAGGCCCTTGCGCTGCATCTTGCGCCAGATCGAATAGATATGTTTCGCCCGGCCGCTGATATCGGCCTGCACGCCGGTGGCGGCCAGCTCGCTTTTCAGTTGCGCCATGACCTCGGTGATAAACAACTCGCGGTCCAGGCGGCGCTCGTGCAGCAGCTGGGCGATCTGCTTGTACTGCTCGGGTTCCAAGTAACGGAAGGACAGGTCCTCCAGTTCCCACTTGATATGGCCGATACCCAGGCGGTGGGCCAGGGGCGCGTAGATTTCGGCGACTTCACGGGCGACCCGCTGGCGCTTCTCGTCGTCGGCGTTCTTGATCGCGCGGATCGCGCAGGTGCGCTCGGCCAGCTTGATCAGGGCCACCCGCACGTCGTCGACCAGGGCCACCAGCATCTTGCGCAGGTTTTCCATCTGCGCCTGGGTGCCCAGCACCAGGGAGTGCCGGGGGCTCAGGCTGGCGCTGATGGCAGCCATGCGCAACACGCCCTCGATCAGCTTGGCGACCACCGGGCCGAAGCGTTGATGCACCGCGGCCAGGGCGATCTTGCCCTCGCGCACGCCGCGGTAGAGCACCGCGGCCACCAGGGAGTCCTGATCGAGCTTGAGGTCGGCGAGGATCTCCGCGATTTCCAGGCCGGTCTGGAAACTCGAGGTGCCTTCGGCCCAGAGGTTCTGCGCGGCATTGGCCTGCTGCTCGGCCTGGCGGGCGAACTCACAGGCGCTTTTCAGCGCCTCGCGGTCCAGGGCCAGGTCGACGCTGACCACATGATCGAGCCAGGCTTCAAGGTTGATGCTGCCGTCGGTGTTGATCGGCTGATGCACTCTGACCTGTACCATGTGCTTACCCTTTCCTACGGCGCGGGTTTGGACGCGCCGATGAGTGCCTGCCAGTCGAAGCGTTGCGCCGATAGTGCGGCGCGAACCGCTTCGCGGCCAGGCAGATTACGCGGACGTCCTAGTCCGCCTCGAATAATGCCATCGCCTCGACATGGGCCGTCTGCGGGAACATGTCGAGGATGCCGGCGCGTGTCAGCCGGTAACCCTGCTTGATCAGTTCGGCGGCATCGCGCGCCAGGGTCGCCGGGTTGCACGACACATAGAGCACGCGCTTGGCGCCCAGCGCGCGAAGCCCGCGCACCACCTCCCAGGCGCCGTCGCGCGGGGGGTCCAGCAGTACCGCAGCAAACCCCTCGGCGGCCCAGGGGGCAGCGGCCAGCGGGTTCGACAGGTCGGCCTGGTGAAAGTGCAGGTTGTCCAGGCCGTTGGTTCTGGCGTTCGCCGCCGCCCGCTCGACCATGGCCGCCACGCCTTCCACCGCCACCACCTCGCGCACCCGCTGCGCCAGGGGCAAGGCGAAGTTGCCCAGGCCGCAGAACAAGTCCAGCACCCGCTGATCGGCCGCCGGTACCAGCCAGTCTAGCGCCTGGGCGACCATCGCCTCGTTGATCGCGGCATTGACCTGGATAAAATCGCCCGGACGGTAGGCCAGTTCCAGGCGCCAGCGCTCCAGGCGATAACCCAGGGACTGATCGACCTCGAACGGCTGCGGCGGCCCCTCGCCCTGCAGCCAGAGCTGGGCGTGGTGCTCGACACAGAAGGCGTTCAACCGCGTCAGATCGGCTTCCGGCAAGGGCTGGGTATGGCGCAGCAGCACGGCGCTGCTGCTGCCGTGAAACAGCTCGACGTGCCCCAGGGCCTGGGGCTTCTGCAACCCGCCGAGCAGCGCCGCCAGGCCGGTCATGATCGGCTGCAGGGGCTGGACCAGTACCGGACAATCGTCGATAGCGACGATGTCCTGGCTGGCCGCGGCACGAAAACCGACCTCCAGCCGCTTGGCCTTGGCGTCCCAGCGCACGGCAATGCGCGCGCGGCGCCGGTAGCCCAGCTCGGGCCCGACCAACGGCGGCGCCCAGGTATCCGGCGCCACCACGCCGGCCCGGCTGAACTGCTCGACCAGTTGCTGCTGCTTGAGGGCCAGCTGCTCGGCATGGGGCAGGTGCTGCAGGCTGCAGCCGCCACAGCGGCTGGCATGGGCGCAGGGTTCGGGGCGACGCAGCGGACTGCGGCTGAACAGGCGCTCGACCCGCGCCTCCACCACCTGGCTGCGGGCGCCGAGCACCCGGGCTTCCACCGCTTCGCCGGGCAAGGCACCGGCGACGAACCAGGTCCGCCCTTCAAGGAAGGCGATACCGCGGCCGTCGTTGGCCAGGCGCTCGATCTCGAGTTTCTGCTTCTTGCCCACCGGCACCTGGGGCGCACGGCTGCCACCGCTGGGCTGAAAGCGCAAATCACCGCTGCGCTTGGCCATCAGTGCGGCACGTCATAGACGCCCGTGGACAGGTAGCGATCGCCCCGGTCGCAGACGATGGCCACGATCACCGCGTTTTCCACTTCGCGGGACAAGCGCAGGGCCGCGGCCACCGAGCCGCCGGACGAAACCCCACAGAAGATGCCCTCCTCGCGGGCCAGACGACGCATCACGTCCTCGGCTTCGGCCTGGGCCATGTCGACGATGCGATCGACCCGTTCGGCCTGGTAGATCTTCGGCAGGTACTCCACCGGCCAGCGGCGGATGCCCGGAATCGCCGCGCCTTCCATTGGCTGCAAGCCGACGATCTGCACCGCCGGGTTCTGCTCCTTGAGGTAGCGCGACACACCCATGATGGTGCCCGTGGTGCCCATGGAGCTGATGAAGTGGGTGATGCTGCCCTGGGTCTGGCGCCAGATTTCCGGACCGGTGCCCAGGTAGTGCGCCTCGGGATTGTCGCCGTTGCCGAACTGGTCCAGCACCTTGCCGCGACCCTCGCGCTGCATCCGCTCGGCCAGGTCGCGGGCGCCTTCCATGCCCTCTTCCTTGCTGACCAGGATCAGCTCGGCGCCGTAGGCGGTCATCGCTGCCTTGCGCTCGGCGCTGGAGTTGTCCGGCATGATCAGGATCATCCGATAGCCCTTAATCGCCGCGGCCATGGCCAGGGCGATACCGGTATTGCCCGAGGTGGCCTCGATCAGGCTGTCACCGGGCTGGATCTGCCCGCGCAACTCGGCGCGGGTAATCATCGACAGCGCCGGGCGATCCTTGACCGAACCGGCCGGGTTGTTGCCTTCGAGCTTGACCAACAGGGTATTGCTGGTTTCGCCGGGCAGGCGCTGCAAGCGCACCAAAGGCGTATTGCCGACGCACTCGGCGATGGTGGGGAATTGCAGGGTCATGGCGTCGATCGCGTCCAGACGGCAGGAAAGGCGCCCATGATACCGGCAAACCGTCGGCAGCCATAATGGCCGTTGCGCAACGCCGGGCAACGAAACGCTGGCGTGAAAATGCGAAGGCCTCGGCAAAGCCGCGGCTACATCAGCCGGTCGCGGCAACAGAAGGCTAGAATACCCGGTCTCGAACAACCGACGGGCAACACGCTTATGATCCGCAGATTCATCCGCTTCTGGGCCTGGCTGTTCATGCTCGCGGGCCTGTATATGGTGTACAGCGGCTTCAGCGCGATCGGCGGCTCGCTGGGCTCCTGGCTGTTCGACGAAAGCGCCGAAGGCAAGGTCATCGGCCATGATGTCAGCCAAACCCAGGGCCTCAAGGCGCGCACCCTGATCGCGCCGATCGTCCAGTTCACCACCGAACAGGGCCAGCACCTGACCTTTACCGACCGGGTGCAAAGTACCAGCGGCGAGCCCCGGGTCGGCGAACGCGTCAGTGTGCATTACGACCCCGACCAACCCGAACAGGCCACCATCGCCACCTCGACTTTCTGGACCGGTGGCGCCGGAATTCTCGGCATCGGCTTCGGTCTTGTCTTGAGTCTGATGGGCTTGCTCGTGCTGCTGATGGCCAAACTGCCCTGGCAGCAGGCCAAACCCAGCTCGACGGACTAGAGCCTGTGGACACTACCCGCACGGCCGCGCCGGAACCGGTTTTGAAACGAGACCCGGCATGAGACGCGACTCTGGGTGATTCACAAAAGAGAGGCGAGTAATCGTCTATCGCATCAAAACAGATCCGGCCCTGCGGGTTGCGCGAATAAACGCCCCATTCGGCGTTGCGAAACTGGGCAAGGGAATGACCATTGCCTGCGTTCCG
>JAZKHB010000077.1:29311-32145 GCA_040385585.1 Pseudomonadota bacterium | reverse complement strand
TGCAACCCGCTCAACTGCAGGCGCTCGGCCGGCGCGCTACGGCGCGCATCGAGGTCGCGCAGCATGTCGTTGACCAGGCTCACGACAACCACTCCTGCAACGGCATGTACCAAGCCCAGGCACCCACCAGCAGCCCCAGCGACAGACCACCGAGCCACAACGGCCAGCCCCGGCCGGCGCGCATCGTAAAAGCCGAGGCGCCTTCGGTGTCCTGGAGCGCGCGGCGCACATGACCGGCGCAGACCTGCCGACGCCCTTCGCCGTAGGCCACCATCAGCGCCTTGTTCGCCAGGATATTGAGTAAGCGTGCAATACCGCCGCTGGCCCGTACCAGACGGCGCACGGCGCGCGGGGCGAACAGCACGTCGCCGCGGTAGCCGGCCACCGCCAGGCGCTCGCTCAGGTAGCGGGTGGTTTCCTTGAAGTCCAGAGGACGCAGGCGATAGGAGAAACTGATGCGCTGGCGCAGCTGACGGAATTCATGCCGCGCCAGGGTCACATCCAGCTCCGGCTGGCCGAACAGCACCACCTGCAGCAATTTGGCGTGCTCGGTTTCCAGGTTGGTCAGCAATCGCAACGCCTCCAGGGTGGCCGGGGGCAAGCCCTGGGCCTCGTCGATCAGCAGCACGCAGCTCTTGCCCGCGGCCGCCAGGGCGATCAGCCGCCGGTGCAACGCGTCCAGCACCGCCAGGGCGTCCAGTTCCTCGATGCCGGCGATCCCCAGCTCACGACCGACCGCCTGGCGCAGGCCGCTGGGACTCAGTCCGGGATTGGGCAGGTAGGCCACCTGGTAGTGCTGACCGTCCAATTCCTTGAGCAGGGCGCGACACAGCAGGGTCTTGCCGGTGCCGACCTCGCCGGTGATCTTGATAAAGCCCTCGCCCTCGACCAGCGCCACACGCAGCAGGTTCAGGCAGGCCTGGTAAGGCGCCAGCTGCACCAGAAACGCGGTGTTGGGGGTCAGCGCGAAGGGTTTCTCGCGCAGCCCGAAGAAGGCTTCATACATTGCCTTACCTCAATTCCTGAAAACGTTGCGCACTCTTGCGCAACTCGTCGAGCCAGACTTCTTCGCCTATCACCTGGGGGCGCACCAAAATCACCAGTTCGCTCTTGCGCAGGTTCTTGCGCTGCTGCTTGAACAGGTTGCCGACGATCGGCAGCTCGCTGGCCCAGGGCACTTCGGCGTCGGTGTTGTTGGTGTCGTTCTGCAGCAGGCCGCCGATCACCACCACCTGGCCGCTGCGGGCCCGCACGATGGAGTCGGACTGGCGCGTGGTGGACAGGGCCAGGGGCAGATTGAAAACATTGTCCCGGCCCAGGGTGATGGTCTTGTTCTGGTCGCGCACCCGGCTGACCGTGGGCCGCACGTGCAGGGTCACGGTGTCGTTCTGGTCGATCTGCGGGGTCACGTCCAGGGAAATGCCGGAGAAGAATGGCGTCAGGGTGATGTCCTGGGTCGGCTCGCTGACGCCACCGGCGGTGGTGGTGCTGCTGGTGGACGAGACCTCGGTGACGAAGAACTCGTCGGTGCCAACCTTGATCACCGCCTTCTGGTTGTTCAAGGTGGAAATACGTGGACTGGACAAGACACGCACCTGTCCCTGGGTTTCCAGCAGTTCGATCAGACCGGTGAAGTCACCCAGGCTGAACACCCCGCTGAACACCCCGGCGATCCCGGACGGCCCGCTGAGGGTCGCGCCCGCCAGACTGACGCCACCGTCCTGGCCCAGGCGATCCCAGCTGATACCGGCCTGGAAGCCGTCGGACAATTCCACTTCGAGAATGCGGGTTTCCAGAACCACCTGGCGTTGCAGGTTGCGTTGCGCTTGCTCCAGGAATCGTGCGACGTTTTCCTGATCTTCGCTTTTGGCCCGCACCACCAGCAGGCTGGCCTGGGGATTGACCACCACGCTGTTGCCCTCCTCGCCACCGACGATCGCGGCCACCACTTCTCGCACTTCGCGCCAGAAATCCACATCACTGGACGTGGTCACCTGGCTGGCATTGAGGGTGGCGACCGAACCGCCGTCATTCGTACCGCCGCTATTGCCGTTGCCGTTGCCGTTGCCTTGGCTGCCGCTATCGCTATCGCTGCGTTCAACCTGCCCGGAGCTGACGCGGGTGTCGGATTGGCCCACCCGTTGCACGTTGAGGTAGTTGAGGTCGTAGCTGCGACTGATGACCCGGTTGGGCAATATCTGGTAGCCGTAGCTGGTGCGGCGAAAATCGTAGCCGTAACTGTCGCGCACCGCGGCCAGCACTTCCTCCAGGGTCACCCGGCGCAAGCTGAAGGTGATGCTGCCCGTCACCTCGGGGTGCACCACCAGGTTCTGCCCGGCCCCGTCCATCAGACTGAGGAAAAAGTCGCGGGCCGGCATATCGATGGCCGCCACGTCGAAACGCGGGCCGCCGCCCTGAATACCCGTGCTCAGGGGTGGAATCAGCGCGGCTTGCACCGAGGGCGGCGGCGCCACGGGCAGCTGGGCTTGCTTGAGACTCTCCTCCAGCAGCTGGTTGCTCTGCTCGTATAACTGGGTGTCGCCATCGATAAAGGTCTGGCAGGCACTGAGTAGGACCAGCAGGCCCAACAGGCCCAGAGACGGTAGAAGGTTCGAGGTCATGGGCATCATCGGCTCGGTTGCAAAACGGGTTCAGCCAGGCGCAACAGCTGACGCTGGCCCTGACGCTCGATCAATACACCATGGGAGTAAATACCCAGCACGCGGCTGCCGGCATGCCTGTCGCCAACCCGCAGACGCTGACCGTCGATGACCGCGCGGCTGCCTGACGGAGCGCGCAGGATCGATTGCAGCACCAGCGGTGCCTCGGCTTTT
>JAZKHB010000077.1:0-29301 GCA_040385585.1 Pseudomonadota bacterium | reverse complement strand
AGTCCCGCTCGACCAGGGCGAGGACGGCGGTCAGGCCGCGTTCCGTGCCGCCGTCCTCGGGGTCGTCGTGGGCCGCCCAGAACGCGGTCACCATCTCGCCCATCTGCTCAACCGTCGGCTCGATCACGGCGTCCGCCTCCAGGGCGGGCCCCAGCCCAGGCGGCGGCAGGGTCGGGTCGAGGGCGGCCCGGGCCGTACCCAGGGCCAACAGCAGACCAAGGCAAAGGATTCTAAACACCGACCCACCCCGCTTGGCGACTGAGGGTGGACAGCTGCAGCCTGATCCTCGCCCGCCCGGGACCGGCATCGCCGACCCGGTAGTCCAGGCTTTCCCAGTTCAAATGCCACTCGGTACCCTGGATCGCCTGCAGGTAGGCCAGCAGATCGAAATAGCCGCCTTCCAGCTGCAGGCGCACGCCATGGCGATACAGGGTGACAGGCGTCACGGCAGGAGGGGCCCCGGCGGCGGGCGTCTCGCTACCGGGCAAGCGCACCGCTTCGCTAAAACTCTGCAGACCGACCAGGCGCAGGCCGGGCTGGCTGCGCAAAAGATCCTGCAGCAGGGCTTTCATCCTGTCCGGGGTCACCAGCGCTGCGGTGTTCTGATCGATCTGTTCGATCAGCGCCTGGCGGTTGCTGGCGGCTGCCAGCAGGACGTTGCGATATTGCAGGTTCGGGTCGGCCGCCAGGCGTGCCTGCAGGGCGGCGAAGCCGGCTTCGGCCTCCAGGCGGCTGGCTTCGGCGTTGTTAAAGGCCACTGTCTGAGCCGCCAATCGCTTCGCCAGCGGGTCGCCGATCAGCAACATATAAAGCACCACCAGCACGACCAGCCCGACCCCGTAGGCCATCCATTGTTCGCGCGGCGCCATCCCCTGCCAACGTTGCAGTATTTTATTCATCGGGCGTCTCCGTGTCCGTGCTGCGCGAGGACAGGTCGAAATGCAGCAGCTGGTCTTCGCCGCGGGTCAGCTCGAAACGGGCGAATTCACGGCCCTTGAATACGGCACTCTGCCCCAGGCGCTGCAGGTACTCGGGCAGCAGTTCCTGGTTCTGGCTGCGCCCCTGCAGGCGCAGTTCGGTGCCACCGGCGTCAAGGTTGATGGCATGCAACCACAGGCCCGTTTGCGGGTGATGCTGAGCCAGGGCCTGTAGCGGGCCGACAAAGCCGACCGCACGCTGACTGGCCAGGAGTCGCAGGTAACTCATCATGCGCTGCAGCTGCTGATTCTCGGCTTCGCTGGCGCTCAGCTGCAGCGGCAACTGGGGATCGAGCAGCGGCTCGACGAAACTCGCCTGGGCCACACTCAGCAAATCCTGCTGGGTCTGAGCCTTGACCTCGGCCACAGCCAGACGCTCGCCCCCCTGGCGCAGCTGCCAGCTGTACCAGGCGCCATGCAGCCCGCACACCAGGGCCAGCAGGGCCACCCCCGCCAGCAGTTGGTAGCGTTCCGGGCCGCCGCGCCGCTTGCGTTCGATCTGATAGAGGTTGAGGTTCTGCATCACGGCACGTCCTGGCGCAGGGCGGCGCCGACCGCGGTCATGCAGTAGGCCTGCTGCTGCGGCTCCAGTTCGGCCGCGGGCTGGCCGCTGAACAGCTCACGCAGGTCCAGGGCCTGCAGCTTGACCGCCAGCCCGCCGGCCAGGGCCTCGAGCACTGCCACGCCCTCGCGCTTCATGGGCAGCACCAGCAGGCGGTTGATATAGCCCTTGCCCAGTTGGCTTTCGAAGTAGTCCAGCGAGCGCTGGATCTCCAGGGTCACCGAGGCGAAATCCTCACCGGCCCGCTCCAGGCCGTGCTCGATGCGCCGGGCCATATACAGCTCCGCGCCATGTTGCACGCAGATCAGCCCTCCGCTGGAGCGCAACCGCAGCAGCGCCACGTTCATGCCCTCGGCACCGGCCTGCAACCCCAGATTGCGCAAGGCCATTTCCGTGACATCGATGCTGGCAAGGTTCAACCCGGCCTGGCCGATCATCGCCCCCATGGACACCATGGCCGCCTTGCCGAGCACCGCGCAGTAGGCCATGCGCGAGCGCCCGCGATAGGCATCGTCCGGCAGGGCGAAGGCATCGATCACCACCTGATCCAGGGGTTCACCGATCGACTCCTTGACCCGCCAGCGCATGGCGTCGCGCAATTCTTCGGCGGGCACCTCGGGGCAATCGAGCAGGTGCATCTGATAGGTGGCGGGGTGCAGCAACAGATTGGCCGGCATGCCGGTCAGGCCCAATTCATGGACCAGGCGCTTGAGCGCCGCCGGTTGTTCGGCAGGTGGCGCGGCGTGAAACTGGCAGGCCAGCAGACGCACGGGCTCTCCGGGCAGGCGAGACACATGAGCGAGGGAAAACCCCTCCGGCCCCGTTTCGATACCCACCAAAGCGTTCGCTGTTATTTTTTTTCTGAAGCGCCACACCAACTGCTTGCTCCCCTGCCGACTACGGTGTGCAGCCCGTCAAACGGGGCTGCACACTTGAGGTACCGCCTTGAGCTCTAATCCTTGAACACCTTTCATGCCCATGCAGGCAATCTCATACTGGCCTGCTGAGCTCCTTAGTGCCAGCCCGCCGCGCAACTTTCGCCCCTCGCGCCGCTCTGCGGCCGGCGTGCGGGTCGATTTAGCCACCAGGTTACCGGGGTATCGGCTAACCCGTCCTGGGCTGAAGTTAATTGAATGGCCGTCTGTCATAAAGCTGGCACATGCCATGCATAGTATCCAGTAACCCAGTTTCGGGGACCTCGGTACAGGCAGGCCGAGGCTCCCCTCTTTTATTGCTTTATCGCTTCATCCAGGCCGACGCTCAGCCGCCAGCCTTCCTCCAGCGCCTCGCCGCGCCACGCGCCACGCAGCCCACGGGCTGCCACGAAGCGCAGCAGCATGTCCCGCCCCTCACGCTTCAAGCCCCAGTTGACGGCCTTGCCGTCCAGCTGCAGCTGGCCCTGCTGCTCGCGGCCGAAGGTTTCGATCCGCAGGATAAACGCACCATCGAAGGGCTCGGCGCGCAGATTCGGTGCCACGTTGAACCACAGATCCAGGCCCTTGGTCGTGGATTCGATGCGCTCCAGGCGCGCGGGATCGGGCTGTAGCAGGCGCCCGACCATCAACCCGATCAGAAAGCCGAATAACGACAAGGCGCCGATTACCTGCAACCAGGGTCGCGGTCGCTCATCGCGTTCGGCGCTAGAATGGCGCCCATCTTCAGGCTCGGAGCCCCGCATGTTCCACGTCATCCTGTTTCAACCGGAAATCCCGCCCAATACCGGCAACATTATCAGGCTCTGCGCCAACAGCGGCTGCAGCCTGCACCTGATCGAGCCCCTGGGCTTCGAGCTGGACGACAAGCGCCTGCGCCGCGCCGGCCTGGACTACCACGAATACGCGCCCCTCAAGCGCCATGTCGACCTGGCGGACTGCCTGAGGCAACTGGGTATCGCGATGCCGGGCACGGCCAGCGACAACCCCGATGCACCGCGCCTGTTCGCCTTTACCACCAAGGGCTCGCAACCCTTCCACCAGGTGCAATACCGCCGCGGCGATGCCTTTCTGTTCGGTCCGGAGAGCCGCGGCTTGCCGGCCGAGATCCGCGACGCCCTGCCGCCCGGGCAGCGCGTGCGCCTGCCCATGCGCGCCGACAACCGCAGCCTGAACCTGTCCAATACCGTGGCCGTGGCCGTGTACGAAGCCTGGCGTCAGCTCGACTTCGCCGAAGCCTGAGCGCTTGACCCGCGCGCGCCCTCAGGCTTCGGCGCCGCCATAATCCGGGCAAAAAAAAGCGCCCACAAAGGCGCTTTTTTCACCCTACCGCCGGACTCAAGCCTGGGCAGGCGCCTGGCCTTCGGCCTGGATACGCGCCAATTCCTGGGCATACAGCGCGTCGAAGTTGACCGGCGCCAGCATCAGGGCCGGGAAGGAGCCGCGCACCACCAGGCTGTCCAGGGTTTCGCGCGCATAAGGGAACAGGATGTTCGGGCAGAACGCGCCCAGGGTATGGCTCATGGAAGCGGCATCCAGCCCCTGGATCAGGAAGATCCCGGCCTGCTGCACTTCGGCGATAAAGGCCACTTCTTCGCCGTTTTTCACGGTGACCGACAGGCTCAGCACCACCTCGAAGAAGTCGCCTTCCAAGGGCCGCTGACGGGTGTTCATGTCCAGCGCCACGCTCGGGGTCCACTCCTGGCGAAAGATCGCCGGGCTTTTCGGCGCTTCGAAGGACAGGTCGCGCACATACAGACGCTGCAAGGAAAACTGCGGACCTTGCTCGGTCTGAGCGGCGCCATTGGTGGTTTGTTCGGTCATAACAGAGCCTTCTTAATCGTGAGTGTCTAAAAAGTTACGCGTTCAGCAGCGAATCCAGCTTACCCGCGCGTTCCAGGGCAAAGAGGTCGTCGCAACCGCCGACATGAGTGTCGCCTATCCAGATCTGCGGTACCGAGGTGCGCTTGGCTTTACGCGTCATCTCGGCGCGCAGCTCCGGCTTGCCATCGACCTTGATCTCCTCGAAAGCCACGCCTTTTTTCGAAAGCAGCTGCTTGGCGCGGATGCAATAGGGGCACCAGTCGCTGGAGTAGATCAGAACGGCGGCCATGGCTATTTCACCACAGGCAGATTATCGGCCCGCCAGCCGCCGATTCCGCCGGACAGCTTGGCCGCGGTAAAACCGGCCTTTTTCAGCTCGCGGCAGACGCCGCCGGCATGCTGGCCCATGGCATCGACCACGATCAGGGTCTTGGCCTTGTGCTTCTCCAGCTCGGGCAGACGGCCGAGCACCTTCTCATGGGGGATATTCAGCGAACCGACGATATGGCCGTTGGCGAAGTCCTTGTTGTTGCGCACATCCAGCACCACGCCCTGCTCGCTGTTGACCAGCGCGGTGAGTTCGCGGCTGCTCAGACTTTGTCCGCCCTTGCGCATTTCGGTAAAGGCCAGCAGCGCCAGCAACGCTACGAAGCTCGCGCTGAGCAGGTAGTGAACGGTGATGAATTCAATCAGGTGAGCGACCATCAATAGGTACCAGGGCGGTAAAATGTCGGCCAGTATACACAGCCCCCGAGTAGGCCACAGCCCGCCCGGCAGTGACGCGCCCGGCACTTGTCTTTAAAATGCCCACCTTCCCTGGCTTTTGTCGGCGCACCCTGGATCCCCGCCTCCTCGATGGACGCGAGCCCACGCACCGCATGCCCCGCCGACCCACCCTGCCCGAGAGTCGAATCTATGACAGCCACGCCCAAACCCCTGGTCCTGATCATCCTGGACGGCTTCGGTCACAGCGAGAACCCCGAGCACAACGCCATCCACGCCGCCCGCACCCCGGTCTACGATCGCCTGCTCGCGACCCAGCCCCACGGCCTGATCTCCGGCTCCGGGATGGACGTCGGCCTGCCGGACGGGCAGATGGGTAACTCCGAGGTCGGCCATATGAACCTCGGCGCCGGCCGGGTGGTGTACCAGGACTTCACCCGGGTGACCAAGGCCATCCGCGACGGCGAATTCTTCGACAACCCCACCGTCACCCAGGCCGTGGACCAGGCCGTCGGCGCCGGCAAGGCCGTGCATATCCTCGGCCTGCTGTCAGACGGCGGCGTGCACAGCCATCAGGACCACTTGGTGGCCATGGCCGAACTGGCCGCGCGCCGTGGCGCGAGCAACATCTACCTGCACGCCTTCCTCGACGGCCGCGACACCCCGCCGAAAAGTGCCCAGGCGTCCCTCGACCTGCTGGACGCCGCGTTCGACCGCCTGGGCAAGGGCCGCATCGCCTCGCTGATCGGCCGCTACTTCGCCATGGACCGCGACAACCGCTGGGACCGCGTCGAGCAGGCCTACCACCTGATAGTCGACGGCCAGGGCGCCTTCAACGCCGCCAACGCCAGCGAAGGCCTGCAGGCCGCCTACGCGCGCGGGGAGAGCGACGAGTTCGTCAAGGCCACCACCCTGGGCCAGCCGGTCAGGGTCGAGGACGGCGATGCCGTGGTCTTTATGAATTTCCGCGCCGACCGCGCCCGCGAGCTGACCCGTGCCTTCGTCGAGGCGGATTTCAGCGAGTTCCCCCGCACCCGCCAGCCGCGCCTGGCCGGCTTCGTCACCCTGACCCAGTACGCCGCGAGCATTCCCGCGCCCTGCGCCTTCGCCCCGGCCAGCCTGGACAACGTGCTGGGCGAATACCTGGCCAAGCACGGCAAGACCCAGCTGCGTATCGCCGAAACCGAGAAATACGCCCACGTGACCTTCTTCTTCTCGGGCGGTCGCGAGGACCCCTTCGAAGGTGAGGAACGCATCCTGATCCCCTCGCCGAACGTGGCCACCTACGATCTGCAACCGGAGATGAACGCCCCGATCGTCACCGACCGCATCGTCGAAGCCATCGAGCAGCAACGCTACGACGTGATCATCGTCAACTACGCCAATGGCGACATGGTCGGCCATACCGGGGTATTCGAGGCGGCGGTCAAGGCCGTGGAATGCCTGGACGCCTGCGTCGGACGCATCGTCCAGGCCCTGGACAAGGTCGGCGGCGAAGCGCTGCTGACCGCCGACCACGGCAATGTCGAGCAGATGGAAGACGAAAGCACCGGCCAGGCCCACACCGCCCACACCTGCGAGCCGGTGCCCTTCATCTATATCGGCAAACGCCAGGTGGCGCTGCGCGAGGGCGGCGTGCTGGCCGACGTGGCCCCCACCCTGCTGCACCTGCTGGGCCTGGAACAGCCGATGGAAATGACCGGCCGCAGCATCCTGACCCTGAAATAACGACGCGGGCGCCCGGCCAAACGACAACTGGCCGGGCAATTGCCACAAAGGCCGCACTCTCTGCGGTGCCGAACGTTTTTTTTGCAGGCCGCCACGGGCATACTAGCCGCACCCCCCTCCCTGGTGTCGCACGCCCCATGCTCCGCGCCCTGTTCGCCCTCTGCTTCAGTTCCCTCGTCTGCCTGTTCGCCCCGCTCGACCAGGCCCTGGCCGACGAGCGCGCGCAAACCCAACAAGAGCTGGAGGCCGCCCGCGCCGATGTGGCCGAGCTGAAGAAGCTGCTGGAAAAAATCCAGCAGGAAAAAACCGGCATACAGAAAGAACTGCGCAAGACCGAAACCGACATGGGCCAGCTGCAGAAACAGGTCGACGGCCTGCAACGGGAACTGAACGACAGCGAAAAGGAAATCCAGCGCCTGGACGGCGAGAAGAAGAGCCTCGAAGGGGCACGCCTGGAGCAGCAGCGCCTGATCGGCATTCAGGCGCGCGCCGCCTACCAGAGCGGCCGTCAGGAATACCTCAAGCTGCTGCTCAACCAGCAGAACCCCGAACAGTTCGCCCGCACCCTGACCTACTACGACTACCTGAGCCAGGCACGCCTGGAGCAGCTCAGCACCTTTAATGAAACCCTGCGCCAGCTGGCTAATGTCGAGGATGCCATCGCCCTGCAACAGGCCCAGCTGCTGGTGCAGAAAAGCGGACTGGACGAGCGCCGCGAGCAATTGGCCCAGGTGCGCAAGGAGCGCCAAACGGCCCTGGCCGCGCTGAACAAGGAATTCTCCGACCGCGATCGCAAGCTCAAGACCCGCGAGCAGGAGCAGGCCCAGCTGGGCCGGGTGCTGCAGACCATCGAGGCGACCCTGGCGCGTCAGGCGCGCGAAGCCCAGCTGGCCCTGGAGGCCGAGCAGGCTCGCCAAGCGGCTCGCCAACAGGCCCTGGCCCAGCAGCAACCCGCATCCGGCACCGCGGTTGCCGGCAAGGCGCCAAGCGGCCCTCAGGTCTCCAGTGCAGGCGCCAGCTACGGCGGTCCGTTCGCCAAGGCCCGCGGCAAATTGCCCTGGCCGGTAGATGGCCGATTAATGGCGCGTTATGGAACCCCCCGCGGCGACGATGTTCGTACCAAGTGGGACGGCGTGCTGATCGGCGCCTCGGCCGGCAGTCAGGTGCGCGCCATTCATGGCGGCCGGGTGGTATTTGCCGACTGGTTGCGCGGTGCCGGTTTGCTGGTCATTCTCGACCATGGCAACGGCTACCTGAGCCTCTATGGACACAACCAGAGCCTGTTGCAGGACGCTGGCAACGTGGTCAAGGCCGGCGACCCCATCGCCACCGTCGGCACCAGCGGCGGTCAGGATACGCCGGCCCTGTATTTCGCCATTCGCCAGCAGGGCCAGCCCAGCGACCCGACACTCTGGTGCAGCAGACAGGGCTAGCGTAACCGGTCATCGCGCCTCGCCCAGCGACCCTTTTACCCGCGCTTCAGGTCCCTTTTCAGGAGTTCGTTCGAATGCCGCATCTGTCCCGCCTTACCTCGCTGGCCCTGGCGATCAGCCTGCTGACCGGCGCGCCCCTGTTGCAGGCCGAAGAACCCGTGCCGAGCGCCGCCACCAGCGGCACGGCGCCGTTGCCCCTCGACGACCTGCGCACCTTTGCCGAGGTCATGGACCGCATCAAGTCCGCTTACGTCGAGCCGGTCAGCGACAAGACCCTGCTGGAAAATGCCATCAAGGGCATGCTCAGCAACCTCGACCCGCATTCGGCCTACCTGGAGCCCGAGGCCTTTCTCGAACTGCAGGAAAGCACCAGTGGCGAGTTCGGCGGCCTGGGTATCGAGGTCGGCCTGGAAGACGGCTTCGTCAAGGTGGTCTCGCCCATCGACGACACGCCGGCCTCCAAGGCCGGCATCGAGGCGGGCGACCTGATCATCAAGATCGACGGCAAGCCGACCAAGGGCCTGTCGATGATGGAAGCCATCGACAAGATGCGCGGCAAGCCCGGCGAGAAGATCGAGCTGACCCTGGTACGCGAGGGTGGCAAGCCCTTCGATGTGGAGCTGACCCGGGCCGTTATCAAGGTCAAGAGCGTCAAGAGCCTGCTGCTGGAACCGGGCTACGGCTACCTGCGCATCACCCAGTTCCAGGTCAATAGCGGCCAGGAAGTCGGCAAGGCCCTGGCCAAGCTGCGCAAGGAAAACGGCGACAAGAAGCTGCGCGGTCTGGTACTGGACCTGCGTAACAATCCGGGCGGCGTATTGCAGTCCGCCGTGGAGGTGACCGATCACTTCCTGACCAAGGGCCTGATCGTCTACACCAAGGGACGGATCGCCAACTCGGAACTGCGTTTTTCCGCGGACCCGGCCGACGCCAGCGAAGGCGTGTCCCTGGTGACCTTGATCAACGGCGGCAGCGCCTCGGCCTCGGAAATCGTCGCCGGCGCGCTCCAGGACCATAAGCGTAGCGTGCTGATGGGCACCGACAGTTTCGGCAAGGGCTCGGTACAGACCGTGCTGCCGCTGGCCAACAACCGCGCGCTGAAACTCACCACCGCCCTGTATTACACGCCCAACGGCCGCTCGATCCAGGCCCAGGGCATAGTGCCGGACATCGAAGTGGCCCGCGCCAAGATCACCCGCGAGCAGGACACCGAGAACTACAAGGAAGCGGACCTGCAAGGGCACCTGGGCAACGGTAACGGCGGACTGGAAAGACCCAGCGGCAGCAAGGCCAGCAACCCAGCCGCACGCCCCCAGGACGATGACTTCCAGCTGAGCCAGGCCCTTAGCCTGCTCAAGGGCCTGAACATCACCCGCGGCGACTGACTACAGCCGCTAAAGCATTTTCACCTTATCTTTGCCCGGCGCTTCTACCTCGGTACCGAGGATCGCCAGCAAGGTTAGGCACCCCCGCTGCTCCTACGGGGGCGCTTTTGTAGGGTGGGTGGGGCCGCCTAGGTTAGCCGCGCAGAAGCCGGTCTGGCAAACCACGCCGCACTTGCCGCGCGGCGTAACCCACGCGGACGGGTCGCCCAGATGCAGACAGATTTTTCGTGAAAATGCTCTAGGGCCTGTTGACATTAACATCGCGAGTCGCGTTGCCGCGAAGAGGGGTTCCAGGCAAGGCGCGGAACGCGGGCAATGGTCATTCCCTTGCCAAGTTTCGCAACGCCGAATGGGGCCCTTATTCGCGCAACCCGCAGGGACGGATCTGTTTTGATGCAATAAGGCGTTATTCATCGCTCGCACTGAAACGCCCAATGTTGCGCTTCATGCCGGGTTTCGTTTCAAAACAGGTACGGCGCGGCCGTGCGGGTAGTGTCAACAGGCCCTAGGGCAAGTGGGTGATGGGTAGCGGTGCACTCAACCCACTCCATGCCCTGCGCCCGGATCAGCCGCGGCACGCGGCACCCTCCGGGGCCGCCGCGACTTACAGGTAGTTGTTGGTAATGTCGTCGACGAAGCCTTCGGTGCGCAGCTCGTCCAGCGCCTTTTGCAGGCGCTGTATCACCTCATCCGGGGTTTCCTTGTTCAGGGCCAGGTACAGCTCGGCATCGTTCATATTCAATACGATGCGCATGCCGCTGACACCTTCCTGACGGGCCATGTAGCGGCCGGCGGGGTCGTCGGTGGCCCACAGGTCGATCTGCCCCTTGACCAGCTTGCGAATGTTTTCCTGGTCACGCAGGGCGGTCACCAGGGGAATTTTCTGGCTCTCCAGGGACTGGGTGACCGCATTGTTCTTGTAGGCACCGATCTTGTACTGGGCGGCATCCTTGAGGTCCTTGACCTCGATGGTGCTGCCCGGTGCCGCCACCAGCACCCAGGACGTCTTGCCCAGGGGCCCGACCCATTTGAACGAGCTTTCCCGCTCCGGCGTGCGCGTGGTGGAGAACAACCCGTAGTTGGGTTTTTCCTGGGTCAGGCGGTACAGGCGGTCCCAGGGAAAACGCAGACTCAGGCTGTACTTGATGCCCGCGCGCTTGAACATTTCGCGCACCACATCGGCGCTGATGCCGTCGATACCATCGTCGCGGGCAAAGTTCTTGTCGTCGACCGCCATATTGAACGGCGGGAAATTCTCGGTCAGCAACACCACGCTATAGCCCGGAGGCAACTCGGCCCGGGCCGACGTCGCAACGAGTACCAGGCCCAGCAAGAGGGAGGATTTGAACAGTTTCAGCATGGTCAGGATCGCCCGCGTTTGATGTGAGTATGGTCGGCACCCTCCCTATGCAGAGCCCAGGCTCGGCTGCGGAACGCGCATCGCAGGACCATCCATGGCCCGGGTCGCTGGCAAGCCGACCGGTGCATCCAGAGGGGCCCGGGGAAGGCCCGCCGACTACTCGGGACCTCGTCCAACCGTCAGTGCCAGTAGCGGGCAGTGCTGTTTTCGGTTGGCGTGGCAGGTCGGAACTGCCTGAACGCCCCCCAAGCTTAGGCCGGTTTTACGGCGCTGGACAATTGACTGCACAAACCAGGCGAGCCGCTGCATTGCGCGTCGCGGACCGGGCAGCCGGGCCCGGACCGCACACCCGAGGGTTACAGGTAGCTGTTGGTGATGTCGTCGACAAAGCCGTCGGCGCGCATCGAGTCCAGGGCCTTCTGCAAGCGCTCCACCACTTCGTCCGGGGTGTCCTTGTTCAGGGCTAGAAACAGTTCGGCTTCGTTGAAGCGCAGTACCGTGATCAGCCCGGTGACGCCTTCCTGCTTGGCCAGGTAGCGGCCAACGGGGTCGGTGGTGGCCCACAGGTCGATCTTGCCGGCGGTGAGTTTCTTGACGTTTTCCTGGTCGCGCAAGGCGTTGATCGGGGTCATGCCCTGGCTTTCCAGGTGCTGGCTGACCGCATCGTTCTTGTAGGCGCCGATATTGTACTTGGTGGCGTCTTTGAGGCTGGCGACCTGCAGGTTATTGCCCGGGGCGGCGAGCAGCACCCAACCGGTCTTGGCCAAAGGCCCGACCCATTTGAATTGCGGCTGGCGCTCGGCCGTGAAGGTGGTGGAAAACAGGCCATAGCTGGGTTTGTCCAGGGTCAGGCGATACAAGCGGTCCCAGGGAAAACGCAAGCTCAGGGTGTAACCGATACCGGCGCGCTTGAACATCTCGCGCACCACATCGGCGCTGATCCCGTCGATGCTGTCGTCGCGGGCAAAATTCTTGTCGTCCACGGCCATATTGAACGGCGGGAAGTTTTCGGTGAGCAGCACGACCTTGTAGTCGGCCGGCAACTCGGCGCGCGCCGCTGCCGCCGCCAGGATCAGCCCCAACAACAGGGTACGTTTGAGAGATGTCAGCATGGTCGGGACCGCCTGCGTAGTGTGTGTATAAGGCCGACGGCGTGGCTGCAAGCCAGGCAGGCGCGCCGCGAAAGACTCGTCTTCTTGCCGTCCCTGACATAACGGCCGCCCAGGCGGCCTGATGGTGCGTGTCGCGGTTACTACCAGGCTGTTGAAAAACCCAGGCGAGGCCTGTCGTTTTTCAACAGCCCGTTACAGGTAACGCCCGAGAATCTCTTCCAACAGGCCCTCGGCGCGCATCTTGTCCAATTCAGCCTGCAGCTTCTGTACCACCTGCGCCGGGACCTCCTTGTTAAGGGCCAGGTACAGCTCGGCGCTGTCGAAGCGCAGGATGGTCTTGAACCCGGTAACGCCTTCCTGCTTGGCCAGGTAACGGCCCGCAGGATCGCCCGTGGCCCAGAGGTCGATCTGACCCGTCTGCAGCTTCTTGATGTTTTCCTGATCGCGCAAGGCCGCCACCGGTGTCAGCCCCTGCTGCTGCAGATGCTCGGCAATCGCATCACCCTTGTATGCACCGACGCGATAGGCCTTGGCGCCTTCCAGGCTGGTCAGGGTGATGGGGCTGTCGGCCTTGCCCAGCAGCACCCAATCGTCCGGACCTATGGGGCCGACCCAATGGAACAGTGCCTCGCGCTCGGGCAGTCGCGCCGTCACGAATACGCCGTAGCCGGGTTTTTCCAGGGCGGTCTTGTAGATGCGGTCCCAGGGGAAACGCAGGGTCATGCTGTAGTCGACCTGGGCACGCTTGAACATCTCGCGCACGATATCCACGGCCACACCGCTGAGCTGTTCTTCGCGGGCGAAATTCTTGCCGTCGACAGCCATGTTGTAAGGCGGAAAATTTTCGGTCAACAGCTCGATGCGGGAAGTGCTTTCGTCTGCATGGGCGTGACTCGCGATTACCCACAGCAGGCTGGCCAACGCCAGTAACAAACGACTCGACATACAGGAATTCCGATGCGGTTTTAGTTTTTATTAGAGCCCAGCATACGCAGCGAAGCAGGATCAGCCCAGCCCCGGAACCCGATGCAGGCAAAATGCCCTTTTATGGATCAATAGCGGGCCTTGATCGCTTCCAACTGACCTTCGGCGCGCATGGCGTCCAGCGCCGCCTGCAAGCGTTGAACCAAAGCGTCCGGCGTGGCTTTGTTCAAGGCCAGGTACAGCTCGGCGGTATGAAAACGCAGCACCACCTTGACCTCCTCCAGCCCCTCCTGCTTGGCGAGATAGCGACCCGTCGGGTCGGCGGTGACCCAGAGGTCGATCAGCCCCTTGTCCAGCTTCTTCACGTTCTCGTTATCGCGCAAGGCGGTCTGCACGCTCAACCCACGGTCGATCAGGTGCTGGCTGATGGCATCGTTCTTGTAGCCGCCGATACGGTAGCGCGCCGCATCCTGCAGATTGCCCAGTGCGATCGGGCTGTCCGCGCGAGCCAGCAAGACCCAGTCGTTGCTGGCGATCGGACCGACCCACTTGAACAGCGGTTCGCGCTCGGGGGTCCGCGCGGCGGAGAACAGCGCGTACCCGCTGTCGTTCAAGGCCTGCTGGTACACCCGGTCCCAGGGAAAACGCAGGATCATCTGGCAGTCGATGGCGGCGCGCTGGCACATGCCGCGCAGGGTATCGGCACTGACGCCCTGCACCCCATCGTCTTTCGCGAAATTGCTGCCGTTGGCCGACATATTGAACGGCGCGAGATTCTCGGTCAGCAATACCAGGGAGTCGGCACGGGCCAGCTGGGTGCCGCACAGCAACAGAAAAATGGCCATAAGCCGGAAAGCAGGCATACGAAAACCCTGTCGATGGAGGTTGAATAAGGAGGTTTGCAAAAGGAAAGGCGACCTTCCATGGGCCCTGGCGCGAGCCTCGCAGTGTAACGGAGCGGCGCCGACAGCGCTGTCGACCCGCCCACAGGCGCGGCCTGCCGTTAGCGCACCACGATACCGCGGCTGGCCATATAAGCCTTGGCCTCCGGCACGGTGAATTCGCCGAAGTGGAAGATGCTCGCGGCCAGCACCGCCGAGGCCTTGCCCTCGAGGATGCCGGCGGCCAGGTGCTCGAGATTGCCGACGCCGCCGGAGGCGATCACTGGAATCCCCACCGCCTCGCTGATGGCGCGGGTCACGCCCAGGTCGTAGCCGCTTTTCACGCCGTCCTGGTCCATGCTGGTCAGCAGGATCTCGCCGGCGCCCAGATCCTCCATCTTCTTGGCCCACAGCACCGCATCCAGGCCCGTGGGCTTGCGCCCGCCGTGGGTGAAGATTTCCCAGCGCGGGATTTCACCGGGCTTGGAGACCTTCTTGGCGTCGATGGCCACGACTATGCACTGGGCTCCGAAACGCTGGGCCGCCTCGCCGACGAACTCGGGGTTGAACACCGCGGCGGTATTGATCGAGACCTTGTCCGCACCGGCATTGAGCAGGTTGCGGATGTCCTGCACGGTGCGCACGCCGCCGCCCACGGTCAGCGGGATGAACACCTGGCTGGCCATGCGCTCGACCGTGTGCAGCGTGGTGTCGCGGCCATCGCTGCTGGCGGTGATATCAAGAAAGGTAATCTCGTCGGCGCCCTGCTCGTCGTAGCGCCGGGCGATCTCCACCGGGTCGCCGGCGTCGCGGATATTCTCGAACTGGACGCCTTTGACCACGCGGCCATTGTCCACGTCGAGGCAGGGAATGATGCGTTTGGCGAGGGCCATAGCGGTGCTCCTTAGGATGGGGGCCACGCCGCTAGAGCGCCGCGCTACCCATCGCAAATGATCAAGCCAAGCGGTGGGTCATGCCGCGTCGCGGCCAGCCCACCCTGCGACAGGGTTTACTCGACCTTGGTCTTCAGGTCGCAGAGGGCCTGGGCCTCGGCCACGTCCAGGGTGCCCTCGTAGATCGCCCGGCCGGTAATGGCGCCGATGATGCCGGGGGTGTTGGTGTCGAGCAGGGCCTGGATATCGCCCAGGTGATGAATGCCGCCGGAAGCGATCACCGGGATGCGCGTGGCATTGGCCAGGGCCACGGTAAAGGGCACGTTGCAGCCCTGCATCATCCCGTCCTTGGCGATATCGGTGTAGACGATGGCGGACACGCCGTCGGCCTCGAAGCGCCTGGCCAGGTCGATCACCTGCACCGTGCTGACCTCGGCCCAGCCGTCGGTGGCGACGAAACCGTCCTTGGCGTCCAGCCCGACTATCACCTTGCCCGGGAAAGCGCGGCAGGCCTCGGCGACGAACGCCGGGTCCTTGACCGCCTTGGTGCCGATGATCACGTAGGCGACTCCGGCCCGGACGTAATGCTCGATGGTTTCCAGGGAGCGGATGCCGCCGCCGATCTGGATCGGCAGGGTCGGGTAGCGCTTGGCGATGGCGGTCACCACCTCGCCATTGACCGGCTGCCCCTCGAAGGCACCGTTCAGGTCGACCAGGTGCAGGCGACGGCAACCGGCCTCCACCCACTTGGCGGCCATGGCCACCGGGTCGTCGGAGAACACCGTGGAGTCTTCCATGCGGCCCTGGCGCAGGCGCACGCAGGCGCCGTCTTTAAGGTCGATAGCGGGAATGATCAGCATCGGACGAACCTATTTAAAAAGTAAAAATTCAACAATGAATTCGAGGAACAGCTCAGCTTTTTTCCATCGACCACAGGTCGCTTTCGATGCTCTGAAAGCGCTCGCTCAGGTGTGCCTGCACGTCGCCGATGGCCTTGTTATAAAAATGCGGCGCCACCTCGCGGGCGAACAGGTCCAGCACTTCCTGTGCCTCGAAGCTGCCCATCCGCAGTTCGAAACGCTCTTCGAGAAAAGTCTTGATCAGCTGCAGCGCCGCCTGGTTCTGCGCCGGATCGAGCTCGAGAGCCGGCGCTTTCAGTTTGCCCTTGCTCATCTACCAGCGCCCGTCCCAGGCGGCGAAGTTCTGCAGCAATTGCAGGCCGTGGGTATGGCTTTTTTCCGGGTGGAACTGCACGGCGAAACGCGGGCCGTCGGCCAGGGCCGCGGCGAAATCCACGCCATAGTGCCCGCGCCCGGCGACCTGCCGCGGATGGCCGGCCTCGATAAAATAGCTGTGCACGAAATAGAAACGCGCCTTGTCCGGGATGTTGTGCCACAGCGGGTGCGCCAGCGCCTGGCTGACTTCGTTCCAACCCATATGCGGCACTTTCAGCGCCTCGCCGTCCTCGACCATGCCCTTGCCGAAGAACCGCACCTGGCCGGGAAACTGGCCGATGCAATCGACGCCGCCGTTTTCCTCGCTGCGCTCGAGCAGGGCCTGCATGCCGACGCAGATGCCGAGAAAGGGGCGATCCTGACTGACTTCGCGCACCAGCTCATCGAAGCCCAGACGGCGGATTTCGGCCATGCAGTCGCGGATCGCGCCGACTCCGGGAAACACCACCCGGTCGGCTTCGCGTATCACCTGGGCATCGCTGGTGATCTGTACCCGGCCGGCGCCCACATGTTCCAGGGCCTTGGCCACCGAATGCAGGTTGCCCATGCCGTAGTCGATCACGGCCACCGTCTGCATCAGAGGCAACCCTTGGTAGAGGGCATCTGCCCGGCCATGCGCGGGTCCAGCTCCACCGCCATGCGCAGGGCACGGCCGAACGCCTTGAACACCGTCTCGATCTGGTGATGGGTGTTGTGGCCGCGCAGGTTGTCGATGTGCAGGGTGACCTGGGCGTGGTTGACGAAGCCCTGGAAGAACTCGGAGAACAGGTCCACATCGAAGCCGCCCACCACGGCGCGGGTAAAGGGCACGTGCATCTGCAGGCCCGGGCGACCGGAAAAGTCGATCACCACCCGCGACAGCGCTTCGTCCAGCGGCACATAGGAATGGCCGTAGCGCACGATGCCCTTCTTGTCGCCGATGGCCTTGGCGAAGGCCTGGCCCAGGGTGATACCGACGTCTTCCACCATATGGTGGTCGTCGATATGCAGGTCGCCTTCGGCCTCGATATCCAGGTCGATCAGCCCGTGGCGGGCGATCTGGTCGAGCATGTGTTCGAGAAACGGCACGCCGATGGCGAAGCGCGACTTGCCGCTGCCATCCAGGTTGATCGATGCCTTGATTTGGGTTTCCAAGGTGTTGCGCTCGACGGACGCCGTACGTTCGGCCATCACCAGCTCCACAAAATGCTCACGGAAAAGGCGACCATTATAGGGGCCACAGGCTGGACGCGGCTACCGGCGACTACCGGCCGCGGTTTACACTCGGCGCTTTGCCCTAGGGCCTGTTGACACTACCCGCACGGCCGCGCCGAAATCTGTTTTGAAACCAGACCCGGCATTGAAGCGCGCCGCTGGGTGTTGCCGAACGAACGGCGAGTAATTTCTTATCGCATCAAAACAGACCCGGCCCTGCGGGTTGCGCGAATAAGAGCCCCATTCAGCGTTGCGAAACTTGGCAAGGGAATGACCATTGCCCGCGTTTCGCGCCTGGCCTGGGACCCTTCTTCACGGCAACGCGACTCGCGATGATAATGTCAACAGGCCCTAGGCCAGGAGGTCCAGATGCCGGTGTTAGTCGAATCCGTGGGCGCGCCCAGCGCCCAGGACCTCAGCGATCTGGCCAAGGTCTATGCCGATGCGCCGGCCTGGCTGCTGGCGCCCTACCCCGATGCCCAGGCCCTGATCACTGCCGGCCTGGCCAGCGGCGAGCTGCTGGCCGGGCGCTTCAACGATCGGCTGCTGGGCGCCGCCCTGCTGCAGCGCGGCGAGCAGCATTGGCGCCTGTCGCACCTGTGTGTGCGCGCCCTGACCCGTCGGCGCGGCGTCGGCCAGCGCCTGCTGGACGAAGCCCGGCGCCTGGCCCTGGAGGCCGGCAAACCCCTGCACCTGGCGGCCCCGGTCGGCCACCTGGAAAGCCAGGCCCTGGCCGCCCGTAGCCACTTGCCCCTGGAGAGCTATTGAGCGCGGGGCACTGCGCTTATACCGGGCCAGCAAGGGCACTGGTCGCGGACTGCTTCCTCCGCCAGCTCAACCAGACCCCGCTGCCCGCACAGAAGGCCGCGCCCGCCAGCCCCAGCCCTAAGGCCCCCGCGATCGCCCCCCAGGCCAGCGCCAGCGCGGCCATCAACGCCAGGCGCAGAAACTCCAGGCGCCACAGGCTGCGCTTGCCCTCGAACAGCACGCCCAGGCTGACGCAGCCCCAGAGGATCAGCGCGGCCAGCAGCCAGGGCTCCCAGGCCGCCGCGGTCTTGATCCTGGCCAGGAATATTAGGGCCAGGCCATTGATCGCCAGAAACTGGACGAAGGCGTAGCCGCGCAATCCGGACGGATAGCGCGGCGCGAACTTGTCCGCGCCCATCTTCGGCCAGGGCCGCTGCGCCACATCCGCCGGGCGCCAGCCGGTGGGCATCCACCACAGGCGCAGCCGGTCCCACCAGGACGCGGTGGCGCAGGCGTCGGCCCACAGCAGGCGCCACCAGCTGAACTGCAAGCGGATGGGATCGAAGGTGGCCACCGGCGTGGTCACGCCATAGCGCACCGGCTCGCGCTCCTCGGCAAAGGTGCCGAACAGCTTGTCCCAGACAATCAGCACCCCACCGTGGTTGCGGTCGATATAGGCGTCGTTCTGCCCGTGATGCACCCGGTGCAGCGAGGGCGTGATAAACACCTGTTCCAGCCAGCCGAGCCGGCCGACATGCTGGCTATGGATCCAGAACTGGTAGGCCAGCTGGATGCCCAGCAGCAGCAGAAACAACGGCAAGGGCAGCCCCAGCAGGGCCAGCGGCAAATAGAAGGGCCAGTCGAAGGCCGGCTGGAAGGCACCCTTGCGCAGCGCCGTGGACAGGTTGAAGTCTTCGCTGGAGTGGTGGGGCTGGTGCGCGCCCCACAACAGGTTGTAGCGGTGCAAACTGCGGTGGGCCCAGTAGAAGCAGAAATCCACCGTGATAAAACCGCCCAGCCAGACCCAGGGCGAGGCGGCGTCCAGGTCCAGCAGCCGGGCATGCTCGTACAGCCAGGCATAGGGCAGCACCAGCAGCAGGCGCAACGGGCCTTCCAGCAGCACCCGCAGAATCGCGGTATTGATGCTGGTGCTGGCATCGGCCAGGCGATAGGTATGCCTGCCGTTGAAGCGCTCGTAAGCCAGCTCCAGCAACATCAGCAGGATATACAGCGGAAACGCCAGGATCGCGATGCTCATGCCGTGCACTCTCTTGTTATGCTCGCCAGCCTAACGCCGATGCGCCGCCGGTGCGCCGGCCAAATACGCCAAAAGCCATCACTCGGCTGCACCCGGAACAGCACACCCTGGACAGCATCGACACCCTGATCATCGGCGCCGGCGCCCTGGGCCTGGCCTGCGCCGCCCGCCTGGCCGGTCCCGACACCCTGATAGTCGAAGCCGAGCGACTGATCGGCAGCCATGCCTCCAGCCGCAACTCGGAGGTGATCCATGCCGGCCTGTATTACCCACCCGGCTCGCTCAAGGCCCAGCTCTGCCTGGAGGGCCGCGCGCGTCTGCATGCCTGGTGCGCGCAGCACGGGGTGGCGACGCGGAACATCGGCAAGCTGCTGGTGGCGGTCACCCCGGACGAATGCACCGCCCTGGAGGCCCTGGCCGCCAATGCCCGGGCCTGCGGCGTGGACGACCTGCAAGCCCTGGAGCGCGCCCAGCTGCAACGCCTGGAGCCCGCGGTGCGCGGCGTGGCGGCGCTGCTGTCTCCCGGCACCGGTATTCTCGACAGTCACGGCTACCTGCAGTCCCTGCTGGCGGCGGCCGAACGGCGCGGCGCGCAGCTGGTGCTGCGGACCCGGATCGATGCCCTGGTCCACGACGGCGATGCCTGGCTGGCCGAAGGCAGCAGCGCCGGCGAGCCCTTTCGCCTGAGGGCCCAGCGGGTGGTCAATGCCGCCGGCCTGTTCGCCCAGCGCCTGGCCGCCCGCACCCGGGGCCTGGCAGGCATCCCCGCGCTGCACCTGTGCCAGGGCCGCTATTTCGGCTACCGCGGACGCTCGCCCTTCGCCCATCTGATCTACCCCATGCCCGAAGCGCAGACCGCGGGCCTTGGCATCCACGCCACCCTGGACCTGGGCGGCCAGCTGCGCTTCGGCCCGGACGTGCGCTACCTGGACAGCCTGGACTACCGGGTCGACGAAGGCTTGCGCACGCCGTTCGCCGAGGCCATCCGCCGCTATTTCCCCGCGCTCGACGCCGAGCGCCTGACACCCGGCTACAGCGGCATCCGGCCAAAACTGGCGGGAGCCGGGGAACCGGCCGCCGACTTCCTTATCCAAGGCCCTGCCGATCACCAGCTGCCCGGCCTGGTCAACCTGTTCGGCATGGAGTCGCCAGGACTGACCGCCAGCCTGGCGGTGGCCGAACGGGTGGCACAGGCACTGTAAGCCCGTGCGGCGGCGTTATACTCGCGCCTTTCATTTAAACCATTGGCCTTCACGCATTCGAATCGCCACCTAACAAGGACTCGTCCATGAAAGCGCTCGGAAAAATCCTGGGCCTGGTTTTCCTCGGGTTGCTACTGCTGATCGTGGCCCTGGGCTTTGCCCTGACCCAGCTGTTCGACCCCAACGACTACAAGGACGAGATCCAGCAGCTGGCGCGGGACAAGGCCAACCTGGAACTCAAGCTCAACGGCGATATCGGCTGGAGCCTGTTTCCCTGGCTGGGGCTGGAACTGCACGAGGCCACCCTGGCCAGCACCCTGACCCCGGACAAGCCCTTCGCCGACCTGCGCATGCTCGGCTTGTCGGTACGGGTCATGCCGCTGCTGCGCCGGGAAGTGCAGATGAGCGACATCAAGCTCGAGGGCCTGAACCTGACCCTGAGCCGCAACGAACAGGGCCGTGGCAACTGGGAAGATATCGGCAAGTCGGCCGAGGATGCGGTCGCCGCCGGCCAGGTACCGCCGGGCGAGCCACAGGCGGAGCCCGCGCCTGCGGACAACTCACCGCCGCTCAAGCTGGATATCGACAGCCTGACCATCAACAACGCGCGCATCGACTACCTGGACAGCAAGAGCGGCCAGCAATACACCGCCGAAGGCATCATGCTGACCACCGGAGCGATCCGCGAGGGCGCCGGCATCCCGCTGAAGATGAGTGCCTTCTTCGGCACCAACCAGCCGGTGATGCGCGCGCGCACCGAGCTGGAAGGCGAGCTGCGCTTCGACCGCGCCCTGAAACGCTACCAGTTCGAAGACCTCAAGTTGTCCGGCGAAGCCTCGGGCGAGCCACTGCAAGGCAAGACCCTGACCTTCTCCGCCCAGGGCCAGCTGCTGCTCGACCAGGCCGCGCAGATCGCCGAATGGAACGGCCTGAAGCTCTCGGCCAACCAGTTGCGCGCCCTGGGCGAGCTGAAGGTGCGCGACCTGGACACGGCGCCCAAGCTCGGCGGCGGCCTGTCCATCGCCGCCTTCAACCTGCGTGAATTCCTCGAAGGCCTGGGCCAGACGCTGCCGCCGATGAGCGACCCCAAGGCCTTGAGCCAGGTCGAACTGGTCACCCGCCTGGTCGGTGGGCCGACCAGCCTGGGCCTGCAGGAACTGACCCTGAAGCTGGACGACAGCACCCTGACCGGCAGCCTGGCCATCAGCGACTTCGCCAAGCAGGCCCTGCGCATCCAGCTGGAGGGCGACCAGTTGAACCTGGACCGCTACCTGCCGGCCGCCGCCAACCCGACCGACTCGCCGCGCCAGGCCGAGGTGCGCGACAGCGTCGCCGCCGCCGGCCAGAACGGCACCAGCGAACTGCCCAAGGCACCGACCCAGCAGGCCTGGAGCGAGACGCCGCTGCTGCCCCTGGAGCCCTTTCGCACGCTCGACCTGCAGCTGAGCCTGGCCCTGAAGCAACTGACCTACGACCAACTGCCCATGGACAATGTCCAGCTCAAGGCCAAGAGCCTGGGAGGCCTGGCGACCCTGGAAAGCCTGCGTGGCGACCTGCTCAAGGGCAGCTTCCAGGCCAACGCCAGCTTGGATGCGCGCTCCGCCGTGCCGCTGCTCAACTTCAACAACCGCTTGACCCAGGTACCGGTCGAACCCTTCCTGACAAACCCCGAGCAGCCCTCGCCATTACTCGGCCTGTTGGACTTCAACGCCGACCTGAGCACCCAGGGCAACAGCGAGAAAGCCTGGATCGAAGGCCTCAACGGCACCGCCAGCTTTGTCCTCAGGGATGGCGTGCTGCGCGACGCCAACCTGGAGCAGCAGCTCTGCCAGGCCATCGCCACCCTCAATCGCAAAAGCCTGAGCGGCGAACCCCGCGGCAAGGACACGCCCTTCGAAGAACTGCAGGGCAACCTGAGCTTCGTCGATGGCGTGGCCCACAACCCGGACCTGAGCGCGGTGCTGCCCGGCCTGCGGGTCAAGGGCGATGGCGACCTGGACCTGCGCGTGCTGGGCCTGGACTACCGCATCGGCATCGTGATCCAGGGCGACAAGGGCGAGATGCCCGACCCGGCCTGCCAGGTCAACGAACGCTATGCCGATATCGCCTGGCCGCTGCGCTGCCGCGGCCCCCTGGAGCTGGGCGCCAAGGCTTGCCGCCTGGACCAGGAGCGCATGGGCAAGGTGGCCGCCCGGCTGGCCGGCGAGAAGCTCAGCGAAAAACTCGAAGAAAAGCTCGGCGACAAGCTCGACCCACAGCTCAAGGACGCGCTCAAAGGCCTGTTCAAACAATGAGCCCCGAGCAGTTCGGCGCCGCGGTACTGGACTGGTACGACCGCCACGGCCGCAAGGACCTGCCCTGGCAACAGGGCATCAACCCCTACCGGGTCTGGGTCTCGGAAATCATGCTGCAGCAGACCCAGGTCAGCACCGTGCTCAACTATTTCGAGCGCTTCATGCAGGCCCTGCCGACCGTGCAGGCCCTGGCCGCGGCACCCGAAGACGAGGTGCTGCACCTCTGGACCGGGCTGGGCTACTACACCCGCGCGCGCAACCTGCAGAAGACCGCCAGGACCCTGGTGGCCGAGCATGCCGGCGAATTCCCCCGGGACGTGCTGCGCCTCACCGAACTGCCGGGCATCGGCCGCTCCACCGCCGGCGCCATCGCCAGCCTGAGCATGGGCCTGCGCGCGCCGATCCTCGACGGCAATGTCAAACGGGTGCTGGCGCGCTACGTGGCCCAGGCCGGCTACCCGGGCGAGCCCAAGGTGGCCAGCCAGCTGTGGACGGTGGCCGAGCGCTTCACGCCCCAGGCGCGGGTCAACCATTACACCCAGGCGATGATGGACCTGGGCGCCACCCTCTGCACCCGCAGCAAACCCAGCTGCCTGCTCTGCCCCCTGAGCAGCGGCTGCCGCGCCCACCTGCTGGGCCGCGAAACCGCCTACCCGGCGCCCAAGCCGCGCAAGGAACTGCCGAAAAAACGCACCCTGATGCCCCTGCTGGCCAATGCCGACGGCGCCATCCTGCTCTATCGCCGGCCGTCCACGGGCCTGTGGGGCGGGCTGTGGAGCCTGCCGGAACTGGACACCGGCGACGAACTGGACGGCCTGGCCCTGCGCCATGGCCTGAGCCTGGGCGAGCGCCGGGAACTGCCGGCGCTGGTGCACAGCTTCAGCCATTTCCAGCTGGCCATCGAGCCCTGGCTGATCCAGGTGCGCAACCCGACCCTCGCCGTGGCCGAGGCCGACTGGCTCTGGTATAACCTCGCCAGCCCGCCGCGCCTGGGCCTCGCCGCCCCGGTGAAGAAGCTGCTCAAGCGCGCCGCAGATGCATTGAATGCAGGAGAGCCGTCATGACCCGCACCGTGAATTGCCGCAAGCACAAGAAAGAACTGCCGGGCCTCGCGCGTCCTCCCTATCCGGGCGCCAAGGGCGAAGACATCTTCAACAACGTCTCCCAGCAGGCCTGGGACGAATGGCAGAAACACCAGACCCTGCTGATCAACGAGCGCCGGCTGAACATGATGAACGCCGAGGACCGCAAATTCCTCCAGACCGAGATGGACAAATTCCTCTCCGGCGAGGAATACGCCCAGGCCGAGGGCTACGTACCGCCCAGCGAATAACCCGCCGAAAAGCCTAAGCGCCCGGATTAGTTAAATATTTTTCTGGCCTTAGGCTTGACACTGCAAGGCCAAATCCGTCTAATACGCGCCGTTGCCCAGATAGCTCAGTCGGTAGAGCAGGGGATTGAAAATCCCCGTGTCGGCGGTTCGATTCCGTCTCTGGGCACCATTGATACCGAACAAAAAGCCTCAGCCCTGCGCTGGGGCTTTTTGCTTTCCGGGAGAGGGAAATTCCCGCGACGCACGCGCGGCAATCCCTGCCTGCCCCTCTGATCGACGCGCCCCGGGCACCTCAAAACCCGCAGTACACCCACGCCCATTCGCCGGTCGCCCGCCTGGAACATTAGCGCTGGCGCCGAGTCGTCCGCATAGATGCCGGGCTGCCCGTGCCGCCGCATCGCCCATCCGCTTTCGCGAGGTGCGCGCCATGAGCTCATCGCTTAACGACAGGCTGCAGCGACGGGGCCAGTCGCCAGCCGCTGAACCCGCGGCGCCTATCGCCGAGCTGTTGCGCCGCCATGCCGAGCCGTTGCCCGCGCTGGACAGCCCGGCCTTCGGCGAACTTTTCGACCGCTACGGGGATGCCCGGGTGGTGCTGATCGGCGAGGCGAGCCACGGCACGTCCGAGTTCTACCGGGCCCGCGCGGCCATCAGCCGTCGGTTGATCGAGGAGCATGGCTTCAACCTGGTCGCCGTGGAAGCCGACTGGCCGGATGCCGGGCTGATCGATCGCCATGTGCGCGGGCTGGCGCCCTCGGCCTGGAAGCAGAAGGCCTTTACCCGCTTCCCCCGCTGGATGTGGCGCAACGCCGAGGTGGCGCGGTTCGTGGACTGGCTGCGCGAACACAACCGGCCGCTGGCGCCCGAGCAGCGCGTGGCGTTTCGCGGGCTGGATATCTACAGCCTGAGCGCCTCCATGGCCGAGGTGCTGGGCTACCTGGATCGGGTCGATCCGCAGCAGGCCCGCCTGGCACGCCAGCGCTACGCCTGCCTGACGCCCTGGCAGGACGAGCCGGCGCTCTATGGCCACTTCGTCGAGCGCGATGGCCTGGCACCCTGCGAGAACGCGGTGGTCGAGCAGCTCAACAGCCTGCTGGCCGAACGCCTGGAATGCTGCCTGCAGGACGACGAGGCCTTCTTCGACGCCGCGCAGAACGCCCGGGTGGTGCGCGCCGCCGAGCAGTACTACCGCCTGATGTACCGCGACGCGGCGGCGTCCTGGAACCTGCGCGATCGCCATATGTTCGACACCCTGCAGGCCCTGCTGGCCCATCGCGGGCCCGAGGCCAAGGCGCTGGTCTGGGCGCACAACTCGCATATCGGCAATGCCGCCGCCACGGCCATGGGCTGGCGCGGCGAGTTCACCATCGGCCAGCTCTGTCGCACCGCCTGGGGCCGCCAAGCGCTGCTGATCGGCATGGGCACCGACCGCGGCGAGGTGGCCGCCGCCGACGACTGGGACGGCGAGCTGCGGATCAAGGCGGTGCGCCCGTCCCGGCCGGACAGCTGGGAGCACTGTTTCCTGCAGGCCGGCCTGCCCGCCTCGCTGACGGACTGGCGCGACCCGCAATGCCAGGCCTTGCGCCAGGCGCTGTCCACGCCGCGGCTGGAACGCGCCATCGGGGTGATCTACCGGCCCCAGACCGAGCGCGCCAGCCACTACTTCGAGGCCCTGCTCGCCGAGCAATTCGATGCCTACCTCTGGTTCGAGTACAGCCATGCCGTGACGCCGCTGCCGCCCAGCGCGGCGCGCTCGCCCAGCCATGAAGACGACACCTACCCCTTCGGAGTCTGAGCATGAGCCCCACCAGCGCACCGCCCTATCTGTTTCAGGATCGCCACCAGGCCGGGCGCGCACTGGCCGAAGCCCTGCAACCGCGGGTGCACGGCCAGCCCGTGGTGCTGGCGCTGCCCCGCGGCGGGGTACCGGTGGGCTACGAGGTGGCCAAGGCCTTCGACGCCCCCCTGGACCTGGTGCTGGTGCGCAAGATCGGCGCGCCCGGCCACCCGGAATTCGGCATCGGCGCGGTGGTAGACGGTACGCCGCCGCGCTGGGTGGTCGATGAAAGCCTGCTCGAGCATTTCAGCATACCGGTGAAATGGTTCGAGGCGGCCAAGAAGGCCCAGCTGCGGGAGATCGAGCGGCGTCGCGGCCTGTATTGCGGCAACCGTCCACCCGAGGCCATAACCGGACGCGAGGTGATAGTGGTGGACGACGGCGTGGCGACCGGCAGCACCGCCCGGGTCGCCCTGCTGATGCTGCGCGAGACCCAGCCGCAACGGCTGATACTGGCGGTACCGGTCGGCCCGCGAGAAGCCATCGAGGCCCTGCGCCCCCTGGTGGACGAGCTGGTCTGCCTCTTCACCCCCGCGCCCTTTCATGCGGTGGGCCTGCACTACGCCGACTTCACCCAGACCACCGACACCGAAGTGATCGAGCTGCTGGCCCGGGCCGAGGACCACGGTCGCCCGGGCTAGCGGCAGCGATTGGGGCGCGGCATCCGCCCACACAGCCCCTCCTCGTCATGCCCGCGCAGCCCCCCGTCATGCCCGCGCAGGCGGGTAGCCAGGGGGCCCTCGACAGGCCTGGATTCCCGCCTTCTTCCCGCTTTCTTCCCGCCTTCGCAGGAATGACGGGGAATGACGGGGAACCACGGCCCTGTACCTGGCGCACCCCGAATCCGGCGCAGCGCCACCCGGGAAACAGCGCCACCGCCGCCGCTTGGCATCCGGGCTACCAGAACCGACACCAGCCTTCATCCGCCTTATCACTCGCGGCCCGGCGAGTGCCACCGGCGGATGCACGGCTGCCTCGTCATGGGCTAGCCTGGCAATGCGGCATGTCGGTCGGGCTCGGCCCGAACGCCCCGCGGCAATCATCCGAGCTTCGAGGGAATGAACATGGCACTTATCCAGGGACCGCAATCGGCGTACTACATCATCACCAAGCCCGAGGACTCCAACGGCCAGCCACGCCCACCCGGAGGCACCGACCTGGTGGTCCAGGCGCCCTGGGACACCTGGAACGGCCCCATCGCCACACCTCCGGGCACCAAGCTGCCCCTGGGCTGCAGCGCCATGCGGATGAGTTTCGAGTTCCGCTCGGCCGACTATTTCAGCGCGGACAACATAGGCCATTTCGCCATCGGCATTCGCGGCAACCTGGACAATGGCCTGCTCGGGCGCGGCATCATTCTCGGCAACGTCAGCGCCCTGCATCCCGATGAAGCCACCCGGCAGGTCAACACCCTGGCCGTGGAAAGCTTCTGGCGCGAAGGGGTGCGCGTCTACGGCCCGCAGACCGAGGGCCCGGCCCTGCGCAACAATGAGGATTACCGGGTGACGATCGAATGCTCGCGGGTCGACGCCACCGCCATCGGCTACATGATCGAGCGCAAGGTCGGGGGTCGCTGGACGGAACGCGTGCGCAAGCGCGTGATCGACACCTTCGGCAAGGGCAAGGTGCCCGCCGACGACGGCGGTTTCTTTATTGCCGAAGTCTTCTCCCAGCACCGCTGGCAAATGCATATCCGCAACCTGAACGTCCTGTTCTATTGAGCCCGCCGCGCCCGGCGACGGTGCGCACCGCGCTGTCCAGGAACGAACGGGGCGAGAGAGCCTTGTGCTGGCGCGACAGCCAGCTGCGGCGATGCGACAAAGCGCCCCATGCCGGCGCCTTGCTTGCACGTGCGTACTTGGCGCCCGTTCCGACGCTATGCTAGGTTGGCGCCTCGCCAGGACGGCCCGAAGAACGCCGGAGTGCATCCGAACACCAAGAGGACCCCCCATGGCCGAGGCCACGCCCGCGCTGGAAATTCGCGACCTGCACAAACGCTATGGCACCCTCGAGGTGCTCAAGGGCATTTCCCTGACAGCCCACGACGGTGCGGTGATTTCCATTCTCGGCTCTTCCGGCTCTGGCAAGTCCACCTTCCTGCGCTGCATCAACCTGCTGGAAAACCCGCACAAGGGCGAGATCCTGGTGGCCGGCGAAGCCCTCAGGCTCAAGGCTGACAAGCAGGGTGAGCTGGTGGCCGCCGACAATAAGCAGATCAATCGCCTGCGCAGCGAGATCGGTTTCGTCTTCCAGAATTTCAACCTCTGGCCGCACATGAGCGTGCTCGACAACATCATCGAGGCGCCGCGTCGCGTGCTTGGCCAGAGCAAGGCCGAGGCCATCGAGGTGGCCGAGGCCCTGCTGGCCAAGGTCGGCATCGCCGACAAGCGCCATGTCTACCCGGCGCAGCTGTCCGGCGGCCAGCAGCAGCGCGCGGCCATCGCCCGCACCCTGGCCATGCAGCCCAAGGTCATACTGTTCGACGAGCCGACCTCGGCCCTCGACCCGGAAATGGTACAAGAAGTGCTTACTGTGATTCGCGCGCTCGCCGAGGAAGGCCGCACTATGCTGCTGGTCACCCACGAGATGAACTTCGCCCGGCAGGTGTCCAGCGAAGTGGTGTTTCTGCACCAGGGTCTGGTGGAGGAACAGGGATCGCCCGAGCAGGTGTTCGTCAGTCCGAACTCGGAACGCTGCAAACAATTCATGTCCAGCAATCGCTAACACGGAGCATTACCCATGCAGAACTACAAGAAGATCCTGCTGGCCGCCGCCGCCACTCTGGCATTCGGCAGCGGCGCCATGGCCGCCGATAAGCTGAAGATCGGCACCGAAGGCGCCTACCCGCCCTTCAACTTGATCGACGCCAGCGGCCAGGTCGGCGGCTTCGACGTGGAAATCGCCCAGGCCCTGTGCGCCAAGATGAAGACCGAGTGCGAAGTGGTGACCTCCGATTGGGACGGCATCATTCCGGCCCTGAACGCCAAGAAGTTCGACTTCCTCGCCGCCTCCATGTCGATCACCGAGGAGCGCAAGGGCGCGGTTGACTTCACCGACGCCTACTACACCAACAAGCTGCAGTTCATCGCGCCGAAAACCAGCGAGCTCAAGGCCGACAAGAACAGCCTCAAGGGCAAGGTCATCGGCGCCCAGCGCGCGACCATCGCCGGCACCTGGCTGGAAGACAACATGGCCGGCGTGGTCGATATCAAGCTCTACGACACCCAGGAAAACGCCTACCTGGACCTGACCTCGGGCCGTCTCGACGGCGTGCTGGCCGACAAGTTCGTCAACTGGGAATGGCTCAAGAGCGATGCCGGCAAGGCGTTCGAATTCAAGGGCGAGCCCGTGTTCGACAACGACAAGATTGCCATCGCCGTGCGCAAGGGCGACCCGCTGCGCCAGAAGCTGAACGCCGCGCTGGCTGAAATCGTCGCCGACGGCACCTACAAGAAGATCAACGACAA
>JAZKHB010000076.1:4443-15568 GCA_040385585.1 Pseudomonadota bacterium | reverse complement strand
ACAGTGCCTTCCATTTCGAAGCTGTCTTCTTTCGACATGCAGTAAAGCCCTCGGTATCTAATGAGTGGCCCGGTGCAATCGGCTCCAGGCAAAAGCGGCGTGCATTGTGCCCGAAAACAGGGCTGTACGCCAAGGTACTTCAGTTAAGTGTGATCCAGCGCTGATTGATCAGAAGCTCAATAGGCCGGTATTGGGTCTTGTAGTTCATCTTGCGGCAGTTCTTGATCCAGTACCCCAGGTAGACGGCCTGCAGGCCCAGGCGCGCGGCTTCGCTTACTTGCCAGAGGATTGCATAGCGACCCAGGCTGCGGCGCTCTTCACCGGGCTCGTAGAATGTGTAGACCGCAGACAGGCCGTTGGGCAGTACGTCGGTCACTGCTACAGCCAGCAGGCGGCCGTCCAGACGGAATTCATAGAAGCGAGAAAAAGGCAGGTCGCGTACGAGGAAAGTGGCGAACTGCTCCCTGTTCGGTGGGTACATATCGCCATCGGCATGGCGCTGCTCGATATAGCGCACATATAAACCGTAGTACTCCTCGCTGAATGCGGGTCGAACGGCGTGGACCTGCAAGGCTTCATTGCGCTTGAGGATGCGCTTCTGCTGACGATTGGGGCTGAACAGCGCGATGGGGATACGCGCCGGCACGCAGGCATTACAGCGCTGGCAGTGGGGCCGGTAGAGGTGATCGCCGCTGCGGCGAAAACCCATCTCCGAGAGTTCGGCGTACACCTGCGCATCCATCGGCTGACTGGGGTCGAGGAACAGAGTGGTGGCCTGTTCGTCGGACAGGTAGCTGCAGGGATGGGGTTGAGTGGCGTAAAACTTGAGGCGGGCCAGCTCGGTCATGGTCGACGCTCGGATAAAGCCTTGAAGCATTGTAGGTCAGGCCCGTCTAGGCGAGCCAGTTGGCCCTGCTCGCCTGGTCGAGGTGTGCTGCCAGGTACCCGGCAAATTCGGTGCGGCCAATGGCGCGGGCGCCGAAACTGTGCAAGTGCTGCGTCGGCATCTGGCAGTCGATCAGCACGAAGCCCCAGTCTCTGAGGCGCGTCACCAGCGTGGCAAATCCCACCTTGGAAGCATTGTCCGCACGGCTGAACATGGACTCGCCGAAAAACAGTTGACCCATCGCTAGACCGTAGAGCCCGCCCACCAGTTCCCCCTCTAGCCAGACCTCGACCGAGTGGGCAATACCGTGCTGATGCAGCTCCCTGTAGGCGGTCTGTATGCTGTCGGTAATCCAGGTGCCGTCGGCATAGCTGCGTGGCGCCGCGCAGGCCTGAATGACAGCGGCAAAATCTTTGTCGAGGGTTACTGTGTAGCGGCCTTGGCGCAAGCATTTTTCCAGGCTGCGCGAGAGGTGCAGTTCCTCTGGAAACAACACGGTACGTGGGTCGGGTGACCACCAGAGAATGGGTTGGCCTGCCTCGAACCAGGGAAAGCAGCCGTGGCGGTAGGCTTGGATCAGGCGTTCGGCTGTCAGGTCTCCGCCCGCGGCCAGCAGGCCATTGGGCGTGCGCAGGGCCTTGTCCAGTGGCGGGAAGGCCAGGGAGTCGCGTTTCAGCCAGGTCAGCATAAGGGATTCTGCCAGCGAGGCGGCGGATACAGGCGCATCCGCCGGTGACGGTTAGAGGCCGTCGAGGTACTTTTCGACGTCCAGTGCAGCCATGCAGCCTGCGCCGGCCGAGGTAATGGCCTGGCGATAAACATGGTCGGCCACATCGCCGGCAGCGAATACGCCTTCGATGCTGGTGGCGGTGGCATTGCCTTCGCTGCCGCCCTTGATCAGCAGGTAGCCGTCGCGCATGGCCAGCTTGTCCTGGAACAGCTCGGTATTGGGTTTGTGTCCAATGGCGATAAACACGCCGGTCAGCGGCAGATCCTGGGTCTCGCCGGTATTGCTGTCGCGCAGGCGGGCCCCGGTGACACCGCTGGCATCGCCCAGCACTTCGTCCAGGTTCTGGTTCCAGTGCAGGCGGATATTACCGTTGGCGGCTTTCTCGAACAGCTTGTCCTGAAGAATCTTCTCCGAGCGCAACTTGTCGCGACGGTGCACCAGGTGCACTTCCTTGGCGATGTTGGATAGGTACAGGGCTTCTTCTACTGCCGTGTTGCCGCCGCCAATTACCGCGACCACCTGGTTGCGGTAAAAGAAGCCGTCGCAGGTGGCGCAGGCGGAAACACCGCGTCCGGCAAAGGCTTCTTCCGAGGGCAGGCCCAGGTACTGCGCGGAGGCGCCGGTGGCGATGATCAGGGCGTCGCAGGTATAGGTGCCGCTGTCGCCGATCAGGGTGAACGGGCGCTGTTGCAGGTTGGTCGTATGAATATGGTCGTGGACGATTTCGGTATCGAAGCGTTCGGCGTGCTTTTGCATGCGCTCCATCAATGCCGGGCCGGTCAGGCCTTCCACATCACCGGGCCAGTTGTCTACTTCTGTGGTGGTGGTCAGTTGACCGCCGGGCTGGATGCCGGTGATTACCACGGGTTTGAGGTTGGCGCGGGCCGCATAGACGGCGGCGCTGTAACCGGCAGGGCCGGAACCCAAGATGATCAGGCGGGAGTGTTTCACTTCGCTCATGGGAAGAAGGTCCTTCAAGTGGCAGGTATGCTCAAGCTAGGGCGAGAGCATACCTGAACCCGAGTTACTTCTTGTTGGCGGCGATCAAGTCACGGATGTGTTGAGCGCGTTCTTCGCTTGGCGGGTGGGAGTCAAACATGCTGTGCTCAGAACCCCCGCCCAGCTTGGCGAGTTTGTCCATTGCAGTGGCCAGGCCCTGCGGCTTGACATTGCGTTTCATCAGCAGGTTGTAGGAGAAGGTATCTGCGTCGGTTTCCTGGGATTGCGAGAACTGGGAGTTGACCAGTTCATTGCCCAAGTCACCCAGCTGGGACTGCGACAGGCCCGACACGGCTGCGTTGGCAGAAGAGGCGGCGGCAGATTGAGCGGCGGCCGATGCATAGGCGACCTGCAGGGCTTTTTTGCTGTGGCCGAGAGCGACGTGGCCCATTTCGTGACCCAGAACGCCTTCCACTTCGTTGTCGGTCATCATGTCCATCAGGCCGCTGTAGACGCGCACGCAGCCGTTTGCCATGGCCCATGCATTGACCTCGTCGACCACGTACACTTTGTAGTTGACTGGCGTGCCGTTGATTTCGCTGCCCAGCGATTTGGCAATCTTGTTCAAGCGTTGGGTGTATTTGCTGCCGGAGGAGGCGATCTTGTTATCGGCATCCATCTCGGCGCAGGCGCCATCCGCCACTTGCTTGACTTCGGCATCGCTGATGGTGGCTGCCTTGAAGGCCAGGGCGCCGCTGTTTACCAAGCCGTTGGTGTCGAAGTTCTGGCAGCCGCCAAGCAGGGCCGAGGTGGCAATAAGGCTGAATAATGTGGTTTTTTTCACGTGGCAGGATCCTTTGCTGGATTTGGGAAACTTAGAGTGAGAAGTGTTGTCTAGGGTCGGTTACGACACACTCCATTATAAAAGGGTGCCATCATTTTGAATGTGCAGTGCTTCTCCCTTTTTATGTGCAGTGCTTCTCCTTTGTTTTGGCTGCAGCATCGCACTGGTATCGGCTCCCTAAAGGCTTACAATGGCGCCCCTTGATTACTAAAAGGTTTTGCAGGCCTTTGGCGCAGGAAAAGACCGGTTTGAAGAATTCCACTCCCACTGGTGCCCAGGCTCCCCTCTGGCGTCAGCAGTTGCACTACCGCTTCAAGGAAGGTGCGCTGATCGCACTGGGCGCTCTGTGCCTGTACCTCTGGATGGCACTGCTGACCTACGACCCGTCTGACCCCGGTTGGACCCACACCAGTAATATCGAGCAGGTGCAAAATGCCGCTGGCCGCGCGGGCGCCTGGTTTGCCGATGTGCTGTTCATGGCCCTGGGCTATTTCGCCTATCTGTTTCCGCTGCTGCTGGCGATCAAGACCCTGCAGGTATTCCGTGCCCGTCACCAGCCCTGGCAATGGAGCGGATGGCTGTTTTCCTGGCGCTTGATCGGCCTGGTATTTCTGGTGCTGGCTGGAGCGGCCCTGGCCTATATCCATTTCGATTCCGGCAGCCGCATGCCGGCTTCGGCCGGCGGCGCGTTGGGCGAGAGCCTGGGGCAGCTGGCGGTCACCGGCCTGAATATCCAGGGCAGCACGCTGCTGTTTATCGCCCTGTTCCTGTTCGGCCTGACCGCCTTCAGCGACCTGTCCTGGTTCCGGGTTATGGACCTGACCGGCAAGATCACCCTGGATTTGATCGAACTGATCCAGAACGCCGGCAACCGCTGGTGGGAAGCGCGGGCCGCGCGCAAGCGGATGGTAACCCAGCTGCGTGACGTCGACGCCCGGGTCAGCGAAGTGGCCGCGCCCGTGGTGCACGACCGCCGCGAGCAGGCCAAGGTCAAGGAACGCCTGATCGAGCGCGAAGAGGCCCTGACCAAGCATATGAGCGAGCGCGAAACGCGCACGCCGCCGGTCATCACCCCGCTATCGGAAACGCCGCCCGAACCGAGCAAGCGGGTACAGAAGGAAAAACAGGCGCCGCTGTTCGTCGACAGTGCCGTCGAAGGCACCTTGCCGCCGATTTCCATCCTGGATGTGGCCGAAAAGAAGCAGAAGAAGTTTTCCCCCGAGTCCCTGGAGGCCATGTCGCGCCTGCTGGAGATCAAACTCAAGGAGTTCGGCGTCGAGGTCATGGTCGAGTCCGTGCACCCCGGCCCGGTGATTACCCGCTTCGAGATCCAGCTGGCCGCCGGGGTCAAGGTCAGCCGTATCTCCGGCCTGGCCAAGGACCTGGCGCGTTCCATGGCGATCATCAGCGTGCGGGTGGTCGAGGTGATTCCCGGCAAGACCACCGTGGGCATCGAGATTCCCAATGAAGACCGGCAGATCGTGCGGTTTTCCGAGGTGCTGTCCTCGCCCGAATTCGACGACGCCAAATCCCCGGTGACCCTGGCCCTGGGCCATGATATTGGCGGTCGACCGGTGATCACCGACCTGGCGAAGATGCCGCACCTGCTGGTGGCCGGTACCACCGGCTCCGGCAAGTCGGTGGGGGTCAACGCCATGATCCTGTCGATCCTGTTCAAGTCCACGCCCGCCGAGGCGCGCCTGATCATGATCGACCCGAAGATGCTCGAATTGTCGATCTACGAGGGCATTCCGCACCTGCTGTGCCCAGTGGTCACCGACATGAAGGAGGCGGCCAACGCCCTGCGCTGGAGCGTGGCCGAGATGGAGCGCCGCTACAAACTGATGTCCAAGCTCGGGGTGCGCAACCTGGCCGGTTTCAACCGCAAGGTCAAGGATGCCGAGGAGGCCGGCGAACCCCTGGCAGACCCGCTGTACAAGCGTGAAAGCATTCACGACGAGGCGCCGTTGCTGCACAGCCTGCCGACCATAGTGGTGGTGGTCGACGAATTCGCCGACATGATGATGATCGTCGGCAAGAAGGTCGAAGAGCTGATCGCGCGTATCGCCCAGAAGGCCCGCGCGGCGGGTATCCACCTGATCCTGGCGACCCAGCGGCCCTCGGTGGACGTGATCACCGGCCTGATCAAGGCCAATATCCCGACCCGCATGGCCTTCCAGGTCTCGAGCAAGATCGATTCGCGAACCATTCTCGACCAGGGTGGCGCCGAACAGCTGCTCGGTCATGGCGACATGCTTTACCTTCCGCCGGGTACCGGCCTGCCGATCCGTGTACACGGTGCCTTCGTCTCCGACGAAGAGGTCCATAGGGTGGTCGAAGCCTGGAAACTGCGTGGCACGCCGGACTATATCGAAGACATCCTGGCCGGTGTCGAAGAACCCGGCAGCGGCTTCGACGGCGGCAGCGGTGAGGGCGGCGAGGGCAGCGAGGAAGACCCGTTGTATGACGAAGCCGTGCGTTTCGTCACCGAAAGCCGCCGCGCCTCGATTTCCGCCGTGCAGCGCAAGCTGAAGATCGGCTACAACCGCGCCGCGCGCATGGTCGAAGCCATGGAAATGGCAGGCGTGGTGACATCCATGAACACCAACGGCTCGCGCGACGTGATCGCGCCGGGCCCGACTCGCGATTGACCCCCCTGGGCTCTGAGGATTTCCATGCGATTGAAGCACGTACTACCGGCACTGTTGCTCAGCCTGCTAAGTGTGACAGGCCTCGGCGTTCAGGCCGATGAGGAGGAAGTGGCGGTCACGCGCCTGGCGCCCCTGCTGAACCAGGCCCAGACCCTGACCGCGCGCTTTTCCCAATTAACCCTGGATGGCAGTGGTACCCAGCTGCAGGAAACCTCCGGGGAACTGGTACTCAAGCGCCCCGGGCTGTTTCGCTGGCACACCGACGAGCCGCAGCAGCAATTGCTGGTGTCAAACGGCGAAAAGGTCTGGCTTTACGACCCGGACCTGGAGCAGGTGACCATCCAGACCCTGGACCAGCGCCTGACCCATACGCCGGCCCTGCTGCTCTCGGGCGATGTGTCGCAGATCCGCGAGAACTTCGCCATCACCTTCAAGGAAGGCGGCGATGTGGTGGACTTCATCCTCAAGCCCAAGGGCAAGGACAGCCTGTTCGACAGCCTGCGCCTGTCCTTTCGCAACGGCGTGCTCAACGACATGCAGCTGATCGACGGCATCGGCCAGCGCACCAATATCCTGTTTCTCGGGGTGAAGATGAACGAGGCACTGGACAGTAAACAGTTCACCTTCGAGATACCCGAAGGCACGGACGTGATCCAGGAGTGACCTGAGCGAGCATGGACCTGTTCCGTAACACGCCCGTCGCGCAACCCCTGGCCGCCCGCCTGCGCGCGACCAGCCTGGACGAGTACGTGGGCCAGGAACATTTGCTGGCCCGGGGCAAGCCCCTGCGCGAGGCCCTGGAGCAGGGCGCGCTGCATTCGATGATCTTCTGGGGCCCGCCGGGCGTGGGCAAGACCACCCTGGCGCGGTTGCTGGCGCAGGTCTCGGACGCGCATTTCGAAACCCTGTCGGCGGTGCTGTCCGGGGTCAAGGAAATCCGCCAGTCGGTGGAAATCGCCCAACAGCATGCCGCCCAGTATGGCCGTCGGACTATCCTGTTCGTCGATGAAGTGCACCGCTTCAATAAGTCGCAGCAGGATGCCTTTCTGCCCTATGTGGAAGACGGCACCCTGATCTTTATCGGTGCGACCACCGAAAACCCGTCCTTCGAGCTGAACAATGCCTTGCTCTCCCGGGCCCGGGTCTATGTGTTGAAAAGCCTGGACGAGGCGGCGCTGCGCAAGCTGGTGCAGCGCGCCCTGAGCGAGGAGAAGGGCCTGGGCAAGCGTCAGCTCAGCCTGCCGGACGAGAGCTTCAAGATCCTGCTGGCCGCCGCCGACGGTGATGGCCGGCGGCTGTTGAATTTTCTGGAAAACGCCGCCGACCTGGCCGAGGACGGCAGTGAGATCAGCGTCGAGTTGCTGCAGAGCCTGCTGGGCGACACCCAGCGACGTTTCGACAAGGGCGGCGAGGCCTTCTACGACCAGATTTCCGCGTTGCACAAATCGGTGCGTGGCTCCAACCCGGACGCCACCCTGTACTGGTTCGCGCGCATGCTCGATGGTGGTTGCGATCCGCTCTATATCGCCCGGCGCGTGGTGCGTATGGCCAGCGAGGATATCGGCAACGCCGACCCGCGGGCTCTGAGCCTGTGCCTGTCGGCCTGGGACGTGCAGGAGCGCCTGGGCAGTCCCGAGGGTGAGCTGGCGGTGGCCCAGGCGCTGGTCTACCTGGCCTGCGCGCCCAAGAGCAACGCGGTGTACATGGCATTCAAGGCCGCCCAGCGCGACGTCAGCGAAAGCGGTTCCCTGGAAGTGCCGCTGCACCTGCGCAATGCCCCGACCAAACTGATGAAGGAACTGGGCTATGGCGACGAGTACCGTTACGCCCATGACGAGCCCGAAGCCTACGCCGCCGGCGAAGATTATTTCCCCGAAAACCTCGAGCCGCGGCGCTACTACCAGCCGGTACCCCGGGGCCTGGAACTGAAGATCCGCGACAAGCTGCAGCACCTGGCGGTCCAGGACCAGGCCAGCGCCCGGCGGCGGCGAAAGCCATGATCGGCGTGATCCTGGCCGTGGCCGCCGGTGGCGCCGCCGGCACCTTGCTGCGTTTTGCCAGTGGCACCTGGATTACCGCCCACTGGCCCCAGCACTTCTACCTGGCGACCCTGGTGGTCAACCTGCTGGGCTGCCTGCTGATCGGCTACCTCTACGGATTGTTTCTGCTGCGCCCGGAAATTCCCCTGGAGCTGCGCGCGGGCCTGATCGTGGGATTTCTCGGCGGCCTGACGACCTTCTCCTCCTTTTCCCTGGACAGCCTGCGCCTGCTCGAAAGCGGCCAGTTGAGCCTGGCCTTCGGCTATGCCGCCCTCAGCGTGTTCGGCGGCCTACTGGGCACCTGGGGCGGCTTGTGGCTGAGCCGTTTGTAGCGGCGGAAAACACTCGATCGGCGCGTGCGTCTAAAAAAGGCCTTCGGCCTGGGCTTTTACTCGTCGTAAACTGCGCCCCTTCGTTTCAGGGTGATCCATCCGGACAGTCGGCCAGGCGCCGCTGCCTGCGTTTGGTTCGGCACCTTTCACACCGTTTCAGGAAGCTGACCCATGCTCGACTCCAAATTGGTCCGTACCCAGCTGCAGGATGTGGCGCAGCGCTTGGTCTCGCGCGGCTTTCAGCTGGACGTGGCGCGCATCGAGGCGCTGGAAGCCCAGCGCAAGACGGTGCAGACCCGCACCGAACAATTGCAGGCCGAACGCAATGCCCGTTCCAAGTCGATCGGCCAGGCCAAGGGCCGCGGCGAGGACATCGCCCCGCTGATGGCCGATATCGACCGCATGGCCGGCGAGCTGGCCGCCGGCAAGCAGGAGCTGGACGGCATTCAGGCCGAACTCGACGCGATTTTGCTGAACATTCCCAACCTGCCTGACGCCTCGGTGCCGGTGGGCGCCGACGAGGAGGGCAATGTCGAGGTGCGCCGCTGGGGTACGCCCACGGTCTTCGACTTCGCCATCCAGGACCATGTCAGCCTGGGCGAACAGCACGGCTGGCTGGATTTCGAGCGCGCGGCCAAGCTGTCCGGCGCCCGTTTCGCCGTGCTGCGCGGGCCCATCGCCCGGCTGCACCGCGCCCTGGCGCAGTTCATGCTCAACCTGCACACCGCCGAGCACGGCTACGAGGAAGCCTATACCCCTTATCTGGTCCAGGCGCCGGCCCTGCAGGGCACCGGTCAGTTGCCCAAGTTCGAGGAAGACCTGTTCAAGATCAGCCGCGACGGCGAGGCGGATCTGTACCTGATCCCCACCGCTGAGGTCTCCCTGACCAATCTGGTCAGCGACGAGATACTCGACGCCAAACAATTACCGCTGAAATTCGTCGCCCATACCCCGTGCTTTCGCAGCGAGGCCGGCGCCTCGGGTCGCGACACCCGCGGCATGATCCGCCAGCATCAGTTCGACAAGGTCGAGATGGTGCAGATCGTCGAGCCGGGCAAATCCTTAGAGGCCCTGGAAAGCCTGACCGGTCATGCGGAAAAGGTCCTGCAACTGCTCGAGCTGCCGTACCGCGTATTGGCCCTGTGCACCGGCGATATGGGCTTCAGCGCGGTCAAGACCTATGACCTGGAAGTCTGGGTGCCGAGCCAGGACAAGTACCGCGAGATTTCCTCCTGCTCCAACTGTGGCGACTTCCAGGCCCGGCGCATGCAGGCGCGCTGGCGCAACCCGGAAACCGGCAAGCCCGAGCTGGTGCACACCCTCAACGGCTCCGGCCTGGCGGTGGGTCGCACCCTGGTCGCGGTGCTGGAAAACTACCAGCAGGCCGACGGCTCGATCCGCGTGCCGGCTGTACTCAAGCCCTATATGGGCGGTATCGAGGTGATCGGCTAGATGGAATTTTTGCCGCTGTTTCATAACCTGCGCGGTTATTGGGTGCTGGTGGTGGGTGGCGGCGAGATTGCCTTGCGCAAGTCGCGCCTGCTGAACGATGCCGGCGCGCGTTTGCGGGTCGTCGCCCCTGAGATCGAGGCACCCTTGGCCGAGATGGTGGCGCGCGGCGGTGGTGAGCTGCGCGAACGGGCCTATGCCGAGAGCGATCTGGACGGCTGCGTGCTGATCATCGCCGCGACCGACGACGAGCCCCTGAATGCCCAGGTCTCCCGCGAGGCCAAGGCCCGGGGACTGCCGGTCAATGTGGTGGATGCTCCGGCGCTGTGCAGCGTGATCTTTCCGGCCATCGTCGACCGTTCGCCGTTGCTGATCGCCGTGTCCAGCGGCGGTGATGCTCCGGTACTGGCGCGGCTGATGCGGGCCAAGCTGGAAACCTGGATTCCGGCCTGCTACGGCCAGCTGGCCGGGCTGGCCAAGCGTTTCCGTGGTCAGGTCAAGGCCCTGTTCCCCGACCTGCAGCAGCGTCGGGTGTTCTGGGAAGAGGTGTTTCAAGGCCCCATCGCCGACCGCATGCTGGCCGGCCAGGCCGCCGAATCCGAGGCCTTGCTCCAGGCCAAGCTGCAGGGCGCCGCGCCCCAGGCCCTGGGCGAGGTCTACCTGGTGGGTGCCGGTCCGGGCGATCCGGACCTGCTGACCTTTCGCGCCCTGCGCCTGATGCAGCAGGCCGACGTGGTGCTCTACGACCGTTTAGTGGCACCCGCCATCATCGAACTGTGCCGCCGCGACGCCGAGCGGGTCTATGTCGGCAAGCGGCGCGCCGAGCATGCCTTGCCCCAGGAGCAGATCAACCAGCAGCTGGTGGCCCTGGCCCTGCAGGGCAAGCGGGTGCTGCGCCTCAAGGGTGGTGATCCCTTTATCTTCGGCCGCGGCGGCGAGGAGATCGAGGAACTGGCCGCCCATGGCATTCCTTTCCAGGTGGTGCCGGGTATCACAGCCGCCAGCGGTTGCGCGGCCTATGCCGGGATTCCGCTGACCCACAGGGATCATGCCCAGTCGGTGCGCTTCGTCACCGGCCATCTCAAGGATGGCAGCTGCGCGCTGCCCTGGGCGGACCTCACGGCACCGGGCCAGACCCTGGTGTTCTATATGGGCCTGGTCGGCCTGCCGATGATCTGCGAAGAGCTGATCCGCCATGGCCGCGCCGCCGACCGTCGAGGCGTATCCCGACATCGGTCCGAAATAGGGTGTCCGC
>JAZKHB010000076.1:0-4433 GCA_040385585.1 Pseudomonadota bacterium | reverse complement strand
GCCGCCGACACCCCGGCGGCGCTGATCCAGCAGGGCACCACGGTCAACCAGCGGGTCTTCACCGGCACCCTGGCTAACCTGCCGCAGCTGGTGGCGCAGCACGAAGTCCATGCGCCGACCCTGGTGATAGTCGGGGAAGTGGTGAAGCTTCGGGAAAAACTCGCCTGGTTCGAAGGCACCCAGCCAGATTGATCGAGCGATACGCCCTTCGGGCATAGAGGTAGCTTGGTAGGGTGGGTGGGGCCGCCTAGGTGGGGGCGCCTAGGTTAGCCGCGCAAAAAATCGTTCTGGCAAACAGGCGCTCAGATGCAGACGGACTGTTCGGCTAGATCGATCTGTTGCGGGCATCCCAGTACTGCCCGGCCTGTTCGAAGGCGGCTTCGCGCGGCGTGCCCAGCCCGCGCAGCGCCAGCGCCATGGTGGCGGTCACGGCCAGGCGGCCATAGGCATCCTCGACTTCGCCACGCCAGAAGGCGCGTAGCTGTTCAGGCTCCAGGCGCTCGGGCTTGACATGGCGCTGGGCGGACAGGGCCGGCCATTCCTCGTCCCAGTTGACGCCCCCTTCGGTGCCGTACAGGTGGCCAATCACATCGGGGTTGACCTCGATCTCGCCGCCGTCGCCTTTGATCACGATGGAGCGGTCGCCCAGCAGGCAGCTGGCCTCGCGGTGAGCGCTCTGGTAGCCGGGGTGGAAGATGCTCTGCAGGCCGCAGCGTGCCTGCAGCGGGTTGAGCACCCGGGTCAGGGAGTGGATGGGCGAGCGCAGGCCCAGGGTGTTGCGCAGGTCGATCATCCGCTGCAGCGGCGGCATCCAGTCGCCCAGGGGGATAAAGGCCAGCTGCCGGCTGTCCAGGGCCTGGGCCACGGCCGACCAGTCACGGCACAAGGGGATGCCCAGCAGGTCCAGCACCTGCTCGCTGTACAGGCGCCCGGCGGTGTGGGCGCCGCCGCCGTGCATCAGGATGCGCACGCCGTTGTCGGCCAGGCAGCGCGCGGCCAGCAGGTACCAGGGCAGGTGGCGTTTCTTACCGGCATAGCTGGGCCAGTCCAGGTCCACGGCAATCGCCGGGGCATTGACCCGGGCGCGCACGGCCTGGGTAAAGCCCGCCAGTTCCTCGGGGCTTTCCTCCTTGTAGCGCATCAACATCAGGAAGGCGCCGAGCTGGGTATCCTCCACCTGGCCGTCGAGCAGCATGCCCATGGCGTCCCGCGCTTCGTCCTGGGTCAGGTTGCGCGCGCCGCGCTTGCCTTTGCCGAGGATGCGCACGTACTGGGCGAAGGGATGTTCGGCGGGGGTGTTCAGGGTCAGGCTGTTCATAGGCAATTGGTCGGCTTCGGCAGGCCCGCCAGCTTGGCGGCCAGTTTGGCGGGAGTGCCCTTGAAAAGGCGGTTCAGGTGCAGGCTGTTGCCCTTTTCCGGACCCAGCTTCAGGGCCGTGTATTTGATCAAGGGGCGGGTGGCCGGCGACAGCTGGAACTGCTGGTAAAACCCTCGCAGCAGCTCCAGCACTTCCCAGTGCTCGGGACTCAGGCTCAGGCCCTCGCGGGCGGCCAGGATCTCGGCCACCGCGGGCGACCAGGCACCGAGGTCGAGCAGGTAACCGTCCTGGTCCAGTTCGATGCTCTGCTGACCCACGCTGAGCGCCGTCATAGCCAGCTGTTGACCTTGGCGTAGCGCAGGCTGAGTTCGACGAAGCCTGGGTAATCGATCAGGCTCACGCGCGTCGGCGCCGACAGGGCGCGAGCCCGCAGGTCTTCTTCCAGGGCGTACAGGGCGATGGCGTCGGGCATCAGTTCCAGGGCCTGCCAGGGCGCGCTGCCCGGCTGCAGGGCATAGACCGCATCGCCGGTCAGCAGCAGACCGTCGCCCGCGCCGAGCAGACGCAGGCAGCTGCCCAGGCGGCTGTCGCTGAACGGTGAGTGGGACAGCAGATGCAGGGTAGCCATCAGAGGGTAATCACCTGGTCGTAGCGGTCGATAAGGGCGTGCAGGGCGGGATCGTCCAGGCATTCCACCGTCAGACCCAGGGACCGATCGGCCAGGCCGCGCTCCGCCAGGCTGCGCCTGGCGGCGTACAGCTGTTCAACGCCGAACAGCGACAGCGCCTGCAGGTTGGCGCTCAGGTCCTTCTGCTCGAGGACGGCCGCCTGCTGGTGCGGCAGCAACTGGAACACGCCGTCGTCGAGAAACAGCATCGCGATCGGCAGGTCGAAGGCGCCGCCGGCCAGGACGATATCCAGGGCCTCGCGGGCCGTGGGGCCCGACCAGGGTGCCTGGCGGCTGATGATCAGCAGGGATTTCATCTCACGGCCCCCCGAAGCAGATCAGCCGGTCGGCCTGCTGCGCCGCCTCGTGCAGCTGGCCCAGGCCCGAGAGTTCCCAGCCTGTCCCCAGGTTGACCGCGGGGCGTTGGTAGCGCTGGGCTTCTTCGGTATCCAGGACGCCGCGACGCAGGGCCGCGGCGATGCAGACCACGCCATCGAGCCGTTGCTCCTGTAAAAAAGAGCGCCACTGGGCCGTGATATCCACCTCGTCCTGGCCCACCACGGCATTGGCCGAGGCGCTGTGCACGCCGTCCTGATAGAAGAACAGCCGGACGATCTGGTGCCCGCCGGCCAGCGCCGCCTGGGCGAAGCGCAAGGCGCGTCGCGAGGCGGGCGCATGGGCGGGGGCGAACAAGGCGATGGCGAATTTCATGATGGGCAGCCAGTGGGATCTGGCGGAATGATAAAGCCTCGGCTTGCAAGATGCTCGCCGCGGGCACAAAAAAGCCCGCCTAAGCGGGCTTTCATTGGCGCTTAACGATCAATCATCGCTGCCCATGATGCCCAGAATCTGCAGCAGGCTGACGAACAGGTTATAGATCGACACATAGAGGCTGATAGCCGCCATGATGTAGTTACGCTCGCCGCCATGGATGATGGCACTGGTCTGGTACAGGATACAGGCCGAGGAGAACAACACGAAGCCGGCGCTGATCGCCAGTTGCAGACCGCTGATCTGGAAGAAGAAGCCGGCCAGCATGGCACCAATCAGCACGAAGAATCCGGCGGTGATGAAACCGGCCAGGAAGCTCATGTCCTTGCGCGTGGTCAGCACATAGGCCGATAGACCACCGAACACCAGGGCGGTCATGGCGAATGCCGCGCTAACCACTTCGGCACCGTTGGCCATCCCCAGATAACGGTTGAGGATCGGGCCCAGTGTGTAGCCCATAAAGCCGGTGAGGGCGAAGGTGGAGACCAGACCCCAAGGCGAGTTACGCAGCTTGGCCGTCAGGAAGAACAGGCCATAGAAGCCGGCCAGCACCACGAAGAAATTCGGGTAGCCGACGTTGGCCTGCTGGGCGATAAACGCGACCAGGCCGCTGAAGGCCAGGGTCATGGCCAGCAGGCCGTAGGTGTTGCGCAGCATGCTGCTGATTTCCAGCTGCTGCGAGTGCGCGGGGTTGAGTGCGTAGTTTTGGTCGTTCATGGCGACACTCCTAGAGGGTAAGGTCCGTGACCTGGGTCGCTGGCGATCATAACAGAGGCCTTGCCGCTGCCAAGCGGCAGAGTTTGACAGTGTGTTACGTTCGGGTAATATTGCCGCCGCGTGACACCGGGAGCTGTGGCCGAGTGGTAAAGGGCATCAGGCTTGAAAACCGGCGCAGGCAGAATTTGGAAGTGTGGCAGAGTGGTCGATTGCAACGGTCTTGAAAACCGTCGACTCGAAAGGGTCCGTGAGTTCGAATCTCACCGCTTCCGCCATAGTGGTACCTGAAGGCCCCGCACTGCGGGGCTTTTGTGTTTTAGGATTCTGGTGATCCCCATTGGCCGCTGGTATGCAGTGGACGCTACCGACCAGGAAAGCCGTAGAGCGGCTATGCAGATCACGAGACGCCATGTTGATGAGAGTTCGCCCAGGCCAACGATCTCGCCAAGCTCGCGTTCGATCGCGTCACCATGCCGCTACAGGTTTGGTCTTGCAGGGCCCGTGGCTGCTCTTCGTTACGGCCAACAGCAATTACCCGGGCATCCTCGGCCCGCAGTGCTTCAACGCAGCACCAATCAATGCTGCTCTGGCGCCGGTATCACCCGAAGCGACAAGTTGTCCGGCTGCGCCGGTTCAACACTTTCTCAGCCGGCTCTCTCAACAACCTGAGCGAGGTCTGCTGCTTTGAGATCGCGCAGGCGCATCTGAGTCATGCGGTGACCTTTAGGGTCAGCACAAAACATTCCTTGCCCAATCCGGCGAGCCCCGTTCGGTTTGGTTCGGTTTTGCTGCACCCGGCTGCCGGTTTTGAGACCCCGCGCACAGTGCGGCCCGGATCGGTGCGGGCACACTTCCAGCCCTGTAATGCCTCCGTATTCGATTTGTTTTTCAAGGATGAAATCGCGCATGAACCGCAAACTCAATGTCACCACGGCCCTAGGGCCGGACACCCTGCGGTTC
>JAZKHB010000075.1:11879-27745 GCA_040385585.1 Pseudomonadota bacterium | reverse complement strand
CAGAAGGAGTCAAGAAATGAGCCTGTCGGCATCGATGGAGAATCTGCGAAAATTCGAGCTTAGCGATCTCGATATGAATAATCTGGGCGCCTGGCCTGGGCCCATAAAAGGGATCGCCTGCATCATTTTGCTGGCCGTGGTGCTGGCGCTTGGTTATAACTTTCATTTAAAAGATTTACAGGTGCAGCTCGAAAAAAAGCAGGTAGAAGAGTCGACTCTGAAAGAGCAATTTTCTGCCAAGGCTTTTCAGGCGGCGAACCTGGAGGCTTACAAAGAGCAAATGAAAGAAATGGAAGTTTCTTTTGGCGCTCTACTGCGGCAACTACCCAGCGATACGGAAGTGCCGGGACTTCTGGAAGATATCACCCGTACGGGGCTCGGTAGCGGGCTTGAGTTTGAAGAGATCAAGCTGCTCCCCGAGGTGGTTCAGCAGTTCTATATCGAACTGCCAATCCAGATCTCAGTAGTCGGGGCTTATCACGACCTGGGCACTTTTGTCAGTGGTGTGGCCAGCCTTCCGCGAATCGTGACGCTGCATAACTTCGAGATCAAGGCAGCCAGTGAGGAAAGCACGTCGAAGCTGCGTATGAACATAATAGCCAAGACTTATCGCTACAATGACAAGGGGGCGCAGCAATGAGTCGCTCTCTGATTTTTTACGGTTTGGTTGCCCTGAGTCTCTCCGGTTGTAATGCAGGTAATGATTTCACTGACCTGCAAGGCTATATGGATGAGATTCGGGCCAAGCCCAAGGGCGCAATTGAGCCGCTGCCCAAGTTCCAGGCCTACGAGGCTTTTGCTTACAGCGCCGCTTCTTTGCGTAGCCCGTTTCAACCGCCGGTCAAGGTCGACTTGTTTTCGAAGCAGAAAGGCTCCAAGGACGTGAAGCCTGACGAGACTCGGGTGAAACAGTTTCTCGAAGGCTTCAATATAGAAATTTTCGAAATGGTGGGGACGCTATCCAAAGAAGGTGGCACTTTTGCATTGGTCAGCGGTGCCGGCGGTGTGCATCGCGTCAAGGTCGGAGATTATTTGGGGCGTAATCATGGTCGCGTTTTGGCAATCAATGAAGCAGCCATCGAAGTGCTCGAAATCGTGCCCGATGGTGAGGGCGGTTGGCTTGAACGGCCTCGTAGTCTCTCTTTGAAGGAGCGCTCCTGACGGGGCGGGGTGGACATGAAAAATAATTACCGGTCTATGCAACGGAATCTGAGAATGAATAGCTCCTTAACGCTCCTCGGCATTTCCCTTATGGCGGCTTTCATCTCGCCAGGTTTGCTGGCGGCTGATCTGAAAGCGCTCGATGTGGCAGCCCTGCCCGGCGATAAAGTCGAATTGAAGCTGACCTTCGATGAGCCCGTTGCGGCCCCTCGCGGCTATACCATCGAGCAACCTGCGCGGATTGCCCTGGATTTGCCTGGTGTGACTAACAAGCTCGGCGAAAAGAACCGAGAGCTTGGGGTGGGCAATGCCCGCAGTGTGACCTTGGTGGAGGCCAAGGACCGTACGCGCCTGATCATCAATCTGACCAATCTGGCGCAATACAACACCCGCGTCGAAGGCAATAACCTGTTTGTCGTGGTGGGTGACGGTGCGGCCAGTAATGCTGCCAGCGCGCGCACGGCGTCGGCCCCTGCTGTCACTCAGCCGGTCAAAGCCTATGCGCCGGTTGGCAAGACCATTACCAATATTGACTTCCAGCGCGGTGAGCAGGGCGAAGGCAATGTCGTAATCGAACTGTCCGATCCCAGCGTGGCTCCGGATATTCAAGAGCAAGGCGGAAAGATTCGTTTGGATTTCGCCAAGACCCAACTGCCTGAGTCCCTGCGTGTTCGCTTGGATGTTAAAGACTTCGCTACACCGGTGCAGTTCGTCAATGCGGCAAGCTCTGCCGATAAGTCCAGTATCACCATCGAGCCAACCGGCCTCTATGATTACCTGGCCTACCAGACCGATAACAAGTTGACCATCAGCGTCAAGCCCCTCACCCAGGAAGATTCCGACAAGCGCAAAGCGCAAAGCTTCGCCTATACCGGTGAAAAGCTGTCGCTGAACTTCCAGGATATCGATGTTCGCTCGGTGCTGCAGTTGATCGCCGATTTTACCGACCTCAACTTGGTTGCCAGCGACACGGTCCAAGGCAACATCACCTTGCGCTTGCAAAACGTTCCATGGGACCAGGCGCTTGATCTGGTGCTGAAAACCAAGGGTTTGGACAAGCGCAAGATCGGTAATGTGTTGTTGGTCGCGCCGGCTGCCGAAATCGCCGCCCGTGAGCAGCAAGAACTCGAGTCGCAAAAGCAGATTGCCGAGCTGGCGCCGCTGCGCCGTGAACTGATTCAGGTCAACTACGCCAAGGCCGCTGACATGGCCAAGCTGTTCCAGTCGGTGACCAGTGCCGACGGCCAGGTTAGCGAGCGCGGCTCCATCACGGTTGATGATCGAACCAATACCATCATTGCCTACCAGCCCCAGGATCGTCTGGATGAGCTGCGCCGTATCGTCGTGCAGCTGGATATTCCCGTGCGTCAGGTCATGATCGAGGCGCGGATTGTCGAAGCCAACGTCGATTTTGACAAAAGCCTGGGCGTGCGCTGGGGTGGTAATTTCTTCGGCCGGCCGGGTGACAACAGGACTTATGGCTGGGGTAATCAAGGTAATCTCGGCATCGCGGACGATCCCTTGGCTTCTGGTAAGCCAGGTGATGCAGATTACATTCCCCCAAGGCAAGTGGCAGGTTTTGACGGGATCCCAGAGCTTCCCTTGAACACACCCTTTGTCGACCTGGGAGTAGCAGCCGCTACGTCAGGCATCGGCATAGGCTTTATCACCGATAATCTGTTGCTTGACCTGCAGTTGTCGGCCATGGAGAAAACCGGCGATGGCGAAGTGGTTTCTCAGCCAAAGGTGGTGACGTCTGATAAGGAAACGGCCAAGATTCTCAAAGGCACGGAAGTTCCTTACCAAGAAGCGAGCTCCAGTGGCGCCACCACGACGTCCTTCAAGGAGGCTGCCTTGTCTCTCGAAGTGACGCCGCAGATCACTCCGGACAACCGTATCATCATGGAAGTGAAAGTTACCAAGGATGCGCCGGACTTCTCCAGGGTTCTCAACGGTGTGCCGCCGATCAACAAGAACGAAGTCAATGCCAAGGTTCTCGTTGCCGATGGCGAGACCATTGTGATTGGCGGCGTCTTTACCAATGTACAGAACAAGTCCGTCGAGAAGGTTCCGTTCCTCGGTGACCTGCCCTACCTCGGTCGTCTGTTTAAAAGAGACATTGTTCAGGACTCGAAGACCGAGCTCTTGGTCTTCCTCACTCCGCGTATCATGAACAACCAGGCCATTGCAGTGAGTCGTTGATTCGGTGCGAAATCTGATTCTGGTTGGCCCGATGGGTGCCGGTAAAAGCACCATCGGGCGCTTGCTTGCCAAGGAGTTGCGGTTTCCGTTCAAGGATTCGGACAAGGAAATCGAGCAGCGTACCGGTGCGAATATCCCCTGGATCTTCGATGTGGAAGGTGAGCAGGGTTTTCGCGAGCGCGAGCAGTCGGTCATCGGCGAGCTTTGTCAGCTGCAGGGCGTGGTGCTGGCCACCGGCGGTGGCGCCGTGATGCGTCCGGAAAATCGCAGCGCACTGCGCGCCGGTGGACGTGTGGTGTACCTGCATACCTCGGTCGAGCAACAGCTGGATCGTACCTCCCGCGATCGCAACCGCCCTCTGCTGCGCACACTGAACCCTGGCAAAGTGCTGGCCGACCTGATGGCCATTCGCGACCCGCTGTACCGTGAAATCGCCGATGTGGTGGTGGAAACGGATGAGCGGCCGCCGCGTTTGGTGGTCCAGGAAATCCTCGAGCGCCTCGACGCGCTACCTCCCCGTTAAAGCGCAGGCTGATCTGCGCTATCCTAGTGCCCTTTCTTATGGGGGCCTTATGCAGACTCTTCAGGTAGAACTCGGCGAACGCGGCTATCCGATCCATATCGGAGAAGGCTTGTTGTCGCGTGCCGAACTCTTCACACCGCATATCGCCGGTCGGCAGGTAGCGATCGTTACCAATCAGACCGTGGCGCCGCTCTATCTCGAGCGCTTGATGCAGACCCTGGTGGCCTTCGAGCTGACCCCGATCATCCTGCCCGATGGCGAGGCGTTCAAGCACTGGGAAACCCTGCAGACGATTTTCGATGGGCTGTTGGCTGCCAGGCACGATCGCAGCACCACGGTCATCGCCCTGGGTGGTGGAGTGATCGGCGATATGGCCGGTTTCGCCGCGGCCTGTTACCAGCGCGGCGTCGATTTCATTCAGGTGCCCACCACCCTGCTGTCCCAGGTCGACTCGTCCGTGGGCGGCAAGACCGGCATCAATCATCCGTTGGGCAAGAACATGGTGGGTGCCTTCTACCAGCCCAAGGCAGTGCTGATCGATACCTCGACCCTGAGCACCCTGCCAGCTCGCGAACTGTCGGCGGGCCTGGCGGAAGTCATCAAATACGGGCTGATTTGCGACGAGCCCTTTATGAGCTGGCTGGAAGCGCAGATGCCGGCATTGCTGGCGCTGGAGCCTCAGGCGCTGACCGAAGCCATTCGCCGCTCCTGCCTGGCCAAGGCCGTCGTGGTGGGCGCCGATGAGCGCGAATCCGGCGTGCGCGCCACGCTCAACCTGGGGCACACCTTTGGCCATGCCATCGAGACCCATATGGGCTATGGCGTCTGGCTGCATGGCGAGGCGGTTGCCGCGGGTACCGTTATGGCCCTGGAGATGTCCAGGCGCCTGGGCTGGCTGTCCGCCGCCGAGCGCGACCGCGGCATTCGTCTGTTGCAGGCGGCGGGCCTGCCGGTGGTACCGCCGCCGAGCATGATGCCCGACGATTTTCTCGAACATATGGCGGTGGACAAGAAAGTCATCGCCGGTCGTCTGCGCCTGGTGCTTCTGCAGCGCCTGGGCCAGGCCGTGGTAACCGGCGATTTCCCCCGCGACATTTTGGATGCCACTTTGCGTGCGGACTACCGCACCTTGGTGGATCAGCTTAGTGAGCAATGAGAGCCCCATGACCAGTCTGCATGCCGACGAGGCCTTTCTAGGCCATTACCAGTTCACTCACGATCCCTTTGCGGCGCGCGTGCCGGGCTTCAAGTTTTTCCCGGCGCAACGCAAGCCGGTCCTCGGTCAACTGCATCATTTGGCGCGTTACAGTCAGTTGCTGCTGGTGGTGAGCGGCCCTGAGGGCAGTGGCAAGACCTTGCTGCGTCAGGCCTTGGTTGCCAGTACCAACAAGCAGACCGTGCACAGTCTGGTGGTGTCGGCGCGGGGGGCGGCCGATGCGCCCGCCTTGCTTAAGCAGGTTGCCATTGGCCTGAATATGTCGCAGGCCGATATCCCGGCCATCTTGGCGCAAGTGGCGCAGCTCGCCTTGACCGGGCAGGAAATCTACCTGCTGGTGGACGATGCCGAGCAGCTGGACGAGGCCGCCCTGGATGTTCTGCTGCGCTTGGCCGTCGGCAATACCCAAGGCCGCCCCCATGTCTTTCTATTCGGCGAGGCTTCGCTGCTGCCGCGGCTCGAACTGCTGGCCGATGGCGAGGAGCGCTTCCATGCCATCGAACTGCAGCCCTACGACGAGGACGAGACCCGCGATTACCTGACCCAGCGCCTGGAAGGCGCCGGCCAGGGCGCGGCGCTGCTGTCCGCGGCACAAGTGTCACAGATCCATGAGGAGTCGGCGGGTTGGCCGGGCGCGATCAACCTGGTTGCCCGCGACCTGATGATCGAAGCCATGTTGGCGCAGCGCGGCGCTGCCCGTGGCGGTGGTTTTAGCTTGCCGAAGAAACACCTGATGGCGCTGGCGGTGGTCGTACTGGGCGTGGGAGCTGCCTGGTTTATGCAGGGCGAGAGATCGACCGAGCCTGGTGCTCCGACAGTCGCCGAACTGCCGCTGGCCGCGCCACCACCTCCCGCGGCGCAGGCATCGGGCGAGCCGGGCTCGGTGATCGAGTTCGCCGATAGCGAGACCCCGCTGCCTCCGGGCGGCGAGGCTCAGCCGGTCATTCGCGAGCCTCTGGTTCAGGCGTCCGGGTCGGACGAAGACGATGAGCCGGGTATGGCTGTGCCGGAAGCGGCTCCGTCGCAACCGCCGGTGGTGGTCGCCCCGTCCGAGGTGGCCGTGGTGCCCGCCGCTCCAGTCGCGCCTGTCGTTGCGCCGGCTCCGCCGACTCCTCCCGCGGAGCCGGCTCCCGTAGCGCCTCGTCCTCCCGCGGAGCCGGCTCCCGTAGCGCCTCGTCCTCCCGTGGTGACCGCGCCCGTCGCGGCGGCGCCTGTCGCCCCGGTGGCTGTGGCGCCCAAACCGCCGGTCAAACCAGTCGAAACAGCCGCCAAGCCGGCCGCTGCCGTGGCGGGAAGCGAGTGGTACCGCAGTCAGGCGGCGGGGCACTATGCGCTGCAGATCCTCGGCACGCGTGCCGAGAGTAGCGCCAAGGCCTTTGTCGGCGCGCAGGGTGCCGGTTATCGCTACTTCGCCAAACAACACGAAGGCAAGCCATTGTATGTGGTGACCTACGGCAGTTTTGCCAGCGGCGATGCGGCGCGCACGGCGCTCAAGACCCTGCCGGCCAAGGTGCAGGCGGGCAAGCCCTGGCCGCGAACCTTTGCCAGTATCCAGCAGGATATCGCCAAGTCCCGCTAAGGGGTTGATTGTGAGATTGACCGGCAAGTGATTAGCACGACTTGCCGGTCAACTCCTTCCGTTGAAGCGACATAAATTTTCGTGTAGCCGTCACGCTCATTTGTGAGCCTCAGGATCGCTGTGTACAATGACCTCCCTTTTGCCTGCGCAAAGCTGGCGACTCGTCCTGCGTGCATGGTAAGTGCTTGAATTGTAAAGAAAAACGCCTTGAATTAAAGGCGCCTGGTGAGAGTCTCCCTATGAAAGCAGGTCTGTACCATCCTGATGAGTTCAAGGATAACTGCGGCTTCGGCCTGATCGCCCACATGCAGGGCGAGGCCAGTCATCACCTGCTGCAGACAGCCATCGAAGCGCTGACCTGCATGACCCACCGTGGCGGCATCAACGCCGACGGCAAAACGGGTGACGGTTGTGGGCTGCTGATGCAGAAACCCGACGTTTTCTTGCGCGCCATGGCCCAGGAATCCTTTGCCGTAGCGCTGCCCGAGCAGTACGCCGTGGGCATGGTGTTCTTCAATCAGGACACGGCCAAGGCCGAACTGGCCCGGGAGCGAATGAACCGTGAAATCCTCGCGGCCGGCCTGACCCTGGTCGGCTGGCGCGAAGTGCCGATCGACAGCAGCGTGCTCGGTCGCCTGGCCCTGGAGCGCCTGCCGCGCATCGAACAGGTGTTTGTCGCGGGCGAGGGGCTGTCCGATCAGGACTTCGCCATCAAGCTGTTCAGCGCCCGGCGCCGCTCCTCGGTGGCCAATGCCGCCGACAGCGAGCACTACATCTGCAGCCTGTCGCACAAGACCATCATCTACAAAGGCCTGATGATGCCGGCCGACCTGCAGCAGTTCTACCCGGACCTGGGTGACGAACGCTTGCAGACTGCTATTTGCGTGTTCCACCAACGCTTCTCCACCAATACCCTGCCGAAATGGCCGCTGGCTCAGCCGTTCCGCTTTCTCGCCCACAACGGCGAGATCAACACCATCACCGGCAACCGCAACTGGGCCCAGGCCCGGCGCACCAAGTTCGCCAACGACCAGATCCCCGACCTGGACGAGTTGGGCCCGCTGGTTAACCGCGTGGGTTCGGACTCCTCGAGCATGGACAATATGCTCGAGTTGATGGTCACCGGCGGCATCGACCTGTTCCGCGGCCTGCGCATGATCATTCCGCCGGCCTGGCAAAACGTCGAGACCATGGACGCCGACCTGCGCGCGTTCTACGAATACAACTCCATGCACATGGAACCCTGGGACGGCCCGGCCGGCGTGGTGCTGACCGATGGCCGCCATGCCGTGTGCCTGCTCGACCGCAACGGCCTGCGGCCGGCGCGTTGGGTGACCACCACCAACGGCTATATCACCCTGGCCTCGGAAATCGGCGTCTGGGGCTACAAGCCGGAAGAGGTGATTGCCAAGGGCCGGGTCGGCCCCGGGCAGATCTTCGCCGTGGACACCGAGACCGGCCAGGTGCTGAGCACCGACGACATCGACAATCGCCTCAAGTCGCGCCATCCCTACAAGCAATGGCTGCGCAAGAATGCCCTGCGCATCCGCGCGACCATGGAAGACAACGACCATGGTTCGGCGTTCTACGATGTTGATCAGCTCAAGCAATACATGAAAATGTTCCAGGTCACCTTCGAGGAGCGTGACCAGGTGCTGCGCCCGTTGGCCGAACAGGCCCAGGAGGCCGTCGGTTCCATGGGCGACGACACGCCTATGGCCGTGCTGTCCCAGCGCGTGCGCTCGACCTACGATTATTTCCGCCAGCAGTTCGCCCAGGTCACCAACCCGCCGATTGATCCGCTGCGCGAAGCCATCGTCATGTCCCTGGAGATCTGCCTGGGGGCCGAGCGCAATATCTTCGACGAGTCGCCCGAGCACGCCAGTCGCGTGATTCTCAGCTCGCCGGTGATCTCGCCGGCCAAGTGGCGCGCGCTGATGACCCTGGACCGTCCGGGCTTCGAGCGGGCGCTGATCGACCTCAACTACGACGAGTCGATGGGCCTGGAAGCGGCCGTGCGCAATATGGCCGATCAGGCCGAAGAAGCCGTGCGCGGCGGCAAGACCCTGCTGGTGCTGAGCGACCGCGCCATTGCCCCGGGTCGACTGCCGGCCCACGCCTCCCTGGTCACCGGTGCCGTGCACCACCGCCTGACCGAGAAAGGCCTGCGCTGCGATTGCAATATCCTGGTGGAAACCGCCACCGCTCGCGACCCGCATCATTACGCGGTGCTGCTGGGCTTCGGCGCCTCGGCGGTCTACCCCTTCCTGGCCTACGAAGTGCTGGGCGATCTGATCCGCACTGGCGAAGTGCTGGGCGACCTCTACGAAGTGTTCAAGAACTACCGCAAGGGCATCTCCAAGGGCTTGCTGAAGATTCTTTCGAAGATGGGCATTTCCACCGTGGCCTCCTACCGCGGTGCCCAGCTGTTCGAAGCCGTGGGCCTGGCCGACGACGTGGTCGAGCTGAGCTTTCGCGGAGTGTCCAGTCGCCTCAAGGGCGCGCGCTTCGTCGATCTCGAGGCCGAGCAGAAACTCCTGGCCCAGGAAGCCTGGAGCCCGCGCAAGGCGATCCAGCAAGGCGGTCTGCTCAAGTTCGTCTACGGCGGCGAATACCATGCCTACAACCCGGACGTGGTGAACACCCTGCAGGTGGCCGTGCAGCAGGGCAGCTACGAGAAATTCAAGGAATACACCACCCTGGTCGACACCCGTCCGGTGTCGATGATCCGCGATCTGTTGCAGGTGAAACTGGCCGAGCAGCCGTTGACCCTGGATCAGGTCGAGCCGCTGGAGGCGATCCTCAAGCGCTTCGACTCGGCCGGTATCTCCCTCGGCGCCCTGTCGCCGGAAGCCCACGAGGCCATCGCCGAGGCGATGAACCGCCTGGGTGCGCGTTCCAACTCCGGCGAGGGCGGCGAAGACCCGGCTCGCTACGGCACCGTGAAGAGTTCCAAGATCAAGCAGGTGGCCACCGGCCGTTTCGGCGTGACCCCGGAATACCTGGTCAACGCCGAAGTGCTGCAGATCAAAGTGGCCCAGGGCGCCAAGCCCGGCGAAGGCGGGCAGTTGCCTGGCGGTAAGGTCAACGGTCTGATCGCCCGGCTGCGCTATGCCGTGCCCGGCGTGACCCTGATCTCGCCACCGCCGCACCACGACATCTACTCCATCGAAGACCTGGCGCAGCTGATCTACGACCTCAAGCAGGTCAATCCGGCCGCCCTGGTCTCGGTCAAGCTGGTGGCCGAAGCCGGGGTCGGTACCATCGCCGCCGGCGTGGCCAAGGCCTATGCCGACCTGATCACCATCTCCGGTTACGACGGTGGCACCGGGGCCTCGCCCCTGAGCTCGATCAAGTACGCCGGCGCGCCCTGGGAGCTGGGCCTGGCGGAAACCCACCAGACCCTGCGCGGCAACGACCTGCGCGGCAAGGTGCGGGTGCAGACCGACGGCGGCCTGAAGACCGGCCTGGACGTGATCAAGGCGGCCATTCTCGGCGCCGAAAGCTTCGGCTTCGGCACCGCGCCGATGATCGCCTTGGGCTGTAAGTACCTGCGCATCTGTCACCTGAACAACTGCGCCACCGGCGTGGCCACGCAGAACGACAAGCTGCGCAAGGACCATTTCATCGGCACGGTGGAGATGGTGATGAACTTCTTCACCTTCCTCGCCGAGGAAACCCGCGAATGGCTGGCCAAGCTCGGCGTCGCCAGCCTGGAGCAGTTGATCGGCCGGACCGACCTGCTGGAGATGCTGCCGGGCGAAACCGACAAGCAGCGTCATCTGGACCTCAGTCCGCTGCTGGGCAGCGAGCATATTCCGGCTGACAAGCCGCAATTCTGCGGCGTCGAGCGCAACCCGCCCTTCGACCAGGGCCTGCTGGCCGAGCGCATGGTCGAGCTGGCCGCGACGGCGATTGCCGGCAAGAGCGGGGGCGAGTTCGAACTGGATATCTGCAACTGCGACCGCTCCATCGGTGCGCGGATTTCCGGCGAAATCGCCCGGGCCCACGGCAACCAGGGGATGGCCAAGGCGCCGATTACCTTCCGCTTCAAGGGCACGGCCGGCCAGAGTTTCGGCGTGTGGAACGCCGGCGGCCTGAACCTGTACCTGCAAGGCGACGCCAACGACTACGTCGGCAAGGGCATGACCGGCGGCAAGCTGGTCATCGTTCCGCCGGTCGGCAGCCCGTTCAAGACCCAGGACAGCGCCATTATCGGCAACACCTGCCTGTACGGCGCCACCGGTGGCAAGCTGTTCGCCGCCGGCACCGCGGGCGAGCGCTTCGCCGTGCGCAACTCCGGTGCCCACACTGTGGTGGAAGGTACGGGGGATCATTGCTGCGAATACATGACCGGTGGCTTCGTCTGCGTGCTGGGCAAGACCGGGCATAACTTCGGCTCGGGCATGACCGGTGGTTTCGCCTATGTACTGGACCAGGACAACAGCTTCGTCGACCGGGTCAACCATGAACTGGTGGAGATCCAGCGGATCAACAACGAGTCCATGGAGGCTTACCGCAGCCACCTGGAGCGCGTGCTGATCGAGTACGTGGCGGAAACCGCCAGCGACTGGGGCCGTCATCTGCTGGAGAACCTGGACGACTACCTGCGCCGCTTCTGGCTGGTCAAGCCCAAGGCCGCGAGCCTCAAGTCGCTGCTCTCCAGCACCCGGGCCAACCCGCAGTAACGCCGTTTCAAGCGGCACGCCTCGCGCCTGCAACGGCGCGGGGCTGGCTTGCTCACCCTGATTGTTCTGCCGCCTGTGGCTTTGGCCCGGTGCTGCTGTTATGAGGTATCGCAATGACTGAGCGTTTGAATAACGACTTCCAGTTTATCGAGGTCGGGCGCAAGGATCCGAAGAAGAAGCTGCTGCGCCAGCGCAAGAAGGAGTTCGTCGAGATCTACGAACCCTTCAAGCCGGCCCAGGCCGCCGACCAGGCGCACCGTTGCCTGGGCTGCGGCAATCCCTATTGCGAATGGAAGTGCCCAGTGCACAACTACATTCCCAACTGGCTCAAGCTGGTCTCGGAAGGCAATATCCTGGCCGCCGCCGAACTGGCGCACCAGACCAACACCCTGCCGGAAGTCTGCGGCCGGGTCTGCCCCCAAGACCGCCTGTGCGAGGGTGCCTGCACCCTGAACGACGGCTTCGGCGCGGTGACCATCGGTTCGGTGGAGAAATACATCACCGACACCGCCTTCGCCATGGGCTGGCGCCCGGACATGTCCAAGGTGGTGCCGACCGGCAAGCGGGTCGCGATCATCGGTGCTGGCCCCGCGGGTCTGGGCTGCGCCGACGTGCTGGTGCGCAGCGGCGTGGCGCCGGTGGTGTTCGACAAGAACCCGGAAATCGGTGGCCTGCTGACCTTCGGCATCCCCGAGTTCAAGCTGGAAAAAAGCGTGTTGAGCCGTCGTCGGGAAATCTTCACCGGCATGGGCATCGAGTTCCGCCTCAACACCGAGGTGGGCACGGACGTGACCATCGATCAGCTGCTGGCCGAGTACGACGCCGTCTTCATGGGCATGGGCACCTATACCTACATGAAGGGCGGTTTCGCCGGTGAAGACCTGCCGGGGGTCTACGATGCCCTGGATTTCCTGATCGCCAACGTCAACCGCAACCTGGGCTTCGAAAAGGCACCGGAAGATTTTATCGACATGAAGGGCAAGAAGATCGTGGTGCTGGGCGGTGGCGACACCGCCATGGACTGCAACCGCACCTCGATCCGTCAGGGCGCCAAGGCCGTGACCTGCGCCTATCGCCGCGACGAAGAGAACATGCCCGGCTCGCGCAAGGAAGTGAAGAACGCCAAGGAGGAAGGGGTCAAGTTCCTCTTCAACCGCCAGCCCATCGCCATTGTCGGCGAAGACCGGGTCGAGGGCGTCAAGGTGGTGGAAACCCGCCTGGGCGCGCCGGATGCTCGCGGACGTCGCAGCCCGGAACCTATCCCTGGCTCCGAGGAGATCATCCCGGCGGATGCCGTGATCATCGCCTTCGGTTTCCGCCCGAGCCCGGCGGCCTGGTTCGAACCGACCCGTATCCAGACCGACAGCCAGGGCCGGGTCGTGGCCCCCGAACAGGCGAAGTTCAAGCACCAGACCAGCCACCCGAAGATCTTCGCCGGTGGCGACATGGTGCGTGGCTCCGACCTGGTGGTGACCGCGATTTTCGAGGGTCGGCAGGCCGCCGAAGGCATCCTGGATTACCTCGGCCTCTAAGCTACTGCGCTCGGCCATGCTGCGTTGAAAACAGGCCGGGACGCGGCGTCTCGGAATGCTCATGTACAATTCGTACACTCCGCTTCCTCGCCTGTTTTCGCCTTGCCTACGCGGCCCGACCTGACCTACGCTCGTGACGCTTAGCTTGACTTGAGTAGGATGGGTTGAGCGCAGCGAGACCATTGGCCGTGGTGATGGGTTACGCCTTCGGCTAACCCATCCTACGGGCTGCCGAACGACCTGCGTCAACCCGACACACAAAAGGCACGGCACCCGCCGTGCCTTTTGTTTGGCGCTTTGCGACAATGCCCGCACTTTTTTCCCGGATGCCGTTATGACTGTCCTGAAGAACGATCGCTTCCTGCGTGCCTTGCTCAAGCAGCCCGTGGACGTCACCCCGGTGTGGATGATGCGCCAGGCCGGCCGCTACCTGCCGGAGTACCGCGCCAGCCGCGCCAAGGCCGGGGATTTCATGGCCCTGATGCAGAACCCGCAGTTCGCCTGCGAGGTCACCCTGCAGCCCCTGGACCGCTACCCGCAGCTGGACGCGGCGATCCTCTTCTCCGACATCCTGACCATCCCCGACGCCATGGGCCAGGGCCTGTATTTCGAGACCGGTGAAGGCCCGCGCTTCAAGAAGGTGATTTCCAGCCTTGCGGATATCGAGGCCCTGCCGATTCCCGACCCGGAACAGGACCTGGGTTATGTGATGGACGCGGTGCGCACCATCCGCGGCGCCCTGGACGGCCGGGTGCCGTTGATCGGTTTTTCCGGCAGCCCCTGGACCCTGGCCACCTATATGGTCGAGGGCGGCTCGTCCAAGGACTTCCGCAAATCCAAGGCCCTGCTCTACGACAACCCCCAGGCCATGCACCTGTTGCTGGACAAGCTGGCGCAGTCGGTTACCGCCTACCTCAACGGGCAGATCCGTGCCGGCGCCCAGGCGGTGCAGATCTTCGATACTTGGGGCGGCAACCTGTCGTCGGCGGCCTACCAGGAATTCTCCCTGGCCTATATGCGCAAGATCGTCAGCGGGCTGATCCGCGAGCACGACGGGCGCCAGGTGCCGGTGATCCTGTTCACCAAGAACGGCGGCCTGTGGCTGGAATCCATCGCCGCGGCCGGCGCCGACGCCCTGGGCCTGGACTGGAGCTGCGACATCGGCGAGGCCCGCCGGCGGGTCGGCAGCCAGGTGGCGCTGCAGGGCAATATGGACCCGACGGTGCTCTATGCGCAGCCGGCGGCGATCCGCCAGGAGGTGGGGCGCATCCTGGCCAGCTATGGCACGGGCTCCGGTCATGTGTTCAACCTGGGCCACGGCATCACCCCGGAAGTCGATCCGGCCCACGCCGGCGCTTTCCTCGAGGCGGTGCACGAGCTGTCCGCGCCTTACCACCAGGGCTGATCCCGACTCCATTGGATCGAGGCGTGCCGCGGCTTAGAGAACTCCCCTTGTCAGGGCTGTCGATAATGCCCTGGCGTCAGTACGCGCTTGAGCCGGCTGACGCGGATATCGCTGAGACCCAGGGCCTGGGCCTGTTCCATCACTTGCTCCGGCGCGGCGTCCGCGATGGGTATCGACGGGCTCTTTTCGCCGTCGCCCCGGTGCAGCGCGACCAGATAGCGGGTCACCTCGGCCTGGGGAAATTCCTCGCTGTCTCGCTCGACCACCTGGGCCAGGGGCTGGTTGTTGAACAGGTAGTTGATTTCGAATCTGTGGGTGCTGGGCATTGGCGGCGTCCTGCTCGATCGGCCCGCGGCGGGCCGGGTACGGGCTGTTGAACCGTCCGGCGACCCTATCGTTCCCTGGATTTTTTCGCGCTGCGCTCGCAAAAACGCCCCGATCTCCGGGGCGTTTTCGTATCCCGGTTCGGGCGGGATTTCCCAGGCCAATGAAAAACCTAGGCGAGGCAGCCGAGACAAGGCTAGGCACTCCCAACCTCGGCGGCCCCACCAAAACAGGCGAGGAAGCATTCTGGAATCGCATCCGAGCCTGTTTTTAACGCCCCTGGTTTTTCATTAAGAGGGGCAACGCAGGTAGTTTTTCAACAGCCTGTTATTCGACCGTGGCCAGCTGCGCCTTGAGCTCCACCCTGGCCAAATTCGCGCCGGCATGGCACTCGTAATTCGCCGGATCGCGGTATTCCTTGTTCTGGTAGTTGCTGACGATCTCGGTCACGGCATTGGCGCCCGCGGCCTTGGCGGCGTTCTGCAACTCGATCAGCGCCAATTCCAGGGCCCTGCTGCAGGCGAGCTCATCGTGTATGTCGAAGCCGTTGGTCTTATGACTGGTGGTGATGCTCGGGTTGATCACGCTGACATCGCCGGCGGGCTTGTTGCCAGCCAGATAGAACTTTACCGTGCCGTCCAGGCGTCCGGCCTGGGTGGTATAGGCCACCACTGCCTCGAAGGGCAGGTAGTGGGTGGTGTCGCGGGCCTGGCTGACGCTGGGCAGGGTGCAGAGCAATAGCGCGCCGATGGTCCAGTTCTTCATATGCATGGGTCTCCCTCCTAAGCGGACGTTGTTGTTGCAGTCATTCGGCTGCAGGGCGTGGGCCGCGCCCTTCCGGCCCGCTGGCTCAACGCCAGCGCCGGAAGATCAACGAAGTGTTGACCCCGCCGAAGGCGAAATTATTGTTCATCATGTACTCATGGCTCATCTGCCGCGGTTCGCCGGCGAGGTAGTCCAGTTGACCACCTGGGCGCGTGGTTCGCTGTTGAACAGGTAGTTGATTTCGAAGCGGTGTTGGCTGGGCATGGGGCAGGTCCTGGGCGGTGCGCCGCCGGGAGGCCGTGCGCTCGAAATAATTGACTTGGTGGTCAGTTATTTTGTTGCCGGGTCAGGGAATGCGGACCCGACAGCGGTCGGGCCCGCGGGGCTTACTTGACGGCGGCCAGCTGCGCCTTAAGCGCCACCCCTGCCATGATCGCGCCGGCGTGGCACTCGTAGCGCTCGGGGTCTTGG
>JAZKHB010000075.1:0-11869 GCA_040385585.1 Pseudomonadota bacterium | reverse complement strand
AGCCACCGCACCTAAACCCTGACGGACTGAGAAAGTACTCACCAGATGACACACGAAAGAGAGTTGTCGATCCCAACGCAAGCCTGCTGGATCGACGAGTTTTCTAAAGCCGCTCGGGGTCTTGGTATTCCTTGCCCTTGTAGTTGCTGACGATCTCCGTCACGGCATTGGCGCCGGCGGCCTTGGCGGCGTTCTGCAGCTTGATCAGCGCCGATTGCAGCACCCAGCTGCAGGCGGCTTCATCGCTCTTGTTGAAGGCATTGGTCTTGAGGTTGGTGGTGATGCTCGGGTTGATTACCTTCACCGTACCGGCGGGCTTGTTGCCGGCCAGGTAGAACTTCACGCTGCCGTCCAGGCGCCCGGCCTGGGTGGCTTCGGCCACCACCGCCGCGAAGGGCAGGTAGTGGGCGGTGTCGCGGGCCTGGCTGACGCCGGGCAGGGCGCAGAGCAGCAGTGCGGTGATGGTCCAGGGTTTCACTTGCATGGTCTCTCTCCTTGTGGACATGGGTGTTGTGTTGTTAGCAAAACTGCCTGCCTCGCCTACGTTTTCCAACGGCCTGTTAGGGCCAGCGGCGAAAGATCAGCGAGGTGTTCACCCCGCCGAAGGCGAAATTGTTGTTCATTACGTATTCGTGGCTCATCTGCCGCGGTTCGCCGCGCAGGTAGTCCAGCTCGCCGCAGCGCGGGTCGATGCTGTCCAGGTTGAGGGTGTGCAGGTACTGGCCGCGGTTCAGCATCTCGATGCAGAACCAGGACTCCAGCGCGCCGCAGGCGCCGAGTGTGTGACCGAGAAAGCTCTTTTGCGAACTGATGGGCATGCGCGAGCCGAACAGCGCCTGGGTGGCCAGGGTCTCGGCCACATCGCCCTGGTCGGTGGCGGTGCCGTGACCGTTGACGTAGCCGATGGCCTCGGGGGCCAGACCGGCGTCTTCGAGGGCCAGCTCCATGGCGCGGCGCATGGTTAGCTGCTCCGGCTTGGTGGCGTGCTGGCCGTCGGCGTTGCTGCCGAAGCCCACCAGCTCGGCATGGATGGTCGCGCCGCGGGCCAGGGCATGCTCAAGCTCTTCGAGCACCAGCATGCCGGCGCCTTCGCCGATGACCAGGCCATCGCGGTCGCTGTCGTAGGGCCGTGGTGAGGTGTGCGGCGCCTCGTTCCTCAGGCTGGTGGCGTAGAGCGCATCGAAGACCATGGCCTCGGTGGGACACAGCTCCTCCGCGCCGCCGGCCAGCATCATCGGCAGGCGGCCGAACTTGATCGCCTCGTAGGCGTAGCCGATGCCCTGGCTGCCGCTGGTGCACGCGCTGGAAGTGGGGATCAGCCGCCCCTTGAGGCCGAAGAAGATGCTCAGGTTGGCCGCCGTGGTGTGCGGCATCATGCGGATATAGGAATTGGCGTTAAGCCCCTCGGCCACCGAGTTGAGCAGCATCTTGCCGAAGGCCATGACATCCGCGGTGCTGCCGGTGGACGAGCCGCAGGCCACGCCCATGCGGCCGTCGCGGATCGAGGGGTCGTCCAGCAGGCCGGCATCGCGCAGCGCCTGCTCGGCGGCGCACACCACCAGCTGGGAGACCCGGCCCATGCTGCGCAGCTGCTTGCGGGTCCAGTGGGCGGGCGCGGCGAAGCCATCGATGGGACCGCCCAGGCGGGTGTTCAGCTCGCTGAACCGGTCCCACTCGTGCATGTAGCGGATACCGCTGCGGTTGGCCCGCATATTCGCCTCGATGCTGGTCCAGTCGCTGCCCAGGGAGGTGATACCGGCCATGCCGGTGACAACCACGCGTTTCAACACAGACCTCCATTGACCGACAGCACCTGGCGGGTGATATAGGACGCCTCGGCCGACATCAGGAAATTCACCGCGCCGGCCACCTCCTCGGGGGTGCCCATGCGCTGGGCCGGAATCATTTTCAGCATCTCCTCGACGGGTACGTTCTCGTCCAGCATGGCAGTGTCGATCAGTCCCGGGGCCACGCAGTTGACCGTGATCCTGCGCTTGGCCAGCTCCACCGCCAGGGCCTTGGCCGCGCCGATGACGCCGGCCTTGGACGCGCTGTAGTTGACCTGGCCGCGGTTGCCGATCAGCCCCGATACCGAGGTGATGCAGACGATGCGTCCCGGCTGGCGACGACGGATCATCGGCATGGTGACGGGCTGCAGGACATTATAGAAGCCGTCCAGGTTGGTGCGCATGACCTGGTCCCAGTCCTCGTCGGTCAGCGCCGGAAAGGCGCCGTCGCGGGTCAGGCCGGCATTGCAGACCACGCCGTAGTAGGCGCCATGGGCCTCCATGTCGGCTTCCAGTTGCAGGCGGCAGGCGGCGCGGTCGGCCACGTCGAACTGCAGGATGCGCGCCTGCCGGCCCAGGGCGGCCACCTCGACGGCCACCGCTTCGGCTTCGCCGCGGCCACTGCGGCAATGCAGCACCAGGTCGTAGCCGGCTTGGGCCAGGCGCAGGGCGATGGCCCGGCCGATACCGCGGCTGGAGCCGGTTACCAGAATGCTGTCAGTCATAAAAAGGCTCCGGATAAAAAAGAAAGGGCCCGGGGGCGAGAGAAACCATCAGGGCCGCTCGGGCTCGTGCAGGTAGCTGGCCACCTGGGGGGGGGAGAACACGCTCAGGCGGGCTTCGGCGTCGATGCCCGGACCGCTCAGGCGGCAGTCGAACACGCCCATGCCATTGTCGTCCTGCAGGGAACGCTGGGCGTGGATCTTCAGTTCTGCGCCCAGGGGAAAGGCCTCGACATTGCAGCGGAACGCTCGGGTGCCCAGCAAAAAGCCCAGCTGCACCGGCTTGCCGATCAGCCGCGACTGGCAGCCGGCATAGGCGGCAATGCTCTGGGCCATCAGCTCCACCCCGACCCAGGCCGGCAGGCTGCCGTCGGCGCTGCTGAACAGGCCGACGCGCACGGTCAGACGGGTATGCACCTGCTCCTCGTCGAAGGACTCCACGGCATCGATCAGGATCATCTCGCCGGCATGGGGCAACAACTCGGCGATGGGCCAGTTACACATGAGTGATCTCCTGCGCCTCGGCCATGCCGAGGATCAGGCTGACATTGCTGCCGCCGAAGGCGAAGGAATTGCTCATCACGCGTCGTGCGCCGGGCAGGCGTGCGCCGGCCTCGACCAGCCGCAGGGGCTGGCAGGCCGGGTCCTGTTCGCCGTCCCACAGGTGCGGCGGCAGCCGGCCCTCGGGATCGTTCAGGCTGAGCCAGCAGAAGGCCGCTTCCAGGGCGCCGGCCGCCCCCAGGGTGTGGCCGGTCAGGGGCTTGCTCGAGGAGCAGGGCAGGCCCAGGGGAAACACCGCCTGCACGGCCAGGCTTTCCATGCTGTCGTTGTGCACGGTGGCGGTGCCGTGAAGGTTCAGGTAGTCGATCTGCCCAGCGTCCAGTTGCGCATCGGCCAGCGCCGCGCGCATCGCGGCCCGGGCGCCCAGGCCCTGGGGCTCGGGGGCGGAAATATGGTGGGCGTCGGAACTGGCACCGGCGCCCAGCAGGGCAATGGACCGGCGCATGGCACCGGGCGGCTCGCTCAGCGACGGCTCACGTGTCATTAAGAACAGCGCGGCGGCCTCGCCGATATTGATGCCCTGGCGGTTGCGCGAAAAGGGGTTGCAGCGCTCGCTGGCCAGGGCTTCCAGGGAGGCGAAGCCGTTGAGGGTCAGCCGGCACAGGCTGTCGACGCCGCCGCACAGCACCGCGTCGCACAACCCCAGGTCGAGCATGCGGCGGGCGCTGAGCAGGGCCCGGGCGCTGGAGGTACAGGCGGTGGAAATGGCGTAGCAGGGCCCGGCCAGGGCGAACCACTCGGCGAGGAAGGTCGCCGGGGCCACTAGCTCCTGCTGGTGGTAGCTGTAGCTGGGCGGCAGCTGGCCCTGGTCCAGGAAGGCGGCGATGCCCTGGGCGGCTTCCTCGATGCCCGAGGTGCTGGTGCCCATGACCACGGCGATGCGCGCGGCGCCGAAGCGGGCGATGGCCGCGCGTACCTCCTTTTCGATCTCCAGGGCCGCGACCAGCAGCAAGCGGTTGTTGCGGGTGTCGTGGGCGGCCGACTCGATGCGCGGTAGCGGTGCATCGACCGCGCCCACCGGCAGGCTGCGCCCGGGCACCCAGTGGTCCTGCAGGCGCATGCCGTCGGGGTCGCCGGCGAACAGCGCCTCGCTCACCGCGGGCTTGCCGCGGCCCAGGGCGCAGACCAGGCCCAGGGCATTCAGATACACCGTCATGGGCTGTCCTGTGAAGGGGCGAGGGGGGCGATGCGGTAGCGCAGACCGTCCTTCAGGTTCAAGTCGAACCGCAGGGCCTGACGGTACGCCACTGTCCAGCGGCGCGCCCCCTGATCGAGGCTGCGCCGACCCTCCTCGGCGTGCCAGTCCTGGCCGGCATAGGCCTGGGCCAGGTCGGCGGCCGGGGTCAGGGCGAACAGCAAGGCGGCGAACAGCTCCCGGGCTTCGGGGTTGGGCGGCAGCAGGCCCTCGGCTTGCCAGCGAGCCTGCGCCAGGCGCTGGCGGGCCAGCGGCCGGCCCAGGGGATCGAGCAGCGACCAGCGCAGGACGTCGCCGTCCTGCTGGATCACCAGCAGCCAGTCCAGCTGCTGTCCGGCCTGTTCGCGCTGTACATGCAGCTGCAGCGGCAGGTCCAGACGCGGCGCGCCGCTAGGCAGCGGTGCCTGGCTGGCGCAGCCGCACAGCAGCACGGCCAGCAGGCAGGCGAACGCCCCGAGTCGTTTCAGCATGCCGGCGCCAGGGGTTTGCGCACCGCGGCATTGACCAGGGTCTCCTCGCGCTCGCCGAAAGCCTTGGGCTTTTGCAGGCCGCAGCGCTCGAGCAGGCCGAAGTCCTTGGCCCGGCTCCACCAGAGGTAAGGGTAGGAGACATGGGTATCCGCGAAGACGAAGCCCTGGTCGCGCAGCATCTGCAGGTACTGGGCCGCGCTCTTCTGCACGTGCATGGGGTGGCGGAACAGCCAGCGGATCACCCAGGTGTCGATATAGGCCTCGGTCGATTCGGCGAACAGCAGCCAGCCACCGGGCTTGAGCACCCGCCAGAACTCGGCCAGGGCCTGTTCCTGCTCCACCAGGTGATGGAAGGTCTGGTGACAGAACAGGATATCCACGCTGGCGTCCGCCAGGTCGATGGCCGCGCAGTCGCTGGCGATCAGTTCCACCGGCAGCTTCAGGCGTTCGGCCTCGGCGCGGCTTTGCGTCAGGCTCAGGGGGTCGGCATCCAGGCCGATCAGCCGGGCCGGGGCGAAGGCCGCCTGCAGCAGGCCGAACGAGCGGCCCTGGCCGCAACCGGCGTCCAGCAGCACGGCGTTGCTCGGCAGCGGTGCGTCGATCAGGCGCCGCAAGTCGTCGATGGCCACCCGCAGCACGCGGTGCTGCCAGACATGGCTTTGTAGAAACCAGAAGCCGAAGCGGGTTTCTTCGACGTAATGGCGGGCGGCGTTGGCGGTGGAGTCGGTCATGGTCGTCCTGTTCAAACCGGTGCGCAGAGTTCGGCCAGCACCCGCAGGCGGCGCTTGGGGTCGGCGACATAGGGGTTGCGTTCGTCCCAGGCGTAGCCGGCGAGCACCGAACTGATCATCCGGCGGATATCCGGCGAGCGGCCCTGGTGATAGATGACGTCCTGGAAGCTGCCATCGTACCAACCCTCGACATAGGCGCGGAACGTGTCCACGCCGCGCTTGAGTGGTTCGGCGAACTCGGCCCGCCAGTCTACCGCTTCACCGCGCAGTTGGCGGTGCAGCACGCCGGCGGCCATGCTGGCTGAGCGCATGGCAATGGTCACCCCGGAAGAAAACACCGGGTCGAGAAATTCCGCGGCATTGCCCAGCAGGGCGAAGCCCGGGCCGTGCAGGCTTTTGACATTGGCCGAGTAGCCGCCCAAGGCGCGTGTCGGGGTGTCCCAGCGGGCGTTGCGCAGCACGCCGGCCAGGCTCGGGGTTTCGTCGACGAACTGGCGCAGGCAGGCATCCAGGTCGGCGTGGCGGCCCTGGTAGCGGCTGGCATCGGCGACCACGCCCAGGGAGCAGCGCCCGTTGCTGAAGGGGATGGTCCAGAACCACACATCGCGCAGCTCGGGGTGGGTGGTGATAAGGATCTTCTCGCGGTCGAACGCCGGGCTGTCGATACGGTCCTCGACATGGGTGAACAGCGCCTGGCGCACCGGAAAGGCCGACGGCGCCTCCAGGTCCAGCAGGCGCGGCAGCACCCGGCCGTAGCCGCTGGCATCGAGGACGAAAGCACACTCGATCCTGTACTGGCTGCCGTCTTCGCGCCGCGCGGTCAGGCGCGGGCGAGGGGCGGTGAAGTCCGCCGCGCTGACCTCCTCCCCGTAGCGGATTTCCACGCCCTGCAGCTGGGCCTGGTCGGCCAGCAGCTTGTCGAAGTCGGCGCGCAGCACCTGGTAGGTCCAGCCGTGGCCTTCGGTGAATTTGTCGCGGAAATCGAAATCGGTGTAGCGCTCGCCCCAGGCGAAGGCGGCGCCGTTCTTGCGCTGAAAGCCCGCGGCCTGCACCGCCTCGAGCATGCCGGCCTCCTCGACGAAGTCCAGGCAATGGGACAGCAGGCTCTCGCCGATGGAAAAGCGTGGAAAGTGCTGGCGCTCGAGGATCAGCACATCGTGGCCCTGACGCTTGAGTAACGTGGCGGCGATGGCGCCCGCCGGTCCGGCGCCGATGACCACTACGGTGCGCTGCTCGCTGTCGGTCTGAAACACGGACGGGTTAACGGACGCCATAGGAGCTCCTTGTAGCCTCGGGTTTGGCCGCTCGGCGAATGCCGAGCAGGGCCGGTAGCAGGGTGGAAAACAGGCTCATCAGCAGCAGGGCGAAATACACCGCCGGGGCGATCAACCCCTGCTGCAGCAACAGATTGAGAAAGACGATTTCGGTCAGGCCACGGATATTCAGCAGCAGGCTTTCGCGCCACTTCTGCGCCGCCGTGGCGCGCGGATCGGCCCAGCTCAGGCCCAGCCAGTTGCCGGCCACCTTGCTCAGCACCGGCAGCACCAGCAATGCGCCGAAATACAGCCAGGAATAATCGCGCCCGACATGCTGCCAGTCCACCTGCAACACCCCACAGGTGAGTATCAGCGGAATCGCCAGGCCGTTCTGCAGGCCCTGCCACAGGATCGCGGGCAGCGGCAGGCGAAAGCGCTGCCCGAGCCAGGCCAGGCACAGCATATAGCCGATGCCGAAGATCAGGGCGTTGAGCCGCAGGTGGTGCAACAGCAGCATCAGGGCGAAGAACGGCAGGCTGTAGGCCAGGTCGTGGCGCAGGCGCAGGACCCGGTTGAACAGCCAGGGCAGCAGCGCGCCGAGCAGCGGCCAGAGCAGCAGTTGCGGCTGGCTGCTGCCCTGGGCCAGTGCGAACAGGCTCCAGCAGGCCAGGTCCATCAGGATAGCCGCGTGCAGCAGGCGCTTGGTGGCGGCCGGCGGGTAGCCGATGTCCTGCAAGTACAGGTAGAGCACCGGAATGGCGGTGATGGAAAACAGCAGGCCGATGGCCAGGCTGCTCAGCCAGGGTTGCGCGGGCAGCAGCCAGAGCGCGCAGGCCAAGCCGCAGGCGAAGGGCAGGGCGAAGCTCGGCAGGGCGATCTTCAGGCTTTGCACGCTCAGCTCCAGGTCCACCACGTCGCTGAGAATCGCACCCAGCAGCAGGGCGAAACTCAGGCCGTAGAGCAGGCCGACCGGTGCCGGGGTCAGCAGCTCGGGGGCGCCAAGGCCCCAATAGGGTTCGATGCCGTACAACAGCAACAGGGGCAGGCCGAAGCTGGCCAGCAGCAAATGACTGACGATGGGCACCAGGCGCAGGCGCCGTCCGACGTGACTGGCCAGGGCGAACAACAGCAGGACCAGGATCCAGAACAGGGCGACGCTCATGGCCGCACCTCGATCCAGTCCGGTCCGTCCGCCTGACGGGCGTCGGCGGCCCAGGGCGCCAGGAGAAAGCTGAACACCAGGCCCAGGCCCACGGCCAGGCCGAAATTGCTCACCGCCGGGGTGCTGGACAGGGCCAGCAGGCCGAACGCCAGCCAGGTGGTCAGCGCCGAGAGCAGGGTACCGAGCAGGCTGGTGGCCGCGCCGCCGACCCGCTCGCGCATCAGAATGGCGTAGTCCACGCCGATGGCGGTGACCAGCAGCAGGCCGAACAGGCTGAACAGGGTCAGGGGCTGGCCCAGCCAGCCCAGGCTGGCCAGGGCGGCGAAGGCGGCCAACAGCGACACGCCCAGGGTGCGCAGCGCGCCGACCAGGCCAAAGGGCAGGCAGAGCAGACCGAGCATCAGCACGCAGGCCAGCAGCTTCAACTGCACGGCACTGACCTGGGTGGCGGCGAACAGCAGGTTCAGCTCGCCCAGGCGGTCCACCAGGGTCACCCCGGCCAGGCCCTCGGCCTGGGCGAGCAGCGCCGCCGGATCGTTCAGGCCCTGGAGGCTGACCAGCCCGGCCACGCCGTCGCCCTCGGCGCCCAGCCACAAGGGTCGCCACAGCTCGCCCAGGGGCCCCGCGAGGGCCTGCTCCAGGCTCAGCTCGGGCAGGGCCTGGAGCTGGCGCAGTTCCTCGGCCAGCGCCGCGGGTGGCACGCCCAGGGCATAGAGCGGCTGGGCCGCGTCGGGTAGGCGCGCCAGGGCCTGGCGCAGGCGCTGCTGCTCGGCGGGCGGGGCGAGCAACTGGCTCAGGGCCAGGTAGCTGCCCAGCTGCCCCTGGGCAACCAGGCCGTCCAGGCGCCGGGCCAGTTCGGCCTGGCGCTGCAGCAGCTGCGCCGGGTCGGCGGCGCGCACCAGGTAGAACTGGCTGGTGGGCTGGTAACCGATGATTCGGCCGATGGCCTGGGCCTCCTCCAGCAACTGGGGCGAGGCGCTGACCCACTGGCGCAGGTCATCCTTGAAATTCAGCTGGCTGGCGCCGGCGGCGCAGAACAGCAGCAACAGGCCCAGTAGCCAGGGCGTGGCGACGCGCTGCAAGAGGGCCGCGCGCCAGGCCAGCAGGCGGCGGGCCATAAACAGGGGGGCGGGCCAGGGGCGCAGGGGCCCGCGACCGAGCAGCACCGGCAGCAGGCACAGGGTGCAGAGGTAGCAGCCCAGCAGACCGGCGGCGGAGAAGATCGCCACCTGGGCCAGGGCCGGAAAGGGGGTAAAGGCCAGGGCCAGGTAGCCGATGATATTGGTCGCCAGTCCCAGGCTCAGGCCCGGCAGGGTGGCGCGCAGGGCCTGCCAGCCGTTCCAGGGTTGCAGGCTCCAGCTCTTGGACAGCAGGTGCAGAGGGTAGTCGATGGCCACGCCGATCAGGCTGGCGCCCAGCACCAGGGTCAGCACATGGATCTGCCCGAACACGGCGACGCAGGCCACCGCGCCCGCCAGCACGCCGACCAGGGCCGGCAGCAAGGCGGTGAGCACCCGCAGGCGGCGGAACATCAGCAACAGCAGCAGCAAGGTGGCAGCGGTGGAAATGCCGCCGATCCAGCCGGTTTCCTGGCGCGCCTGCTGCTGGCCATGGGCGGCATACAGCAGGCCGCTGGCGGCCAGCAACTGCCCCTGTTCGGCTTCCACCCGGGTCCTGGCGGCGGCCACCCGTTCGGCCACCCGCAACGGCAACTCGGTGTCGAAGGCGTCGTCGTGGGTGCGCGCGCGCAGCAGGGCCCAGCGTTGGCCCTGGTGCTCGGCCTGCAGTGCGCCGTTGAGGTCCAGCTGCAGGTTGCCGCCGCGCGGCAGGTTGCGTTCGATCGCCCGGCCCAGGCCCAGCCAGTCCTGCTCGGGGGCCAGCAGACTGAAGCCATTGAACGGGTCGTACAGGGCCTGCACGCGTTGTTCGATAAAGGCCGCGGGCTGCTCGATCAGGCGCTGGCGGTCGGCGGCGCCCAGCAGGGCCAGGCGCCCGTCGAGCAATTGCCGGCGCAGGGCCGGCAGGTCGGCCTGGACGTTCCACTGCACCTGCTCGAACAGGCCGCTGGCCTGCAGGTCGGCACCGATGGCCGCGGCCAGTGCCAGGGCTCGCCCCGGGTCGGCCTGCTGGACCAGCAGCACCAGGTCACGGTTCAGCGGCTCCTGCATGCGCCGTTCGGCGCGCTGGCTCAGGGCATCGGCGGCGCCGGCCGGCACCAGCTCCAGCAGGTTGGCCGAGACCGGCGGGCCGTGACGCCATTGCCAGGCGGCCAGGGCGAGCAGGGCCAGCAGGCCGAGCACGAAGGCCACAGGTGCCCCGCGCGCGAAGGCGCCCCAGGCGCCGTGGCGGCCTTTAGTCAAAATCGCCACGCTCCGCGTCGATCAAGCCGTTGTCCACGGCGCTGTTCTGCAGCTTGAGCAGGGTGCGGTCGCCCTGGGTTTCCAGCAGCTCGATGCGCTGCACCAGCGCCCCGCCCCGAATATGGATGGCCGAGAAAATCTGCTTGAGCAGCGCGGAGCGGGGGATCAGCTGCAACTGCCAGTCGTCTGCCGTACCGCTCAGGCTCAGGGCGAAATCCTGCTGCAGGCCGCTGCTGTCGCCTTGCAGCACGGCGAGAAACAGCCGGTTCTGCTGGGCGCTGGCGCTTTGCTGGGGCTGGGATTGCCAGCCCTCGGCCGTGCGCCGGGCAATGCCCTGGGCATCGATGCGGTAGTCCTGCTCCAGGGGCGTGCGCAGCTGCCAGAGCAGGCCATATGGCTTGGCCAGAACGAAGCGGCCCTGGCTGATCAGGGGCTGGGGCAGGGCGCGCAGGTGCTTTTCCTGGGTGAAGTCGCCGCGCACCACCGCGGCCTGGCCCAGCTGGGCGCTGAGCTGCGCCAGGTCGAAGGCCTGGGCCAGGCTGGCGGCGAACAGCAAGCCCAGCGCCGCCAGGCCTTGTGCGAAGCGGTTGCGCGGCTTCATGCCAGGGCCTTCTGCACGGCGTCGACCAAGACCCGGGGCGAGGCCAGTTGCATCTCACGGGTGGCGATTTCCACCGCCACCTGCACGCTGCTGCCGCGGGTCATGCGTTCGCCGGTCAGGGCATCGCTGATCAGGTAGTTGATCTTCAGGCGGTTCTCCCACTCCACCAGGTCGGCGCGCACGATGATCCGCTGGCCGAAGGTGGCGCCGCGAATATAGCGCAGCTGCAGGTCGATCACCGGCCAGGCGTAGCCGCTGTCGCGCATCTGCAGGTAGTTGTGTTCGAGTCGCTCGAGCAAGGCGCAGCGCGCCACCTCCAGGTACTTGACGTAGTGCCCGTGCCAGACGATCTCCAGCATGTCGACGTCGAAGAAGGGCACGACGATCTCGGTCTCGACCTGCAGGACGCCGGTGCTACGCATACAGCCTCCAGTGCTGGCTGCGGATCCGTTCCAGGCACAGGCGCAGTTCGCCTTCCAGGGCGCGGTCCTCGATCACCGGGGGGAAGTCCTCGGCCAGCTGGGCGTGCATGGCGGCCAGGGCCGACGGCAGGGGCCGGGCCTCGGCTTCACGGCCGCGCAGCCAGACCCCCTGCTGGGCGGCCAGCAGGCTGGCGGCCAGTACCTGCTCGCTCAGCTCCAGCACGCGCAGGGCGTCGCGGGCGGCGATGGTGCCCATGCTGACCTTGTCCTGGTTATGGCATTCGGTGGAGCGCGAGAACACGCTGGCCGGCATGGTGTTTTTCAGGGCTTCGGCGGTCCAGGCGCTGGTGCCGATCTGCACGGCCTTGAAGCCGTGGTTGATCATGGCCGTGGCGACCGGGGCGCCGGACAGGTTGCTGGCCAGGCCGTGGTTGTAGCGCACGTCTACCAGCAGGGCGAGCTGGCGGTCGAGCAGGTCGGCGACATTGGCCACCAGGGTCTTGAGGCTGTCCATGGCGAAGGCGATATGCCCGCCGTAGAAATGCCCGCCGTGCAGCACCCGTTCCTCCTCGGCGTCGATGATCGGGTTGTCGTTGGCGCTG
>JAZKHB010000074.1:0-25712 GCA_040385585.1 Pseudomonadota bacterium | reverse complement strand
CAGCGCGCGATCGAGGCCACCCATAGCGGTTACTTCGAAGTGGGCGCGATGACCCAAGCGCTGGTCTGGGAACGGTACGACTACCCGGTGACCCTGGAAACCTTGCTGGAGGGCAATTCCCACAGGATGACCTATGAGCGCACCGTCGCCACTGCGCTGAACCCACCGCAGGCGGCGCGACATAACACCTGGATCAACAAAACCGGTTCGACCAACGGATTCGGCGCTTATGCGGCCTTCGTACCGTCCAAGCGCATCGGCATCGTGCTGCTGGCCAACAAGAATTATCCCATCGAATCACGGGTACGCCTGGCGCACCGGATCCTCGGCGCGCTGGCGTGCTGCTCGCCGACCCGCTAGGCGAAAAAAAGGCGCCGTCAGGCGCCTTTTCGAGGCGAGGACTCAGTGCCACCAACGCGGCAAGCCTTTGCGTTTTTCCTCGCTGTCCTTGCCGGCGTCGGCGCTGTTGGAACCCGGCTCGACGACAAGGTCGGGCGCGCTGATGCTGCTGCGTTCGGCAGCGTCAGCGGCGAAGACATTGCCAGCCAACGCGAGGCTGAGCAGGGAAAGGATAAGGTATTTGTTCATGGGAAAGACCTCGAAGACGGGGGTAAGTGGCTACAGCGACAAGGTGCGCCCAGGCCCCGAGGTTGAGAAACGCACAGGCTCACTAGTGATTATCGACCCGGCTGATAATGACGTGTTGCCGATGCGCGGGGACGTCAGGGCACAGGCCCTGACCAGATTCATCCTTACCCAAGCGGCACTTGCTAGAATGCTTCGGCCGTCGCCGCATGTATCGCCGAGGCAGGCAGTCTCTTCGCAGTACTGCACATAGCAATCAGAAGGCATGAGGAGCGACGCAGTGGAAAACCCGAACGACGACCCGGTTGCGCGCAACGCGGTCGCTACACGGATCAAGCGCGTCAGCCAGGTGATGGAAGACACGACGAGTCTGTTGAAGGACAGCGGCGAGCTGATGCCCGGCGCGGGCATGATCAGCGGCATCATTGCCTTCACGCTGGGCTTGCTATGCCTGCTGGGCGTGGTCGCCTTTCACTTTCCCGAATACCTGACCACGCCCGAGCTGCGCAAGCAGTACTCCGTGGACTTCCTGCGTCACGTGCTGTTCTTCTCGCTGATCCTGGCGGGCGGGCTTTCCCTGGCCAATATCATTCGCGGTCGCAATCGCAACCTGAATATCACCGCGCTCGGCATGGTCATAGTCGCCGTCGTGTTCGGTGGACCGCGCGTCCCCGTCGGGGATTTTCCCGACAACACGCCCTACATCGGGCTGGACTGGTTCATCCTCGACCTGCTCGGGTCGACCATGATCTTCGTGGTGATCGAAAAGCTGTTCTCGCACAAAGCCCAGCCCATCTTCCGCAAGCACTGGCAGACCGATCTGGCGCACTTTGGCGTCAATCATTTTCTGGTCGGCCTGATTCTGCTGATCGTGAATTTCCTGATCCACCGCGCGTTCGGCTGGATGGTGCACGGTGAGCTCCAGCAGGCGGTGCAAGGCCTCCACTTCGTCGTGCAACTGCTGTTCTGCATCCTGATCGCCGACCTGATGCAGTACTGGACGCACCGCGCCTACCACGAGGTGCCGTTTCTCTGGAAATTCCACTCGGTTCACCACAGCGTGAAAACCATGGACTGGCTCGCCGGTTCGCGCATGCATGTGCTGGAGCTGGTCGTGACCCGGGTGGCGGTGCTCGGCCCGCTCTACGTCCTGGGCTTCGAAAAGGCCGTGATGGACGCCTACATCATCGTGGTCGGTTTTCAGGCAGTGTTCAATCACGCGAACGTCAGCCTGCCGTGGGGGCCGTTGAAATACCTGATCGTCACGCCGAACTTCCACCATTGGCACCATGCGTCCGACGATCTGGCCATCGACAAGAACTATGCGGCGCACTTCGCCTTTCTGGATTACCTGTTCGGGACCGCCGTGAAGACCGACCGGAAATTTCCGGAGAACTACGGCGTGGTCGGGGATTACGTGCCGGATGGATTCGTCCGGCAACAGGCATTTCCCTTTAAACGGCGCCGCAACGCGCAATGATCCACGCCCCGCACACAGAGCGTCTTGAATGAAGGCTGCACGGCTCATCTACCTGTTCCAGTGCCTGCTGCTGATATTGGCCATCCTGGCATGGCTGATTGTGGTCGGCGGCAATCTGTACGCCGAGCAATTTGTCAGCGATGCCGTGCACGCTAAAAGCATCATGTCGCCGCGCGGGATATACCAGCTAATGGCAATCATCGTGGCCTGGTGGATAACTGCCGCAGTGTTCGCCATCGCCCTGGGCTTGCTCGCCTTTGCGCCTCGCTCGCGCGCCCTGGTGGGCGCAGCGCTCGTCAGTGGCGCCTATTTCATACCCAGCGTTGCCATTCTGGTAGCTGTCAGCTTCCGCTAGCGCATCCGGGCGCTAGCGTGGTTTTCATGGTGCGGCATTAAAACAGGTTCTTGCCCCGATCCAGGCTCTGATCCACCAGCCAGCGACCGTGGGCCAGCGAGGCGCGTCTGGCGCTGTCCAGCTCGGACAGGAACGCCGAATCCCTGGGCAGGGGGATGCGCGGGGTCTGACGACCGTCGGGGGTGGTGATCGAGCAGCCGCCCGCCCAGGGAGTGGGAATACCCGGGTACTCAATCAGCCGGGCGGCAATGGTGTGGTTGCGGTGGACGCATTGATTTGCAGTCATGGGATCGACCTCCTTGTTGAAAAAGCTGCCCTGCGGGCTTCTATGACGACCGGCTCGCCAACCGGCTCGCCAACCGGCTGGCGGCCGGGAATGCCGCCGTTCAGGGCCAGCAGAGCTGGCCGCTGCCGGATTTTCAGCCTATCCCATCCCTTGGCCATGGGGCGCAGTCGACCGACGAAGTACCGTTTCACACGCCCTTGCCGGCTCAGGTCAGGCTTGGGCCTTGGTCTGGGGCCTGGTGGCCAACAGCAGGCCGGCGAAGATCAGCGCCGCGCCTATCCAGTGGAATGGCTGCAGGCCCTCGTCCAGCAGCAGCCAGCCGAGCAACGCGGTGAACACCGGCATCAGGTAGTTGACCAGGGCCGCCTTGGCCGCGCCCACCACCTTGACGCCGTGGTTCCAGGCCAGGTAGGCGACCAGGGAGGCGAACACCGCCGTGTAGGCGATGGCGCCCAGGTTGGCGGGGGTCGGGGCGAAACCGCCACGCGCACTGTATTCGGCCAGGTAGAACGGCAGGATCAGCGGCAGGCCCAGCAGGATCAGCACACCCAGCAGGGCCAGGGGCGGCAGCGCCAGGTAGCGGGCCCAGCGCCGAAGCAGCAGGGTATACAGCGCCCAGACCAGCACCGCCAGCAGCATGATCAGGTCGCCGGCATTGAACGACAGCTTGGCCAGGTTGCTCCAGCGTCCCCGGGCGATCAGCAGCAGCAAGCCGAGCGCCGCGACCGCCATGCCCAGCCAGGCCCGACGCGCCGGCCATTCGCCCAGCAGCAGGCCGGCCCCGACAAAGGTCGCCAGGGGCAGGCAGGTATTGAGCAGGGAAATATTGATCGCCTCGGTGCTTTGGGCCGCGGTGTAGAGCAGGGAGTTGTAGCCGGCGATACCCAGCGCGGCGACCGTCAGCAAGCGCCAGCCGCCCTGCCGGATCTGCCCTCGCGCCTGCCACAGCGGCACGGCGACAAAGGGCAGCACCAGCAGTAGCGCCAGACTCCAGCGCCAGAAGGCCAGGCTCAAGGGCGGAATGCTGGAGTAAAACGCCCGGGCGATCAGGGCATTACCGGCCCAGCACAAACAGGCCAGCGTCAAGCCGACCAGGGCCAGCCCGTGGCGCGGCGGCACGCCTCAGTATTGCCCGAGGGGGCGCAGGCGGTATTGAGGGGGCACTTGCTCCAGGCCGCTGATCGCGACATTGAGGTTCTTCCAGCGGCCGTCCTTGATCCCGTAGATGCAGCCATGCACCGACAGCGGCTGACCGCGGTGCCAGGCGTTCTGCACGATGGTGGTGTGGCTGACGTTGGCCACCTGCTGGATCACGTTGAGCTCGCACAGGCGGTCGACCCTGGCCTCCTCGCTGGGCAGTTGCGACAGGGGTTCGCGGTATTCGTAATACAGGTCGCGGATGGTGCGCAGCCAGCCGTCGATCAGGCCGAACTGGCTGTCCTGCATGGCCGCGCGCACGCCGCCGCAACCGTAGTGGCCGGTGACCAGGATGTGTTTGACCTTGAGCACGTCGACCGCGTACTGGATCACCGACAGGCAGTTGAGGTCGGTGTGCAGCACCACGTTTGCCACGTTGCGGTGCACGAACAGATCGCCCGGCAACAGGCCGACGATCTCGTTGGCCGGCACCCGCGCATCCGAACAGCCGATCCACAGGTATTCCGGTGCCTGCTGTTTGGCCAGCTTGGCGAAGAACTCCGGGTCTTCCTCCTTGATTGCCTCGGCCCAGCGCTCATTGTTATCGAACAAATGCTGCAGATCACTCATGCCTGATGCTCCTTGAAAACCGATACGCACCATACGGAGCGTCTGCTGCCTTTGACAAGCCGTCCGTGGCCGAAGTCACTGCCACCCGGCGTCCGCGCTGCCCAGCGGGCGCCGCCCCTGGGGCAAAAAAGCGGAATCATCGTCGGTTCGTCCGGTCCACAGACCACGCACCCTAGATTCAGTGGAGTTTTTGCCATGAACCAGCCTCGCGACCCCCATGCCCCCCAACCCGCGCCGATCGACGACCTCGAAGACCGAATGGGGTCGGTGCACGAACTGTCCTTTGCCGACGACCCACCCCCCGGTCGGATCGGCGATCCGCCAACGGATCCCGAGAGAAGGATTGAGGAAGAGTTTCCGCCCGAGCGGGTGCGTGAGGCCGGCCTGACCGCGGCCTCGATGCCGGATCATCAACCGACGAACGATGACCTGGCACCCGAAACCCTGATCAGGGAAGACGGCGCCCTTTCGCCCCGGGAGCCCGGCCAGGGGCGGCCGGCCGATCAGGACCTGAGCATCGTCGAGGCCGATGAAATCGGCGGCGGTACGGGCCTGGATGAAGCCGAGGAAGCCGAACTGGCCAGCGACGAGCCGATCAATTCGGGCCGAGACCGCGAACCGGGGCCGGTGGAGAAATAACCCTCGGGTAGTCCATCGGGTGGATCGGGGCGCGTAGCGCGTAGGGTGGATGACGTATTGTTCATCCACCGTCACGAGGGTTGGATGACATCGTATCTACCCACCCTCGCGCCGGGTGGCGACCGATTTCACTCGAACAGGCTGCAGGCCATCACCAGGGCGTCTTCGCGCCCGCCGACGGCGGGGTAATAGTCACGGCGCCGGCCGACTTCGTTGAAGCCGTAACGCTCGTACAGGCGATAGGCCGACTGGTTGCTGGCGCGCACCTCGAGAAAACACTCGCCGGCTTTCAGCTCCAGGGCACGCGCCATCAGCCGCTCCAACAAGCGCAGGCCCAGACCACGACCCTGGCTTTGTGGTTTGACGGTGATATTCAGCAGATGGGCCTCGTCGATGATCACATTGATCACGCCGTGACCGACTTGTTGCTCGCCTTCGAACATCAGCCAGCAGTCATAGGATTTCAAGCTGTCCTGGAAGATACCGCGGGTCCAGGGATGGCTGAAGGCGGCGTACTCGACGGCCAGCACCGCATCGATATCCGCCTCGGTCATGGGACGAAACCAGACTGCATCACTCATTCGTCGCGTCCACCCGCTGCCAGCGTTGCATCACACGGCGCATGGCGCGCCACAGGTCGGCCTTGCGGGCCGGCTCGTCCATCAACAGATCCAGACCGGGCACGGCCCAGGCGGCGCCCAACCCGTCGATCTGCAGCTCGCGGTTGAACAGCTCGGCTTCGCCCTCGCCGGCGAAACGCACGGCCGATAGGCCGACCAGCCACAGGCAACGGCAGTCACCCTCGGCTTCCAGGCGCGCGGCGATAAAGCCCTGGACATATTCCAGGGCGGCCTGCGGCCCCTGGTCCAGGCTGCCGCGGCGCAGCAGCGGCCAGCGCACCGGCTCGCCGAGCACCTGCGGGCTGTCCGGTAGGCCGGCGGCGCGCAGCAGGTCCTTGAGCAACAGGTAGGCCGGGTCGCGGCTGGCGAAGGGTTCGCCGGTCGGCAACTCGACCAACAGCACACAGGCCCCGGCCCGCAACAGCTGCAGGGCGAAGCGCGGCGGTGCGCCAGCCGCGGTCGTGGGAGCCGCTTCGGCCTCGGCCTCGACATCCTCGACCACGGCCGGGGGGGTGCCGCGCGCCGGCGTCGCGGGGCGCGGCACCTCGATCCTCGAACGCAGGGCTTCGACAGGCGCGGCCACGGGCTCTGGGGTCGGCGCGGGGGCGGCAGCAACCGGGCGCGGCACCTGCATCACCGGTTCCGGCAGTTCGGCCTCGACCGGCGTCTGCCATTGCAGGGGCGAAGGCGCGGCGAAGGGCAAGGCCAGCCGGGGCAGCCAGCTGTCGACCTGCATGGCGTTCAGGTAGGCGAGACGCCGAGCTTCCTGCATCAAACGTCCGCCACCTGGGGGTGAGCCTTGCCGCCGGCCTGCATCAGGTTCAGGGCATTGATATAGGCCTTGGCCGAGGCCACCAGGATATCGGTGTCGGCGCCATTGCCGTTGACTATGCGTCCGCCTTTCTCCAGGCGCACGGTCACCTCGCCCTGGGAGTCGGTGCCCTGGGTGATGGCGTTGACCGAATACAGCTGCAGGATGGCCTCGGAGTGGGCGATCGACTCGATGGCCTTGAAGGTCGCGTCCACCGGACCGGAACCCTGGGCCGTGGCGCTCAGCTCGCTGCCGGCGACATTGATCACCAGCTTGGCTTCCGGCACTTCGCCGGTCTTGCTCGCGACGTCCAGAATGACCAGCTTGAAATGCTCCGGTGCGTCCTCGGCCAGGGTGTCGGACACCAGGGCCTGCAGGTCTTCGTCGAAGATCTCCTGCTTCTTGTCGGCCAGGGCCTTGAAGCGGGTAAACGCCGCGTTCAGCGCCGCCTCGCCGGCCAGCTGGATGCCCAGCTCCTCGAGACGGGTGCGGAAGGCGTTGCGCCCCGAGAGCTTGCCCAGGACCATGCGGTTGGTGTGCCAGCCCACTGACTGGGCGCTCATGATCTCGTAGGTTTCGCGATGCTTGAGCACGCCGTCCTGGTGGATGCCGGACTCATGGGCGAAGGCGTTGGCCCCGACTATGGCCTTGTTCGGCTGCACCGGAAAACCGGTGATACCGGACACCAGGCGCGAGGCGCTGAGAATCTGCGTGGTGTCGATGCGGGTCTCGACGCCGAGCAGGTCCTGGCGGGTCTTGATCGCCATGACGATTTCTTCCAGGGCGGCGTTGCCGGCCCGTTCGCCCAGGCCGTTGATGGTGCACTCCACCTGGCGGGCACCGGCGACCACGGCGGCCAGGGAATTGGCCACGGCCAGGCCCAGGTCGTTGTGGCAGTGCACGGAGAACACCGCCTTGTCGGCATTGGGGATGCGCGCGAGCAACTGGCGCATGGTCTCGGCGTACTGGTGCGGAATGGCGTAGCCGACGGTGTCGGGGATATTGATGGTGCGCGCGCCGGCGTCGATGGCCGCTTCGATGATCCGGCAGAGGAAGTCGATCTCGGAACGACCGGCGTCCTCGCAGGAAAACTCCACATCGCTGCACAGGTTGCGCGCGCGCTTGACCGCCTTGACCGCCTGCTCGACCACCTGATCCGGCTGCATGCGCAGCTTGTACTGCATATGGATAGGGCTGGTGGCGAGGAAGGTGTGGATGCGCCCGGCGTTGGCGCCCTTGAGGGCCTCGGCGGCGCGGTCGATATCGCCGTCCACCGCCCGCGACAGGCTGCACACCGTGCTGTCCTTGATGGTATCGGCGATCAGTTTGACCGCCTCGAAGTCGCCCTGGCTGGCGATGGCGAAACCGGCCTCGATCACGTCGACCCGCATGCGCTCCAGGGTCTTGGCGATGCGCAGCTTCTCTTCCTTGGTCATGGACGCGCCCGGGCTCTGCTCGCCATCGCGCAGGGTGGTGTCGAAAATGATGACGCGGTCATTACTGCTCATGCCAGGCTCCTCGCGGCCCCCTCGGGTAGGTGAGTGGGGTCAGGCTGATGGCGCCGGCCATGGATGACAGCCGGCACTCGAATAAGAGGGGAATTGTGGCCGCAAATGCGGCAGGCGGAAAGACCGCGGCCGAAATGACTGGGCGGCCGAAACCCGAGGTTATACCGGGCGGGAGGCCTTTGTGGGCACGAACCTGCCTACGAAGCCTTGCCTGGAGCTCTGTTTGCGTTCAGAGCGCACTTTGCAGTGTCCGCCATCGGATCACGGCCATTACCCTCGCGGGCATTGATCCAGGGCAAGGCATGGGGCATCCGGGGCGCCTTAGGATGCCGGCACAGGGGTCCGGGCCTCACGCTCGGGCTGCACTCACTCACGGGATATTGCGAGGCCTGCATGAGCATCACATCCGCCACCATCTGCGCTGCCGCCGACCGCCTGATCGGTTTCGTTGGTTACAACCACAAGATTGCCCGCTATATCGTGCGTTTCAGCGAGGATGCCTTCGGCATGGACGTGGCCGAGGACAGCATCACGCCGGCCTGCGCATTCGTCTGGGCGCAGGTCGAGGCCGAGGTGATGACCCTCAAGCGCGAGCGCATCCAGATTCTGCTGGACCAGCCTCTCGACGGCCGCCTGAATATCGGCGAACCGCTGCGGCGCTACCTGCAACGTCTGGACCTGCCGGAGATCAGGGCGCAGCGCAGGCTTAAATAGCCGGGTCTTTCGAAGACAAAGTGGCCCCCGGCGCCCACTTTTGCAGCCCGGATAGGCGCAGCGCCATCGAGGGTTGGGCGGTCATGGATGGCGCCGATTCAGTTGATCGGCGTGGCCGTGAGGTTGGCGCGGATATCGGCGTTCTGCAGCTTGATGCCATACAAGGCGGTCGCCGCGCCGCCGCTGGGGTGCACATGCTGCACGCGGTCGACGTTGAGTTCCTTGAGGTGGATGCGTCCGTTTACCGCAAAACCCAGGGGGTCGGGCGTGACGGCGCTGCCGGCGTTCGCTCCGGTTCTGACCCGCACCCGGGTGGGTGCCACATCCAGGTTGATGTCGGCGTTAAAGCCGTAGGTGTTGGCCGAGGGATCGGCCGGGTTGCCGTCGGCGCTGTGGAAGTTGTCCACCACCCATTGGCTGCCGCTGCCGTTGACCCCATCGACCCTATTGGTTTCCAGGATGAACTGGTTGCGCTTTTCGTCCCGGGCCACGCCATTCGCGCTGTCGTCGATCAAGGCATCGCGCACGAAGACGTTTTTCAGCTTGACCGACAGTCCTTCGTTGCCGCGGTCTTCCCAGCTTCCGCCATTGGCCGCGCAGGCCCCCGCGCTCGCCCCCTGGCTGCCCACGCACAGGGCGCCAGCACCGCCGGAACTGAGGGTCAGGGTCGAGCCCTGTTCGTAACGCTGGAGCATGATCCGCCCCAGGCTGGCACCGGTCGCCCGATCGCCCCAGCGCACATCCGACACCTCCAGCTTCGACCAGAAGCTGCCCTTGCGCAGCTCGAGCCCCTGATTGTTGATATCCAGGGAGCCGTCGCGGTAATGCAGGTCGTAGCGGGTGCCGGCCAACCAGAGGCCCCTGCCGGCCTCGTCCACGGTGATCGCCGCATTGGCCTCGCTGATGTAGAAGTCGGCGTTGTAGCGCAGGCCATCGCCCTGGCTGCCGCCCGGCTGCAGCGTCAGCTGGCCATTGAGGGTGAAATCGTACGCTGGGAAAACCTCCATCAGCGTCAGCAGTTCGCTGCCCCCTTGCAGCGCTGCGTTGGCCTGGCCGACCCGCAGGCCGTCGAAGCTGTAGCTGCCCTTGATGTCCTGCAAACCCAAGCGCAGACCGTCGAAATGGCCATTGTAGTTGCCCGTGCTCATGTCGCTCTGGGTACCGGCGTAGCAACCAACGCTGACGCCATTGGCGCAACCCCGAGTGAGGTCCAGGCTGAACTGGCCGCTGCCATGGGTGCGCAGCCCGCTGAACCACAGGCTGTTGCCGTTATCGGTGAGGGAGACCGAACTGTTGACCAGGTTCCAGCCGATGTCCGCGCGGATGCCCTGCTGGCCGGAATGGGGGTCGCCGCCCGGACGCAGCTTGAGCCAGTTCTGCCAGGCGCCCTGGTCCTGGAAATCCAAGTCGAAGGCCAAGCTGCCGAGCCGCGGGTTGGCCGGGTTGCCCAGGATCAGCCCGCCCAGGCTGGCATTGAGCCTGAGGTCCTGGGTGGCCAACCTGAGGTGGCTGCCGTCGGCATCCTGTTCCAGGTCGAAGGTGATGCCGGACTGGCTGCTCAGGTTGCCGGTGAACTGCTCGGCCCGCAGCACGCCGTCGTCGCGGTACTCGAACAGGCTGTCGACAATGCTGATGGCCGGGGTGATCCGCAACCCCTCGCCGCTGGCCCCACCGCTACCTACCCGCAGGCTGCCACCCAGCTGCAGGTCCATGTTCAGTCGGCCGAAACTGCGCCCGGCATTGCCATCGCGCAGGTCCGGAGTGTCGGGGGTGACCGCGACGCCGGGTACCGGGTCGCCATGGGCCAGGTCGAGACCGACGCCGGCAATCGAGCCGACGAAACGCGAGGCCCCCAGGTCCAGGCGGATCTCGCTGCCATTGCCGCCGGTAACCAGATCCAGGTAGACCTCCTCGAGGTAGGTGTCGAGGGACACCCCCTGGACGATCAGGTCATGGCCATTGTCGCGGTAATAGAAAGTCGCGTCGCGCAGGGACAACCGACTGTCGTCCACCGCCAGGCCGGTCACGCCGCTGGCGCCGCCGCCGCGCAAGCGCAGGCTGCCGCCCAGGGTGTAGAAAGCGCGAATGGCGCCGAAGCTTTGACCGCCAGCGCCAAATCCCAGACTGCCCACACTGAGTACCTGGGGCGTGCTGCTGTAGTCGATCTGCAGCTGGTCGTCGACGGCATCCACCTGGATCTGGGTGCTGCTGGTGCTGCCCGTTTGCGGGCGGTTGTCGAGGTCGCGGGCGCTGAGGGTCTGGCCGTCCTGGGTCAGCTCCAGGCTGCCGGCCGACCAGCCGCCACCGCTGATCTCCAGGCTGATGCCGTCCCGCCCGCTGACGGCGGAGAGCCTGGCATCGTCCAGTGCCTGCATGGCCGCCAGGCCCGGGCTGACCAGCCAGGACAGCAGCAGCCCGCCACAGCGCAGAGATGCGCGCGTCATGGCGTGGGGAAGACCACGGCATTGCCCTGCACCCTGACCACGCCATCGACCCGGGCGGAAAACAGGGTGGTCTGCTGGTAGCTCGGGTCGCCGCCATTGGCCGCGCTGACGGCGTTGTTGCGCCAGCCGCCCTGATTGGCCACGGCGAAGGAGAGGCTGCTGTCCTTGAAGCGCACTTCGTTGGGCAGGCCGAATTCCAGTACGTCACGGTTGAAGGTCGCGCCGTCGCCATTGAAGCCGCTGTCGACCTGGCGGGTACGCAGGGTCAGGCCCTCGAAACTGGAGACCCCCTTGATATTGTCCAGCACATACCAGCCGCCACCCTGTTCGGCGCGGATCGCCAGGCGCATGCCGCAGCCCTGGGCTGTGGCCGCGCCGACCAGGGCACAGCTGCGCTGACCCGCGGCCCAGGTGCTCGCGACGTTGCTGACCGGGGTTGTCCAGAGCACGCCGCCGTCCTTGTTGATGCTGAATTCGCCGGACAGGTAGACCCCGCCCCGGCCGCTCAGGGCACTCAGGTCGCTGTCCGGCAAGGGCTGCAATTCGGCATGAGCCGACAGCGCCAGCCCCAGCAGCGCGAGCGATGTCCAGGTTCTACAGGTCACGGCTGGTCACCTTGAGGTAGTTGAAGCTCATGCCCGATACCTCACTGCGGCCGAAGTTGTAGCCGCCACTGGACAGGATCCCGGTACCGGTCTTCAGGCTGTCGATCACCAGGTGGGTGCGCGGTGCGTTGGCATAGAAATCCGCCGCCAGGGCATTGCGCTGGGCGGCCGTAGTGCCCGAGGCCACCGGGTTCGGCAATTCGAGGATGAACTGGCCGTTGCTGTCGACATCGAACAGCAACGGCTGGGACTTGCCGTAGCCGAGCGCGATACTGGCGTAGCTGTTGCTGAAGAAAATACTCTTGCCGGTCTGCTCGGCGGCCGTGGCGCAGCCCGTGCTGCCGGTGGCGCAGGAGGTCAGCTGGATGCCCTTGGCAAAGAGATTGAGGCGCGCCTCGCCGACCAGCTGGGCCCGTGTGCCGTCTCCCCACAGGCGCAGGTAGGAGCCGTCCATGGCCAGCTCACCGATGTCGATATTCATCACCTCGGCACGCCCGGCCGCCACCTGGAAATCGAAGCGAATGCCCAGATCGACTTTTTCGCTGGCGCGGCTCGAGCAGTTGGTGCCCGCGGCCGCGAAGCCGCCGATGCAGGGCTGGCCGCCGGCACCGATCAGGCGCTCGGGAAACCTGAATTCCAGTACCGCGATATCGCTCGGCGTGGTTTGCACCCACTGGCCATCGTCGCGCAAGCTACGCAGCGCCTCGCCCTTGGCCAGGTTGATCTCGAAGGGATGGTTCAGCCGCCCGAGGGTGACCGGCGCCAGGTTCGCACCCAGGTGGCTGCCGGTGGCGCCCAGGTAGAATTCCTTGACCGCGATCGGCACGTTCTGGCCGCCGGCATTGGTGATGCCGTCGATAAAGATGGTCGACTGGCTGGCATCCATCAGCACGTTTTCCAGCACCAGGCCGATGCCGGCGCCCTGCACATCGGCCAGTTGCGCGTCGTCCAGGGCGTGCAATTCGGCGTGCACCTGACCACAGAGCCCCAGCAGCCAAACCCCCAGGTATCGGCGCATGCTCAGCACCCCTTGCTGTCCGGACCGAGGCAGGTATCCACCCGGGGAATGCCGTTGAAGGCCTCCTGAAAGCTGGTGGTAATGGCGGCCGTGCCATCGGCATTGCGCGGCAGGTTCATAAAGGCACCGGCCAGGGCGACCACGAAGTTGGCCGCGTCCTGCTGATCGCGCCATTGCATGTCCTGGGTCTGCATGGACAGGAACACGCCCTTGGCCGACTCGGTGAACTGCTGGGTGCTCGGGTCGAGCTGACCGATGGGAAAGGAGCCGTAATTGGCCAGGGGGAAACAGGTGTTCACGCTCAACAGCGAACAGTTATCGGACTTGAAAAGGCCCAGCAGAAACGCATCGAACCCGTTGCCCGTTGGAATGGAGAGGCCCTGATCATTGAGCAGTCCGATCATGGTCGCGCGTACAGGGTCGGTGTCGCCCGAAGCATTCGCCAACTGCGCCGTGGCACTGAAATCACGATTGGCATACACAGTGCCCACCGCTAAGCGTGCCGCGCCGCAGAGCGCATCCCACCAAGCACAATTCATCTGAGTCGACAGGTAGTTGCCTTTGCCATAGAGATCCACCGCGATATTGCCCGTCATGCGATTGATGTCGCCGGACAAATGCCCCTGGGCTTCGGCAAAGCCCACGCGCATGCCCACCACCTTGTCGCCCTTGTAGGCCAACTCGATAAAAGGGTTTTTGATCAGGAACGGATTGACCTGCCCGGTCGCGTCATTGACCGAGCCCAGGGCGAAATTATTGATATCGATATCCGCCGTGCCGGCGGCCTCACCGGTGCGTGGATAGAGCCCCAATTGCAGCTTGTCCATATTCAGCTGGGTGGCCACGTCCAGGCCGAAGTTCATCCGGGTGAAATTCATGCCGTTGTAGGCATCCGTGGTCAGGTTGAGAAAAGCCTGACCGGTCACCTGGGACAACTCACCATCCGCCAGCTCCACCAGCGCGGCATTCACCGGCGTCGTCAGGTTCGCGCAAAGCGCGGCGGGCAGCAGGCTGGCGAGACGGGTAGTCGGGCGCATGACAAATCCTTGTGTGCTGAGCCGAGGGGTCGAGGGCTGCGCCGACAGCCCTTGTCAGGCCAGCACTATAGGGAAACCTCAGGCATAACGGCCCGGCCCATAGTCGAGTAGAGACCCGCGCTCGATCGGCGCAGACGGCCTGGTGGCCAGAGGATTGTTACCCATCGCCACAACGGGGTAACGCGGCGCTCAGCGCTGGCGGAACAGGCCGATCAGGTGGTCGGCGATGGCGCTCTTCAGGCCGTTGATGCTCAGCTGCGAGTGGTCGGGCAGCTTGGCCAAGTTGATCCGGTGCAGGTGCAGCGACGGCATGCGGGCCTCGTATTCGCGCAGGTCGCCCTTGATCAGCACCGGCAGGAAGAAGTCGCCCCGGGCCAGGTAGCGCTGAATCAGCACGCGCAGCCCGTCCTGGAACGGCAGCTCCTGGGAGGCCGTCAGGCGATGGGCACCCGGAATCTTCAGGTACAACCCGGTATGCCCCATGGTTTCGCCCGGCAGGATATGAATTCCGGTGGGCTCGACCGCCTCGGCGGGGATATCGTTGAAGGTGTCGTGCCAGGCCTGCTCGTCCGGCAGGATGGTGATGCCGCCACGGGCCTCGTTCGGCACCACGAAGCTGTAGTTGCTGTAGAGCTTTTCCACATAGCCCGAGTAGATGCACAGGCGATTTTCGAAACGCTGTAGAAAAGCGATGGCCTCGCTGCGATCGGTAATGGCATCCAGCTCCCAGTCCAGATCGTTCTGGCCTTGCAACTCGGTCCAGCGGGCCTGTGCGTAAGCGGCACTTGTGGCAGAAATCGGCATATTCGTCTCCAGACTCATGCCAGCCCCTACGCAGAAAGCATGCCAGTTTCTGGTGCAGCCTGAACCCGACTTTCGAGCGCTTTAGAGCCCTCGCCGGACCTGAGTCGAGTCGCAATGTGCCGTTTTTCGTCAGCTTTCGGCCGTGTACCTCAGAACGTCCCGGACCGGATGCAGGCGCGCCACTCTGACGTACCCCGGGCTTTTCAGTACAATCGCCGCCTTTGTTTGCCGCCCCTAGGGTCTGTTGACGTTTTGTCACGGCCGCGACGGAGCCGGTTTTTGCGCGGGGCAAGGCGCGAGGAGTGGGGTTTGGTTATTCCAAATGAACGACGAGTAACGACGCGCCGCACAAAAACCGGCCCGTCCCTTCGGGTTGCGTGTCAAATGACGCCATGCGGTGTTGCGGGACTTGGCAAGGGAATGACCATTGCCAGCGTCCCGCGCCTAGCCTGGCGCCATTTGACGCTGCAACGCGGTTCGCGCCAAAACGTCAACAGACCCTAGAGAAGCCAAGCCGCCGATGATCGAACCCAAGCGCGTATTGCGGGCCCTCGCCGAACACTGGAGCCTGCTAGAGCCTCTGTGCGAGCACTTCGACCAGGGCACCCTGAGCCTGGCGGAATTGCGCCTGCAGCTGGCGGCCCAGCTGGCCACCCCCCAGGACGTGACCGCCCTGCTCGACCAGTGGATCCGCCTGGATATTCTGGTGCCGGTGGCCAAGAGCCCGAACCGCTTCGAACTCAACGCGCAGATCCACGACTTTCTCGCCTACCTGCGCCGCGAACACCGCCTGGGCCTGTGCCTGGAGATCGAGGCCTACCTGCGCCACCTGGAGCGCCTGGCTGGGCATATCCAGGACGCCTTCGAGATCCGCGACGCCAACGACCTGGCCCGTCAGCTGCGCCTGCTGGACATGCGCGTGCGCGACGTGCTGAAAAAACTCGCCAACGACGAGCAGGCCCTGGTGGCCGTGGCCGAGCGGGCCAAGACCAGCGACCGGCAGATCCCCCTGCGCCAGCGCTATGCCGAGGTGCTGGCGACCTGGGACGAGTACGTCGAGCCGATGATCCAGCTGGTCAACGCCGACGGCGCCTTCGAGCAGGGCGTGACCCGGGTCGAGCAGGTGCTGCTGCGCCTGATGAGCGAACAGCAGCGCCTCGGCCAGCTGGTCGACGACGACCTGCTGCTGCGCACCCATGCGCGCATCCTGGAGATGCAGACCACCGCCCAGTTGACCCTGCGCCGCGCCCGCGAACTGCTGCTGCCCCTGCGCGAGGAAGCGCGCCGGCACAATGCCGTGACCCGCGGCGCCGCCCTGGCCCTGGCCGCCATCCGCCGCAAGGGGCTGGACGCCGTGCCCCAGGCCTCGCTGCCGCTGTTCACCCGCCCGCAAAGTGCCTTTCTCGGCAGCGCCAGTCAGGTCGAGGCCTACGTCTACGCCCTGGCGCGCTTCGAGGCCAAGCCGGCGCAGTTCCCCAAGGCCAGCGGCACGCGCAGGAGCGAGCTGCCCCGGGCGCCGCGCACCGCGCGGGAAATGCTCGAACGCTGCCAGAACGCCCTGCCCCTGCCGGACCTGATGACCTGGCTGCTGGAGCAGGAACCCGAAGGCGCGACCGACGAATTGCTCTACTGGTTTTCACGGCTGTCCCGCGACAGCCGCTTCCAGCGCGAACGCCTGACCCGCCGCGACTACCTGACCGCGGAGCACCGGGTCAGCCTGAGCTCCTTCGCCCTGGTGGGCCAAGCGCATGGCTAAGGCCTGTGTAGGGTGGACAACGCCCTGTTTGTCCACCCTCCAGCCCTCCGAATTCTCCGGTGGAAAACGCTGCGTGATTTTCCACGGGGTGGCCATCCACGGGGTGGCCCTCCACCCTACGACTGCTTGCGAGTTCTGTGCATGAATATCGACCTGAAAGAACTGACCCAGCTGGCGCCAATCTTTCGCGAGCTGTTCAAGGGCTACCACGTCAGCCGCCGCGACGCCGAGCTCTACAGCCAGCTGTCCAATTTGCAGGATCAGTACCGCGCGCTGTTCAAGGCCCTGGGGTTCGAGCTGGTCTGCGACAGCCGCGGCTTCTATTACTTCGTGCCGGAGCAGAGCGGCGCTCAGGTGAACAAGACCGCTCAACGCCTGGCCCTGTTCACCTTTATCCTGGTCGAGCACCTGGCCGACCAGGGCCGCGACCCGCTGGCCGTGCTCGACGGCGGCAGCCTGGGCCGCGACGAGCTGCCGGCATTGCTGGAAAAATACCACGACCTGTTCCTCCAGGCCGAGGTGCAGACCCAGGAGGAGTTGGAGGAAAAGGTCATGCGGCGCATGACCCAGCTGGGCTTCGCCGCCGAGGAAAACGGTGTCTACCGCTTCCTGCCGGCCATGCACCGTTTCCTCGATGTCTGCCTCTCCGTGCAGCAGGACCGCGACCTGGCCGCCAGCCTGCACAGCGCCCTGCCCTTGCCGGCACCGGTGCTGATCGACGACGACAGCGGCGACGCGATCCTGCTGCTCGACAGCGACGATGACGCCGCGCCACAAGAACTTCCCGAACCGGAAACCGAGGAGCAGGTGCTGGCCCGCGCCCTGGCCGAAGAACGCGCCCTGCAGGAGCACGATGCATGAGCCAGGAACGCTACGGCATCCGCCGCTTCGCCTTACTGAATACCGCCGGTTACAGCCTCGGCCTGTTCCCTCTGGAACAGCCGCTGTCGGTGTACGGCGCCAACAACCTGGGCAAGAGCGCCTCGATCAACGCCCTGCAGTTCCCGATCCTGGCGCGCATGTCGGACATGAGCTTCGGCAAGTACAGCCTGGAGCAGTCGCGCAAGTTCTACTTCGCCAGCGACACCAGCTATATCCTGGTGGAAGTCGCCCTGCCCCACGGCCTCCATGTCATCGGCGTGGCCGGCCGCGGTCCGGGCGGCGGCTTCGGCCACCAATTTTTCGCCTACGCCGGCGCCCTGGACCTGGCCCACTACCAGAAGAACGGCACCTGCCTGCGTCAGCGCGAGCTGTTCGCCAACCTGGAGCGCGAGCACCTCAAGGCCTACGAACTCAAACCCGAGGAGCTGCGTCGCCTGCTGGTCGGCGGCCATACCTCTATCCCCCTGGACCTGACCCTGATTCCGCTGCGCTCCACCAGCGAGCAGAGCTTGAAGACCTTCCGCGCGCTGTTTATCAACCTGCTGCATATGCGCGAGATCACCGCGGCCAAGTTGAAGCAGCTGTTTCTCGATGCCTTCGAGCACAGCCTGCGCTCGGGCAGCGTCGACTATATCGCCGCCTGCGAAGAAGCCTTTCGCGATGTGCGCCGCATGGAGCAGGACTACCAGTCCCTGGTCGCCGCCGGCCCCCTGGTCGAAGCCCTGGCGGCCGGCGTGACCCAGCGTGAAGTGCTGCGCGGCAAGCTGCAGCGCATCTCGCCGCTGCTCGACAGCCTGCTCGGTGCCTGGCAAGACTACAGCGGCGCGCGCCGCGAGGAGCTGCTGAGCCAGCTCGAGCACTACCGCAGCCAGCAGGATGGCCTGCAGCACGAACAGCGCGGCGGCACCCAGGAGCTGATGCGCCTGGAGCGCGAGATCAGCGAGCTGCAGCGCTGGCTCGGCGAACTGTCGGTGCTCAAGCACCGCTTCGCCCTGGTCGACGACGCCCAGGTCCTGGAGCAGCAGTTGCTGGCGGCTAAGGACGCCCACGACGAGTTGGCCGGCGCCCTGGCCCAATCCCGGCAGTTCAGCGCCGAGGACCTGGACGAGCGCCTGCGCGACCTGGAGAAACGCCTGAAATCGGTGAAGCAGCAGCTCGAGCACGCCGACAACAACAGCTATGCGCGGCTGCGCGAGGAGTTCACCCAGCAGGACGTGGAACGCCTGATGCGCCTGTTCAACGGCGCACTGTTCAGCCTGCCCCTGGGGGACAACGGCATTGCCCTGGACGAGGACGGTGTCTGGGTCAAATCCCTGGAAGCGCTGCTCGAACGCTTCAAGGGCGAGCGCTTCGATGCGCCGGGCCTGTCCATCGACCTGTCCCATATCGAGCCACCGGCCCTCCAGGCCCTGGCCGACCGCGCCGCCCTGCGTGACCAGAAGGAGCGCTTGGACAAGGAGCTCAAGCAGCTCAGGACCCAGCAGGCGGTGGCCACCGACCGCGCCGCCAGCAAGGCCCAGACTGAAGTGCTGTATCAGCAGGTGCTGGACGCGCAGAAAGCCCTGGAGGATTTCCGCCGCAGCCAGACCCTGGCCGTGGAGGAGCCGGACAAACTCGAACGCCTGGCCCAGCTGGAGGCCGCCCAGGACGAGCTGACGCGCGCCAGCGACGCCTTCACCGAACGGGTCCAGCAGCTGTCGGCCAAGCTGCAGCTGGTCGGCCGCCAGCTGGCCGACCTGGAAGCCAAGGAGCGCACCCTGGAAGACGCCCTGCGCCGCCGCCAGCTGCTGCCGGCGGATTTGCCGTTCGGCACGCCTTTCATGGACCCGGTAGACGACTCCCTGGACAACCTGTTGCCACTGCTCCACGACTACCAGGACGCCTGGCAGGGCCTGCAGCGCATCGACGGGCAAATCGACGCGCTCTACGCGCAGATCCGCCTCAAGGGCGTGGCCAAGTTCGACAGCGAAGAGGATGTGGAACGCCGCCTGCACCTGCTGATCAACGCCTACGCCCACCGCCAGGACGAGGCCCTGACCCTGGGCAAGGCGCGCCGCGCCGCGGTGACCGATATCGCCCGTACCCTGCGCAATATCCGCAGCGACTACGACAACCTGGAACACCAGCTGGCGCTGTTCAACCGCGAGATCAACAAGCGCCAGGTCTCGAACCTGGAGAGCTTTCGCATCACCCTGGCACCGAACAAGGACGCGCTCCGGCATATCGACCAGATCATCCACAGCGCCGGCCAGTACGAGGAAGGCGAGACCCTCTCGGTCTTCGACCTGCAGCAGGGCGCCGATCAGGATGTGAAGAACGAAGAGGCCAAGGAGTACCTGGCGCGGCTGGTGGCGGCCAACCACAACCAGCTGGGCCTGAAAGACCTGTTCGAGCTGGCGTTCGAGATCACCAAGGTCGGCGGCGTGCCGGTGGTGCACACCGACATCGACGGCGCGGCCTCCAACGGCACGACCATGACCATCAAGGCGCTGACCAACATGTACTTGTTGCTGCACCTGATGGACCGCGAGCAGGCCGGCAAGATTCGCCTGCCCTACTACTTGGACGAGGCGGCGGATATCGACGAACGCAACCAGCAGGCCCTGATCGAAACCAGCCTGCAACTGGGTTTCGTGCCGATTCTGGCTTCGGTCAAACCCCAGGTCTCGGCCCAGGTGGCCATCGACTTGGAAGGCGGCAGCGGGCCGAACGGCATTTATATCGACGAGGCGGACTGGAAATATATCCGCCGCCGCGAGACCGACAAGGCCGAAGAGCCGGCCTGAGGGATTGCGTTCCGACGCGCCGCCTGGAAACGCACTTCCGGCGACGAAAACTGGGCCCTTGTTCGTCGAATCCTAAAAGGGTTTCGACGAAACGCTTTGGCGGAATCCGCCGTCAGGGTGTCTCCAGCGCGATCTTCGGTGCCCACTTCATCCACTCGTCGTTCGTCTCGTCATGCAGGGTAAAGGTCTGGCCGGGCTGGGCCGGACCACCCATTTCGGGGTTGTTCGGCGTGGCGAAGGCGATGCCACCCTCCAGCAAGGCTTCCAGGGATTCGGTGCGTACCTTCAGGCCTTTGAACAGGCCGGCGTCCACCCCGATGCCGCTGGCATTCCAGAAGCGGCTGCCGCTGCGTACCAGCGGCGCATAGCGCGACTCGATCAGCAGGTGGATCATGACCCGGTCTGAGGTCGGGCCCAGCTCGAAGTGAGTCACCTTGCCCACCGGCACCTCGCGGTAGCTGACCACCACACCGGGCTTGATCGAGCCGCGCCGCGGGGCGCTAAGCACCAGCTTCAGGCCCAGCTCGCGGGTCGAGACCGTCGGCGCCGTGGCCAAGACCGTGAAGCGGCTCTGCACCGCGGCGCCCTTGGCCGCAGGCTGCACCTCCAGGTACAGGCCGCTGACCAGGGTTTCCAGATTGGCCGTGCGCACCAGCCCCAACTCCGGCTTGACGACCCAGAACTGGCTGCCGGCTCGGGCGATGCGCTCGCCGGCTTCGGTGATGCGGGCGTGCAGCAGAACGGCCTGCAGGTCTTCAGTCAGCTCGACCCGCTCCACCTTGCCGACATCCAGGCCCTTGAAGCGGATCGGTGTGCCAGGACGCAGGCCGTCACCGCTGCCGACCTGCAGCTGCACCTCGACGCCGCGCTGCAACGCCACCTCGCGACTGGGGTGCAGAACGAAGCGCTGGACCCGTCGAGCGGCGACGCCCGCGGCGGCGTCCGGGGTCTCGAAAGCGATGCCCCCGGACAGCAAGCTCTGCAGGGATTCGCTCTTGACCTCGATGCCGGACAGCCCGCCGGTCAGGGTAATGCCGCTGGCATTCCAGAAGCGCGTGGATTCATTCACTAGGTCGGCGTAGTCCGGCAGGATATGCACGCCGAGCACCACCCCCTCGCGCTCTCGCGACAGCTGATAGCTCTGCACCGAGCCGACCTTGAGCTGGTGGTAGAGGATCGGGCTGCCGACCTCCAGCGAGCCCAGGTTCTCGCTGAATAACACCAGGTGCAGCCCGGGGGCACTGAGGTCCAGCGGCGGTGGCTTGCTCAGCGCGACGAAGTCACGGCTGGGTGCCCCACCCTTTTCGCCAGGGCGCACGGCAATGTAGTTGCCCCGGACCAGAGCCTCCAGACCGGTAATCCCCGCCAGGGAAATAGAAGGCTTGACCACCCAGAATTCGGCCCCGTCCACCAGGTAGTCCTCGGCCAGGGGATCGAGCATCAGTTCGGCCGTGGCGGTCGTCAGATCAGGATCGACTTTCATGGTTTTCAAGGTGCCGACCTGAATGCCTTTGAACATCACCGGAGTACGACCCGCCTGCAGTCCTTCGAAGTCGCTCAACTTGACCTTGACCCGGATACCGGCCTGGGCCGCGTCGAAGTCCTCGTACAGGCGAAACGGCAGGCTCGGGTCCGTGGGCGGGCTGTCCTGGCGATGCTCGGGAGTGGCGAAGGCAATACCCCCGGCGACCAGGCTGGTCAACGACTCGCTGCGCACCTTAAGGCCCGACAGGCCAGCATCCACGGTGATGCCGCTGGCGTTCCAGAAACGCGTGTGCTTGCGCACCAGGCTGGCATAAGCGGGCTCGATAAATATCTTGATCTGCACGGTGCTCTGGTCTTCACCCAGCACATAGCTCTTTACCCGCCCGACCTGGATCTGCTTGTAGAACACCGGGCTGTCACGATTCAACGAGCCCAGCCGCTCGGCCTTGAGCATCACGTGCAGGCCAGGCTGTGTGTCGGACAAGGGCGGCGCCTCCGCCAGCGCCACGAACTTGAGCGAGGGCTCGCCCTCACCCGGGCTGACGGCGATGTAATTACCCGACACCAGGGTTTCGAGCCCGGTGATCCCGGCCAGGGTCACACTGGGCTTGACCAGCCAGAAGCGCGTCTCGCTACGCAGCGAAGGCTCGACCGACTTGTTGATTTCCAAGGTGGCGAGCACCCCCTGCCGACTGCCCTTCTCATCCAGGGTCAGGGACACGACCTTGCCGATGGGCATGCCCTTGTAGATGACCTCGGTCTTGTTGACCTGAATGCCCTCGCCGCTTTCGAACAGCACCTGGATCTCGATACCGGCCTGGTCATAGGCCCGCCAAGTCAGCCAGCCGCCGATCAGCAGGGCGATCAGTGGCAAGATCCAGATGGCCGACCAGCTGGAGGCGGGACGAATAGTGGCGGTTGGCAGCTCAGTCATGGTCGGTATCCGACTCCGTGTTATCCCAGATCAGGCGAGGATCAAAAGTAACGGCGGCCAGCATGGTCAGCACCACCACGGAGGCAAAGGCCACTGCGCCGAAGCCGGCCTCGATACGCGCCAGGCTGCCGAAATTCACCACCGCGACCAGAATCGCGATGACGAAGATATCCAGCATCGACCAGCGACCGATCCACTCGATAAAGCGGTACATCAGTATGCGTTGCTGCGCCGACATCGGCTGATGGCGCTGCACCGAGAAAAGCAACAGGGCAATCCCCACCAGTTTGAAGGTGGGTACCAGGATGCTGGCGATAAACACCACCGCGGCGATAGGCAGCATGTCGTAGTGCACCAGGGAGATCACGCCCGACAGTATGGTGTCCGGCTGCCCCTTGCCGAACGAGCTGACCGACATGATCGGCAGCAGGTTGGCCGGGATAAACAGCAGCGCCGCGGTGATCAGCAGCGCCCAGGTGCGCGCCAGGCTGTTGGGCCTGCGCCCGTGTACCCGGGCACCACAGCGCGTGCAGGCCTGGCTTTTCTGGCCAGGCCGCTGGCGATTCAACTGATGGCACTCATGGCACAGCAACAGGCCCGCATCAATCGCGCGCATGGCTCTCCTCCCCGGACAACGCCTGCCAGATCTGATAGGGCGACATGGTGACCTCCAGCCAAATCTGCACCAGCAACAGACCGATAAAACAGCCCAGCCCGATTCCCAGACTGAGGTCGGCGATATCGGCCAGCTTGACGATGGCCACTAGAATGCCTAGCAAGTAGACCTCGAGCATGCCCCACTCGCGCAGGTGGTGATAAATGCGGTAGAGCAACAGGCCATAGCTGCGCCCGACTCGCCAGCGAATACTCAAGAGCACCAGCAGCTGGCACAGCAACTTGAGCAGCGGAATCGCCATGCTGCACAGAAACACGACTGCGGCGACACTCTGCATGCCGCTGCGGTAGAGACCCAGCACGCCACTCCAAATGGTGTCCTCGGTGGTCTGGCCCAGCAGGTTCAAACGAATGATCGGCAGAAAATTGGCCGGTACATACAGCAGCAACGCTGCCAGCACCAAGGCCAGGCTGCGTCGCACCACTTGATGGCGGTAGGTATACAGCTCGGAGCCGCAGCGTGGGCATTGCGCTAGTTCACCCAGTGCCAACTCGGGCTTGCGCATCAACAAATCACACTCGTGACACGCCACCAGCGCCTCCAAAGGAAGCGCGGACAAGGCAAGGGGCTCGGCCGGATCGGGCAACGACGCGGGCATAGAGGCAGGCTCGTAGAAAGTGCGGCCATTCTATAGCGAAGCGTCCATTTGTCGCCTGTTCCCACGTGCGATCGCTAATCGCCAGCTCGGTGATTGCACCAAGCCTTTATCTCACCAATACTGTATATCCATACACTATTGGAGTCGTACGATGCCAGCCGAATGCCGTATTCTGGGCCCGGTCAGCGCCGGTCCGTTATGCCACCTGCCCTTTTACGATGGCCTTATTCCTGCCGGTTTTCCCAGCCCGGCCACCGATCATCTGGAAAAGAGCCTGGACTTCAATGACCTGCTGATCGGTAACCGCAATGCCACTTTTATGGCTCAGGTTATCGGTGACTCAATGAATGGCGCCGGGATTTTTTCGGGCGATATTCTGGTGGTCGATCGGGCCCTGACACCCCGCTCGGGCCAGATCGTTCTGGCCGCGCTGTGCGGCGAACCCCTGGTCAAGGAATTCAATCTGGTCCGGGGCCGGCCGCAGCTGTGCTCCCATCATCCGGACTATCCGCCGCTGCTGATTGACCAGGTGGAAGACCTGAGCATCTGGGGCGTGGTGACCTTCAGCATTCGCCGCCATTCGGGTGGGCGATGACTCCCTCGCTATTTGCCCTGGTCGACTGCAACAATTTTTACGCCAGCTGCGAGCGCTTGTTTCGTCCGGACCTGCGCCTCAAGCCCATCGTGATTCTGTCCAACAACGACGGCTGCATCATCTCCCGCTCCAACGAGGCCAAGGCCTTGGGCGTGGCCATGGGCGCACCCTTTTATCAGATCGAGCGTGAACTGCGCCGCCTTGGCGTCTCGGTGTTTTCTTCCAACTATGCCCTCTATGGCGAGTTGTCGCGCCGGGTCATGGAGACACTGGAAGACTGGACACCGGACTTGGAGGTCTACTCCATAGACGAGGCGTTTCTCGACCTCGGTACAGGGCCGGCAGGCGATCGGGTACAGCAAGCGCTGCAGATGCGCGGGCGACTGTTGCAGGAAGTCGGCATGCCCTGCAGCATCGGACTGGCGCCGAGCAAGACCCTGGCCAAGCTGGCCAACCGTAGCGCCAAGCAACGCCCAGACGGTATCTTCGATGCCCGTTGCCCCCAGGTTCAGGCTCGGCTGTTGCGGGACAGTCCGATCGAAGCAGTGTGGGGCGTGGGACGGCGGCTCGGCGTCAAGCTCAAGGCCTTCGGCCTGAACACCGCCCACGATCTGGCTCGCAGCGACAGCGACTGGATACGCCAGCATTTCAGTGTGACCTTGCAAAGAACGGTACTGGAGCTGCGCGGCCAGTCGCATATCGAACTGGAAGCACTGACTGACCGCAAGATGATCCTCAGCTCGCGGAGTTTTCGCCAGCCGGTGCACACCCTGGAGGAACTGCGTCAGATCCTGGCCCTGTATGCCGCACGCGCCGCCAGCAAACTGCGGCGCCAGAGCCAACGCCCCTATTGCTGCACCGTCGCGGTGAGCATCCGCACCGGTGTCCACGCGTCGGCCAGACAACCCTATGGCGCGCAGGCGTTTGTCCCCCTGACCACCCCCACTCAGGACACACGCGATATCAGCGCCGCAACCCTGCAAGCGCTGCAGCAGATCTACCGACCCGGCTACGCTTATGCCAAAGCCAGCGTGCAGCTGCTCGATCTGCTGGGACCTGGGGAGTTCCAGTACGGTCTGTTTGATGCTCCGACTCAGCGCCCCCGCAGCGCCGCCCTAATGGGCTTGCTCGATCAGCTGAACCGCGATGGCAGGACACGGCTGGGTTTTGCCTCTGCCCTGGGGCCGCATGGCGGCGGGCGTCAGGCCGCCCGCAGTCCTGCCTACCTGAGCGACTGGGGTCAACTCTGGCCGGTGCGCGCAGGCTAGGCGTCGCGTCGCGGGCGCCTGGGCATGACCTTTCTGGCGCGCAAAGACAAAACCCCAGT
>JAZKHB010000073.1:12873-22110 GCA_040385585.1 Pseudomonadota bacterium | reverse complement strand
GGTAGCCTTCGGCGTACTTGTTGGTCAGGCCGCTGCCCTGGGCCTGCATGACCCGTTGGCTGCAGTAGTTTTCCGAGGCGATCAGCTCGATATGATGTTCCTGGCGCTGCTCTTCGGCGTCGATCGCGGCGAGCAGGGCATCGTCATAACCTTGCAGTTGGTCGTGTTTGCTGAACATGCTGAAGTCCTTCGCTTGTTGTTCTTCTGGGTGCAACGGGTCAGCCCCGGCCAGGGGTGAGCCAAGAGTCTGGGTGTAAACCGGCTCCCTGGCCCGGGGACACTCCGGGCCAGGGAGCGTTACTCAGGCGTCCTGGTAGGCCTCCATGGACGGGCAGGCGCAGACCAGGTTGCGGTCGCCGAACACGTTGTCGACCCGGCCCACGGGCGGCCAGTATTTGCCGTCGACCAAGGTCGCGGTGGGGTACACCGCCTGCTCGCGGCCGTAGGGGTGGGTCCATTCGCCGACCAGTTCCAGGGCGGTGTGCGGGGCGTTTTTCAGCGGGTTGTCCTCGGGGTCCAGGTCACCGCGTTCCACCGCGCGGATTTCCTCGCGGATGGCGATCATGGCGTCGCAGAAGCGGTCCAGTTCTTCCTTGGATTCGCTTTCGGTGGGCTCGATCATCAGGGTCCCGGCCACCGGGAAGGACATGGTCGGGGCATGGAAGCCGAAGTCGATCAGGCGCTTGGCCACGTCGTCCACGCTGATGCCGCTGGTTTCCTTGAGCGGGCGCAGGTCGAGGATGCACTCGTGGGCCACCAGGCCGTTGCCACCGCTGTAGAGCACCGGGTAGTGCTCTTCCAGGCGCCGGGCGATGTAGTTGGCGTTGAGGATCGCCATCTGCGAGGCGCGCTTGAGGCCGGCGCCGCCCATCATGCGGATATACATCCAGGTGATCGGCAGGATGCTGGCGCTGCCGAAGGGCGCGGCGCTGACCGCGCCGCTCTTGCGCTGCATCAGGCCGTGACCGGGCAGGAAGGGCGCGAGGTGCGACTTGACGCCGATCGGGCCGACACCCGGCCCACCGCCGCCGTGGGGGATGCAGAAGGTCTTGTGCAGGTTCAGGTGCGAGACATCGCCGCCGAACTGGCCCGGGGCGCAGAGGCCGACCATGGCGTTCATATTGGCGCCGTCGATATACACCTGGCCGCCGTGGTCGTGGATCACCTGACAGATCTCGCGAATGCCTTCCTCGAACACGCCGTGGGTCGAGGGGTAGGTGATCATCAGCGCGGCCAGGCGCTCCTTGTGTTCCTCGGCCTTGGCCTTGAGGTCGTCGAGGTCGACGTTGCCGCGGGCATCGCAGGCGGTCACCACCACGCGCATGCCGACCATATTGGCGGTGGCCGGGTTGGTGCCGTGGGCCGAGGAGGGGATCAGGCAGATGTCGCGCTGATCGTCGCCGCGGCTCAAGTGGTAGGCGCGAATCGCCAGCAGGCCCGCGTACTCGCCCTGGGAACCGGCGTTGGGCTGCAGGGAAATGGCATCGTAACCGGTGGCGGCGCAGAGCATGGCCTCCAGCTCCGTGGTCAGTTCCTGGTAGCCCAGGCTCTGCTCCGCGGGGGCGAAGGGGTGCAGGTTGCCGAACTCGGCCCAGGTCACCGGGATCATTTCGCTGGCGGCGTTGAGCTTCATGGTGCAGGAACCCAGGGGGATCATGCTGCGGTCCAGGGCCAGGTCCTTGTCCGCCAGCTTGCGCAGGTAGCGCATCAGCTCGGTTTCCGAGTGGTAGCGGTTGAACACGGCGTGGGTGAGGATCGGCGAGCGACGCAGCAGGCCTTCGGGGAGCTGCGAGCCGACCCGTGCGGCCAGCTCGGCGAAGTCCGGCACCTGATCGGCATCGGCGGCGAATACCCGCCACAGGGTTTCTACGGCTGCCTGGTCGGTGGTCTCGTCGAGGGACAGGCCCAGGCGCTGGTCGTCGATCTCGCGCAGGTTGATGCCCAGGCTGCGTGCCTTGGCATGCAGGCCCGCGGTCTGTTCGGCAGTGGCGATGCTCAGGGTGTCGAAGAACTGGCGTTGCTCGACGCGCACACCCAGCTGCTGCAGGCCGGCGGCGAACACCGCGGTCAGCTGGTGCACGCGGCGGGCGATGCGGGTCAGGCCCTTGGGGCCGTGGTAGACGGCGTACATGCCGGCGATGTTGGCCAGCAGCACCTGGGCGGTGCAGATATTGCTGGTGGCCTTCTCGCGGCGGATATGCTGCTCGCGGGTCTGCATGGCCAGGCGCAGGGCCGGCTTGCCGAAACGGTCGATGGACATGCCCACCAGGCGGCCCGGCATGTCGCGTTTGAACGCATCGCGGGTGGCGAAATAGGCGGCGTGGGGGCCGCCGAAGCCCAGGGGCACGCCGAAGCGCTGGGCGCTGCCCAGGGCCACGTCGGCGCCGAACTCGCCCGGTGGGGTGAGCAGGGTCAGGGCCAGCAGGTCGGCGGCCACGGCCACCAGGGCCTTGGCGTCGTGGAAACGCGCCACCAGCTCGCGGTAGTCGAAGAGATCGCCGTTGCTTGCCGGGTATTGCAGCAAAACGCCGAAGTACAGGCTGGCATCGGCGATTTCATGCTCGTCGCCCACCACCACCTCGATGCCCAGGGGCTCGGCGCGGGTGCGCAGCACGTCGAGGGTCTGGGGGTGGCAGTGCACGGAGGCGAAGAAGGCATTGCTCGCCTTATTCTTGGCCAGGCGCTTGCAAAAGGTCATGGCTTCGGCGGCGGCGGTGGCCTCGTCGAGCATGGAGGCGTTGGCGATCGGCAGGCCGGAGAGGTCGCTGACCAGGGTCTGGAAATTCAGTATCGCTTCCAGGCGACCCTGGGAAATTTCCGGCTGGTAGGGCGTATAGGCGGTATACCAGGCCGGGTTTTCCAGCAGGTTGCGCAGGATCGGGCTGGGGGTGTGAGTGCCGTAGTAGCCCTGACCGATATACGGAGTGAACAACTGGTTCTTGGCGGCGATGGCCTTGATCGCCGCCAGGGCGTCGGCTTCGCTCTGCCCGGGCAGCGAATCCAGCACGCTGGTGCCCTTGATGCTGTCCGGGATCACGCTGGCGCTCAGGGCGTCCAGGGAGTCGTAGCCAAGCAGGGCGAGCATGGCCTGCTCGTCGGCCGGACGCGGGCCGATGTGCCGGGCGATGAATTCGTTCTGGGTGCTGATTTCAGTGATCTCGGTCATGGTCGTTCTCAGGCGTCGGCGTTGGCGTGCAGCAGGCGGTCATAAGCGTCCTGGTCGAGCAGATCGGCCACGGCCGAGGCATTCACCGGACGGAAACGGAAGAACCAGCCTTCGCCCAGGGGGGCCTGGTTGACCAGCTCGGGGCTGCCTTCCAGGGCGGCATTGATTTCCAGCACTTCGCCGTCCAGGGGCATGGTGATATTGCTGGCGGCCTTGACCGACTCCAGCACCGCGACTTCGTCGCCCTGGCTGTGGGCCTGCAGTTCCGGCAGTTGCACGTAGACCACGTCGCCGAGAGCCTCCTGGGCGTAGGGGGTGATGCCGACCGTGACCAGGCCATCAGTGTCCAGACGCAACCATTCGTGATCGACGGTGAAACGCAACTCGCTCATAGGAACTCCTCGGGGGGCGGTTCGCCCGTTTCTGCTGTCGGGCGATAGTCTGTGCTGCAGATAGCATAGCAAGGCTGGTGCCATCTTTATTTTATCTATAAATAACAATAACTTGAGATTTTTATAGATGAATACTGATCATTCATTGTAGCGAATTCGCTACGGCAGGCGCCCAGGGCTGCGGCTCAGTACCGGCAAGGCCCGGATTGGCGTGGCCTGCTCGCCTTTGTTTCGATTTCGTTCCGCTGTATTGAATTCGATACGGATAGGGGGGGGTTGGACGCTTCGCCAGCCTGAACGGGGTGTTGCGGCCGCTCCCGGGGCTCAGGTCTTACCGGAAATGCCGTACTTGCGCAGGCGCTTGGCGATGGCGGTATGGGAGCTGTGCAGGCGCGCGGCTAGTTGCCGGCTGGAGGGGTAGCTGACGTAGAGCTTCTCCAGCAGGGTCTTTTCGAAGTCTTCCACGGCCTGCTCCAGGCTGACGACCTCGCCGTCGTTCTGCCGGGCCACCGAGGTGCCGGCGATGTCCAGGTCGCCGATGTCCACCAGGGTGCTGTCGCAGATGGCCGCGGCACGGAAGATCACGTTCTGCAGCTGGCGCACATTGCCCGGCCAGGGATTGCCCAGCAGGGCCGCGTAGGTGCCCGGCGCCAGGCGGCAGACGGGGCGCTGGATCTGCGCGCAGGCCTGCTGCATGAAGTGCCTGGCCAGCATCAGGATGTCCTGGCCGCGTTCGCGCAGGGGTGGTACGTCCAGGTTCAGCACGTTCAGGCGGTAGAACAGGTCTTCGCGAAAGCCACCTTCGCTCACCATCCGTTCCAGGTTGCGGTGGGTGGCGCTGAGGATGCGCACATCGACCTTGACCTCGCGGTCGCCGCCGACCCGGCGGAAGCTGCCGTCGTTGAGGAACCGCAGCAGCTTGGCCTGCAGGTAGGGCGACATCTCGCCGATCTCGTCGAGAAACACCGTGCCGCGGTTGGCCAGCTCCATCAGTCCCGGCTTGCCGCCGCGCTGGGCGCCGGTAAAGGCCCCGGGGGCATAGCCGAACAGCTCGCTTTCGGCCAGGTTCTCCGGCAGCGCCGCGCAGTTCAGGGCGAGAAAGGGCGCGGTGGCCCGCGCGCTGCTGGTATGGCAGGCGCGGGCCACCAGCTCCTTGCCGGTGCCGGTCTCGCCCTGGATCAGCAGCGGCGCATCCAGGCTGGCCACGCGCAGGGCGCGGGCCTTGAGGGTGCGGATGGCGGCCGAGTCGCCGAGCAGGGAATCGAAGCCCTCGGCATGGTCGTGGTGCAGGGCCGCCAGGCGCTCGCCGATGCGGCTGGGGACGTAGAAGGTCAGCAGGGCGCCGGCCAGGTGCGGTTCGCCGTCTTCCACCGTTTCGCTGATCGGCATGGCATCCAGCAGCAGGGCCTGGCCATTGAGGGTGACCTCGCGCAAAGGCAGGCGGAAGGCCTGTTCCACCAGGGTGCGCTGCAAAGCCGGGTCGGCGAACAGTTCGGCCAGGGTCAGGCCGTCCGGCTGGCGGCCGCACAGGGCGATCAGCGCCGGATTGGCCAGCAGCACCTGGCCTTCGCCGTCCACCGCCAGCACCGGATCGGTCATGGCGGCCAACAGGGCGTCGAGCTGCAGGCGGCGCTGCTGGCCGGGCAGCATGTCGACCACGGTGACCGCTTTCACGCCTTGCACCTTGAACAGTGCTTCGCGCAACTCGTCCAGCACCCGGGGGCTGAGGGTCGGTGCGTCGATATAGACGTTGGGCGGCAGCATTTCCACCGCGTCCAGGTTCAGGTTGCGCCCGCCGAGTACGGCCAGGACTTCCTGGGTGATGCCGACACGGTCGATAAAGGTGACATGGATGCGCATGGGCCGAGCGGGGCTCCTGAGCCGATAAGCCAGTCATTATGCCCGGTCTGGCGTCGCTCTGGGAAAACGCGGCCTGGTGTTCGTCCCGGCGGCGAGGTTCTGTTCTGCCGTCGTACCCGCGAAGGCGGGTACCCAGGCCGGTAAAAGGATGCATTGGGTATGCTGGGTTGCGCTTCGTTCAACGCCCGCCTGCAATGTTTGCCGAAATACCTATGCAGCCAGAGTCAGGGCCCAGTCTGCGCGTGGCTCAGCTGGTGCTCCTCGCCGGCATAATAGGCACGTACCCGTGGGTCCATCACCGCGCGCCAGAGCGGCGGAAACAGCGCCAGGACGACCATGCCGGCATAACCGCTGGGCAATTGCGGGCTCTCCTCGAAGTGGCGCAGCACCTGATAGCGGCGCTTGGCATGGGCGTGGTGATCGGAATGGCGCTGCAGGTGGAAGAGAAACAGGTTGGTCAGCAGGAAATTGCTGTTCCACGAATGCTGCGGCGTGGTCCGCTCGTAGCGGCCATTGTCCAGCTTGCGGCGGTGCAGGCCGTAGTGCTCGATGTAATTGACGATTTCCAGCAGCGTCAGGGCGACCAGCGACTGGCCGAGAAAGAACGCCGCGCCCAGGGCGCCGAAGGCCAGGGTGAAGCAGGCCAGGAACAGCCCGCTGATCAGGTACCAGGCGATCAGCTCGTTGCGCCAGTGCAGCGCCGGCAGGCCTTTGCGCTTCAGGCGCTGGGCTTCCAGGGCCCAGGCGTTGCTGAAATTGTGGCGGTAAGCGTGGGGCAGAAAGGCATAGAGGCTCTGGCCGTAGCGTGACGAAGAGGCGTCTTCGGGGGTGGAAACGTTCACATGGTGACCGCGCAGGTGCTCGATCTTGAAGCCGCCGTAGCAGACCGCGGCCATCAGCAGGCCGCCGGCGTTCTGCTCCAGGGCCGGGTCCTTGTGGATTAATTCGTGGGCCACGGTGATGCCGATGCCGCCCATGATGATGCCGGTCGACAGGATCCAGCCCACGTGGCCGATCCAGCTCCAGGGCGCATCGGCGACCATGACCCAGCCGGCCCAGACCGGCACGCCCAAGAGTACCGGTACGCTGGCCAGGGTCAGCACCCGGTAGTAGTTCTGCCGCTCCAGGATCGGCACCTGTTCGGCCTCGTCCGGGTTGGCCGGGTCGCGGCCGATCAGCCAATCCAGCAGCGGAATCAGGCCGAAGATCGCCAGCGGCACCAGAAAGGCCCAGGCATCGGCATAAGCGCTGCCCCGGGACAGGTAATGGCTCAGTGGCAACAGCGCCACCGGCAGCAGCCAGAACCAGTAGCCGATGGCCTTGAGGGCGAGCATTCGGTGGGAAGACAGGCGTTCGAACATGGGGGGCTCCATGGTTGGGCGTGATTTATTGTTGGATTGTAGGACAATCCTACAAGTAACACAGCCTTTCTTTCGTTCAGCGACTCCGCCGTCCCTGCCCTTGGCCCCTCGACCCCCTGTGCTACACTGCGCGCCGCGCTTTTTCGCCTCTTGAAGGACCCCTAATGACGTTCAAGGCACCGGACAGCCTCGCCGAGCAGATTGCGCATCATCTGGCCGAGCGGATCATTCGCGGCGAGTTGAAGGCCCGCGAGCGCATTCAGGAACAGAAAGTGACCCAGTCGCTGAGCGTCAGCCGCGGCTCGGTGCGCGAGGCACTGCTGATTCTCGAACGCCGTCACCTGATCACCATCCTGCCGCGCCGCGGCGCCCATGTGACGGAGTTGACGCCGCACAAGGTGCAGAGCCTCTACGCCCTGGTCATGGAGCTGTATATCCTGCTGGGCATCGCGGTGGCCGAGCGCTGGCGGGTGCCGGCGGACCTGGCGCCGCTGCAGGCCATCCAGCAGCAGCTGATCGACAGTGCCGAGCGCCAGGACATCAATGCCTTCGTTCAGCACAGCTTTGACGTGATGCGCGCGGCCTTCCCCTTCGCCGACAACCCCTACCTGCAGGAAACCCTGGAGAATCTGTTGCCGGCCATCAGCCGCACCTACCACCTGGCCCTGGAGCGACGCAAAGGCGAGATGGTGCAGTTTCTCCAGGTATTCACCAGCCTGCTGCAGGCGGTGATCGCCCGTGATTCGGCACGGCTGCGCAGCGTGCTGGGCGAGTACGGCCGGCACAACTGCCAGCTGGTCCTGGCCGCGCTGGCCGAAGGCTGAGCCGGGGGAGAGGACGCTATGCGCCTTAAATGCATCAAGCTGGCGGGCTTCAAGTCCTTCGTCGACCCCACGACGGTGAATTTCCCCAGCAATATGGCGGCCGTGGTCGGGCCCAACGGTTGCGGCAAGTCCAATATCATTGACGCCGTGCGCTGGGTGATGGGCGAGAGCTCGGCGAAGAACCTGCGCGGCGAGTCGATGACCGACGTCATCTTCAACGGCTCCACCAGCCGCAAGCCGGTCAGCCAGGCGTCCATCGAGCTGGTGTTCGACAACTCCGACAGCACCCTGGTGGGCGAATACGCCAGCTACGCGGAAATCTCCATCCGCCGCCGGGTCACCCGCGACAGCCAGAACACCTATTTCCTCAACGGCACCAAGTGTCGGCGCCGGGACATCACCGACATTTTCCTCGGCACCGGCCTGGGCCCGCGCAGCTACTCGATCATCGAACAGGGCATGATCTCCAAGCTGATCGAGGCGCGGCCCGAGGACCTGCGGATCTTTATCGAGGAAGCCGCCGGCATTTCCAAGTACAAGGAGCGCCGCCGCGACACGGAAAACCGCATCCGCCGCACCCACGAGAACCTGGCGCGCCTGACCGATCTGCGCGACGAGCTGGAGCGCCAGCTCGAACGCCTGCACCGTCAGGCCCAGTCGGCGGAAAAATACCAGCAGTACAAGGCCGAGGAACGCCAGCTCAAGGCCCAGCTCTCGGCCCTGAAATGGCAGGCGCTGAACGCGCAGGTCGGCCAGCGCGAGGCGGTGATCGCCAACCAGGAGATCGCCTTCGAGGCCCTGGTCGCCGAGCAGCGCAATGCCGATGCCAGCATCGAGCGCCTGCGCGACGGCCACCACGAGCTGTCCGAACGCTTCAACCTGGTGCAAGGCCGCTTCTATTCCGTGGGCGGCGATATCGCCCGGGTCGAGCAGAGCATCCAGCATGGCCAGCAGCGGCTGCGTCAGCTGCAGGATGACCTGAACGAGGCCGAGCGTTCGCGCCAGGAAACCGAATCGCACCTGGGCCACGACCGCACCCTGCTGGCCACCTTCGGCGAGGAGCTGGCCCAGCTCGAACCCGAACAGGCACTGACCGCCGCCGCCGCCGAGGAGTCGGCCGCCGGGCTGGAGGAGGCGGAAGGCGCCATGCACGCCTGGCAGGAGCAGTGGGACGGCTTCAACCAGCGGTCGGCCGAGCCGCAGCGCCAGGCCGAGGTGCAGCAGTCGCGCATCCAGCAACTGGAGCAGAGCCTGGAGCGCCTGGGCGAGCGCCAGCGCCGTCTGGGCGAGGAGCGCGCGCAGCTGGTCGCCGACCCCGAAGACGCGGCGATTCTCGAACTGGCCGAGCGACTCGCCGGCAGCGAGTTGCTGCTGGATGAATTGCAGGCGGCCGAAGAGCAGCTGGTCGGGGGTCTCGAACGGCTGCGCGGCGAGTTGCACCAGGCCAGTCAGGCCCAACAGCAGGCCCAGGGCGAACTGCAACGCCTTAATGGTCGGCTGGCGTCCCTGGAGGCCCTGCAGCAGGCGGCCCTGGACCCCGGCACCGGTGTGGCCGAATGGCTGCGCGAGCAGCGCCTGAGCGAGCGCCCGCGCCTGGCCGACCAGCCGCGGCAGCACCCACGTGCCGCCGCTGT
>JAZKHB010000073.1:0-12863 GCA_040385585.1 Pseudomonadota bacterium | reverse complement strand
ACAGCGCGACCAAGCACGCGGTGCGCGCCATCTCCGAAGGCCTGCGCGTGGAGGCGGGCTGGGAACTGGCGGTGGAAACCGTGCTGGGCGCCGACCTGCAGGCGGTGCTGCTGGACGGTGGCGCTGATCTGGGCGCGCTGGACCTCAGCGGTTTCGCCCAGGGCGATCTGCGCCTGGTCAGCCCGGCCAGAGGCGGCACACGGGCGGCCGGCAGCCTGCTGGACAAGGTCGACAGCCCCCTCGACCTGGGCCCCTGGCTGGCGCGGGTGCGGCCGGTGGAGTCCCTGGACGACGCGCTGTTGATGCGCGCTTCCCTGGCCGAGGGCGACAGCCTGATCAGCCGCGACGGTTACTGGGTCGGCCGGCATTTCCTGCGGGTGCGTCGCGCCAGTGCCGCCGAGGGCGGGGTACTGGCCCGCGGTCAGGAGATCGAGCAGCTGCACCTGGCGTGCGAGGACCACGAAGCCGCTCTGGTCGGTCTGGACGAGCGCCTGCAGGCCCTGCGCGACAGCCAGCGCCAGCAGGAAGAGAGCCGCGAGCAGCAGCGTCGGCGGCTGCAGGACGAAGCGCGGCAGCAGGGCGAGCTCAAGGCTCAGCTGTCCGCCGGCCAGGCCAAGGTCGAGCAGTTGACCCTGCGCCGCCAGCGCCTGGAGGCCGAACTGGTCGAACTGGCCGAGCAGCGCGCCATCGAGCACGAACAGCTGGGCGAGGGGCGCCTGCAGCTGCAGGACGCCCTGGATGCCATGGCGATCGATACCGAACAGCGCGAAACCCTGCTGACCCGCCGCGACCGCCTGCGCGAAGGCCTGGACCGGGTGCGCCAGGAGGCCCGCCAGCACAAGGACCACGCCCATCAGCTGGCCGTGCGCCTGGGCTCCCTGCGCGCGCAGCACAACTCCACCCGTCAGGCCCTGGAACGCCTGGAGCTGCAGGCCGAGCGCCTGCACGAGAAACGCGAGCAACTGCACCTGAACCTGGATGAGGGCAGCGCGCCGCTGGAAGAGTTGCGCATGAAGCTCGAAGAGCTGCTGGACAAGCGCATGGGCGTGGAAGACGAGCTGAAACTGGCACGCCTGGCCCTGGAAGATGCCGATCGCGAGCTGCGCGACGCGGAACGGCGCCGCACCCAGGCCGAGCAGCAGGCCCAACTGCTGCGCGGGCAGCTGGAGCAGCAACGCATGGACTGGCAGTCGCTGACCGTGCGGCGCAAGGCCCTGCAGGACCAGTTGGCCGAAGACCAGTACGACCTGCACGGGGTGCTCGCCAGCCTGACGGACGAGGCCAACGAGCTGGCCTGGGAGGAAGAACTGGAGCGTCTGGCCGGACGCATCCAGCGCCTGGGCCCGATCAACCTGGCGGCCATCGACGAATACCAGCAGCAGGGCGAGCGCAAACGCTACCTGGACGCGCAAAACGCCGACCTGGTGGAGGCCCTGGACACCCTGGAAAACGTGATCCGCAAGATCGACAAGGAAACCCGCAACCGCTTCAAGGACACCTTCGATCAGATCAATGGCGGCCTGCAGGCGCTTTTTCCAAAAGTTTTCGGCGGCGGCAACGCTTATTTGGAACTCACCGGCGAAGATCTACTCGATACGGGGGTCACGATCATGGCCCGTCCGCCGGGCAAGAAGAACAGCACCATTCATTTGCTGTCCGGGGGCGAGAAAGCCCTGACCGCCCTGGCCCTGGTATTCGCCATCTTTCAGCTCAATCCCGCACCGTTCTGCATGCTCGACGAAGTGGATGCGCCGCTGGACGATGCCAACGTCGGCCGCTACGCCCGCCTGGTCAAGGAAATGTCGGCAAAAGTGCAATTCATCTATATCACCCACAACAAGATCGCCATGGAAATGGCCGATCAGCTGATGGGGGTGACCATGCAGGAGCCGGGCTGCTCGCGTTTGGTCGCGGTGGACGTGGAACAAGCGCTGGCGCTGGTGGAAGCCTGATGCGCCCGACCTTATCTGACGCTATAAAGTTACCTTTTGTCGTGCTAGCTTAATGCCCACTTTTCGTTACCACTGGAAAACACCTGACAGAACAGCGAGTTGCCCGCCCTTGACGGGTGTGTTGAGCGGTTTTAAGGGTTTTCGAGTATTTTTTCGAGCGAGCGCCGCGGGCGCCCTCCATTACCATTTCAGCAGGGGTCACTGAACCATATGGAAATCGGTCTACGCGAGTGGCTGGTTGTGATCGGCATCATCGTTATCGCTGGCATCCTTTTCGATGGCTGGCGGCGCATGCGCGGTGGCAAAGGCAAACTTAAATTCAAACTCGATCGCAGCTTCTCCAACCTGCCGGACGACGACGAGGACCCGGCGCTGCTCGGCCCGCCACGGGTATTGCCACGCCAGCAGGAGCCGAAGCTGGACGAGGACGACCTGCCGGCCATGAGTGCCCGGGAGCTGAACCGCCGCCGCGGCGGGCATGTCGAGCCGCGCCAGGGCGACCTGAACCTGGGCCTGGACGAGCCGGTGCCGACCCTGCTCAATCCGGTGGACGACGAACCGGCCCCGCAGGGCTACGGCCAGGCCACCGAGGCCAAGGCCCTGCCGCCCGTGGAGGAAGTGCTGGTGATCAGCGTGATCGCCCGCGACGACGACGGCTTCAAGGGGCCGGCGTTGCTGCAGAACATCCTGGAAAGCGGCCTGCGCTTCGGTGAAATGGATATTTTCCACCGTCACGAGAGCATGGCCGGCAACGGCGAGGTGCTGTTCTCCATGGCGAACGCGGTCAAGCCCGGCACCTTCGACCTGGACGACATCGAAGGCTTCAGCACCCGGGCGGTGAGCTTCTTCCTGGGCATGCCCGGCCCGCGTCATCCCAAGCAGGCCTTCGACGTGATGGTCGCCGCGGCGCGCAAGCTGGCCCACGAGCTGAACGGTGAGCTGAAAGACGACCAGCGCAGCGTGCTGACCGCCCAGACCATCGAACACTACCGCCAGCGCATCGTCGAGTTCGAGCGCAAGCAGTTGACCCACAAGCGCTGAGTGCATCCGGCCCCGTGCCTGCAACGAGCAGGCCGGCGGGCGCCGACTAAGGCGGACGGCTTATACCGTTATCAACAAGCAGCCGCGGCTGCTTTTTTCGTTTCGAGAGTGGCTCCATGACCGACGCCGTATCCCCCGCGCAGCACGCCGCCGAACGCATCAGCCAGCTGTGCAGCGAACTCGACGCCCATAATTACCGTTACTACGTACTGGACGAGCCGAGCGTGCCGGACGTCGAGTACGACCGCCTGTTCAACGAACTCAAAGCGCTGGAAACCGCGCATCCCGAGCTGGTCAGTCCCGAATCGCCGACCCAGCGGGTCGGCGGCGCGGCATTGTCGGCCTTCGGCCAGGTGCGTCATGAAGTGCCGATGCTCAGCCTGGGCAATGCCTTCGAGGAGCAGCAGTTGCTGGACTTCGACCGCCGCGTGCGCGAAGGCCTCGACCTGCCGGCGGACGCCCCGAACGGGACCCCGAACGGGACCCCGTCCGGGGATCTATTCGCCACGGCGACGGGGGTGGATTACAGCTGCGAGCCCAAGCTCGATGGCCTGGCCGTCAGCCTGCTCTACGAGAGCGGTCAGCTGGTGCGCGGCGCCACCCGGGGCGACGGCAGTACCGGCGAAGACATCAGCGCCAATGTGCGCACCGTGCGCAATATCCCGCTCAAACTCCAGGGCAGCGGCTGGCCAGCGGTGCTGGAGGTGCGTGGCGAAATCTATATGCCTCGGGCCGGTTTCGAGGCCCTGAATGCCCGCCAGCTGGAGGCGGGCGCCAAGCCTTTCGCCAACCCGCGCAACGCCGCCGCCGGCAGCCTGCGCCAACTGGACCCGAAGATCACCGCCAGCCGTCCGCTGGAGCTGTGCGCATACGGCGTCGGGCGCAGCGACGCCAGCCTGGCGGATACGCACATCGGCCTGCTCGAAGCCCTGAAGGGCTGGGGGCTGCCGGTCAGCCGCGAACTCAAGCTGGCCAAGGGTGTCGAGCAATGCCTGGCCTATTACCGCGCCATCGGCGAGAAACGCGACGCCCTGGCCTACGACATCGACGGCGTGGTGTTCAAGGTCAACGACCTGGCCCAGCAGCGCGAGCTGGGCTTTCGCGCCCGCGAGCCGCGCTGGGCGCTGGCCTACAAGTTTCCGGCCAGCGAGGAGCTCACCGAGCTGCTGGGCGTGGAGTTCCAGGTCGGGCGCACCGGCGCCATTACCCCCGTGGCGCGGCTCAAGCCGGTCAAGGTGGCCGGGGTGATGGTCGCCAATGCCACCCTGCACAACATGGACGAAGTGGCGCGCTTGGGCGTGAGGGTCGGCGATACGGTGATCGTGCGTCGCGCCGGCGACGTGATCCCGCAGATACTCGGGGTGGTTCTCGAGCGCCGACCTGAGCAAGCCCGCGCGATCGAGGTGCCGAGCCAGTGCCCGGTGTGCGGCTCGGCGGTGGAGCGCACCCAGCTGGTCAAACGCAGCAAGGGCCGCGAATCCCACAGCGACGGTTCGATCTACCGCTGCGTCGGCCGCCTGGCCTGCCAGGCCCAGCTCAAGCAGGCGATCATCCACTTCGTCTCGCGCCGGGCCATGGACATCGACGGCCTGGGCGACAAGATCGTCGAGCAACTGGTCGACACCGGGCTGGTCAAGTCGCCGGCTGACCTCTATTGCCTGAGGTATGAGCAGGTGGTCGAGCTGGACGGCTTTGCCGAGCTGTCCACGCGAAACCTGCTGGCGTCCATCGAGGCCAGCAAGACCCCGAGCCTGGCGCGTTTCATCTTCGCCCTGGGCATTCCCGATGTCGGTGAGGAAACCGCCAAGCTGCTGGCCCGTTCCCTGGCGTCGCTGGAGCGCATCCAGCAGGCCCTGCCGGAAGTCCTGACCTACCTGCCGGATGTCGGCGGGGAGGTTGCCCACGAGATCCACAGCTTCTTCCAGGACGCCCACAACCTGCAGGTGATCGCCCAGCTGATCGAGCGCGGCATCGAGCTGCAGGAGCAGGGTGAGCTGCACCCGGAGTTCGCCGCCTGCGCGAGCCTGGCCGGGCTGATCGAAAAACTGAATATCGCCTCGGTCGCCGCCACAGGGGCGAAGAACCTGGCCGAGCGCTTCGCTAGCCTGGAACAGCTGATTGCCGCCGACTGGCTGGACCTGAGCGCCATGAAAGGCCTTAACGAGAAGGCCAAGCAGGCCGTGCGGGTGTTTTTCGCCGATCCGGAGAACGCCGCCCGGGCGCGGGCCATCGAGGCGCAACTGCGCGATTTCGGCATGCACTGGACGAGCGAGAAGAAACAGCTGGCGGGTCTGCCCCTGGCCGGGCAGACCTGGGTGCTCACGGGCTCGCTGGACGTCATGAGCCGCGACCAGGCCAAGGACAAACTGGAAGCGCTGGGTGCCAAGGTCTCGGGCTCGGTATCGGCCAAGACCCACTGCGTGGTGGCTGGCCCTGGCGCCGGTTCCAAGCTGGCCAAGGCCGGCGAGCTGGGCCTGCGGGTGCTGGACGAAGACGCCTTTATCGCGGCCCTGGCCGGGTATGGCGTGGCGTTGTAAGGAGCGCCATGCGTGCCGATACTTTAGCGTTTTTCAGCCCATACCCCGTCGCCTGCAGGCCTGCTTATCCTGCTTGCGTTCACGCGCCCGTCATACCCGCGCAGGCGGGTATCCTATGCCCCCGTCACACCCTGGGTTTTCGTTTTCGCGCTAACAGGGGTGAATGATCCTCCCGCCTCACTGATCCCCCTGGAGTGTATCCGGGCGACTGGCGTTCTTGGAGGGGACTCTGCAAAGCTTGCGTGCCTAACGCTCAGGGCGGCATTTCCCAAGGGCTATTGCCGTTTCGTTGCGGCCGCGCCGGAGACTGTTTTGGCGCAAGGGTAGGCATGGGAGGCGCGGCTTGGGCATCAATCGGGCTTCTTGCCCTTGCGAATCTCTTTCCAGGTCACGCCGAAGGGCGTAGTGAGCCAGAGCCACAGCCCTCGCCAGAAGCCCCGAGGGTGGCCGCCAGATGGCGCGGCGGCCTGCACGGATTGGCTTGCTCGCGCCGCGCCGTAGGCACCCGGGCCTGCTGTATCCAGCGGCGCGCTCGGCGGCTGGGGCGCGCTTTCCAGGGGCTGCTGAATAAATACCTGGGCCGCATCGAAATCGATGGGCTCCACGGCCAGAGGCAGGTCTTCTATGCTGTGGCCGGCAAGCAAGTGGGCCAGGTTCTCGTCCAGGCCTGCACGCAGCTCGCCCAGTTGCGCTCGCAGTGCCGGATGCAGGGCAGGACTGGCCAGCAAACCGTCGAGGTCCTCGGCCATCGCCTGCATCTGGTCGATCACCTGGCGTCGGACGACCTGCTCCTGACTGGCCAGGCCTCGAATCTGACGCAGCAAGTCGCGGCGCTGGTAGGGCAGCTGCAGATCTTCTACCGCCAGGCCCCGGCAGCGCAGCAACAGGCGCAGGGCCAGGGCGGTCTTGGCGTAACGGTGGAAGCGTTCGATCAGGTCGCGGGCCTGCATCAGCAGGGTTTCATGATCGCTGTCGTCGTTTTCCAGCTGTTCGAGCAGCGGTTGCAGCTGCTGAAACTGCAGCTTGAGCTGGCTATCCAGATTTTTCAGCCGCAGCGAGACTTCGGCATCGGCCATATTGCGCAGCTTGTGGTCCAGGGCCGCGAAGGTGGCGGCCACATCCGGGGGCGGCTCGCTGTCATCGAGTGGATCGATCAGGCTTTCCAGGCTGTGCTTGAGCACCTCCAGGGAATGAGCGATGACGATCAGGCGCTCGAGCAGGCAGCGGCGCGTTTCCAGGTGCTGAAGGGTGCGTACGGCAAGGTCGGTGGTGTCGCTCAAGGGGAGACTCCCGACAGGGGCATAAGCCAGAGTTTATTTGTCAGGTACGGGCGGCCGGAAGACTGAGACAACCTGCTGGAGGCTGTGGCGGCGTGCGCGGGGAGGGGTCGGTGCTCAGGCGCCAGGCGCGTGTGGGCACCGACCGCGCTGGGCTCAGTTGATGGCGTCGGTCAGGGCCTTGGCCGGTACATACTTCACGACCTTTTTTGCGGCGATTTCGATGGCGGCGCCGGTCTGCGGGTTACGACCGGTACGTGCGGGGCGCTCGCTGACCTTGAGTTTGCCGATGCCCGGCAGGGTAATTTCATCGTGGTTTTCCAGGGCGTCGCTGACGATCTCGCTCAGCTGTTCCAGCACGGCGCGCACCGAGGCTTTCGCGGTGTCGGTGGCTTCGGCGATATCGGTGATCAATTGGTCTTTGGTCATTGCCATGGTGATGCTCCATTGAGTCGGCGGCAGGACGAAGAGTCCGCCTGAACCTGCAGCTGTCCCGGCGTCAATGCCGGGCTAGGGGTGGGTGTGTCGAATAAGCATTCGCCGGGGTTTGGCATTCGACAGGCAGGCACAGTAACCCGCGGCACGGGTGGGCTTCCAGCTTTTGTCGGGCGGATGGGCGCAATCGTCAAGGGTTGCGGGCGCGCGCACGGAATTCGGGGCGTAATGCCGGTCTCGTGAACGGCCGGCCCGTCATTCGGCGGGTCCTTATCGACGTGGCCCAAGACTGACCTATGCTCAACGGATACCCCCGCGTCGCCATCCCTGGAGTACCTTGATGCTGCGCTTATTCGCCGATCTTGGATTTCGCTGGAAAATTGCCTTGCCGATCGCGCTGTTGGCCTTGCTGCTGGTACTGATGAGCGCCGTGGGACTGCAAGGCACGCGTCAGCTGGCCGATTCCAGTACCCGCCTGAGCAATCGTTATCTGCCGGCCATCAGTCTTCTGCTCAACGCCGACCGCGATCTTTACCAGGCCTTTATCGCCGAGCGCAGCCTGTTAAGCGAAGTGGAGCCAGCCCAGGTCGAGGACCTGAAAAGCGCCCATGGCGGGAATATCCAGCAGGCCTTTGACCGTGTGCACAAATACGCGGCGCTGCAGCCTGGCGCCGCAGCCGTCAGCCTGATCGAGCAGTTCGACCGTGGTTTCGAGCGCTGGAAACTCACCTCTCAACAGGTAGTGCAGCTGGCGGCCGAGGATAAACCGGCCGCCCGGCAACTGAGCTTCAGCGACAGCGAAAATCAGTTCGACACCATGCGTGATGCCATCGACAAGCTCGGCGAGCTGGAAGACGGCGCGGCCCAGCAGGAAGGCAGCGCGGCGATCGCCCTGGGCGAGTCCCTTGGCTGGACGCAAGGCGGCATCAGTGCGTTCGGGTTGCTGGTCTGTGTGGTGCTGGTGTTGGGCTTTCCGGTGCTGATCACTCGTCCGTTGCAGCTTCTGTTGCAGCGCATCGAACAGATCGCCGAAGGCGATGGCGACCTGAGGGTGCGTCTCCAGGTGACCTCCCGCGACGAGCTGGGGCGTCTCGGTCAGGCCTTCAATGGTTTTCTCGACAAGCTGCAACCGCTGATCCGGGAAGTCGGGCGGGTGACCGGGGAGGTGGCCGGCTCGGCCCAGAGCCTGGCCGGCATGGCGGCGGCCAATGCCGGGTTGATCAGTCGCGAGCACCTGGCGGTCGATCAGGTCAGTACCGCGGCGACGCAGATGAGCGCGGCCGTGCACGAGGTGGCGCGCAGCGCGCAGAACGCGTCCGAGGCCGCACGTCAGGCCGAGACCCAGTCACGGGCAGGCGCCCGGGTCGTCGGTGCGACTATCGGTTCGATTCGCCAGCTGGCCCATGAAGTGGAAAGCGCTTCGGCCACCATCCAGACCCTGGAGCACGAGACCACCAATATTGGCACGGTGCTGGCGGTGATCAAGGGTATCGCCGAACAGACCAACCTGCTGGCGCTGAATGCGGCGATCGAAGCGGCTCGGGCCGGCGAACAGGGCCGTGGCTTCGCCGTGGTGGCCGACGAGGTGCGGGCCCTGGCCGCGCGCACTCAGGATTCGACCAAGGATATCCAGCAGATGATCGAGCGCCTGCAGAGCGGTGTGCAGAATGCGGTCAAAGCGACCCACTCGGGCAGCCTGCGCGCGCGGGAGAGTGTCGAACAGGCCGCGGGGGTGGACCAGGCGCTGAGCGATACCGGCGACTCGGTACAGCGGATCAACGACATGGCGGCGCAGATCGCCACGGCCTGCGAGCAGCAGAGTTCGGTGACCGAAGAAATCGCCCGCAATATCGGCCAGATCCGCGACCTGTCCAACGAAGCGGCGGCCACCTCGGCACAGAGTGACGTGGCCAGTCGCCGACTCTCCGAGTTGTCCGGCGGGCTGGCCGAGCTGGTGGGACGGTTTCGTGTCTAGGCTGGCCGAATGGCTGGCCAAGTGCTTGGCGGGCCTGTGTTTTTTAAATCGGCCTGGGCGGTTGTAAGTTGCCGGCAAGCCGGTACAATGGCGCCGTTCGCCGCAAGGCGGGCTTCGTGATGGTGACCCTGCCGGTCCCTCCGCAACGATCAGCCGTGAACCCGGTCAGGCCTGGAAGGGAGCAGCCGCAGCGGTGACATTGTGTGCCGGGGTGTGGCTGGTGGGGTTGCCTCCAATCACGTACTTCCAGCCTTCAGGTGTCGGTCCTCGATGCCAGCGTCAAAAAGCATTCATTTTACTTCTTTGCCCATGCGGATGATGATTTTGCGCGAGCGTACGCTTCGTCGATTTCTCAGCGGTAACGCGCGATAATCGCTTCGATCTCGCCGGAGGCCTTCATTCGCTGCAAGGTGTCGAGCAGCGCCTGGGCCGGCACATCCGGTGTGTCATGTACCAGGCAGGCGATGGGTTCTTCTGCCAGTTGCGCGACGCTGCGCAGCTGTTCGGCAGGCGCCAGGCGGCGGTTGAACCAGTCGAGGCTGAACTGGCTGCTGATGGCATAGCGATAACGCCCGGCCAGTAGCTTGTTCAGCACCAGCTCCTGGGTGCGTGCATCGTCGCGTTGCAGCGTGCCGCGTTCGAAGAGCGGATCCAGGCGTTTGTAGCGGTAGCCGAGCACCACGCCGATGATCTGCGGCTCGAGGGATTCGGGCTCAACCGGCTTGTCCTGAGCCGATGTGCCGACCAGCAGGTCGCGCTGCATGAACAGCGGCACGCTCCAGCGATAATTGGCCCCGGGTTGCGAAATCCAGCGGGGTGAAAGATAGCAGCGCACATCCACCAGGCCTTCCTCCATGGCCCGCTGCACGCGGTTGCGCGGCATCACCTGCAGGTCCGCCTCGCGCCCGACCTGCCGGGCCAGGCTCAGAATCATGTCGTGGATGATGCCGCCGGTGGCCTTACCGTTCTCGATCCGGATCAGCGGCATGGCCCAGCTTTCCACGATGGAGAAATGCAGGGCGCGCTCTGCCGCTGCTGTGCCGGAGGCGAGAAGGAGCAAGGCCAGAGCAGGCAAGCGCATGGGCGTCCCCATCGAACGAGAAAGGCTTCCCGCTACAATGCCAGCCAGGCCGCGCTCAGGCCAGACAAGTCCGCGCTTCGGATGCAATTTGACCCCTGCTCCGATAGGATTAGCCACTTCCGCCACCCAGCTGCGACGGTTTTCGATGAGTTATCAGGTTCTTGCACGTAAATGGCGTCCGCGCTCGTTCCGCGAAATGGTCGGCCAGACCCATGTGCTCAAGGCCCTGATCAATGCGCTCGACAGCCAGCGCCTGCACCATGCCTACCTGTTCACCGGCACCCGGGGCGTGGGCAAGACCACCATCGCGCGCATCATCGCTAAGTGCCTGAACTGCGAAACCGGGGTCAGCTCGACGCCCTGCGGTGTCTGCTCGGTGTGCAAGGAAATCGACGAAGGCCGCTTTATCGACCTGATCGAAGTCGACGCCGCCAGCCGGACCAAGGTCGAGGACACCCGCGAACTGCTGGACAACGTGCAGTACGCCCCGAGCCGTGGGCGCTTCAAGGTCTACCTGATCGACGAAGTGCACATGCTCTCCAGCCACTCGTTCAATGCGCTGCTCAAGACCCTGGAAGAGCCGCCACCCCACGTCAAGTTCCTGCTGGCCACCACCGACCCGCAGAAGCTGCCGGTGACCATCCTCTCGCGCTGCCTGCAGTTCTCCCTGAAGAACATGCCGCCGGAGCGGGTGGTCGAGCACCTGACCCATGTGCTGGGCGTGGAGAACGTGCCGTTCGAGACCGATGCGCTGTGGCTGCTGGGCCGCGCCGCCGACGGCTCGATGCGCGATGCCATGAGCCTGACCGACCAGGCCATCGCCTTCGGCGAGGGCAAGGTACTGGCAGCCGATGTGCGGGCCATGCTCGGCACCCTGGACCATGGCCAGGTCTACGGCGTGTTGCAGGCCCTGCTGGAGGGCGATGCCCGCGGCCTGATCGAGGCGGTGCGGCACCTGGCCGAGCAGGGCCCGGACTGGAACGGTGTGCTCTCGGAAATCCTCAATGTGCTGCACCGGGTGGCCATCGCCCAAGCCCTGCCGGAGGCGGTGGACAACGGCCAGGGCGATCGTGATCGGGTGCTGGCGCTGGCCCAGGCGCTGCCGGCTGAAGACGTGCAGTTCTACTACCAGATGGGCCTGATCGGCCGCCGCGACCTGCCCCTGGCCCCCGAGCCGCGGGGGGGCTTCGAGATGGTGCTGCTGCGCATGCTGGCCTTCCGACCGGCGGGAGCCGGCGAGGCGCCGAGGGTGGCGCTAAAGCCGCTGGGGATCAGCCAGGCCACGGCTGATCCCGCCCCCCATACCGTGGCCGGGGCGGCAATGGCGGCATCCGTGCACACATCATCAGCGGTGGTGCCGGCCGCGTCCTTTGCGCGGGAGCCAGACGCGCAACCGAAAGCGCAACCTGTGCCGGCCCCCGAGCCCGAGCCGGCATCGAGACCCGAGCCCGAGCTGGTCCCGGCACCTGCTGCGGCATCCGTCGAGCCGGCCGTGGAGGCGATCGCGCCCGCTGTGGCGGTGCTCGTCTCGGCGCCCGCCGAGCTTGCCGTGCAACCGCCCGCGCCCGTGCTCGACTTGCCCTGGGAGGAACGCGCTGAGCCGGTCGCGGCTGCGTCGCCGGTGCCGGTGCCGGTGCCGTTGGCGAGCGAACGTGCCGAGGACGACGATGAGCCGCCCCCGGGCGACGAGGAGTATTACCAGGCGGACAGTGGCGAGGCCGAGGCCTACCTGGACGCTCTGGATTCCCTGAACCCGGAACCCGAAGCCCTGGCCGAGCCGGTGCCGGCGCTGCAGCCGGCCACGGGCCTGGCCGCCGAATGGCTGGCCCTGTTTCCACGCCTGGGTATTTCCGGCATGACCGGCAGCATCGCGGCCAATTGCACCCTGGTGGCGGTGGAGGGCGATACCTGGCGCCTGCACCTGGATCCGGCCCAGAGTGCGCTGTTCAATGCCACCCAGCAGCAACGCCTGAACGATGCGCTGAACCATTACCATAACCGCACCCTGAAGCTGGAAATCGAGCTGCGCAAGCCCGAGCAGGAAACCCCGGCCCAGGCCGCCGCGCGCAAGCGCCACGAGCGCCTGCGCGCGGCACACGCCGCGATCCAGGCGGACCCCTTGGTGCAGCAGATGGTCCAACAATTCGCCGCGGTGATCCGCGACGGCAGCATCGAACCCGTTGAGCCTTCAACGCCCCCCACTACGTGAACGACCCGAGGTGATTCCCATGATGAAAGGTGGCATGGCCGGCCTGATGAAGCAGGCCCAGCAGATGCAGGAAAAAATGCAGAAGGCCCAGGAAGAACTGGCCAAGGCCGAAGTCACGGGCCAGTCCGGTGCCGGCCTGGTGACGGTGGTGATGACCGGGCGGCATGACGTCAAGCGCATCAGCCTGGACGACAGCCTGATGCAGGAAGACAAGGAGATTCTCGAGGACCTGATCGCCGCCGCGGTCAACGATGCGGTGCGCAAGGTCGAGCAGAACAGCCAGGAGCAGATGTCGGGCATGACCGCCGGCATGCAGCTGCCCCCCGGCTTCAAGATGCCTTTCTGATTCGTGACGT
>JAZKHB010000072.1:0-4313 GCA_040385585.1 Pseudomonadota bacterium | reverse complement strand
CCGCGTGCGAGCGCACCGAACGACATCCGCTGGGCGGTCAGCGCGCTGAGCAACTGACTGGCTTTATGGGAGGTCGGCGAGCTGTTGAGGCCGTGGAGGTACAGCAGGGAGGGCGAATCGACGGGCACGCGGGCACTTCCTCGAGGGTCTGGCGCGCACTGTAACAAAGGCGAACCGGCCGAGGACAGGCGCGCGGCTAATAGCCCTTGATGGTGTAATCGATTTCGAACTGGATACCGGTGACCCGCGACACCCCGGTTTCCAGGCGACCGTCGTCGTGCAGGCGCAGCCAGCGGTAGCCGGGAGACTCGCTGTCGACCTGGAACTCTTCGCTGCCGGGGGCGAACTGCACGCAGGTCGAGGGCGAGGCGAGCAGGCGCACGCCTTCGCGCTGCTGGTCGAACTCCTGATGGATATGCCCCCAGAGCAGGGCCCGCACTTGGGGAAAGCGCGCAAGCACGGCAAACAGCGCCTCGGGGTTGCGCAGGCCGATGGGCGCCATCCAGCGGCAGCCGATGGACACCGGGTGATGGTGCAGGCAGATCAGGTGCGGGCGTTCGGGCGCTTCACTGAGCGCGCGCTCCAGCAGCGCCAGCTGATCCGGACCCAGGTGCCCGGGCACGGCGCCGGGAATCGAAGAGTCCAGCAGCACGATGCGCCAGGCGCCCAGGTCGATCACCGGCTCCAGCAGGTCGCTGCCTTCGCAGGCGCTGCGCATGGCCGGTACTTCGTCGTGATTGCCGGGAAACCAGCGCGCAGGGGCGGGAATCGCCGCGGTCATCTGGCGAAAACGCTCGTAGGAGGCCAGGGAGCCGTCCTGGGACAGGTCTCCGCTGGCCAGCACCAGGTCGATCTGCGGCTGCTCCTCGAGCACCCGCTCGATCACCCGCTGCAGGCTGTCCTGGGTGTCCATGCCCAGCAGCTTGCCGTCCGCCGCGGCGAACAGATGGCTGTCGGATAACTGCACCAGCAGGACCGATGAGTCGGCAACGGGAAGGGGGGAGCTCGGCAAGGCCGTTTCCTCGGACGTAATGCAGGGAATTATGGTGGGTTATGCGGGTAGCGGTAAAGGCGGGAACGGGACCCAGGTCACAGTTAGCCCGCTCGGCGCGGGCTGCGATCAGAGGTTGTGAAAATATCGAGCTCCGTCGCGAGCATGCCTCCAGGCGTTCGCGGCAAGGCGCACAGCTTTAAAAGTAGGGGAGTTTAGTGAGCTAAATGGCCCCGCTTTTCACCTAGCGCAACGCCGCAGCGGGCGTGTGGAGAGGGCCGCAGTAAGCAAAAGTTTTTTCACAGTCTCTCAGCGCACCGGCTCCAGTTCATGGCCGCAGGCCAGGCAATGGCTGAGCCATTCGCCGAGAAACAGGTTGAGCTGGGTTTTTTCGTCCGGCTGGTGCATGGCGGCATTGGGGTAGGGGTAGATGCTGCGAAAGCGCCGGGCATTTTCGGCGCGGATCACCTCGGCCATGCGCGCATCGTGGTAGACCCGCACCTCCAGCCTGGGCACCGGCAGCCAGGGCAGGCTGTGCTCCTGACTCACCTGCAGGGTGGTGGTGTAGGGGCAACTTTCCAGCACATCCAGGGCCAGAACGCCGAGCCTATGTTCGCCCTGGGTCAGGGCCACCCGGCGCGACTGTTGGTCGCCCTGCATATGGGGCAACAGGCGCAGCAGCCGCGCATAGTTGGCTTCGCAAGCGGCCTGCAGTTCGAGCAGGTCGACCCGGTAGCGCTCGCGCAGCAGTTTCACGCCCACGTCCCCCGCACTTCGCTGCGGTTCAGCGCCAGCCACTGCAGGGCGATGATGCTCGCGGCGTTATTGATCCGGCCGTCGCGCACCGCCTGCAGAGCGTCGGCCAGGGGCCAGACGTGCACGCGGATGTCCTCGCCCTCCTCTTCCAGCCCATGGATGCCCCCGGCACCCTCGCTGACGCAACGGCCGAGAAACAGGTGGACGAATTCGTCGCTGCCGCCGGGCGAGGGGAAATAGCCGGTGATCGGCCACAGCGCACTGAACGTCAGGCCGGCCTCTTCCTCGGCCTCGCGGTGCGCCACCTCTTCGGGCTGCTCGTCCTTGTCGATCAGTCCGGCCACCAGTTCCAGCAGCCAGGGCTGGGCCGTCTTGCCGATGGCGCCGACGCGGAATTGCTCGATCAGCACTACTTCGTCACGCTGCGAGTCGTAGGGCAGCACGCACACCGCATCGTGACGCACGAACAGTTCACGGCTGAGCAACGGCCCCATGCCGCCGGCGAACTGCCGATGCCGCAGGTGCAGGCGGTCGAGCTTGTAGAAGCCGCGAAAGCAGCTTTCCCGCTCGACGATTTCAAAGGCCTCGGCGCCGGACGCAAGCGCCTCGGGACCCGGGATAAAGGACTCGGCCATGCATGCCTCACTTCTGTTACGAGTCGGGCCGAACAGGCCCTGATTGGGGCCATCCTAACGCGCCCCCGCGGTCAGCGCAGCCCCTTTGCGGATGCGCCGCACCCTGCCAGGATAGGCAGCTGGTTTGCCCGCCGCCGCCGAACTCCCGGCAGGCGCGGCAGTCGAAGCCGCACCCCGATCGCCTCTCAGGCCCGCCCCAAGGATTTCCATGCCGTTTTGCAAAATGCTTACCTTCAGCAGCCTGGCCCTGATGCTGGCGGCCTGCAACAGCCTGTTGCCCTCCCCTGCGCCGACCGCCGTACAGCGCATCGCCTGGGAGCAGCGCCAGACGGGCTGCCAAGGCGAGAGCTGTGCACTGGTCAATATCGACACCCTGCGCTTTCCCGCCGATCCCCCACTCGATGACCTGGTCGAGCGCGCCCTGCTGGAAATGACCCGCGATGCGCCCAAGGCAGCGCTGCCGGCCTCGCTCAAGGCCTACGAACAGCAGTTTCTGGGCCAGGCACAAGCCGGTTGGACCAGCTACTTGCAAGCCAAGGTCCGCGACCAGCGCGACGACCTGGTCATAGTCGAGCTGTCCAGCTACCTGTTCACCGGCGGTGCCCACGGCATGCCAGGGCGCGGTTTTATCAACTATGACCGCAACTTGCAGCAGGCCCTGAGCCTGGACGACATGCTGCTGCCCGGCCGGCAGGCGGTGTTCTGGGACCTGGTGCAGCAGGCCCATCAGGCCTGGTTGATACGCGAGAAACTCGACCAGGACGAGGCCTTCGTGCGCGACTGGCCGTTCCAGCAGACCGCCAATATCGCCCTGACCTCCGGCGCCCTCAGCCTGAAATACGATGTTTACAGCATCGCCCCGTACGCCATGGGCCATCCCGAGCTGAAGCTGCCCTACCCACGGCTCAAGGGCATCCTCAAGCCGCAATACCTCCCCAGCCGCGGCTGAAAGCGCCCTGCAAAAAACAAAAACCCGTGGCGCCTTGACGACTCCACGGGTTTTTATTGTTGCGACGCCGTCACCCGAGCCGTTCAACGCGCGCCAGGGCACGCGAAGCCCGCAGTCGCTTCAAACCTTGTGGTAAAGCTCGCCCCCCTGGGCCTTGAACTCCGCGGCCTTGGCCTGCATGCCCTGTTCGGCATCCAGGTCGAGGGCGGCGATGCGCTGCTCCTCGGCATAGACCCGCACCTCCTGGGTGATCTTCATCGAGCAAAATTTCGGCCCGCACATGGAGCAGAAATGCGCGACCTTGGCCGAATCCTTGGGCAGGGTTTCGTCGTGGTAGGCCCGCGCCGTGTCCGGGTCCAGGCCGAGGTTGAACTGGTCCTGCCAGCGGAATTCGAAACGCGCCTTGGACAGGGCGTTGTCGCGGATCTGCGCCCCCGGGTGTCCCTTGGCCAGATCGGCCGCGTGGGCGGCGATCTTGTAGGTGATGATCCCGGTCTTGACGTCATCCTTGTTCGGCAGGCCCAGGTGTTCCTTGGGCGTGACGTAGCAGAGCATGGCGCAGCCGAACCAGCCGATCATGGCCGCGCCTATGCCCGAGGTGATGTGGTCGTAGCCCGGGGCGATGTCGGTGGTCAGCGGCCCCAGGGTGTAGAACGGCGCCTCGTCGCAGCATTCCAGCTGCTTGTCCATGTTCTCCTTGATCAGCTGCATGGGCACGTGGCCCGGACCTTCGATCATGGTCTGCACGTCGTGCTTCCAGGCGATCTTGGTCAGTTCGCCGAGGGTCTCCAGCTCGCCGAACTGGGCTTCGTCGTTGGCGTCGGCGATCGAGCCCGGCCGCAGGCCATCGCCCAGGGAGAAGGACACGTCATAGGCCTTCATGATTTCGCAGATGTCTTCGAAATGCGTGTAGAGGAAGTTTTCCTTGTGGTGCGCCAGGCACCACTTGGCCATGATCGAGCCGCCGCGCGAGACGATGCCG
>JAZKHB010000071.1:12706-19281 GCA_040385585.1 Pseudomonadota bacterium | reverse complement strand
AGCAGAGGTTGAGCGCTTCCATGGCGCCGGTGGTGATCACCAGTTCCTCCAGTGGCAGCATCACCCCACTGACCATATAGCGCAGGGCGATCTGCCGCCGCAGGTTGGGGTTGCCCTCGGTCATGTCGGCGATGACCGCTTGGGGCGGCATGTCGCGCACCGCATGGGCCATGGACCGTGCCAGGCGCTGCAGCGGAAACAGCTGCGGGCTGGGAAAGGCCGAGCCGAAGGCGACGGTATTGGGGTCCTTCAGGGAACCGAGCACCGAAAACACCAGCGCGCTGACATCCACATCGGTGGTGGTGGCCTGCGCCACGGCGATCTCCGGCTCGTGCAGCCGGCGCTGCGCATGCTCGCGCACGAAGTAGCCCGAGCGCGCCCGGGCCAGGATCAGGCCGCGGCTTTCCAGCAGGTAGTAGGCCTGGAACACCGTGGACGGGCTGACCCCGTAGGTGCGGCTGGCATGGCGTACCGAAGGCACTTTTTCCCCGGGGGCCAATACGCCGGTGCGCACCAGTTCCGCGATTTCATCGGCGAACTTCTCGTAGCGCTTCATCGTGTCCTGGCCCGTTAGCCTCGTGGATGGAGGGCCATACTCTACGGGCAGGCGACGACTCATGCGATCCCCCTAGGGCCTGTTGACATGAACATCACGAGTCGCGTTGCCGCGAAGGAGGGTCCCAGGCAAGGCGCGGAACGCAGGCAATGGTCATTCCCTTGCCCAGTTTCGCAACGCCGAATGGGGCCGTTATTCGCGCAACCCGCAGGGCCGGATCTGTTTTGATGCGATAAGGCGTTATTCATGCTCGCTCTGAAGCACCCAAGGGTGCGCCCCATGCCGGGTCTGGTTTCAAAACCGGTACCGGTACCGGTACCGGAACCGGTTTCGGCGCGGCCGTGCGGGTAGTGTCAACAGACCCTGGGCCTAACTAGCGAGTGGCTGGCGACACAAAGGCACTCCTGGCGCCGATCCGCACGGCCGGGTCGTCGAGATCCGAGACCTCGAAGCGCAGGGGTTGCGAGACCGCGCCGCTGCCTTCGCCGACCAGGGCGACGCTGACCGGCACATCGACGATCTCGCCGGGTGCCAGCGACAGCCGTGGGTTGCCTTGCAGCGCGAAAGCACCGGCAGCGTCCAGGGAGATCAGGTAGCGCCGCGCCTCCTGGGTCTTGTTGATGACCTTGAGCCGGTAGACGTTCTCGATCTGTCCCTGGCTGTTTTCGCGGAACAGGCCACGGTCCTTGGTGACGTCCAGGGAGACCAGGGCGCGTTCGTTCAGGGCCCAGACGAATGCCGCGATCATCACCAGCAGCAGGGCGGCGTAGCCGACCAGGCGCGGGCGCAGCACTCGGGTCGTGCCACCGGCCAGGGCGCGCGCCGAGGTATAGCGGATCAGGCCGCGGGCATAGCCCATCTTGTCCATCACGCTGTCGCAGGCGTCGATGCAGGCGCCGCAGCTGATGCAGTCCAGTTGCAGGCCGTCGCGGATATCGATGCCGGTCGGGCAAACCTGCACGCACATCGTGCAGTCGATGCAGTCGCCCAGCCCCTCCACCTGGGGAATGCTGTCTTTGCGGCGCGGTCCACGGTTTTCTCCGCGTGCCGCGTCGTAGGTCAGGATCAGGCTGTCCTCGTCGAACATCACGCTCTGGAAGCGCGAGTAGGGGCACATGTGCAGGCAGACCATTTCCCGCAACCAGCCGGCATTGATATAGGTCGCGGCCGTGAAGAAAAACACCCAGAAGGCCGTGGTGCCGTCCAGGTCGAGGGTGAACAGGTCCCGCACCAGCTCGCGCACCGGGGTGAAATAGCCGACGAAGGCAATGGCCGTGAGCAAGCTGATCGCCAGCCACAGGCCGTGCTTGGCGCTGCGGCGCAGCAGCTTGTCCGTCGACCAGGGCGCGGCCTCCAGCTTGATCCGCTGGTTGCGCTCGCCTTCGGTGATCTTCTCCACCCACATAAAGACCCAGGTCCACACGCTCTGCGGGCAGGTGTAACCGCACCAGACCCGTCCGGCGAGCACCGTGATAAAGAACAGGCCGAAGGCCGCGATGATCAGCAGCGCCGAGAGCAGGACGAAATCCTGCGGCCAGAAGGTCGCGCCGAAAATATGGAAGCGGCTGTTGCCCAGGTCCCAGAGCACGGCCTGCCGCGTGCCCCAGTTCAGCCAGGCGGTACCGAAGAACAGCAGGAACAGCGCGCCCGCGCCATTGAGCCGCAACGACCGGAAGAATCCGCTGAAGCTGCGCGTGTGGATCACGCCGCCGGCCTTGGCGGGTGTCAGGCGTAGGGGATGACGCGGGTCGATCGTGTCGATGACCTTGGCGGGAATGCGCTCGCTCATGGCGGAAGCCTCGTCTGGCTGGAACAGTCGAGGCGAATGATCGGCGCAGGCCAGCAGCAGTAACAGACTCAGATTTATCTATAAAAAGCGGATCAGATGGGGCGATTGGTGCTTGGGGAATGCTCGATTCGGATGCGATAAGGGCGCTGAAGTGGCGTTGAACCCTGGCTTTATAAAAACTCTGGGCGGACGCGGTCCCACAGGCGTATCCAGCCTGTGTCCGCAGGCATCTGATACGGTTTTATCGGTTTTATCTGAGTCTGTTTTGCTTGGCGTCGACCACCCATAGTCGCAGTCATCCGCTCGGTCCGTGCTCGCGGCGCGGTCTGGCGATGAACAGTCCCGACGAGGTGGCCCGCAATGTACCAATACGATGAGTATGACCACGCCCTGGTGCGCGAGCGCGTGGCGCAGTTTCGCGACCAGGTCCAGCGGCGGATCGACGGCGAACTGAGCGAGGAGGAGTTCATCCCCCTGCGCCTGCAGAATGGCCTGTACCTGCAAAAGCATGCCTATATGCTGCGCGTGGCCATCCCCTACGGCACCTTGTCATCGCGCCAGATGCGCGCCCTGGCGGGTATCGCCCGGGACTACGACCGCGATTACGGGCATTTCACCACCCGGCAGAACATCCAGTTCAACTGGATCGAGCTCGAGCAGGTCGGGGACATTCTCGAGCGGCTGGCCGAGGTCGAGATGCATGCCATCCAGACCTCCGGCAACTGCGTGCGCAATATCACCACCGAGGCGTTCGCCGGGGTGGCCGCCGACGAGCTGCTGGACCCGCGGCCCCTGGCGGAGATCCTGCGGCAGTGGTCGACGGTCAATCCGGAATTTCTCTACCTGCCGCGCAAGTTCAAGATCGCCTTGTGCGCGGCCCGGGAAGACCGCGCGGCAATCCTGATGCACGACATCGGCCTGTACCTGTACCACGACGCGGACGGCGAATTGCGGGTGCGGGTCATGGTCGGCGGTGGCCTGGGCCGCACGCCGATTCTCAGCCAGCAGATCCGCGAGGGATTGCCGTGGCAGCATCTGCTGTCATATGTCGAGGCCGTGCTGCGGGTTTACAACCGTCACGGCCGGCGCGACAACAAGTACAAGGCGCGCATCAAGATCCTGGTCAAGGCCCTGGGCATCGCGGCCTTCGCCGAGGAGGTCGAAGCCGAATGGCGGCACCTCAAGGACGGTCCGGCCGAACTGACGGCGGTCGAGTATCAGCGGGTGGCCAGCGCCTTCGTCGCGCCCGACTACGCCCCCCTGACCGACACCGACCTGGACTTTGGCAGCGCCCTGGCGCGGGACCCGGCCTTCGCCCGTTGGGTGTCGCGCAACGTGCGCGCCCACAAGATGGCGGGTTACGTTTCGGTGGTGCTTTCGACCAAGCCCGGCGCGGGCTCGCCGCCGGGGGATGTGAGCTCGGCGCAGATGGAGGTCATTGCCGGGCTGGCCGACGACTTCGGCTTCGGTGAAATCCGTATTGCCCACGAGCAGAATGTGGTGCTGCCCGATGTGCGCAAGGCCTGGCTGCATGGCCTGTACCTGCGCGCCGTTGCCGTCGGCCTGGGCACGGCCAATATCGGCTTGCTCACCGATATGATCGTCTGCCCGGGGGGCGATTACTGCTCCCTGGCCAATGCCAAGTCGATTCCCATCGCCCAGTCGATCCAGCGGCGCTTCGAGGACCTGGACTACCTGCACGACCTGGGCGATATCAGCCTGAATATCTCCGGCTGCATCAATGCCTGCGGTCACCACCATATCGGCAATATCGGTATCCTCGGGGTGGATAAGAGCGGCAGCGAGTGGTACCAGGTGACCATCGGCGGCTCCCAGGGCCACGGCAGTGCGCTGGGCAAGGTGATCGGACCGTCGTTCAGCGCCGCCGACATTCCCGCGGTCATCGAAGGCCTGGTCAAGACCTATACCGATCACAGGGCGCTCGACGAGCGCTTCGTCGAGACGCTGCAGCGCATCGGTATCGAGCCGTTCAAGGCGCAGGTCTATGGCAAGGACGGGGTGCCGGCATGAACAACCTGATCCGTTTGCACGAGGGCCAGGCGCTGCTCGTCGTGGACGATCCCTGGCAATGGCCATGCGACCCGCATGCCATCATGCCGCCGGGTCCGGCGATCCTGTCGCTGGCGGTCTGGCAGGCGCGCCAGGACAGGGCGGTGCTCGACGGCGAGCGTCTCAGCCCGGATGGCATCTGCCTGGCCCCGGACGACGAGGTTGAGGCCCTGCAGGCCTACCTGCCGGTGCTGCCGCTGATCGCCATCGACTTTCCCAGCTTTCGCGACGGTCGCGGCTACAGCCAGGCCTACCTGCTGCGTACCCGCTTGGGCTGGACCGGGGAGCTGCGCGCCGTTGGCGATGTGCTGCGCGACCAGCTCAGCCATCTGCGCCAGTGCGGTTTCGATGCCTTCGCCGTGCGCCAGGACAAGTCGGCCATCGAGGCCCTCAAGGGCCTGGCGGGGATGAGCGTGCTCTATGGCCGCTCGGCCATCGAACCGCGGCCGCTGTTCCGGCGCCGCGCTGCGGACAGCTCGGGTTAAAGCGCCAGAGTCAATCCGATTACCGTCGTTCCCGCCAAGGCGGGAACCCAGGTGCGGCGAGATTTCTGGATACCCGCCTGCGCGGGTATGACGGGTATGACGGGTAGGTTGGTGCGTGGGGGAGGAACGCCTCGCGCAGCAGAGCGGTCGTGCCGGTCTCGGCCTGAGAGGCGCGGTGCGGGGCAAGGATGCGCGATCCCTCTACCGTCGTTCCCGCGAATGCGGGAACCCAGGTGCGGCGAGGTTTCAGGCGGTTTTTCAACTAGCGCTAAAGATCCAGCTCGGTAAGCCCCGGATGCTCATCGGGACGCCGGCCCAGGGGCCAGTGGAACTTGCGCTCGGAGGCTTGGATCGGCAGGTCGTTGATGCAGGCGAAACGCCTGGCCATCAAGCCGTTCTCGTCGAATTCCCAGTTCTCGTTGCCGTAGGAGCGGAACCAGTTGCCCGAATCGTCGTGCCATTCGTAGGCGTAGCGCACGGCGATGCGGGTGTCGGTGAAGGCCCACAGCTCCTTGATCAGGCGGTAATCCAGCTCCCTGGCCCACTTGCGGGTCAGAAAGGCCTTGGCATCCGCCCGGTTGAAGACGAACTCGGCGCGGTTGCGCCAGCGGGTATCAAGGGTGTAGGCCAGGGATACCCGTTCCGGGTCGCGGCTGTTCCAACCGTCCTCGGCCAGGCGGACTTTTTCCAGGGCACTGTCCCGGGTAAAAGGTGGCAGAGGCGGGCGACGCGTGATCTCGGGGGGCATGGCGTACTCCTTGTGTGCGGGGACAGGGTGGGAAAAGTTTAAATAAAATGCGTGCTTATAGATCGAGTACCAGGGGCGTGGGGTTATCGCCTTGCTCGGCGGGTACCGCGCAGCAGATCAGCGCGTGATCGGCTTCAGGCAATTCGGCCGGTGGATTCGGATAATGCACCGCACCGCTGAGGATACGCGTGCTGCAGGTGCCGCAGGAGCCGCCACGGCAGCTGAATTCCGGGTTCAGACCGCGGCTTTCGGCGAGCTCCAGCAGGCTACCGCCTGGCGGGGTCCAGCGCGCTTCCTTGGCGGAACGGGAAAACACCACCGCGACCGGCGCGGTGGCGGCCGGGGGCTGAGCCGGGGCGTTGTCCTGGACGGGCGCGCTGCGGCGCAGGGTCGAGGGGCCGAAGGTTTCCGCGTGCAGGCGGTCATCGGCGATGCGCAGCGCGCGCAGGCCGTCGTACAGCGCTTGGGTGAAGCCACCGGGCCCGCACAGGTAGAAATCGTAATCGTCGAACGGCAGTGCGCGCTTGAGGTGCTCGATACTCAGGCGTCCCGCCTGGTCGAACTGGCTGCCGGGCACGGCCTCGCTTTCCGGCTGGCTGAGCAGGCGTTGGACATGCACGTAGCCGGCACCCCGACGAACCAGCTCGTCCAGTTCCTCGCGAAACGCCAGGTCCGCCAGTCGCCGGGCGCTTTGGAACAGGTACAGGTGCCGCGCGGGCTCGCCACGGGCCTGTTGTGCCAGCGCTTCGCGCAGCATCGCCAGCAGGGGGGTGATGCCGACGCCGGCGGCCAGCAGAACCAGTGGTCGGCGGCTGCTCGGCTCGAGGACGAACGCGCCGACGGGCGATCGCGCGTGCAGCAGCGTGCCGACGCCGACCTTCTGGTGCAGGTGACTGGACACCAGCCCCTCCTGCTTGACGCTGATGC
>JAZKHB010000071.1:0-12696 GCA_040385585.1 Pseudomonadota bacterium | reverse complement strand
GCGCAGCAGCTCGTCCGAGGGCGCGCTGGACAGGCTGTAGGTGCGAATCAGCGCAGCGGCCTGGCCTTCGATCTCCAGGCGCAGGGGCAGGTGCTGGCCCGCGAGGAAGGTGCCGGGCGCGGCGAGGTCCTCGGGTTCCAGGTAGAGCGAGCGGATGTTCGCGCTTTCCGCCTCCACGCGGACCACCCGCAGCGGGCGCCAGGGCGAGCGCAAACGCTGGTCGGCCTGGGCCCAGGTGCCGGTCGCCAGGCTGGCCGGCGAATACGCCTCGAAGTGCCAGCGGCGGGCCAGGGCGGCCGGGCGCCGGACCAGGGTCTCCACCTGCAGCTTCCACAGGCGCTCGGCCCCTTCGAACGCCCGGAGCTCCGGCCCCTCGAACACCAGTTCGGTGCGCCCGCTGAGGTGCAGCAGCTCGCCGCTGGCGAAGTCGATAAACAGCAGGCCGGCCCTGGGGTTCAGCTGCAGGTTGCCCAGGGTATTGAAGTGCAGGTTGCCGGCGTAGTCCGGAATCGTCAGGCAGTCGCCCGCGACCCGCACAAAGCCGGCCTGGCCACCGCGGTGCGAGACATCCACGGAGCGGCCCATCCCGCCGTCCTGGTGGTCGATATAACTGGCGGCGAAGAAGGTATCGGCAGCGGCGATCAGCGCCCGGGCGGCCGGGTCGAGGCCGTCGTGGTGCTGCGCCGCCGGCGCGGGTGTTGGCGGTTCCACCGCCACGCCCTCGGGCACCCGCAGCTGGATATATTGCGGGCAATTGCCGAAGGCGTGCTCGACCTCGACGCTGAAGCCTGTACCGGTGCGCGCCGCGACCCGGCCATTGACGCGATTGCGCCTGCGGGTCTGCAGCTCGATGCCCAGCAGGCCGACGGCCGCGCCGACACCCAGGCCGGCGCTCGCCGGATCCTGGGTCGAGGGTAGGTGGTCCAGCATCAGCACGCGCGGGTCGGGGGAATGGACGAAGCCGGGCTCGCCTTCGAGAAGGCTGGCCCAGGGGCGGCCCGCCTTATCCACGGTACCGATCAGGATAAACGGCAGTTGCCGGTAGAAGTCGCGGTGCTGGTCGGGCATGTAGTCACGTATGACCTTTTGCCCCCACAGCGCCATGCGCTCGGCCACGCCGGCCCGTTCCTGCAAGGCGGTCTCGCCCGGGTGCCAGGGCGAGGGCCGGTCTGGCGGCAAGTCGTTCATGGCGCGCTCCCGAAAAAGGTGTGGCCGCTGGCAGGTGCCAGCGACCTTTTATTCAGGCTCTTGAAAAACCTAGGCGAGGCAGCTGAGACAAGGCTCGGCGCCCCCGACAAAAACAGTCGAGGAAGCGCACTGGGCTCGCAAACGAGTTTACGAAGTGTAAATGAGCATTACTCGCTCCGCTCGCCCTGCGGGCCGTCTTGCAGACGTTCTCACTGCGTTCGTCCGAGGCTGTTTTTAACGCTGAATCAGCAACGCAGGTAGTTTATCAATAGCCTGTTAGGCGGTTTGCAGACCCGCCGCGGTCCGCGGCATAGGCACGAAACCCGGCAAGGCCTCGACCCGGGCCAGCCAGGCGCGCAGGTTCGGGTACTGCTCCAGCGACACGTTGCCTTCGGGGGCGTGGGCGATATAGGCGTAGCAGGCCACATCGGCCAGGGTCGGTCGGTTGTCGGCCAGGAACAGGCTGTCGGCCAGTTCCACTTCCATCACCTCGAACAGGGCATGGGCGCGGGCGATCAGCTCCGGGGCGTTGTAGGGCGCACCGAAGACGGTGACCAGGCGCGCGCTCGCCGGACCGTAGGCGATCTGCCCGGCCGCGACGGACAACCAGCGCTGCACCTTGGCCGCGGCCAGGGGTGCGTCCGGCAACCACTGGCCCTTGCCGTATTGTTTGGCCAGGTACACCAGTATGGCGTTGGAGTCGGCGAGCACGGTGCCGTTGTCGTCGATCACCGGCACCTGGCCGAAGCGGTTCAGGGCCAGGAAATCGGGCTGCTTGTGCGCGCCGTTCGCCAGGTCGACGGCGATCAGTTCGGTCGGCAGTTCCAGCAGCGCGAGCAACAGCTCGACACGGTGGGCATGGCCGGAGAGGGCATGGTGATAGAGCTTGATGGGGTGCTGCGACATGGTGGTTGCTCCGGATGATGAGGCTTCGGTGGGCCGGGCTGGCCGTGCCGATGGAGCAATCTTCCACCTAATCTAAAATCGGCAGAATCCCCATAAAAGACAATCCACAATTGTGATTTATGAAATAAAGCCGGCCGGGACTTAGCAGCGTGTCAGGCTGACCGCGCCGACATAGGGGTTGCCCCAGCCCATGGCGCAGGCGGTCTTCTGATTGCGCCAGCGCTCCCATTCGCTGACCGGGTACTGGCGGTTCCAGGCTTCGTAGGTTCGGCGGTCCAGCTTCGACAGGCGCAACTGATAACGGTCGGCCATATAGAGGTAGATACGCGCCGAGGCGCCTCGCGCGCTCGGCGGCGGCATGGCGGTCTTGCGTTTGAAATTCACCACCATGGCGCATTGGCCGTACTGATGGGGTTTTTCGCCGAGCATGCCCAGGGCATGGTTGCTGCGGTCGTTGTTCACCTCGCCGATGCTGGGCACCAGATTATGCAAATCGGCTTCGGCCGCGCTGAACAGCGGGTCGGTCTGGGTGCAGTGCTTGCGGCCGCCGTGCTGCCAGCATTGGCGCTGGTGGCCGATAAGCCAGGCCGGCACCACATGCTCCCACTCCAGGCGGCGCGCGCGGCTGGCATCCTTGCGCGGGGTGTAGCCGCAGCTGGCGAGGTCGACCCGATTGCCTTGGTAGGTGCAGCCGCAATAGAAGGTGCTCGGGCGCTCGGCATAGAGGGTCCAGGCAATTTTCTTGGCCTGGGAAAAGCTCTTCGGTGGCTGGATATCACGGGCAACGGCGGGGAAAACAACGAGCAATGCGCTCACAAGGACAAGCGGGCGGGTCAGCAACACGGATAGATCCACATACAAACGACTGGAGGAGGGCGGGACGGGCGGCGAATTATGTCACGCCAGGTGGCGTGTCTTGGGCGCTACTGTTAGGGGTTTCAGACGGGGAGCAGACGGTAGGGAACGGCAGGGGTAGAGCAGGGGGGACGACTCGGGGCGACCCGGTTGTCGCCCCTGGTATTGGCCCTGTGCCTCAGCCGCGCTGACGCAAGGCCTCAATGCGCGCTTCCAGCGGGGGGTGGCTCATAAACAGGCTCTTGAAACCCTGCTTGAGGCCGCCGGTGATGCCGAACGCGGTGAGGCTGTCGGGCAAGGGCGAGGGCAGCTGCTGCTCGGCGCGCAGGCGCTGCAGGGCGCCGATCATGGCCGGGGTGCCGGCCAGGCGGGCGCCGGCTTCGTCGGCGCGGAATTCGCGCTTGCGCGAGAACCACATGACGATGGTCGTCGCCAGGATGCCCAACACCAGTTCGGCGGCAAAGGTCGCGACAAAAAAACCGATGCCCCGACCGCTTTCGTTCTTGAGAATGACCTTGTCCACGAAATTGCCGAAGATCCGCGCGAAAAACATCACGAAGGTGTTCACCACGCCCTGGATCAGGGCCAGGGTGACCATGTCGCCGTTGGCCACGTGGCCGATCTCATGGGCCAGCACGGCCTTGACTTCGTCGGGGGAGAAGCGCTCCAGCAGACCCTCGCTGACCGCGACCAGGGCATCGTTCTTGTTCCAGCCGGTGGCGAAGGCGTTGGCCTGGCTGGCGGGAAAGATGCCGACCTCCGGCATCTTGATCCCGGCCTCGCGGGCCAGTTGCTCCACGGTTTGCAGCAGCCACTGCTCGTGACGGGTGCGCGGCTGGCTGATCACCTGGGTGCCGGTGCTCATTTTCGCCATCCATTTGGAGATCAGCAGCGAGAACAGCGAACCGGCAAAACCGAACACGGCGCAGAAGACCAGCAGGTTCTGCAGGTCGAGATCGATCCCATTGGCCGCCATCATCCCGTTGAAACCCAGCAGGCTCAGGGTGATGCTGGCAATCAGGATCACCGCCAGGTTGGTGCCGAGGAACAATAAGATGCGCATCATGGTGTCGAGCGTCTCCTCACGAGAACAGGTGAACCGATGCGGCTTATATAGGGCGCGTGCTCCGGCGATACAACACGGGGACTATTTCAAACTATGTCCCTTGCGTGACTAGCCCGGCTTTCAGGCCGTTTCGACGCTGCCCTGCAGGGTGCTTTCGAACAACAGGCGAGTGAGCCGGGCGACCCGCTCGCCGTTATGGCTGAGCATGGCTTCGCGCAGTTGGTGGGCGACGGTAGCGTGTACCCGCAGGACGCTGGGGGGCAGGCTGTCCTCGCGCAGCACATGGGGCAGGCTGCGCGACAGGCGCAGAAAACCCTTTTCGGTCAGCACCGCCTGGTCCAGGGCCTCGTAGCGGATGGTCGACTCGAACCGCAGGTACCCTTCCTCGGCCAGCCAGAGCAGGGCGCCCAGGCAACTCTCATGACGCTTGCTGGGCAGACCGAATTCATCAGGCTCTTCCAGGCCGATCAGATCCTCGATATACAGGCCGATCTTGCGCGGAAAGGCCTGGTACAGCAGGAGCAAGCCACTGGCCGCATCCTTGTAGAAGTCGTCGATCTGAAGGTCCATGAAAGTGCCGGCGCCTCTTACTGGCTATAGGTCTTGAGGAAGCTGCCGATGCGGCCGATGGCCATGTCCAGGTCGTCAAGGCGCGGCAAGGTCACCACACGGAAATGGTCTGGCCAGGGCCAGTTGAACGCCGTGCCCTGGACCACCAAGAGTTTCTCCGAAAGCAGCAGGTCGAGGACGAATTTCTCGTCGTTATGGATCGGGCAGACCTTGGGGTCGATGCGCGGGAAGGCGTAGAGCGCGCCCATGGGCTTGACGCAGCTGACCCCCGGGATGGCATTGAGCAGTTCCCAGGTGCGGTTGCGCTGCTCCAGCAGGCGGCCCTGGGGCAATACCAGGTCGTTGATGCTCTGGTAGCCGCCCAGGGCCGTCTGGATCGCATGCTGGCTCGGCACGTTGGCGCACAGGCGCATATTGGCCAGGATGTCGATCCCTTCGATATAACTCTGGGCCTTGTGCTTGGGCCCGGAGATGGCGACCCAGCCAGAGCGGAAACCGGCTACGCGGTAGGACTTGGACAGGCCGTTGAAGGTCAGGCACAACACGTCCGGGGCCAGGGAGGCGGTGCAGATATGCACGGCGTCGTCGTAGAGGATCTTGTCGTAGATCTCGTCGGAGAACAGCACCAGGTTGTGCTGACGCGCCAGTTCGACGATATCCTCCAGCACTTCCTTGGAGTACACCGCGCCCGTGGGGTTGTTCGGGTTAATCAGCACCAGGGCCTTGGTGTTGGGGGTGATCTTGGCACGCATGTCGGCGATATCGGGAAACCAGCCGGCCTGCTCGTCGCACAGGTAATGCACCGGCTTGCCGCCGGCCAGGCTCACCGCAGCGGTCCACAAGGGGTAGTCGGGCGCCGGGATCAGCACCTCGTCGTTGTTGTTCAGCAAGGCCTGCATGGCCATGACGATCAGCTCGGACACCCCATTGCCCAGGTAGATGTCCTCGATGCCGACGCCTTCGACCTGCTTTTGCTGGTAATACTGCATCACCGCCTTGCGCGCGCTGAACAGTCCTTTGGAGTCGCTGTAGCCCTGGGAGGTGGGCAGGTTGCGGATCACGTCCTGGAGGATTTCCTCGGGCGCCTCGAAGCCGAAGGGCGCCGGATTGCCGATATTCAGCTTGAGGATGCGGTGGCCTTCCTCTTCCAGGCGCTTGGCGTGCTTGAGTACCGGGCCGCGGATGTCGTAGCAGACATTGGCGAGCTTGTTGGATTTGCTGACCTGCATGTGTGAAATCCCGAGATAAACGAACGCCGCAGAACATGCAGCTAAAAGTCGGCAGGGCCAGGCTTGGCAGCCTGTAACGCGGCGTCTAAAGTGGCGCAATCATACGTGCGGCCCGATCCCCGGAAAAGGGACTGGTCGGGCTTTTTTCAGCGAATGCACTGACGAGGTGAACCCATGGACAAGCTCGAAAAACCCCTGGAGGCCTGGCGCGAAGAGTTGAGCGAGGAGCAGTTCCATGTCTGCCGCATGGGCGGCACGGAGCGACCGTTCAGCGGCGCCTACCACGCCGACAAGACCCCGGGTATCTACCACTGCGCCTGCTGCGATGCGGCCCTGTTCGATTCCGAGGCCAAGTTCGACTCCGGCACCGGCTGGCCCAGCTACTACCAGCCGGCGTCCAACAACGCGATCGCCAGCAAGGAGGATTTCAGCCACGGCATGCACCGCGTCGAAGTCCTGTGCGCCCAGTGCGACGCCCACCTGGGGCACCTGTTTCCCGACGGTCCGGCGCCGACCGGCATGCGCTACTGCATCAATTCTGCCTCGCTTAAGCTTAAGCCCCACCCGCTATAAGGCGTGGCAGGGGGTATCCTCGGAATGAAGGCCCGCTTATCCACGGGCCTTATTTTGCGGTTATTGAATTGCATGCAATTAAATTGCGCGGTATTTTCATGGCTTTCCACCTCCACTACGGGTCATTCCATGAGCGACGCATTGCTGAACATTCCTTGCACCACCATCAAGGGCGAGCAGAAGACCTTGGCCGATTTCGGCGGCAAGGCCGTGCTGGTGGTCAACACGGCCAGCAAGTGCGGCTTCACCCCCCAATACAAGGGGTTGGAGCAACTCTGGCAGGACTACAAGGACCAGGGCCTGATAGTCCTGGGGTTTCCCTGCAATCAGTTCGGCAAGCAGGAACCGGGTAACGAGGGGGCGATTTCCGAGTTTTGCGAACTGAATTTCGGGGTCAGTTTCCCGTTGTTCAAGAAAGTCGACGTCAACGGCGCCGAGGCCCATCCCTTGTTCGTCGACCTCAAGAAGCGTGCCCCGGGGCTGCTTGGCAGCCAGGGCATCAAATGGAATTTCACCAAGTTTCTGATCGGTCGGGACGGTCAGCTGGTCAAGCGCTTCGCGCCGACCACCAAGCCCGAGGACCTGAGCGCCGAGATCGAAGCGCTGTTGAAATGACCCGAAGCGTCCTGGACGTGGCGGCGCTGCACCTGGACCAGCAGCTGTGTTTCAAGCTCTATGCCGCCTCGCGCGCGGTGATCCGCGCCTACAAGCCGATGCTCGACCAGCTGGGCCTGACCTACCCGCAGTACCTGGTGATGCTGGTGCTGTGGGAGTGGCAGGCGCGCGCGCCGGCGCAACCCACGGTCAAGGCGCTGGGCGCGCGCCTGGCGCTGGACTCCGGCACCCTGACGCCACTGCTCAAGCGTTTGCAGCAGGAGGGTCTGGTGCAGCGTCGGCGCGCCGTCCACGACGAGCGCGAAGTGCACCTGGGCCTGACCGACGCCGGGCTGGCCTTGCGCGAACGGGTGCTGCCGCTCAAGGAGCAGCTGTTTTGCGCCCAGGGCGTGAGTGCTCAGGAAGTGATCGAGCTGGACGCACTGCGTGGTCGGCTGGACGCCTTGCTCGTGCGCTTTACTGGGTTGCCGTAGCCGGCAGCCAAGTATCGAGCAGGGCTTCCAGCTCTTCGCGGCGAAAGGGCTTGGCCAGGTAGTCGTTCATGCCGGCGGCGCGGCAACGTTCGCGCTCGTCCGGCAGGGCATTGGCGGTCAGGGCAATGATCGGCAGGTCCTGCCAGCGGCCGCTCTGGCGAATCCGCCGGCTGGCTTCGTAGCCATCCATCACCGGCATGTTGCAATCCATCAGCACCAGGTCCACCGGGCTCAGTTCGAGACTGCTGAGCGCCTCGACGCCATTGCCGGCCACCATCACTTCGCAGCCCAGCTTGCCGAGCATGCCTTTGGCCACCAGCTGGTTGACCGGGTTGTCCTCCACCAGCAGCACTTTGGCGTTTCTGGGTTCGCGCTGAGCGGCCCGTGTCAAGGCCGGCGACTGCATGCTGGTGGGGTGCAGCACGCGGCGCAGGGCCTGGTAGAGCGCGGTTCTGGCCAGGGGGCGCGCCACCTGCTCCAGGGGCGTCAGGGCGGCGGCCTCTTCGCCGGGCAGGAAGTTGCCATAGGCGGTAACGAGCAGGATCGGCACGTTGATCGCCGGCCGCAGGCCGTAGAGGCACTCGGGGCAGTCGCTGATCAGAAGATCCGCTTCGATGCCCGCGAGACCGGCATCGGTGTCCAGGCGCTGGTAGGCCACGCCCCAGCTGGGTAACAGCTTGCCCAGCAGCTCGCTCAGGCCGCTGTTGGCCGGCGTCAGCCCGATCACCCGACCCTTGAGGGGTGGCAGCTGCAGGGGGGCGACATGCCCGGGCAGCGGCAGCTCGGCGCAGAATTGACTGCCGAAGCCTTCCTCGGAATGCAGGCTCATCTGTCCGTGCATGGCTTCGCACAGCCGGCGGGTCAGCGCCAGTCCCAGGCCGGTGCCGCCGTACTGGCGGGTGGTGTCCAGGCCACCCTGGGCGAAGGGCTGGAAAATCCGCGCCTGGGCATCGGCGGCTATGCCAATGCCGGTGTCGCGTACCACGATGCGTACCCCTTCGGCCAGGGCATTGATGCGAATATCCACGCGGCCGAAGCGGGTGAACTTGAGGGCATTGGACAGCAGGTTGCTGACGATCTGCCTTACCCGGGTAGGGTCGCCCATGACCTGCGAGGGCAGGTTCGGGTCGATCAGGCAGGTCAGCTCCACCGCAGCGCTGGCATTCTGCGAAAGCAGATTGGCCGTCTCCTCCACCAGCACGCCCAGGTCGAAGGGGATGCGTTCAAGGCGCAGCTGGCCGGCGTCGAATTTGGACAGGTCGAGGATATCGTTGAGCAGTTCCACCAGCACCTTGCCCGAGTCGTGGGCGATCAGCAGCTGTTGACGTTGTTCGCTGGTCAAGGGGCCGTCCAGCGCCAGGGCCAGCATGCCCAGCAGGCCATTGAGCGGGGTGCGGATCTCGTGGCTCATATTGGCCAGGAAGGAGGAGCGGGCCTGGGCCATGTCCAGGGCGGTGCTGCGCGCCGCTTCCAGATGTTCGTTGGACAATGTCAGGCGGGCGTTGGTGGCCTTGAGCTCGGTGGTGCGCGCCGAGACGATGTTTTCCAGCTCGCTCAGGTATTGCGTCAGGCGATCCTCGGCCTCGACGCGGTGTTCCATCTCCTCGGCGATGCTCAGCAATTGCTGGTTGGCGACCTTGACCAGGGTGCCGATCTCGTCGTGCACATGGCCCGGCGGGCAGGGCAATTTTTCCCTGGACGGATTGCGCAGGTCGCGCTCGCTCAGGGCGCGGATCACCCCGACCAGGGGCTTGGTCAACATGAAGTAGAACAGCACAAGCAGGATCAGCGACAACAGCAGGCTGCGCACGAAGCCGGTGAGCAAGGTGAGTACGGCGCGCTCGAGAAAGTGGTTGCCGAAGGCAAAGGTGTCGATGTCCAGACGCAACAAGCCGAGGGGTTCCAGGGGCGCATGGGTGACGAATAGGGGGTCTTCGAACTGGCGATGTTCGCCGAACAGAAAGTCGCTGAACACCCGATAGGGGCTTTCCATGCGCGCACGGCTAACGCTGGCCAGTGTCACCCCACTGTTGTCGACGATCTGCGCGCCGGTCACTGCGGGCGCGCGCAGCAGACCCAGCACCAGCTCCCGGGCCAATTCGGCGTCGATGTTGTAGGCGATGCGTGCCGCGGGGTTGTGGCTGACTTCCATCAGGGCGCGAATCTCGCGATCGATGGAGGCATCCTGACTGGCATAATCGATGGCCACCTGAACGAAGCTCAGCAGGCTGCCCAGAATAAACGCTACCAGTACCGTCAAGCTGGCCTGTTTGTACGACAGGCGTTGGGTGAGCGCTATATCCATAACGAGTAAAATCGACCTTGTCCGTTCGCCGGACAAGCATAGCCCATCTGCCTGGTCCGTCGGCAGTCACGCCGTCACCCATTGCCAAGGAAATTTCCCGTGGAGTCTCGTTTGAATCGGTTTCTCGAGCGCGCCGAGTCGATACTGGCCCGGCTCGAGCCCCTGCTGCCGCAGCCGCGTTCACCTGTGGACTGGACGCGGAGTCTGGCGGCGCGCTGGCAGCGCGAGGGGCATGGCGGCTACCTGATGCCACTCGAGCTGCGCCTGGATCTGCGCTTGTCCGACCTGGTCGGCGTGGACCGTCAATGCCAGCAATTGGCGGGTAACACCCGGCAGTTTATCGCCGGCATACCGGCCAACCATGCGCTGCTCTGGGGCGCGCGGGGGACCGGCAAGTCGTCGTTGATCCGTGCCCTGCTGAGCGAGTATGCCGATCAGGGCCTGCGCCTGGTCGAGATCGAACGCGATCACCTGGCCGATCTACCGCGGCTGGTGGCGCAATTGGCCGACGAGCCCCAGCGTTTCGTATTGTTCTGCGACGACCTGTCGTTCGAGGCCGGAGAGGGCGACTACCGCGTGCTCAAGAGCGTGCTGGACGGTTCGCTGGAACAGGCGCCGGACAACGTGCTGCTGTATGCCACCTCCAACCGTCGCCACCTGGTGCCTGAACAGCAGAGCGACAACGAGCACTGGCAGCGGGTCGATGGCGAGTTGCACCCCAGCGAGGCCGTGGAAGACAAGATCGCCTTGTCGGACCGTTTCGGCCTCTGGTTATCCTTTTACCCCTTTACCCAGGACCACTTCCTCGCGGTGGTGCAACACTGGCTGAGGATGTTGGCGAGCCGGGCCGGACTGGCCTGGCGTTGGGACGAAAACCTGGAAAAAGCCGCAATACGTTGGGCCCTGGGCCGTGGCAATCGTAACGGTCGTTGCGCGTACCAGTTCGCCCGCCACTGGGTCGGCCTGCAACTGCTGGAGGTGCAACCATGATCGAGCTGGATAACGCCGGTACCGGCCTGGACGGCTATGCCTTGCTGGCCGCGCAACTGGAATCGCTGCTGGCCGACGAGCGCGACTTGATCGCTAACGCCGCGCAGTTCTCGGCTTTCCTATTTGCCGAGGTGGAGGGGTTGAACTGGGCGGGGTTTTATCTCAATCGCGACGGGTCGCTGGTGCTCGGGCCATTCCAGGGCCGTATCGCTTGCGTGCGCATTCCCTTCGGCCGCGGCGTATGCGGGGTTGCGGCGGCGACCCGGCTTACCCAGCGGGTAGAAGACGTGCATGCGTTTGCCGGGCATATCGCCTGTGATAGCGCGTCGCGCAGCGAGCTGGTGGTGCCGTTGCTCAAGCAGAATCGGTTGATCGGGGTGCTGGACCTGGACAGCCCGCGGCTGGCGCGTTTCAGCGCCGAGGATCAGGCCGGTATCGAGGCCCTGGTGGCGATTTTTCTGCGCTCGACCGCGTGCTGAGACCCGGGAGTGGGCTGTTTGTGCCCGCCTCGAACAAAGCGACTCAGGCCTTGCCGCTCAGCTTGGCCAGGGTCCGCTGTTCGCCAGGCAGTACGGCCTGCACCGACTCGCGGGCCTTGATCCGCTGCATCAGCCCCGCCAGCCCGGGCCAGCGCTGGTTATCCAGGGCCTCGCCGCCGTGTTCCATATTGATCAGTTGGGAGGCGAAAGCCAGGTCGGCCATGCTCAGGCGTTCGCCGACGAAGTAGGCAGCGCTGCCCAGGACCTGTTCCAGGTAGTCGAAGTGCGGTGGCAACTTATCCTGCAGCGCGGCCTGCACCGCGGCTTCATCGCACGGCTTGCCCATGGTCGGTTTCAAGACGCGGTTGCGGAACACCGTGAAGGTGCTCAGGGGCGCCAGCTCGTAATCGGCGTATTTTTCCAACCAGCGCACGCGGGCGCGCTGCTCGGCGTTGGCGCCGTAAAGCGCGGTGGAGTCGGGGTACTGCTCTTCCAGGTATTGGCAGATCACGCTGGAGTCGGCCAGGCCCAGGTCGCCGTCCTTCAGCGCCGGGATCCGTCCCAGCGGGCTCAGCTCGCGGTACCAGGCCGGCTGGCCGACGGGCATGATGACTTCCAGTCGATACTCCAGGCCTTTCTCGGCCAGGCACAGGCGGAGTTTGCGCACGAAAGGCGAGAGCGGAGCGCCGTATACGGTCAGGCTCATGGGTAGGTATCCTCTGTAAAACAGGCCGAGCGCACGCCCGTTCAATCGTAGATGTTGTTCTTCTTCCAGTCGGCATCGGCTTCAAGCGACTCCAGGCCATCGGCCAGCTCGTTGTGCTCGGCGTCGGTGGGTTTGCTGGTTTCCAGCACCATGGCATTGGCCTGAGCCAGCTGCCGCTCGAGTTGCTTGAGCTGCGCCTGGTAGCGAACCGGATCGCTCTGCTTATGCAGGTATTGCACGCCGCGCTCGAAGGCCAGGCGGGCCTGCCCCGGCTGCCCTTGCTGCAAAGCCTGTTGTCCCTGCGAGGTGAAGAATTCGATATGCAGCAGCACCAGCATATGGCGAATTTCCTGGCTCCAGTGCTTGGCCTCGTTGGCCGCCAGCATCTTGTCCTGGGCAGCACGGTTGATCACCCCATGGAGGTTTTCCAGCAAAAAACGGATTTCCTTGGCCTTGGCTTCGCTCTGGATAGGCTGCGGCGGATTGCGCACCGGAATCGCCTCGCCCTTGGCGATCAGGCCACGCAACTCCTCGATACGCGCCTTGAGGGCCGCGTTGTGCTTGTCCAGGGGCAGCATGTGCTCGCTGAATTGCAGCAGCAGTTTGCTTAACAGCAGTTTCAGCTCGGGTGTCATCAGTTGCCCAGGCAGGGTATCGGAGACCTCGTTGCAGCGCCGCAGGCGATCGTTGAGTTCGGCCTTGAGCCGGGCCTTTTCCAGTTTGTTGTTTTCCACCATATGG
>JAZKHB010000070.1:23939-30396 GCA_040385585.1 Pseudomonadota bacterium | reverse complement strand
GTCGTAGACCCAGCGCTGTTGCTGGGTCAGGTTATTGGAGGCGTCGGTGATGCGTTGGGCGGTGCGGTTGCCCATGGGGTCCAGGTCGTAGGCGATGGTTTCGCCCAGGTTGTTTTCGATGCCGGTCAGGCGCCGGGCGTCGTCCCAGGTGTAGCGCAGCCAGCTGCCGTCGCCGCGGGTGACTTTAATAATCTGCCCCACCGCGTCGTGCTCGAAGGCGGTGACGCTGCCGGCCACGCTGACCGACGCGAGCCAGCCTTGGGGCGTGTAGCTCAGGCTGCTGACCACGCCGTTGGCGTCGGTGACGGTCTGGGCTTTGCCGTTGGCGTCGAAGTTGCTCAGCGTGGTGAGGTGCCCCAGGGCATTGGTCACGCGGTTCAGGTTGCCCTGGGCGTCGTAGCCGTAGGTGGTGAGGTCGCTGACATCGGTGCGCGGGCCGTCGACGGTCTCGACCAGGCCCAGGGCGTTGTAGCTGGTGGTGGAGGCGCGCGTGGCGGCCTCGGCGCTGCTCAGGCCGAGCGTGCTGGCCAGGGCCAGCGCCAGCAGGCTGCGATGCACTACGGGGATCATCATCTTCAGGTCCTTCTGGGTTAGCGTTCGGTGACGGTCTGGCCGGTGGCGCGGCCCTGAGCGTCGTAGTGGTAGGTGGTGATCCGCGCCGGCTCGCTGACCGTGGCCCGCAGGTTCAGGGTCGGGTGCCAGGTGGTGGTGATGGTCCGTGCCTGGGCGCTGCCCGAAGCCTCGGTGCGCGACTCTTCCAGGCCCCTCGTGTTGTAGACGTAGGTGGTCAAGTGCCCCTTGTTGTCGGTCTTGGTTTTGAGCAGGCCACGGCTGTCGTAGGTGAAGCTCGAGTTGCTCAAGGGGCAGTTGGCCGAGGCTTGGCCTTCCACGGCGGTGATCCGTGCGCTGCCGTCGATGCGGGTAAAGCGGTAAGTGGTCTGCTTGCCCAGCGCGTTGGTCACGGTGCGCGAGCCATCGGCGTTATACGCCACCTCGGCGCGCTCGGTGCCGCCCGCATGCTCGCTGAGTGTCGCACGGCCGCGGTCGTCGTAGGCCCAGGTGGCATAGCGCACGCCACGCTCGTCGGTGATGCCGGTCAGCAGCTTGGTATCGCGCGGGTCTTCGTAATGGTACTGGCGCTGCGTGGCCTGGCCGCCCTGGGTGCGGCTGACCTGGCTTAGGCGCTGGTTGGCATCGTAGCCATAAGTGATCTGCACCCCGTCGGCGCTCAGGCTCAGCGGCTGGCCATCCGCCCGGGCGCTAAAGCTCAGGCCATGGCCCAGGTGGTCGGTCACCGTGACACCATTGGCGCCGTAGCTCAGCTGCTGATGACCCAGGGGGTATTCCCAGCGGGTCAGCCGGCCCTGCTCGTCGAAGCGCAACACCGCGTTGCCCGGCGAATGGTAGGCCCAAGTGGTGCCAGTCTTTTCCAGGCGGCCCAGCTCGGCGAGCGGAGCGGTGATGGTCGTGCCGTTGACCTTGAAAAACACTTCGCGGCCGTCCGCCTGCACCAGGGCCACGGCAGACGAGGCAATACGCAGGCTCGTCGAATAGCGGTGACGCCACAAGCCGTCCAGGCTGTTATAAGCCCGGGAAAAGCCCAGCCGCGGGCCGGCGTAGTCGAGCTCGTCCTGGTACTTGTTGCCCACGGCAAAATTGATCGGGTTGCCGGCCTTGGGAGTCGGGCCCCGGCTCGAAGGCCCGCCGCCCGCGCCCGGCCCGCCCGTGCCACCGCCGCCACTGGAGGTCGCGGGACAAGGGCCGGGATCGCCCTTGTCGGGGTCGTTGCCGCATATGCCGGTCAAGGGGTTTATAACCGTATCGGGTGGGCAGGTGTCTCCCGTCCGGTTAACGATTTCAGACCAGCCGACCCATGTTTTTATTGAACCGGCATACATATATGCAAACATAACCTTGCAATTATAACTTGTCACAATATTTTGACTAAAACTTCTAGGTCGAAAATATTCAATTCTATAATCTATATATTTTTGATTGACATCTTCCTTCATAAGCCCCCTGGCTGATGCATGACATGCTTCAATCGGCACAGCAAAGGACACATTAGGATAGCGAGTGGCATACCAGCCATAGACATCAGCATAGACATTGCCAGACACCAAAAACAGCACAACAAATTTGACGTATTTAAAATTCAAAAATCACCGCCTTAATAGTATTAATTAGCGTTCGGTCACGGTCTGGCCGGTGGAACGGCCTTGCGTGTCGTAGTGGTAGGTGGTGAGCCGCGCCGGCTCGCTGACCGTGGCCCGCAGGTTCAGGGTCGGGTGCCAGGTGGTGGTGATGGTCCGTGCCTGGGCGCTGCCCGAAGCCTCGGTGCGCGACTCTTCCAGGCCCCTCGTGTTGTAGACGTAGGTGGTCAAGTGCCCCTTGTTGTCGGTCTTGGTTTTGAGCAGGCCACGGCTGTCGTAGGTGAAGCTCGAGTTGCTCAAGGGGCAGTTGGCCGAGGCTTGGCCTTCCACGGCGGTGATCCGTGCGCTGCCGTCGATGCGGGTAAAGCGGTAAGTGGTCTGCTTGCCCAGCGCGTTGGTCACGGTGCGCGAGCCATCGGCGTTATACGCCACCTCGGCGCGCTCGGTGCCGCCCGCATGCTCGCTGAGTGTCGCACGGCCGCGGTCGTCGTAGGCCCAGGTGGCATAGCGCACGCCACGCTCGTCGGTGATGCCGGTCAGCAGCTTGGTATCGCGCGGGTCTTCGTAATGGTACTGGCGCTGCGTGGCCTGGCCGCCCTGGGTGCGGCTGACCTGGCTTAGGCGCTGGTTGGCATCGTAGCCATAAGTGATCTGCACCCCGTCGGCGCTCAGGCTCAGCGGCTGGCCATCCGCCCGGGCGCTAAAGCTCAGGCCATGGCCCAGGTGGTCGGTCACCGTGACACCATTGGCGCCGTAGCTCAGCTGCTGATGACCCAGGGGGTATTCCCAGCGGGTCAGCCGGCCCTGCTCGTCGAAGCGCAACACCGCGTTGCCCGGCGAATGGTAGGCCCAAGTGGTGCCAGTCTTTTCCAGGCGGCCCAGCTCGGCGAGCGGAGCGGTGATGGTCGTGCCGTTGACCTTGAAAAACACTTCGCGGCCGTCCGCCTGCACCAGGGCCACGGCAGACGAGGCAATACGCAGGCTCGTCGAATAGCGGTGACGCCACAAGCCGTCCAGGCTGTTATAAGCCCGGGAAAAGCCCAGCCGCGGGCCGGCGTAGTCGAGCTCGTCCTGGTACTTGTTGCCCACGGCAAAATTGATCGGGTTGCCGGCCTTGGGAGTCGGGCCCCGGCTCGAAGGCCCGCCGCCCGCGCCCGGCCCGCCCGTGCCACCGCCGCCACTGGAGGTCGCGGGACAAGGGCCGGGATCGCCCTTGTCGGGGTCGTTGCCGCATATGCCGGTCAAGGGGTTTATAACCGTATCGGGTGGGCAGGTGTCTCCCGTCCGGTTAACAACTTCAGACCAGCCACCCCAGACTATGGTCGACCCACTATAAATGTATGCAAACTTAACCTTGCAGTTAAAGCCAGTCACAATATTTCGATAAAAGCTTTTAGGCAGAAAATAGTCAATTTTATAGTCTATATACTCTGGCGTGGCCTTCATAAGCCCCTTAGCTGATGCATGGCATGCTTCAATCGGCACAGCAAAGGACACATTTGGATAGCGACTTGCATACCAGCCATACACGTCAGCATAGACATTCCCAGAAACTAAAAGCAGCGCAACAAACTTAATATATTTAAAATTCAAAAATCACCGCCTTAATAGTATTAATCAGCGCTCGGTCACGGTCTGGCCCGTGGAGCAGCCCTGGGTGTCGTAGTGGCAGGTGGCGGTGCGCGTCAGCTCGCTGACCGTGGTCCGCAGGTTCAGGGTCGGCTGCCAGGTGGTGATCAGAGTGCGCGCCTGGGGCCGGCTGGATGCTTCACAGGCAACCGACACGCGAACAAACTCCGAAGCCCTGGGTGCTGTAGGCATACATAGCGATGTATTTTTTAATTGCGGGATAATTTTTGACTCTGAGCCGCCCTCCAACCGGGCAGGCCGGCGTCGAACCGCGCATGGGCGCCTCGATCGAGGGCTGAGCTTATAAACGGCACTACACATCATCAAGTCCTTTTGAAAGCGATCAGCCTGGCGCTGGCTGGAGAATGGCAGCAGAAGGCCATTAAGCTTAGGTAGCCTATAGATCGGCACCTGGGTTGTCACGAGCAGCCTGCAGAAGTGCGCGGTCGGTAGCAATTGCATTCACTAGCCGCCACCTGAAGAGGGCCCAAGCCCCGCACCGCCCGGCGAGGCGGGTAAGGCATCGACCAGACCCGCTCGTAGCGCCAGACCCTCAGCCGGCCTTTTCCTCGATCAGCCAATCGGTGCGCCAGCCGCCCTGGGTCTGGCCCAGGGTGCTGGCCAGCCAAGGCAGCAGGGCCTGCAGTTCTTCTTCCAGGCCCCAGGGCGGGTTGGCGATCATCAGGCCGGAGCCGTTCAGGCGTTGGGCGTCGTCGGCCGGGTGCACGTAGAGTTCGGCGCGCAGCAGTTTCGGCGCGCCGGATTTTTCCAGGTCCAGGTAGAAGCGCCGCAGGCTGCGCTGTTCCTTGATCGGGTACCAGATCACCGCCACCGTCTGACGCATGCGGGCGATGCTGTCCTTGAGGGCCTGGGCGCAGCGCTGCAGTTCGTCGTCCTGCTCGAAGGGCGGGTCGATCAATAGTAGGGCGCGCTTTTCCGCCGTGGGCAGCAGGGCCCGCGGCACATGCCAGCCCTCGCCCAGGTGCACGGACACGCGGCGGTCGCGCTTCATATTGTCCTTGAGCAGCAGCCCGTCTTCGGGGTGCTTTTCGTTGAAATGCAGGCGGTCCTGGGGCCGGCTCAGCTGGCGCGCCAACTCCGGGGAGCCGGGGTAGTAACGCAGCGCCCCGTCGGGATTGAGCTCGCGCAGCACGCCCAGGTAGTCGGCCGCCAGGACCGGCGCGTCCTTGGCCAGCCACAGCCGCTCGATGCCTTGATGCCATTCGCCGGTACGGCTGGCCTGGTCGCCCTTGAGGTCGTACAGGCCCACGCCAGCATGGCTGTCGAGGTAGGCCAGCGGCGCGTCCTTGCGCCCCAGCAGGGCGAACAGCCGGGACAGGCACAGGTGCTTGAATACGTCGGCATGGTTGCCGGCGTGGAAGGCATGGCGGTAATTCATCGAGCGGTGTCCTTGGGCAGCGGGGCGGCGCGCGGGGAGCGCGCGCAGCGCCGGGAAGCCGCGCAGTCTAACAGGCCGCGGCGCACGACAGGCGGCGCGGCGCGCGCCTGCGACTTTCAAACGCCTGTTCGGTTCTAGCCCGCCATCACCGCCCTGGATGGTGCTAGGCGGTGCCGGGCCCGCGGCCTAGACTGCCGGCATATCCCGCCCATTCCACCGCCAGAGGCACGCCCGATGTCCGAGACCCTGCTCAGCTCCCGCAACCTGGCCTTCGAACTCTACGAAGTGCTGGATGCCGAGGCCCTGACCCAGCGCGAGCGTTTCGCCGACCACAGCCGCGAGACCTTCGACGCCGCCATCGGCACGGCGCGCAGCATCGCCGAAAAATTCTTCGCGCCACACAACCGCAAGGGCGACGAGCACGAGCCCGAATACGTGGACGGCGCCGCGGTATTGATCCCCGAGGTCAAGCCGGCGGTGGAAGCCTTTCTCGAGGCCGGCTTTCTAAATGCCACGCGCGGCTTCGAGGACGGCGGCATGCAGCTGCCTAACTTATTGTCCCAGGCCTGTTTCGCGCACTTTCAGGGGGCCAACGCGGCGACCACCTCCTACCCCTTCCTGACGATGGGCGCGGCCAACCTAATCGAGAGCTTCGGCAGCGAGGAGCAGAAGCAGCGCTTTCTGCAGCCGATGATCGAGGGGCGTTTCTTCGGCACCATGGCCCTGACCGAGCCCCACGCCGGCTCCTCCCTGTCGGATATCCGCACCCGGGCCGAGCCGGCGGCGGACGGCAGCTACCGCCTCAAGGGCAACAAGATCTTCATTTCCGGCGGCGACCATCCGCTGTCGGAGAATATCGTGCACATGGTGCTGGCCAAGCTGCCGGACGCGCCGCCCGGGGTGAAAGGCATCTCGCTGTTTATCGTGCCCAAGTTCCTGGTCAACGACGACGGCAGCCTGGGCCCGCGTAACGACGTGCTGCTGGCCGGCCTGTTCCACAAAATGGGCTGGCGCGGCACCACCTCCACCGCCCTGAACTTCGGCGACAACGGCCAGTGCGTGGCCTACCTGGTGGGCAAGCCCCATGCCGGGCTGTCCTATATGTTCCAGATGATGAACGAGGCGCGCATCGGCGTCGGCATGGGCGCGGTAATGCTCGGCTACGCCGGCTACCTCTACTCCCTGGACTACGCCCGCGAGCGGCCGCAAGGGCGCCTGCCGGACAGCAAGGACCCGACCACTGCGCCGACGCCGATCATCCCGCACGCCGACGTCA
>JAZKHB010000070.1:240-23929 GCA_040385585.1 Pseudomonadota bacterium | reverse complement strand
GACGTCAAGCGCATGCTGCTGACCCAGAAGGCCTATGTGGAAGGCGCCTTCGACCTGGGCCTGTATGCCGCCCGGCTGTTCGACGACAGCCTGACCCTGGAGACCGAGGCGCAGCGCAAGAGCGCACTGGAGCTGCTGGACCTGCTGACGCCCATCGTCAAGTCCTGGCCCTCGGAGTTCTGCCTCAAGGCCAACGAGCTGGCCATCCAGATCCTCGGCGGCCACGGCTACACCCGCGACTACCCGGTGGAGCAGTACTACCGCGACAACCGCCTGAACCCGATCCACGAAGGCACCCACGGCATCCAGTCCCTGGACCTGCTGGGGCGCAAGGTCAGCCAGAACGGCGGCGCGGGGCTCAAGCAGCTCACCGGCCTGATCCAGGCCAGCTGCCGCGCCGCCGCCGAGTACGACTCGCTAACCGCGCTGCGCCAACCGCTGGAGCAACTGCTGGCGCGCCTGTCCGTGGTGACCCTGGCCCTGCTCGGCGACCTGGCCCAGGGCAAGGTCAACCAGGGCCTGGCGAACTCGGCGCTGTACCTCAAGGCGTTCGGCCATACGGTGATCGGCTGGCGCTGGCTGGAGCAGGCGCTACGCGCCGAACAGGGCCTGGCGCGGCTCGACAACGGCGAAGGCAATGCCGCCGATGCGGACTTCTACCGGGGCAAGCTGCAGGCCGCGCGCTATTTCCTGACCTGGGAAGTGCCGAGCTGCCATCACGACCTGGCGCTACTCGAGGCCCGCGACGACACCTGCCTGAGCATGCGCGAGACCTGGTTCTAAGCCGCTGAATGCCTTGCAAAACCACGCCCAGCCCTGTGCGGGGCGTTTTTTTGACAGAGGGGAGAAGGCGCGGGTTAGAATCCCTGGCATGTACCCTGCATAGCGGGATACCGCCTCGCCTTTCCAGCCCCCGGAGTACGCCTTGGACGCCAGCACCATCAACAGTCTGTTCTTGATTGGTGCGTTTCTGGTCGGCGCCAGCATCCTGGTCAGCTCCCTGTCGTCGCGCCTGGGCATCCCCATCCTGGTGATCATCCTGGCCGTCGGCATGGCTGCCGGGGTCGACGGACCCGGCGGCATCCTGTTCAGCGATTATTCCACCGCCTACCTGGTGGGCAACCTGGCCCTGGCCATTATCCTGCTCGACGGTGGCCTGCGCACCCGGGTCTCGAGCTTTCGCGTGGCGCTCTGGCCCGCCCTGTCGATGGCCACGGTCGGCGTCCTGATCACCACCGGCCTGACCGGCATGGCCGCCGCCTGGCTGTTCGACCTGAGCCTGCTGGAAGGTCTGCTGATCGGCGCCATCGTCGGCTCCACCGACGCCGCCGCGGTGTTTTCCCTGCTCGGCGGCAAGGGCCTGAACGAACGGGTCAGCGCCACCCTGGAGATCGAGTCCGGCAGCAACGACCCCATGGCGGTGTTTCTCACCGTGACCCTGATCGGCATGCTGGCCAGCGGGCAGAGCGACATAAGCCTGAGCTTCGTCGGCCATCTGCTCAGCGAATTCGGCATCGGCGCCCTGCTGGGGCTGATCGGTGGCTGGCTGCTGCTGCAGTTGATCAACGGTATTCACCTGGCGCACGGGCTCTACCCCTTGCTGGTGGTCAGCGGCGGGCTGCTGATCTTCGCCCTGACCAACACCTTGCACGGCAGCGGGATTCTCGCCGTATACGTGTGCGGCCTGGTGCTGGGCAACCGGCCGATCCGCTCGCGCCACGGCATCCTGCACATGCTCGACGGCATGGCCTGGCTGGCGCAGATCGGCATGTTCCTGGTCCTCGGCTTGCTGGTGACCCCCCACGAACTGCTGCCCATCGCCCTGCCCGCCTTGGGGCTGGCGCTGTGGATGATCCTGATTGCCCGTCCCCTCTCGGTGCTGGTCGGCCTCTGGCCGTTCCGCGCCTTCCATGACCGGGAAAAAGGCTTTATCGCCTGGGTCGGCCTGCGCGGCGCGGTGCCGATCATCCTCGCGGTGTTCCCGCTGATGGCCGGCCTGCCCAACGCCCAGCTGTTCTTCAACCTGGCCTTCTTTATCGTGCTGGTGTCGCTGATCCTCCAGGGCACCAGCCTGCCCTGGGTGGCCAAGTGGCTGCGGGTCACGGTGCCGCCGGAGCCGGTGCCTATCTCCCGCGCCGGCCTGGAACTGCACCCCACCAGCGAGTGGGAGCTGTTCGTCTACCGCCTGGGGGCACAGAAGTGGTGTATCGGCGCGCCACTGCGTGACCTCAAGATGCCCGAGGGCACCCGCATCGCCGCCCTGTTTCGCGGCACCGAACTCTTGCACCCCACCGGCAGCACCACCCTGGACGCCGACGACCTGCTTTGCGTGATCGGCCATGAGCATGACCTGCCGGCTCTGGGCAAACTCTTCAGCCAGGCGCCCAAGCGCGGCCTGGATCTGCGCTTTTTCGGCGACTTCGTGCTCGAGGCCGATGCCGAGCTGAGCGCAGTGGCCGCGCTCTACGGCCTGAAACTCGAGGGGGTCGATGGCAGCCAGCCCCTGGGCCGGTTTATCGCACACGAGATCCGCGGCGAACCGGTGATCGGCGACCAGGTGGAGTGGAACGGCCTGACCTGGACAGTCGCCACCATGGAAGGCAACAAGATCCGCAAGGTCGGGGTCAAGTTTCCCGAAGGTGCGCGCCCTGGGCCCGGGCTTTTCCTGTAACCGACCGTCGAGCATCCCGGGCGCCTTCCCCTGCGCCCGCAGGCCGAAAACCGCGCCGTATTTTCCAGGGGGCGACCGCACGCCATAAGGCCCCATGGGCAAGCGTGAGGCGTCCCCGCGGATCAAGTGCGGCATTTGATTGTCCATTCACAGCTGCGTCGCCGCTCGCTAGCGCTTTCAACGGCCTGTAAACTCGGCGCCCTTGCCCACCTTCTTCTCTCTACGAGCCTCAGCCAGCCACCATGCCAGTCTTGCGCACTACCTTGAATGTCATCCTGCTGGGGCTCTGCCTCAGCCTGTTCCAGGCCAATGCGGTAGCCGAAGGCCCGCCGACGAGCGACGTCGTGCAAGGCAAGCTGGACAGCCTGCCCGACCGCAAGCTGCCGGAAGCCGAACACAAGGCCCTGCAGCAGAGCCTCGAGCAGACCCTGGACTACCTGAAGAGCCAGGCCGAGAGCGAGGAGCGCATCCAGGCCCTCAAGCGCCAGCTCCAGGCGGCGCCACGCCTGATTGCCGAGGCCCAGCGCGAGCTCGGCCGGCTCAAGACCGGCGCCCCCTTGCCGCCGGTCGCCACACGCTACGCCAAGCAGACGGTGCCGCAGCTGGAACAGTTGCTGGCCGAGCGCAGCACTCAACTGAGTCAATGGCAGCAGGAACTGGCCGAGGCCAATAGCCTGGCCATCACCGCCCAGACCCGCCCCGAGCGGGCCCAGGCTGAAATCAGCAGCAATCAGACCCGTGTCCAGGACATCAACACCGCGCTGAAAACCGGCAAGGAAAAGGGTGCGTCCCTGAATGCCGAACAGCGCGACCGACTTGGCGCCGAGCTGGCCGCCCTGAACAGCCTGACCCTGTTGCGCCGCCAGGAGCTGGCTAGCAACAACCTGTTGCAGGACCTGGGCACCAGCAAGCGCGACCTGCTCGAACTGCGCATCGGCCGTCTGGAACAGGAGAGCATCGACCTGCAGGCGCTGATCAACGACAAGCGCCGCACCCTGTCGGAAAAGACCTTTGCCGAGCAATCCCTGGAAGCCGAAAAGGCCGGCTCCGACACCCTGGTGGCGACCGAAAGCGCGACCAACCTCAAACTCTCCGATTACCTGCTGCGCACCACCGAGCGGCTCAACGAGCTGACCCAGCAGAACCTGCAGACCAAACAGCAACTGGACAGCCTGGTCCAGAGCGATCAGGCCCTGGAGGAACAGATCAGCGTGCTCGAGGGCAGCCTGCTGCTGGCCAAGATCCTCTACCAACAGAAGCAAGCCCTGCCGCAACTGGAAATGGACAACGAGCTGGCCGACGAGATCGCCGACATCCGCCTCTACCAGTTCGAACTCAACCAGCAGCGCAATCAGTTCGGCAGCCCCGAAGCCTATGTCGAGCAACTGCTAGCCACGCAGCCGGCGGAGGCTGTCACACCGCAATTGCGCAAAGCCCTGCTGGAGCTGGCCGTCACCCGCAGTGGGCTGCTGGAGCAGCTCAACCGCGAACTCAATGCCCGACTCAACGAGTCCATCACCCTGCAGCTGGGCCAGAAGCAGTTGCAGAGCACCGCCGAGGTATTGAGCAATACCCTCGACGAGCAGATGTTCTGGATCCCCAGCAACAAGGCGCTAAGCCTGAAATGGCTGAAAAACCTGCCCAAGCGGCTCGCCACTCAGGCCAGCGATTTTCCCTGGGGCGATGGCATGCGTGAGCTGGGGCAGGGCCTGAGCGAACGCCCTCTGCTGTTTCTGCCGCTGCTGCTGCTGATCGGCGCCCTGCTGTGGAAACGCACCCTGATCTACCAGAAGCTGCGCGACGTGCACCAGGACATCGGCCACTTCAAGCATGACAGCCAACTGCACACGCCGCTGGCCTTGCTGTTCAACGTGCTGCTGGCCCTGCCGGTGGCCTTGTTCCTGGCACTCTGCGGCTTTGCCCTGCAGATGGATGCCCGCGGACAGAACGCCAACCTGGGCGCGGCCCTGTACGAGATGGCCAAGGCCTGGCTGGTGTTCTATACCGCCTACCGCATCCTGGCGCCGGGCGGCATGGCGGAGATGCATTTCCACTGGTCGCGGCCACAAGTGATGTTTCTGCGCGCTCATATCCGTCGTCTCGGCCTGGTGGTCATGGCCCTGGTGGCCGTGGTCGCGATCGCCGAACACCAGCCGGCGGCCCTGGCACGGGATGTCATCGGGGTCCTGGTGGTCCTGTCCTGCTACGGCCTGATGACCTGGCTGCTGACCCGCCTGCTGCTCGACGGCCCGATGCGCGAGCGCGCCTCGTTGTTCCGCCTGTTGCTGGGCGCGCTCTTTATCGCCCTGCCGATCGCCCTGATCGTCGCGGTGGGCTTCGGCTATTACTACACCGCGCTCAAGCTCAGCGACCGGCTGATCGATACCCTTTACCTGCTGATGTTCTGGCTGGTGATCGAGGCCGCCTTTATCCGCGGCCTGGGCGTCGCGGCAAGGCGCCTGGCCTATCAGCGCGCCATCGCCAAACGCAACAGCCAGGCCAAGGAAGGCCCCGAAGGCGTGGAAGTGATCGCCGAACCCACCCTGGATATCGAGCAGATCAACCAGCAGTCCCTGCGCCTGATCCGCCTGACCCTGCTCGGCGCCTTCGTGGCGGGCCTGTACTGGGTCTGGGCCGACCTGATTTCGGTCTTCGCCTACCTGGACAACATCACGCTCTACAATTACACCAGCGGCAGCGGCGAACTCGCCAGCGTGGTGCCGATCAGCCTCAGCGACCTGCTCGGCGCCCTGGTGATCATCGGCCTCACCGTTGCGCTAGCGCGCAACCTGCCGGGGCTGCTGGAGGTGCTGGTGCTGTCGCGCCTGAACCTGGCCCAGGGCAGCGCTTATGCCACCACCACCCTGCTGTCCTATGCCATCGCCGCCATCGGTTTCGTCACCACCTTGTCGGCCCTGGGCGTCAGCTGGGACAAGCTGCAGTGGCTGGTGGCGGCGCTCTCGGTCGGCCTGGGGTTCGGCCTGCAGGAGATCTTCGCCAACTTCATCTCCGGCCTGATCATCCTGTTCGAGCGCCCGGTACGCATCGGCGACGTGGTGACCATCGGCAACCTGTCCGGCACGGTGAGCAAGATCCGCATCCGCGCCACCACCATCACCGACTTCGACCGCAAAGACATCATCGTGCCGAACAAGACCTTCGTCACCGACCAGTTGATCAACTGGTCGCTGACCGACACCGTGACCCGGGTCATCATCAAGCTCGGCCTGGCCTATGACAGCGACCTGGTGCTGGCACGCAAGCTGATGATGCAGGCCGTGACGGAGAATCCGAGGGTGCTGCGCGACCCGGAACCGCTGATCTTTTTCCTGACCATCAGCCAGAGCACCCTGGACTACGAATTGCGCTTCCATGTGCGCGAACTGGGCGACCGCAACGCTTCCACCAGCGAGATCCTCACCCGCATTACCGAGAGCTTCCGCGAGCACGGGGTGGAGATGGCCTACAACCAGATGGATATTTTCGTCAAGAACCTCAAGGGCCAGGAAGCCCAGCTGGTGGCCGGCGAGCCGCAGAGCCTGGTGGACCTGAACAAGCAGCAGCCGGACAAACTGCCGGCCGAACCCCCCGAACCCGAGCTGGCCGAAACGCCAGAACAGAGCGGGGCCTGAACCCTCACCGCTCTGCCCGGGTCCCAGCATCACCGGACCGAACGGAGGCCTGCGCTTGAAATCGCTGACCGAGCTGCATTTCGACAACCGCTTCGCCCGCCTGGGCGACGCCTTTTCCAGCGCGGTGCTGCCCGAGCCCATCGCCGACCCACAGTTGGTGGTGGCCAGCCCCGCGGCCATGGCCCTGCTGGACCTGGACCCGGCCGTGGCCGACGACCCGCTGTTCGCGCAGCTGTTCGCCGGGCACAAGCTGTGGGCCGAGGCCGAGCCCAGGGCCATGGTCTATTCCGGGCACCAGTTCGGCAGCTACAACCCGCGCCTGGGCGACGGCCGTGGCCTGCTGCTGGGCGAGGTGGTGAATGCCGCGGGCGAGCACTGGGACCTGCACCTCAAGGGCGCCGGGCAGACGCCCTATTCGCGTCAGGGTGACGGCCGCGCGGTGCTGCGCTCGTCGATCCGTGAGTTTCTCGCCAGCGAACACCTGCATGCCTTGGGCATTCCCAGCAGCCGCGCGCTGTGCGTGATCGCCTCCAGCACCCCGGTCTGGCGCGAGAAACAGGAGCGCGCCGCCATGCTGCTTCGCCTGGCGCCCAGCCATGTGCGCTTCGGCCATTTCGAGTATTTTTATTACACCCAGCAACACGAGCGGCTCAAGGAACTGGCCGAGCACGTGCTGAGTTGTCATTTCTCCGACTGCCGGGGACAACCCGAGCCCTATCTGGCGATGTTTCGCGACATCGTCGAGCGCAACGCCGAACTGACCGCCCGCTGGCAGGCCTACGGTTTCTGCCACGGGGTGATGAACACCGACAATATGTCGATCCTGGGCATCACCTTCGACTACGGCCCCTATGCCTTTCTCGACGATTTCGATGCCCGGCATATCTGCAACCACTCCGACCACGAGGGCCGCTACGCCTTCGAGAACCAGGTGCCGATCGCCCACTGGAACCTCTCGGCCCTGGCTCAGGCACTCACGCCCTTGATCGCCGTGGAGGCCCTGCGCGACAGCCTCGGGCTGTTTCTGCCGCGCTACCAGGCCCACTACTTGGACTTGATGCGCCGGCGCCTGGGCCTGATCCAGAGCCAGGACGGCGACCAGGCGCTGATCGAGCGCCTGCTGCAGCTGATGCAGAGCAGCGCCGTGGACTATGCGCGGTTCTTCCGCGAGCTGGGCGACAGCGCCCCGCCGCAGGCGCTGAGCCGGCTGCGCGAAGACTTCGTCGACCTGAAAGGCTTCGATGCCTGGGCCGCCGACTACCGCGTCCGCAGCGAAGCGGAAGGGCGCGATCAGGAGCAGCGGCGCGCACGCATGCACGCGGCCAATCCGCGCTATGTGCTGCGCAACTACCTGGCGCAACAGGCCATAGACGCCGCCGAACGCGGCGACTACGGCCCGGTCCGCGAACTGCACCAGGTACTCAGCCGCCCCTTCGACGAACAGCCCGGCATGCAAACCTACGCCGAACGCCCGCCGGAATGGGGCAAGCACCTGGAAATCAGCTGCTCCTCCTGAGCAGCCCATAGCCGGGGTAACTGCTCGAATGGGCCGGGCCGCGCAGGCCGGGCCGCGTAGGTCGGGCCTCGCAGGTCGGGCCGCCTGTTCGAGTCGCAGGCCGGGTAGCGCCGCCGGCCGACACAACCCGGTTCGGCGCTGGGTTTCGCCCTAATTCGTCCTAAAACGCTGCGACTCCAGCCCTCCTGGCGCCCAAACACCCCCCCCATTTAGGTGAAATACAGCACCGGCCCACCCCATTACCATGGCACAGCCCACCCGCATCAAGGTGCGCTGACCGTTGTCGTGCTCGAACAAAAATAATAAAACGAAAGGAGACCCCTTATGCACAAGGTACTGCTCGCGGCCCTCAGCGGCCTGTTGATGAGTGTTTCACTGGCCTGCCAGGCCGCCTATACCAAACATCCCCTGGTGCTGGTGCCCGGCATTTTCGCCTTCGACAGCATCGCCATGATCGATTACTGGTACCAGATTCCCGGCGCCTTGCAGTCCCAGGGCAACGAGGTCTACGTCCCCAAGATCAATGCCTTCGAAAATTCCGTCTCCCGCGGCCAGCAGCTGATCAACCAGCTGGACAGCATCAAGGTCGGCTCCAATGGGCGCATTCAGAAATTCAACCTGCTCGCCCACAGCCAGGGCGGCATCACCTCGCGCTATGTCATGAGCGTGCGCCCTGACCTGGTGGCGTCCGTGACCACCATGGCGACTCCGCACACCGGTTCGCCCCTGGCCGACATCATGACCGGCCTCGCCGCGCCCGGCACCCTGCAGGGCATCGCGTTCGAAGCCTTCGCCAACGCCGTGGGCAACATGGTGAACCTCTTCTCCAACAACAAGGCCAGCCGCTCGAACATCAACGCCATGCTCGCCGAATTCAACAAGCAAGGCGCCGCGTCCTTCAACGCCCGTTTCCCGGCCGGCCTGCCGACCCAGCGCTGCGGCGTGGGTCCGGACAGCGTGACCCTCGGCGGCCAGCGCATCAATCTGTATTCCTGGGGCGGTAACTCGCGCCTGACCAATGTCCTAGACCCTTCGGATGCGCTGTTCTCCCTGACCGGCTTGGCCTTCGGCTTCGAAAGCAACGACGGCGTGACCGGCGTCTGCGCCAACCACTTCGGCAAGGTCATCAAGGACAACTACTGGATGAACCATCTCGACATCAACAACCAGATGTTCGGCGTGGTGTCCTGGTTCGAAAGCAACCCCAAGACCCTGTTCAAGAACCACGCCACCCGCCTCAAGCAAGCCGGCCTCTAAACTGGAGGCGGCGTCGGCCCGGCCGACGCCGCCGGAGGACCCGCCATGGGCAAGCTTCCGTTATTGGGCGCCGCGAGCGCCCTGATGGCCGTGCTGGCCGCGGCAACCCTGGGCTGGCAGCCCGTCGAGCCCTTGGCACCCCCGGCCGGTCCGCCGAGTGCGCGCGACGCCGAGAGTCCGGCCGCCGTGCGTCAGGTCAACCAGACGCTCGCCGCCACGCCCCTCGAGGCGTTGCCCAGCCTGGGACCCTTACCGCCGTCCCTGCGAGGTTCCAGCCACGATGTCCGGCTGCAGACCGACGCCGACGGCAACCTGGTGCTGCACGCCGATATCCTGCACCTGTTCGAGTTCTACCTTTCGGCCCTGCTGGAAGAGCCCCTGGAACACACCCTGGGGCGTATCAGCCAGGCCCTGGCCGAACAGCTGCAAGGCGTCGCCCTGGGTCAGGCCCGCGACCTGCTGCGCCGCTATGTCGAGTACAAACTGGCCCTGGCCGACCTGGATCGGCTACCGGTTCTCGCCTCCAGCGCCGGCGATTACTCCCTGGACGCCGTGACCGCGCGACAGCAGCACTTGCTGAGCCTGCGCCAGGCGCACTTCTCGGCGCAGGAACATGAGGCGTTCTTTGCCGAAGAGGAACACTACGACCGTTATATGCAGCAGTACCTGGCACTGCCCAAGGACCTGGATCCGGACCAGCGCCAGCAAGCGATTGCGCAGTTGGAACTGCAGTTACCCGAACCCGTACGCCTGGCCCGGGAGGAGGTCACCCGGCATACCCAGCTGTATGAAGAGGCCGAAGCCCTGAAAAGCCAGGGCGCCAGCGCCGAAGCCCTGTTCCAGCTGCGCGCCCGGCGTCTCGGCCCGCAAGCCGCCACGGCCCTGGGCGAGCTGGACCGCCGGCAAGCCGCCTGGGCCGGCCGGCTGGAGGCCTTCGACCAGGCGCGCGCGGCCATCCGCCAGTCGGGGCTCAGCCCCCAGGATCAACAGCGCGCCATCGAGGGCCTGATCGAGCAGGACTTCGAGGCCAACGAGCAGCTCCAGGTCCGCGCCATGGCGCTGGATCCGCCGTCCTGACACCTGGGGCGCGGCGCAGCCCTGGTCGCGTCCAGCCGTCGTACCCGCGCAAGCGGGTATCCAGCGCTACACCAAACCCGTACTCCCGGGTACGCGGCATCGGCGCCGCCTGCCTCCAGGCCCTCAGTCGTCCAGCAGCCAGTCCAAGCCCATCGCCACATGCAATTCAGTGCTGTCGAGCAGCGGCAAGGGGGATGCCACGCCCTCGAGCAGCAGGCCGATTTCGGTACAGCCCAGAATGGCCGCCTCGGCGCCCTGGGCGCGCAGCCGCGTCAGGCAGTCCAGGTAAAAGACGCGGGCCCGCTCGCAAAACACCCCCTGGCACAGCTCGGCAAAGATCACCCGGTCGATCTCCGCCATGCCCTCGGCGTCCGGCACCAGCACCTCGATGCCGAAGCGCTGGCTCAGGCGGTCCCGGTAAAACGCTTCCTGCATGGTAAAGCGTGTACCGAGCAGGGCCGCGCGCTCGATGCCCTGACGCCGCAAGGTCTGACCGACCGCATCGCCGATATGCAAGAGCGGAATGCCCACCACCGCCTCAATGGCCGGCGCCACCTTGTGCATGGTGTTGGTGGCCAGCAGCAGCGCCGTGGCCCCGGCCCGCTCCAGGCCCTGGGCGGCGGCGGCCAATTGGCTACCCGCTTCACGCCAGTCGCCCGCTCGCTGCAATGCGGCTATCCCGGCGAAGTCCACCGAATGCAGCAGCAGCGGCGCCGAATGCAGCCCGCCGCGACGCTCACGCACGCCCTGGTTGAGCAAGCGGTAATAGGTCGCCGTCGACTCCCAGCTCATTCCGCCCAGTACCCCGAGTGTGCGCATCCCACCCTCCGCCTCGTCATGGATTGATCCACAGAGACTGCTCCGCAGCCGGGACCAGCACCAGACACAGTGCACGGGCAGGCGAGCGGTACAGCGCCTATAAATAACAAAAACGCATATAAACCTCGATAAACAATCTTAGACTCTCTAAGAAAAGGCTACTATCTTGGCGCCCTGCGCGGCCTGCCAAGGCTGTCTTCCCTTCTGCTCAGGTCCGCCGCATATGAAAATCCGCGATCTTGATTTCACACCAGGTCCGGTCAACAGCGAACACCAAGCATTGGGTTTGCCCCCTGTTGAAGACTACGTCTCGCACCCGGCCAACCACCCGATTCTCCGCTTCGCCATGTGGCTGGCGATATCCATCCTGCTGTGCTTGATGCTGTTCCTGACCTGGCGCCTGTTCTTCGGCAACCATGCCAGCAGCGGCCTGGAAATCATCGAGGGGGCACTGCACAGCCCGCTGTTCTGGAGCGCGGTGGCAGTCGGCTTCTTCGCCCAGGCCATCGATGGCGCACTCGGCATGGCCTACGGCATCACCGCCACCACCTTCCTGCTGGGGGCCGGTGCATCGCCCGCGGCTGCCAGCGCCAGCGTGCATATCGCTGAAGTCTTCACCACCGGCCTCTCCGGCATTTCCCACGTCAAACTGGGTAACGTGAACAAGAACCTGTTTCTGCGCCTGCTGATCCCCGGCATCATTGGCGCCGTTCTGGGTGCAGTGGTCATCACCCAGTTCGACGGCAAGGTACTCAAGCCCTTTATCTCGGCATACCTGCTGATCATGGGGCTGTACATCCTGAGCAAGGCCTACCGTCATCGGGTGCAGAGCAAGCCGCCCGAACACATCGCCAAACTGGCCCTGTTTGGCGGCTTCGTCGACGCGGCCGGTGGCGGTGGCTGGGGCCCCGTGGTGACCACCACCCTGATCGGCTCCGGCAGCGACCCGCGCACCACCATCGGCTCGGTCAACTTCGCCGAGTTCTTCCTGACCATCGCCAGCGCCACCTCCTTTATCCTGCTGGCGGGTCAGCCCAGTACCTGGCTGCTAGTAGCGGGATTGGTCTTCGGCGGCCTGTTCGCCGCGCCCTTTGCCGCTTTGCTGTGCAGGAAGCTGCATGCCAAGACGCTGCTGATCATCATCGGCTGTCTGATCACCCTGCTCAGCGTCTACAACCTGTACAGCGCCTTAAGCTGACCTATAGATCCTCTCTTGGTGACTGGGCATAACCTTAGGTCCAAACGATCCAGGGCAAAGGCACATACCTGGTCCTGGATCATTGACCGCAGCGCCTACCAACCGACATGCTCCGGGCCTTTCTTGCCATGAAGGAACGCCCGATGAAACTGGAAACCCTGGCCATCCACGCCGGTTACAGCCCCGACCCGACCACCAAGGCGGTGGCGGTGCCGATCTACCAGACCAGCTCCTTCGCCTTCGACAGTACCCAGCACGGCGCCGACCTGTTCGACCTGAAGGTGCCGGGCAATATCTATTCGCGGATTATGAACCCCACCAACGATGTCCTGGAGCAGCGCGTCGCGGCCCTGGAAGGCGGGGTCGGCGCCCTGGCCGTGGCCAGCGGCATGGCAGCCATCACTTACGCCATCCAGACCCTGGCCGAAGTCGGCGACAATATCGTCTCGGTCGCCACCCTTTATGGCGGCAGCTACAACCTGTTCGCCCATACCCTGCCACGCTCGGGCATCGAAGTGCGCTTCGCCGCCCACCACGACATCGACGCCCTGGAGGCGCTGATCGACGACAGGACCAAGGCGGTGTTCTGCGAGTCCATCGGCAACCCGGCCGGCAATATCGTCGACCTGCAGGCCCTGGCCGATGCAGCCCACCGCCATGGCGTGCCGCTGATAGTCGACAACACCGTGGCCACCCCGATGCTCTGCCGACCCTTCGAGCACGGCGCCGATATCGTGGTGCATTCGCTGACCAAATACATGGGCGGCCACGGCACCAGCATCGGCGGCATCGTCGTCGACTCCGGTACCTTTCCCTGGGCCGACCATAAAGCCCGGTTCCCGTTGCTCAACACCCCGGACCCCTCCTACCACGGAGTGACCTACACCGAGGCCTTCGGCCCCGCCGCCTTTATCGGCCGCTGCCGGGTGGTACCGCTGCGCAACATGGGCGCCGCGCTTTCGCCATTCAACGCCTTCCTGATCCTGCAGGGGCTGGAAACCCTGGCCCTGCGCATGGAACGCCACTGCGAGAACGCCCTGAAGGTCGCGCACTACCTGCAGGACCACCCCCAGGTGGCCTGGGTGAAATACGCCGGCCTGCCCGACCACCCCGAACACGCCTTGGCCCTGCGCTACAGCCGCGGCACCCCGGCGGCCATCCTGACCTTCGGCATCGACGGCGGCATGGTCGCCGGCGCGCGCTTTATCGACGCACTGCAGCTGGTGGTGCGCCTGGTGAATATCGGCGACGCCAAGTCCCTGGCCTGCCACCCGGCGTCCACCACCCACCGCCAGCTCAATGAAACCGAACTGGCCAAGGCCGGCGTCAGTCAGGACATGATCCGCCTGTCCATCGGCATCGAGCATATCGACGACATACTGGCCGACCTTAGCCAGGCCCTGGACGCCGCGAAGTAAATTGGTGAGGGGCGGACCTCGAAGCGCCGCCCCGCCCGATCGCAACAAGGAGACTCCGATGACCGATCCCCTGCTGATTCCCTGCCCGCACTGCAACGGCCTGAACCGTATTCCCGCCGCGCGCCTGAGCGAGACGCCGCGTTGCGGCCGTTGCAAAAACGCGCTGTTGCCCGGCACACCCTTCGAGTTGACCCAGGCCGGCTTTGCCCAGCAGCTCAAGGGCGACCTGCCGCTGCTGCTGGATGTCTGGGCCGACTGGTGCGGACCGTGCCGCAGCTTCGCGCCCATCTTCGAACAGGCGGCCGCGCAACTGGCGACCCGTTGCCGACTGGCCAAGCTCGACAGTCAGGCCCAGCCGCAGCTGTCGACCCAGCTGGGCATCCGCTCGATCCCCAGCCTGATCCTGTTCAAGGCCGGACGCGAGGTGGCCCGCCAGAGCGGCGCCCTGCCCCTGCCGCAATTACTGGCCTGGCTGCGCGAGCAAGGGGTGTAACGGCAGGGGCTGTCACTTCGGTCAGCCCGGCTGAGCAGTGCGGTCATTGCCCTTGACCCACAAGCCGCTAGGCTACTCATTCTGCTGGCGCCATTGGCATCAGTCGACAGAACCCAGCCCCCTAACACGCAACAGGAAGTCGCCATGCCGCTGCCCGTCGAGATCGCCCGCCAGCTCACCGAAGAGAGCATCGCCTTCGTCAAGCGCACGGGCCTCAAGGCCGAGGTCATGGCCCCGGGGCATGTGCGCCTGGTGATGCCCATGGCCGGCAACGAAAATCACCTGGGCAGCCTGTACGCCGGCGCGTTGTTTACCCTGGCGGAGCTACCCGGTGGCGCCCTGTTTCTCACCAGCTTCGACACCCAGCGCTTCTACCCCGTGGTCAAGGACATGCACCTGCGCTTTCGCCGCCCCGCCGTGGGCGATATCCGCGTCGAAGCCCGACTCGATGCCCAGGAAATAAATCGACTGCAGGAGCAAGCGGCGGCGACCGGAAAAGCCGAGTATCGTCTGGACCTGGAGTTACTCGACAGCCGCGGCGAAATAGTTGCCCAGAGTCAAGGTCTGTACCAGTTACGCAGGCACACTGACAGCTGACCTTGCCCGTACCCGCAACACCGACTATTGCATGACACATATTTGATCGGCGCATCTGCACCGGTAGCGCCAGGAGGCTTGCAGACCCATGGTCAAACACATTCTAGTGGCCCACGATTTACGCAGTACCGCCGACCTGGCCCTGCGCAGGGCCGCCCAACTCGCCAGCCAGCACGCCGCCAGCCTGACCCTGCTGCATGTCGCCAACAACCAGCTTTCGAGCCGCGAACTGGAGGTGGTGCAGCAGGCCCTGGACACCAGCCTGAACCAGTACGCGCCGCCGGGCAGTCAGCTCATGGTGCTGACCGGTCATCCGGCCGAAGTGGTGCTCGACCAGGTTCAGCAACAGGGCGCCGACCTGCTGGTGCTCGGCGCCCAGCAGCACCGTCATCCGCTGTTCCCCGGCACCACCCTGGACCGCATCGCCCGCCATTGCAGCATTCCGCTGCTGCTGGTGACCAACGACGACGACCGGCCCTATCCGGATGCCCTGGTGGCGCTGGATTTTTCCATCTGGGCCTGCAGCGCCCTGGCCCTGGCCTACCGGCTATTGCCGGCTAAAGCTCAGCTGCATGCGCTGAATGTCTTCGAGCCGGACAAGCATGCCAACGGCGAGGCCGAGGCCGAGCTGGCGATCCAGCGTCAGCTGGTCGCCACGCTGCTACTCGACGAGCAGCAACGCTTGCCCAAGACCGGCCCTGGGCTGACCCACGAGGTGCTGGTCGGCAGCATGCCCCATACCTTGCAGGAGCAGATCCACCTGCGCCAACCGCAGCTGCTGGTGCTGGGCAATCGCGGCCGCGGCGCCGTGGCCAGCGCCCTGCTGGGCGATCTGGTGCAGCACTTTCTGCACAAGGCGCCCTGCGACGTCCTGGTCACCAGCTAGAAAGCCGGTCCGCATGGGCGCCCAATGCCCTTTCACTCGTCATACCCCGTTACTCCTGCGAAGGCAGGAAGAAGGCGGGTATCCAGCGCGACCCGTCTGTTGCAGGGTGAAACCCAGGCGAACGACCTGGTTGGCCGGGCGCAATCCGGGGCCATTCTGGTGGGTTACGCCGCGCGGCGAGCGCGGCGTAGTTTGCCAGCCCAGCTATGCGCGCGGCTAACGCCACCCTACGAAACAGGGGCCTGCGTAGCCTGGGTTGAGCCTAGCGATACCCAGGGAGATCGTCGTGACTGCGTAGCCCCTCAGCCAGCGCTTTCCAGCAGCCGGTGCAGCTCGACGAACTGCTGGGTCAGTTTGTGCCGCGGCTCCAGAAAGATCAGTGGCGTGCAGGCCTGGTGCGACTCGCGCATCTTCACCGAACTCATCAGGTACACCGGCAGCACCGGCATGTCCTCGGCGATCAGCTCGTCGAGCAACTGCTGCGGCAGGCTGGCCCGGGGCTGGAACTGGTTGACCACGATGCCCTCGACGATCAGGTCCTCGTTGTGGTCCTCCTTGAGCTCCTCGATTTCGGCGAGCAGCCCGTACAGCGCCTGGCGCGAAAAGCTGTCGCAGTCGAAGGGAATCAGGCAACGGTCCGCCGCGATCAGCGCCGACACCGCGTAGAAGTTCAAGGCCGGCGGCGTGTCCAGGTAGATCCGGTCGTAGTCCTCGGCCAGCTCGTCCAGCAGCTTGCGCAGCTTGTTGATCTTGTGCTTGGCCTCCAGCTTGGGCTGCAGGTCGGCCAGCTCGGCGGTGGCGGTCACCACATGCAGGTTGTCGAAGGGCGTTTCGTAGATGTCGACCTGGCCCTTTTTGCCGAATGGGCCGGCGCTGAGGGTCTGCTTGAAGAACTCGGCGATGCCCTTGGGAATCTCGGCGCCGGTCAGGCCCGTGAGGTAATGGGTAGAATTGGCCTGGGCGTCCAGGTCGATCAGCAGGGTGCGATAACCCTCCGCCGCGCTCACCGCCGCCAGGTTGCAGGCGATGCTGGACTTGCCCACCCCGCCCTTCTGATTGAATACCACGCGTCGCATGCCACACCTCCACACCGTCGAATGCTGGGATTCTATGCAAAGCGCGTGACAAGGGCGAGGCGTATGGTCAACCCATGACCAAAGGCTGTCAGGGTGCCTACCCCCAGACCTCTGCGCCGCGAAGCGCGCGGTGTGTCAAACAGTGCACAGTTTGACCACCTCCTGTCTCCTCGGCGTACGCAATGTTTGCCTGGGACCGCTCCGGTCGCGATAATGCAAGCCCTTTGCCATGGCTGGCTCCTTTGACACGCCCTGTCGTCCAGTAACAACCACCGTTGCATGCCCGTCAGGGGCGGGAAGAGCTTTCAGCGTGATTCAGTTCAATATCGACCAATGGCGGGCCTGGGCCCCCGGTATCGAGTGCCCGCAGGACTGGGCACGCTGGAGCCTCGCGCCCTGGATACCGGCGGAGAGCGAAGCGCAGCCGGACGTGACCTTTCTTGCGGCGCTGCAGCGCCGCCGCCTCAGCCGCCTGGCCCGCATGGCTTTCAGCGTCGCCTGGCCCCTGGCCGAGGGCCAACCACCTCAGCCGCTGGTGTTCGTCTCGCGCCACGGCGAAACCCCGCGCACCTTTGCCATACTCGGCGACCTGGCCAACCGCGAACCCCTGTCGCCGACCCAGTTCAGCCTCTCGGTGCACAACGCGGTGATCGGCCTGTGGTCGATCCTGCGCGGCGACACCAGCGAGATGACCGCGCTGGCCGGGGAAGGCGACGGCCTGGAGCATGGCCTGCTGGAGGCCGCCCTGCTGCTGGCGGACGGCGCGCCCTCGGTGCTGCTGGTGGTCACCGAAGACAGCCCGCCACCGGCCTACGCACCCTGGATTCTCGACGTGCCCTTCCCCTATGCCCTGGCCCTGCGCCTGACTACGGGCCGTGACTGGCAGCTGGACCTGGGCCAGGCCGAGGGCGAACACCCCGCCGCAGCCGAATGGCCCCACGCCCTGAGCCTGCTGCAGCTGCTGGCCGGCCCGCTCACTCATTGTCAGCACCACTGGAAGCAGCGTCTATGGACCTGGCAACACCACCGCTAAGGCGGGGCAGAGAGGTGCCCTACCTCTGGCGCCTGCTCGCCACCGGCCTGAGTTTTACCCTGTTCGGTCTGGGCGGGCTGGTGCTGCGCCTGCTGATTTTCCCGCTGCTGGGCCTGCTGCCGGGCGATACCGCGGTGCGCCGCAGCCGCGCGCGGCGGATCATTCACCGGCTGTTCTGGCTGTTCGTGCAGTTCATGTACCGCAGCGGCGTGCTTACCTACCAGGTCGAGGGCGCCGAACGCCTGGGCCGGCCCGGGCAGATGGTGATCGCCAACCACCCCTGCCTGATCGACGTGGTGGTGCTGATCGCGCAGATCCGCGACACCAACTGCGTGGTCAAGCAGAGCCTGTGGGACAACCCCTTCATGCACGGCCCCGTACGCGCCGCCCAGTACATCAGCAACAGCGGCAGTATGGACATGCTCGACGAGGCCGCCGCCGCCCTGAAGGACGGTCAGACCCTGGTGGTGTTTCCCGAGGGCACGCGCACCACGCCGGGGCAGGCGCCAGACTTTCACCGCGGCGCGGCGGCCATCGCCCTGCGCGGCGCCCGGGTGATCACGCCCGTGGTGATCACCGTCAGCCCCACCACGCTGACCAAGGCCGAGCCCTGGTACCGCATTCCGTCGCGTCGCTTTCATATCCGCCTGCGGGTCGGCGAGGATATCGACCCGCAGCGCTTCGCAGCGCTAGGCGCCCCCCCGGTCGCCTCGCGTAAACTGAACGACTTTTTGCACCAGCACTTCATACAGGAGCTCGCCAAAGATGAGCGAACTACAGCTTGAGATCAAAACCCTGATCATCGAGGCCCTGGGCCTGGAAGACCTGAGCCCCGAGGACATCGGCGCCGAGCAGACCCTGTTTGGCGAAGGTCTGGGCCTGGACTCGGTGGACGCCCTGGAGCTGGGCCTGGCCATCCAGAAACGCTTCGGCATCAAGATCGACGCCGACGCCAAGGACACCCGCACCCACTTCGCCAATGTCGCCAGCCTGGCGGCCTTCGTGCGCGCCCAGCGGGCGGTCTGAGGTGAGCATGCAAAGCCGTGAGGCGATCTTCGATACCCTGCGCCAGGCCCTGGTCGAACTGTTCGAGCTGGACCCCGCGCGGATCAGCCTGCAGGCCAACCTCTACCAGGACCTGGAAATCGACAGCATCGACGCCGTCGACCTGATCGACCATATCAAGCGCCAGACCGGCAAGAAGATCGCGGCCGAGGAGTTCAAGTCCGTGCGCACCGTGGGCGATGTGGTCGAGGCCGTCTACCGCCTGGTGAGTTCGGACCCGGCATGAGCCGACTGATCGGCCTCGGCCTGCTGTTGGCCGGACTGCTCTACCCCTTCGCCGTGTACTTCGGCCGGGAGCAGCTGTCGCCGCGCACCTTCGCCTTGCTGCTCGGCGCCCTCTGGCTGGCCCGCGCCCTGAGCGCGCCGCGCCGCCCGGGCAGCCACTGGATGAGCGTCGCGGCCCTGGCCTTCTGCCTGTTGCTGGGCCTGGCCGACGAACCGGCCCTGCTGCGCTGGTACCCGGTATTGGTCAGCCTGATGCTGCTGGGCCTGTTCGGCCTGAGCCTGAGGTTCGGTCCGCCCCTGGTCGAGCGCCTGGCGCGCCTGCGCGAACCGCAGCTGCCGGCGGTCGCCGTGCGCTACACGCGCCAGGTCACCTGGGTCTGGTGCGGCTTTTTCCTGGGCAACGCCCTGATCGCCAGCGCCCTGACCCTCTGGGCGCCGCTGGCCTGGTGGACCCTGTACACGGGCGTGATCGCCTATGCCCTGATGGGCCTGCTGTTTGCAGGCGAATGGCTGGTGCGCCAGCGCGTGAGGGCCCACGAATGAATGCCCAGTGGATCGCCCTGGAGCAGCTGCTGCTCGAGGCCCCCGCGTCGCGTCGCGTCGCCCTCGCGCCCGAACTGGACCACTCGGCGCTGCGCGAGCAGGCGCTGCGCCTGGCCGGCGGCCTGCAGGCACGCGGCATCCGCCGCCTGGCCCTGCACCTGGAAGACGCCGCCGAACTGGCCGTGGCCCTGCTCGGCGCCTGGCGCGCCGGCGTCGCGGTGTTGCTGCCGGCCGACCTGCAGGCCCAGACACGCCTGCGCCTGAGCCCACAGGTCGAACTGTGGTTGACCGACCAGCCGGGCGATGCGCGCCTGGCCGAGCTGCTGGGTGAACCCCTGAATCCCGCCCTGCTGGACCTGGACAGCGCCAGCCTGATCTTGTGCACCTCCGGCTCCAGCGGCGAACCCAAACTGATCGACAAGCGCCTGCGTCAACTGGCCAACGAAGTGCGCACCCTGGAAGACCTCTGGGGCCGGGACCTGGGCCCGGCCCGGGTAATCGGCAGTGTCGCCACCCAGCATATCTACGGCCTGCTGTTCCGCGTGCTCTGGCCCCTGTGCGCCGGTCGGCCCTTCGTGCGCCGCGCCCAGCCCTTTGCCGAGGACCTGCAGCGCGAAAGCCTGGCGCTAGGGACTGCCGGAGCCGACAGCCGCGAGGCGTTCGCCTGGGTCGCCAGCCCCGCGCTGCTCAAACGCATGGGCGACAACCTCGACTGGCCGGCCCTGGGCCGCGTGCGCCGGGTGTTCTCCTCCGGCGGCGCCCTGCCCCTGGACGCCGCTCGCCAGTTGCACGACCGCCTGGGCCAATGGCCGACGGAAATCTACGGCAGCTCGGAAACCGGCGGCATCGCCTGGCGCCAGGGCGACAACCTGTGGCAGCCCTTCGCCGGGGTGACTCTCGGCCAGGACACGCGTGGCGCCCTGCGCGTGGCCTCGCCCTGCCTGCCGCCCGGCCATGTAGAACAAACCGCCGATGCGGCCGAGCTGAACGCCGATGGCCGCTTCGCCCTGTGCGGGCGCCTGGACCGCATCGTCAAGCTGGAAGAAAAACGCATCGCCCTGCCCCTGCTGGAGCAGGCCCTGGGCGAACACGACTGGGTGCGCGAGGCGCGCCTGGGGGTGGTGCAGGACCGACGCGCCTACCTCGGCGCCCTGGTCGCCCTGAGCGAGGCCGGCTTGCACGCCCTGCGTAACCAGGGCCGCCGCGCCTTGACCGAAGGCCTGCGCCAGCACCTCAAGGGCCATTGCGAACCCCTGGCCCTGCCGCGGCGCTGGCGCCTGCTCTGCCAGCTGCCGTTCGATGCCCAGGGCAAGCTGCCCCAGGCCGAAATCGAGGCCCTGCTCGCGGCGCCGCGCCCCAAGGCCCCGCTGTTGCTCGAGCAGCAACTGGAAGACGAACAATGGCTGTTGAGCCTGCAGGTGCCGCCGGACCTGGTGCATTTTACCGGACACTTCCCCCAGACCCCGGTGCTGCCGGGCGTGGTGCAGATCGACTGGGCACTGCAGCTGGCCCGGCAGCTGCTGGACCTGCCGCCGCGCTTTGTCGGCATGGAAGTGCTGAAATTCCAGCAGCTGGCCCGTCCCGGCGATCGCCTGACCTTGACCCTGAAATTCGACGCGCCGCGCAGCAAGCTGCATTTCGCCTTCCGCAACGGCGAGGCGCCCTGCTCGTCCGGGCGCCTGCTGCTGGGCCCGGTGGGAGCGGCCGATGCCTGAGCCGATCGCCGCTGGCACAGCGGCCCAGCCTTATCACACCGCGAACCCAGCCTTCCGGCCCTGCGCGGTGATCCCGGTCTACAACCACGAGCGGCCGTTGCCCGCGGTGGTCGCGGCCTTGCGCGCCGCCGGCCTGCCCTGCGTGCTGGTGGACGACGCCTCGGGGCCGGCCTGCGCCGCGGTGTTGCAACAGCAGGCCAGCGCCGAGCAGGTGTACCTGGTGCGCCTGGCGCAAAACCAGGGCAAGGGCGGCGCGGTCATGGCCGGCCTGCGCGAGGCCGGACGCCTGGGCTTCAGCCACGCCCTGCAGGTGGATGCCGATGGCCAGCACAGCCTGGACGACTTGCCGGTCTTTCTCGCCCAGGCGCGGCAGGCGCCCGGGACGCTGGTGTGCGGCTACCCGCAATACGACACCTCGGTGCCCAAGGGTCGGCTCTATGCCCGCTACCTGACCCATGTCTGGGTCTGGATCAACACCCTGTCCCTGGCCATCCGCGACTCCATGTGCGGCTTTCGGATCTACCCCCTGCCACCGACCCTGGCGCTGATCGACGCCGTCAGGATCGGCCGGCGCATGGATTTCGACACCGAGATCCTGGTGCGCCTGCATTGGCGCGGCCAGCCCATGCACTGGTTGCCGATCCAGGTGCAGTACCCCGCGGACGGCCTGTCGCATTTTCGCCTGTGGCAAGACAACCTGCTGATCAGCGCCATGCACACCCGCCTGTTCTTCGGCATGCTGCTGCGCGCCCCGGCGCTCCTCTGGCGGCGGTGGCGCCCATGAGCCTGCCGCACGGCAGCGCGCCGAAGGCCGGGCACTGGGCCGGCTACCAGGAACGCGGCAGCTACCAGCTGATGCGTTTCACCGCCTGGGCCGTGCGCCTGCTGGGCCGTCGCGCGCTGGCGCCGCTGCTGTATGGCATCGTCCTGTATTTCTTCCTGTTCGGTCGCCGGGCCCGGCGCAGCGTCTGGGACTATCAGCGACGCCTGGCCGCCTGGAGCGGACGGACCGAGCTGCGCCCCGACCTGTGCTCGGTGTTCGCCCAGTTCACGGCCTTCGCCGATGCCCTGCTGGACAAGCTGGACGTCTGGCGCGGGCAGTTGGGCCTGGCGCAGCTGGACATCCACGACCCGACCAACCTGCACGGACAGATGCGCAGCGGCCGCGGCCAGCTGCTGGTCGGCGCCCACCTGGGCAACCTGGAAGTCTGCCGCGCCCTGGGCGAGCTGGGCCAGGTGGTGAAGATGAATGTGCTGGTGCACACCAAGCACGCCGAGCGCTTCAACCGCCTGCTGGGCGATGCCGGGGCCGACAGCCTGCGGCTGATCCAGGTCAGCGAGCTGGACCCGGCCATCATGCTGCAACTGAGCCAGCGCCTGGACGCCGGCGAATGGCTGGCCATGGCCGGCGATCGCATTCCGCTGCACGGCGGACGCACCGTGGAAATCGATTTTCTCGGCAGCTCGGCGCTGTTGCCCCAAGGCCCCTGGCTGCTGGGCGGGCTGCTGCAGTGCCGGGTCAATCTGTTGTTCTGCCTGAAGCACCGCGGGCGCTACCGCATCGACCTGGAGCCCTTCGCCGACAGCATCGCCTGGCGCCGGCCACAGCGCGAAGCGGTGATCCGTGCCTGCGCCCAGCGCTACGCCGATCGCCTGGCGCACTACTGCCTGCAGGCCCCGCCCCAATGGTTCAACTTCTACCCTTTCTGGAACGACCATGACGACACACCCGCAGTCTGAGCCCGTGCTGTTCGGCCAGCAGCCCCTGAGCATCGAACAGGTGACGGCCCTCGCCCGCCGCACCGCGCCGGCCCGCCTGCAGGACGATCCGGCCTTTCGCTCGCGCATCGCCAAGGGCGCGCAGTTTCTCGACTCGCTGCTGGACAAGGAAGGCGTGATCTATGGCGTGACCACCGGCTACGGCGACTCCTGCGTGGTGGCCGTGCCCCTGCACCAGGTCGAGGCCCTGCCCCGGCACCTGTTCACCTTTCACGGTTGCGGCCTGGGCCAGCACCTGACGCCGGAGGCCACCCGCGCCGTGCTGGCCGCCCGGCTGCAGTCCCTGTGCCAGGGCGTCTCGGGGGTGCGGGTGGAATTGCTCGAGCGCCTCCAGGCCTTTCTCGAGCAGGACATCCTGCCGCTGATTCCCGAGGAGGGCTCGGTGGGCGCCAGCGGCGACCTGACCCCGTTGTCCTACGTGGCCGCGACCCTGTCCGGCGAGCGCGAGGTGCTCTGGCGCGGCGAGCGCTGCAGCGCCGCCGCGGTGCACCAGGCCCTGGGCTGGACACCCCTAACCCTGCGCCCCAAGGAAGCCCTGGCGCTGATGAACGGCACCGCGGTCATGACCGGCCTGGCCTGCCTGGCCTGCGTGCTACCTATCGCCATCCTCACCATCCGCGCGCACCTGCGCCCCATGCTGTCGCTGTTTCGCGCGCTCGAAGGCACCGTCACCAGCTACAAGGACGGCG
>JAZKHB010000070.1:0-230 GCA_040385585.1 Pseudomonadota bacterium | reverse complement strand
GGCCTGGCCTGCCTGGCGTTTTCCCGGGCCGACTACCTGCTGCAGCTGGCCACCCGCGTCACCGCGCTGAATGTGGTGGCGCTGCAGGGCAACCCCGAGCATTTCGACGAGCGCCTGTTCGCCGCCAAGCCGCATCCCGGGCAGATGCAGGTGGCCGCCTGGCTGCGCCAGGACCTCGCCATCGATGCGCCGACCGCGCCGCTGCACCGCCTGCAGGACCGCTACTCCCT
>JAZKHB010000069.1:0-18583 GCA_040385585.1 Pseudomonadota bacterium | reverse complement strand
CGCTTCGTGCCCGGGCATCCGATTGCCGGTTCGGAAGAAAGCGGGGTTCAGGCGGCCAACGGGCAACTGTTCGGTCGGCACAAGGTCATTCTCACACCCACTGCGCATACCGACGGCGCGGCACTGGCCCTGGTCGACCGGCTGTGGCGCGCGCTGGGGGCCGATGTCGAGCATATGGAGGTCGAGCACCACGACGAAGTGCTGGCCGCGACCAGCCACCTGCCGCACCTGCTGGCCTTCGGTCTGGTCGACTCGCTGGCAAAGCGCAGCGAAAACCTGGAAATCTTCCGCTATGCCGCGGGCGGTTTCCGCGATTTTACCCGGATCGCCAGCAGTGATCCGGTGATGTGGCACGACATCTTTCTCGCCAACCGCGAGGCCGTGCTGCGCAATCTCGACACGTTTCGAGCCGACCTCGACGCCTTGCGCGCGGCGGTCGACGCAGGAGACGGGCACGAACTTCTGGGCGTTTTCACCCGCGCCCGGGTGGCCCGCGAACATTTCAGCAAAATTCTGGCCCGACGGGCCTATGTGGACGCCATGCACTCGACTGATCTGATTTTCATCGCCCAGCCCGGCGGCAACCTGTCCGGACGCATCCGCGTGCCGGGCGACAAATCCATTTCCCACCGTTCGATCATGCTTGGGGCCCTGGCCGACGGCATCACCGAGGTGGAAGGCTTTCTCGAGGGCGAAGACGCCCTGGCCACCCTGCAGGCCTTTCGCGACATGGGCGTGGTCATCGAAGGGCCGCACCAGGGCCGCGTGACTGTCCACGGCGTCGGCTTGCATGGTCTCAAGGCGCCGCCCGGCCCGCTCTACCTGGGCAACTCCGGCACTTCCATGCGCCTGCTCGCCGGGCTGCTGGCGGCTCAGGCCTTCGACACCACCCTGACCGGCGATGCCTCGCTGTCCAAGCGCCCGATGAACCGGGTGGCCAAGCCATTGCGCGAGATGGGCGCGGTGATCGAGACTGCCGCCGAGGGCCGTCCGCCCCTGATTATTCGCGGCGGTCAGCGCCTTAGCGGCCTGAACTACGCCATGCCGATGGCCAGCGCCCAGGTCAAATCCAGCCTGCTGCTGGCCGGTCTTTATGCGGCGGGCAGTACCTCGGTGACCGAGCCGGCACCGACCCGTGACCATACCGAGCGCATGCTGCGCGGCTTCGGCTACCCGGTGACGGTCGAGGGCAGCACCGCGACCCTGGCATCCGGTCATCGCCTCAGCGCCACGCCCATCGAGGTGCCGGCCGATATCTCTTCCGCTGCGTTCTTCCTGGTGGCCGGCAGCATTGCCGAGGACTCCGAGCTGCTGCTCGAACATGTGGGCATCAACCCGACCCGTACCGGGGTGATCGATATCCTCCGCCTGATGGGCGGCGATATCACGCTGGAAAATCTCCGTGAAGTGGGCGGCGAGCCTGTCGCGGATATCCGCGTGCGCTCGGCGTGCCTCAAGGGCATCGAGATTCCCGAGCACCTGGTGCCCCTGGCCATCGACGAGTTCCCGGTGCTGTTCGTGGCCGCGGCCTGCGCCGAAGGCCGCACCGTGCTGCGCGGCGCCGAAGAGCTGCGGGTCAAGGAGTCCGACCGGATCCAGGTCATGGCCGATGGCTTGTTGGTCCTGGGAGCCGAAGTCGAGCCGACCCCGGACGGTATTATCATCCAGGGGCGTTCCGCCAAGGGTGCCCTGGGAGGCGGCGAGGTCCACAGCCATGGCGATCACCGCATCGCCATGGCCTTCAGCGTCGCCTCGCTGCGTGCGACGGCGGCTATCCGCATCCATGACTGCGCCAACGTCGCCACTTCCTTTCCGAATTTCCTCAGCCTGTCGGCTCAGGTCGGCCTGCGTGTCAGCGAAGAGGGTTTGTCATGAACACTCAGATTCCCGTGATTGCCATCGACGGCCCGAGCGGCTCGGGCAAGGGGACGGTGGCCGGGCTACTGGCAAAAAAACTGGGCTGGAGCCTGCTCGATTCGGGGGCGTTGTATCGCCTGCTGGCCTTTGCCGCGCGCAACCACGGCATCGACCTGACCAATGAGGAGGCGATCAAGCTACTCGCCGCTCACCTGGATGTGCAATTTATCGCGGCCACAGATGGCCAGGCTCAGCGCATCATCCTCGAGGGCGAGGAGGTGACCGATGCGATTCGTAACGAGCAGGTGGGTGCCGGCGCTTCGCTGGTCGCGGCCCTGCCGGCGGTGCGCGATGCGCTGCTGCAGCGTCAGCGGGCTTTCCGCGAGGCGCCGGGGCTGGTAGCCGATGGCCGTGACATGGGCACCGTGGTGTTTCCCGACGCGCCCTTGAAGATCTTTCTCACAGCCAGCGCCGAGGAGCGGGCCCGTCGGCGCTTCTTGCAGTTGAAGGCCAAGGGAGACGATGTTAATCTTGCGAGTCTGCTAGACGAGATCCGTACGCGCGATGAGCGCGATACCCAGCGCGCGGTGGCACCCCTCAAGGCGGCGCCCGACGCGATTCAGCTGGATTCCACGGTCCTTTCGATCGAGCAGGTGCTGGAACAGATTCTGCGTGAAGTCGCCCTGCGCGATTTAGCCGGATGATCAAGGAAGCATGCGGGAGACCAGTCTTAGTCCTGCAGGCTTTCTTTTACATGAACGAAACCCACATTGTCTGGAATGTGGCAGATGGACGGATTTTTCGTCCTTGATCAATTCAGGAATCAACATGAGCGAAAGCTTTGCAGACCTTTTCGAAGAAAGCCTAAAGACCCTCGACATGCAGCCGGGCGCCATCATCACCGGTATCGTGGTCGATATCGACGGTGACTGGGTAACGGTTCACGCCGGCCTGAAGTCCGAGGGCGTCATCCCGCTCGAGCAGTTCTACAACGATGCGGGCGAACTGACCATCAAGGTCGGTGACGAAGTGCACGTGGCACTGGACGCGGTTGAAGACGGCTTTGGCGAAACCAAGCTGTCCCGCGAGAAAGCCAAGCGTGCCGAGTGCTGGATCGTTCTGGAAGCGGCTTTCGCGGCTGAAGAAGTGGTCAAGGGCGTTATCAACGGTAAGGTTAAAGGCGGCTTCACAGTCGACGTTAACGGCATCCGTGCGTTCCTGCCAGGTTCTCTGGTTGACGTTCGTCCAGTGCGCGACACCACGCACCTGGAAGGCAAAGAGCTGGAATTCAAGGTCATCAAGCTGGACCAGAAGCGCAACAACGTTGTCGTTTCCCGTCGCAGCGTCCTGGAAGCCGAGAACTCCGCCGAGCGCGAAGCTCTGCTGGAATCCTTGCAGGAAGGCCAACAAGTCAAAGGTATCGTCAAGAACCTCACCGATTACGGCGCATTCGTCGATCTGGGTGGCGTCGATGGCCTGCTGCACATTACCGACATGGCTTGGAAGCGTATCAAGCATCCATCGGAAATCGTCAACGTTGGCGACGAGATCGATGTCAAGGTTCTGAAGTACGATCGCGAACGCAATCGTGTTTCCCTGGGCCTCAAGCAACTGGGCGAAGATCCATGGGTTGCTATCAAAGCCCGTTACCCAGAAAGCACTCGCGTTACCGCTCGTGTAACCAACCTGACCGACTACGGCTGCTTCGCTGAGCTGGAAGAAGGCGTTGAAGGCCTGGTACACGTTTCCGAAATGGACTGGACCAACAAGAACATCCACCCTTCGAAAGTCGTACAAGTCGGCGACGAAGTGGAAGTTATGGTTCTGGACATCGACGAAGAGCGTCGTCGTATCTCCCTCGGCATCAAGCAGTGCAAATCTAACCCATGGGAAGATTTCTCTGGCCAGTTCAACAAGGGCGATAAAATCTCCGGCACCATCAAGTCGATCACCGATTTCGGTATCTTCATTGGTCTGGACGGCGGCATCGACGGTCTGGTTCACCTGTCCGACATCTCCTGGAACGAAGTGGGCGAAGAAGCCGTTCGCCGCTTCAAGAAGGGCGACGAGCTGGACACGGTCATCCTCTCGGTCGATCCGGAGCGCGAGCGCATCTCCCTGGGTATCAAGCAGCTGGAAGACGATCCGTTCTCCAACTACGTGGCAACCAGCGATAAAGGCACCATCGTGCGCGGCATCGTCAAGGAAGTTGACGCCAAGGGCGCTGTGATTACCCTGGCCGAAGGCATCGAAGCCGTACTCAAAGCTTCCGAAATCAGCCGTGACCGCGTCGAAGACGCGCGCAACGTACTGAAAGAAGGCGAAGAGATCGAAGCCAAGATCATCAGCGTGGATCGCAAGAGCCGCGTGATCAGCCTGTCGATCAAGTCGAAAGACGTAGAAGAAGAGAAAGAAGCGATCAAGGAAATGCGCAAGCAGGAACCTGAGAGCGCCGGTCCGACCACCATCGGTGATCTGATTCGTGCACAGATGGAAAACCAGAACTAAGTTCTGAGGCTCCATCTTGAAAAGGGCGACTTCGGTCGCCCTTTTTTGTTTTTCCGGACTGGGAGGTTGTGTGGATTTTGGGCTGTTCAAAGCCGGGCGGTCATGCTAAAACCTTCTGATAGCTGATCTAGCCGCTTGAAAAAGAAGGGAAAACTTATGACCAAGTCGGAGTTGATCGAACGTATCGTCACCCATCAGGGGCTGCTTTCGTCCAAGGATGTAGAGCTGGCCATCAAAACCATGCTCGAGCAAATGGCTCAGGCGCTGGCGACGGGCGATCGTATCGAGATACGGGGCTTTGGCAGTTTCTCGCTGCATTACCGCGCACCACGCGTAGGGCGCAACCCGAAGACCGGCCAGTCGGTTCGCCTGGACGGTAAGTTCGTGCCGCATTTCAAGCCGGGCAAGGAGCTGCGTGATCGGGTCAACGAAGACGAATAGCCGTGCTGATGGCTTCGTAGGGATAGGGAGGCGTTGAATGCTCTGGCTTAAACGTATGGCGCTGTTGCTGATGGGGCTATTGGTGCTGCTGCTGACCGGCGCTTTTTTTCTGGAAAACCAGACAATGGTCTTTCTCAGCTTTATCGGGTGGAAAACACCGGAGCTACCCTTGTCCTTTTTTGTGTTGCTGGCTTTTGCTTGTGGTGGAGCGATCGGGGCGCTGCTCGGTCAGTTGCTTGCCCTCGGCGTCAAGGCGCGGCTGGTGGCCACTCGAAAGGAGCTGGCGCGCTGCCGCAACACACTGGAGAGCGCCCGCCTGCAATCCTCCGAATAAGGTGGCAGTAGCGGCATACGGCCATGGACAAAGGCCTGTGAAGGTTTATTCTTGCGCCTGTTTATGGCGGTGCACCGGCCCCATGCAGCCCTCTTTTTTCAGGCAGTGGCCGATCATCCGGGCTTATGCCTCCATGAATTCTCACTGTCGGGTCGTTGAAGGCATAGGCGAGGCAGCCGAGACAAGGCAAGGAACAGGAACGCAAGCCGGCTGGGCTCGCATTCGAGTCTACGGGGTGTAATAAAGCATTCCGACTGTGTTTAGTGTCGCATTGGTAACGCGATTAGTTTTCTACAGCCTGCTATGGGCCTTAGGGTCTGATTAGTGGGGTCTGGAAGTGGTGTTGAATGTATCAACACTTGTCGGGGGTTTTAAGTCGGTGAGTGCTATCGGGATAGAGTGGTATCGGACTTGGTTGCTTCAGCGAATACCTGAGGAAGCCTGCTGCTATGGATAAGGCTGTGCCTGAGTCAAATAAGGCGCCGCTGTTCTATATCGCCATTATTTCCCATGGGCATGCCGAAGCGCTGCTGGAAAATACCCATCTGCTGGATTTGGCCAGGCAGCCCTCGGTCAGGCTAGTGATTGTCGATAATCTCGTTGAGTCTCCTTTGCAGGCGTTCTGTACCCTGCATGAAATTGATTACCTGCACCGTGATGGACCTTCTCGGGGCTTTGGCTCCAATAACAACCTGGCATTCGCCTTTTTCGACAGGCGCTACAGGCTGTCGAGCTCCGACTACTTTATTTGTTGCAACCCTGATGTGGTGGTTGATAGCACCAATTGGTCGCGTTTGCAGGAGACCTTGTCCGGTAGGCTGATTCAGTTGAGTGCGATTAATCTCTTCACCGACCCCGCCTTAACCGTTCAGGATCCTTCGATTCGTCATTTCATGGGCATAAGCGATTATGTGAAAATGCTGTTGGGTGAAAAGAATCCTGCTGGAATCGACCGCTCGGCCATGTGCGAGCCAGTGCATTGCGATTGGGCGGCAGGATCCTTTCTGATATTCGCAGTGGACTTGTATCGCGCGCTGAAGGGTTTCGATGAGCGCTATTTCATGTATTTCGAAGATGCCGATATTTGTTTGCGTGCCTGGCGTCTTGCGGGCGTTCGTGTGTGCTACCTACCGGAGGTAAGGGCTTATCACCGTGGAGGTTTGCTTAACCGCAATATTTTCTCGCGGCATTTCTACTGGTACGTGAAAAGCATGCTGCGCTATTTCCTGCGCCTCTATTTGGGTGGGCGTATTCCCTCCCGCGAACAGTACGAACTGAAGCGCTGAAACGAGTCGATTCGCCGGATTTCTTCCTGGCTGATGCAGAAGGAGATGCAGACGGTTTAGATTTGACAACGTGCGACAAGCGGCTAGGTTAGCTCTGCGTGGTCAGGAAGTACCCGCATACCCGTCCGTCCCAAGACAAGGAGTGTCACTGATGAACAAGGCTTATTTCCAATCCCTGATGTTTGCCGTGCTGGCCGGTCTGGCTCTGGTAGGGCAGGCTGCCCAGGCGGACAAGGTCGAAGTATCGCCCGGCATGACACATGCGGCCGAGAAGGCCGAGGCACCCGCACAGACTCAGCAGGTCACAGTCAATATCAACTCCGCCGATGCTGCGACCCTGGTTCGTGAGTTATCGGGCATTGGTGAGGCCAAGGCCCAGGCCATCATCGAGCACCGCGAGACCGTTGGGCCTTTCGCTTCGGTGGATGAGCTGCTGGAAGTCAAGGGCATAGGCGCTGCGACGCTGGAGAAAAACCGCAGCAAGTTGAGCGTCGATTAGGGTTTTGACGAGTCTGCGCGCTTTACAAAACCGGCCATGTGCCGGTTTTTTTGTAGTTGGGCGTTACCGCTTGAGGGCGAATAGGCGGCGCTCATGCTCGTATGCCTCGAGGTACGCAGCGGTGTATCGCTTTGCGCGACCGTCGCCGGTTGTCCAGACTTGAACATGGATGGGGATTTTCCCGCTAGGGCGTTTCATGCCGGGTCTGGTTTCAAAACCCGGTCCGGAACCGGAACCGGTCCCGGCGCGGCCGTGCGTGCAGTGTCAAGAGGCCTTAGGGAATTCCCTGATGAGATCATCGTTCGAAAGCGTATTGAAAGAGAAGAACCGACTGCACCTCGAGCGGGTGCGTGGCGACGGGCCTGTGCAGGCAATGCATCGAGTGGCTTTCGTGCTGCTGGATAATTTCTCGATGATGGCATTCACCGGTGCCGTGGATGCGCTGGTCACGGCCAACCTGATGAGCGCCGCGCCGCTCTATGACGTACTGGTTGTCGGTGGCAGCCAGGACGCCGTGGTCAGCGATCTGGGCATTACCATTTCGGCGCGCTGCCGCCTCGCCGACCTGAGTGAGCGTGATCAGCACCTTATCGTGGTTTGTGGCGGATTTCGCGTCAAGCTGCAGGCTGTCCCGTTGCTCAGGAGCAAGCTGCGCCAGGCCGATGCAGCCGGGGCCATGCTCGGCGGACTGTGGAATGGCGCCTATTTTCTCGCGGAAGCGGGACTCTTGAACGACTACGACTGTGCCTTTCACCCCGACGGCAGGGCGATGATGGCGGAGCTGTTTCCCAAGGTGCGAATGTCCAGGCATTCCTTCGTGCTGGATCGCCAGCGCATCGGCTGTGCCGGTGCCAACAGTTCGTTGGGCATGATGCTGGAGGTGGTCAAGCGCGACTGCGGTGACAGCCTGGTTCAGGCGGTGGAGGAGGTGCTTAGCTGCGACAAGTTACAGGAAGTCATGGATGTGTCCGCGGTGACCATCGATCGCGATCCGACGCTGCCGCAGCCATTGAAACTGGCGCTGGAGCTGATGCACAACAATATCGATGAGCCGTTGAAGGTTGAGGAGCTGGCGACCTGCGTGGGCCTCTCCATCCGTCAACTCGAACGCCAGTTCTGTCGTCACGTCAATGCCACGCCGTCGCGCTACTACCTTGAGTTGCGCCTGACGCGCGCGCGCCAGTTGCTGCAGCAGACCAACAAATCCCTGGCCGATATCGCCGTTGCTTGCGGCTTCGTCAGTATTTCGCATTTTCGTCGCTGCTTTCGCGAATTTTTCGAAGTGGCCCCTGGAAGCTTTCGGGCCGGCATGCGCAAAGGCCATTGAGCCACGGCAGTCCCTGGTGAGAGTCCGGCAGGCAATAAAAAACCCAGCTGGATAGCTGGGTCGCTTGAATATGGCTCCACGACCTGGACTCGACGGCGCAGCTGAACGCGCTTCAGCGCGGCCCCGAAGGGGTGAGCGTCAGCGAATAACCTGGGACGCAGTCCCTGGTGAGAGTCCGGCAGGCAATAAAAAACCCAGCTGGATAGCTGGGTCGCTTGAATATGGCTCCACGACCTGGACTCGAACCAGGGACCCAGTGATTAACAGTCACTTGCTCTACCAACTGAGCTATCGCGGAACTCGGAGCGTATCTTACTGATTGAAAAGGGGAAGTCAAGACTGACAAGCCCCCTTTTGCGTGCTTTACAGCACCTGAACGATAGCCTGGGTCACCGCTTCGAGGTTGCGTTGGTTCAGTGCGGCGACGCAGATCCGGCCGGTGCCGACTGCATAAATGCCGAACTCGCTCTTCAGGCGCTCGACCTGATCGGCGCTCAGGCCCGAGTAGGAGAACATGCCGCGTTGCTGGGCCACGAAGGCAAAGTCACGCCTGGCGCCCTGAGCGGTCAGTTGCTCGACCAGGGCCAGGCGCATACCGCGGATGCGCTCGCGCATCTCGCCCAGTTCATCTTCCCAGAGGGCGCGCAGTTCTGGACTGTTCAGCACGGCCGCCACGACACTGGCACCGTGTGTCGGCGGGTTGGAGTAGTTGGTACGAATCACGCGTTTGATCTGCGACAGCACGCGCGCGGCTTCTTCTTGGGACTGGGTGACGATGGACAGGGCGCCCACGCGTTCGCCATACAGGGAGAATGATTTGGAGAATGAGCTGCTGACGAAAAAGCTCAGGCCCGATTGGGCGAACAGGCGCACCGCGGCGGCATCTTCCTCGATGCTGTCGCCGAAGCCTTGATAGGCGATATCCAGGAACGGGATATGCGCCTTCTCCTTCAATACGTCAAGAACCAGCCGCCAATCGTCCAGGCTCAGGTCGACGCCGGTCGGGTTGTGGCAGCAGGCGTGAAGCACCACGACCGAGCGAGCGGGAAGGGCCTTGAGGTCTTCCAGCAGGCCGGCACGGTTCACGCCATGGCTGGCGGCATCGTAATAGCGGTAGTTGCGCACCGGGAAACCAGCGGATTCGAACAATGCCCGGTGGTTTTCCCAGCTGGGATCGCTGATGGCGACCACTGCGTCCGGCAACAGGCGCTTGATGAAGTCGGCACCGGTTTTCAGGGCACCTGTGCCGCCCAGTGCCTGGGTGGTGACGACGCGGCCTTCGGCCAGGAGCGGCGAGTCGGCCCCGAAGATCAGCTTCTGTACGGCCTGGTCATAGGCGGCGATCCCCTCGATGGGCAGGTAGCCGCGGGGGGCATGGGCGGCGATGCGGGCTTTTTCCGCCTCGGCGACCGCGCGCAACAGCGGAATCCGCCCCTCTTCGTTGGTGTAGACCCCTACGCCGAGGTTGACCTTGTTCGGCCGAGGGTCGGCATTGAATGCTTCGTTAAGGCCCAGGATGGGGTCGCGCGGAGCCATTTCGACGGCAGTGAACAGACTCATGATACGGCAGCTCGAAGAGGAGAGTGGAAGACCAGGCGATGCCCCGTCAGGATGAAGTGTGGGGCACGCATAAAAGGGGTTGGTATTATAGCGACCCCGGGAGCGTGGAGCGATAACGCTTACACGCTTTTCGCCTGCTTTGACGATTGAGGTAAGGTAGCGTCACACGCGTTCACGAGGTTTTTCATGTCCAAGTTTCAGCTCTTCACGCGCTTCCAGCCCGCCGGCGATCAACCCGAGGCGATCCGGCAGATGGTGGAAGGCCTCGAAGCCGGTTTATCGCACCAGACCCTGCTCGGCGTGACCGGCTCGGGCAAGACCTTCAGCATTGCCAATGTCATCGCCCAGGTGCAGCGTCCGACCCTGGTGCTGGCGCCGAACAAGACCCTGGCCGCGCAGCTGTACGGGGAGTTCAAGAGTTTCTTTCCGAACAATTCGGTGGAGTATTTCGTTTCCTACTACGACTACTACCAGCCAGAAGCCTATGTGCCGTCCTCCGACACCTTTATCGAGAAGGACTCCTCGATCAACGACCATATCGAGCAGATGCGCTTGTCGGCGACCAAGGCGCTGCTCGAACGCTCCGATTCGATCATCGTCACCACGGTATCCTGCATCTACGGTCTGGGTGATCCGCAGTCCTATCTGAAGATGGTGCTGCACATCGACCGTGGCGACCGCATGGACCAGCGCGAGCTGCTGCGCCGCCTGGCGGACCTGCAGTACACCCGCAACGACATGGACTTCGCCCGCGCCACCTTTCGCGTGCGCGGCGACGTGATCGACGTCTTTCCCGCCGAGTCCGACCTGGAGGCCATCCGCATCGAGTTGTTCGACGAGGAGGTGGAAAACATTGCCGCCTTCGATCCGCTCACCGGCGAAATCATCCGAAAGCTGCCGCGCTACACCCTCTATCCCAAGAGTCACTACGTGACGCCCCGGGAGAAGCTGCTGGAGGCGGTGGAGAACATCAAGGTCGAACTCAAGCAGCGCCTGGAGTACTTGCGCGGCGCCAACAAGCTGGTGGAGGCCCAGCGCCTGGAACAGCGCACCCGTTTCGATCTGGAAATGATCATCGAGCTGGGTTACTGCAACGGCATCGAAAACTATTCACGCTACCTCTCGGGACGTGAATCCGGGGCGCCGCCACCGACCCTGTATGACTACCTGCCGGCCAACGCGCTGCTGGTGATCGACGAGTCCCACGTCAGCGTGCCCCAGGTCGGGGCCATGTACAAAGGCGACCGTTCGCGCAAGGAAACCCTGGTCGAGTACGGTTTTCGCCTGCCCTCGGCCCTGGATAACCGGCCGATGCGTTTCGACGAGTGGGAGGCGATCAGCCCGCAAACCATCTTCGTCTCGGCCACGCCGGGCAACTACGAGGCCGAACATGCCGGTCGGGTGATCGAGCAGGTGGTTCGGCCCACCGGCCTGGTGGACCCGCAGATCGAGGTGCGTCCGGCCACGACCCAGGTCGACGACCTGCTCTCGGAAATCAACAAGCGCGTGGCCCTGGAAGAGCGTGTGCTGGTCACTACCCTGACCAAGCGCATGGCCGAGGACCTGACCGACTACCTGGCCGACCACGGCGTGCGGGTGCGCTACCTGCACTCGGACATCGACACCGTGGAACGGGTGGAGATCATCCGCGACCTGCGCATCGGCGCCTTCGACGTGCTGGTGGGGATCAACCTGCTGCGCGAGGGCCTGGACATGCCCGAGGTCTCGCTGGTGGCGATTCTGGATGCCGATAAGGAGGGCTTCCTGCGTTCGGAGCGCTCGCTGATCCAGACCATCGGCCGGGCGGCACGTAACCTCAACGGTCGGGCGATTCTCTACGCCGACCGCATGACCGGCTCGATGGAGCGGGCGATTGGCGAAACCGAGCGGCGGCGCAACAAGCAGATCGCCCACAACGAGCTGCATGGCATCACCCCCAAGGGCGTCTTCAAGGACGTCCAGGACATCATGGAAGGCGCCACGGTCCCCGGCTCGCGCAGCAGCAAGCGCAAGGGCATGGCCAAGGCGGCTGAAGAGAGCGCGCGCTACGAGAATGAGCTGCGCTCGCCCAGCGAGATCACCAAGCGCATCCGTCAGCTGGAAGAAAAGATGTACCAGCTGGCCCGCGACCTGGAGTTCGAGGCCGCCGCGCAACTGCGCGACGAGGTGCTCAAGCTGCGCGAGCGCCTGTTGCAGGTCTAGGCGGCCCGGTTAGGCGTCCCCCCACCAGAACAGGCGAGAAGGCGACTGGGGTCGCATTCCGATGGCGGCGCCGCCTAGCCTGGGCTCGCACCCGAGCCTGTTTTAACGACGCATCGGCAACGCAGATAGTTTTCTTCAGCTTGCCGTGGTTCAGCGCCGGCCGAAGATGATCAGGGTCACCCCACACAGGGTGACCAGGCAGGCCGCCAGCGCGCTCAAGCTGAGGCTCTCGTCCAGCAGCAGGAAGCCCAGCAGCAGCGCGATCATCGGGTTGACGAAGGCGAAGGTCGAGACCAGGCTCGGGCGGATTTCCCGCAGCAGCCAAAAATACGCGGGAAACACCCCCAGGCTCACCGGGATCGCCAGATAGGCCAGCCATAACCAGCCGTCCTGGGACAAGTCGGCCAGGCGCACCTGCTGCCAGTCACCGTGCCCCAGGCCGATCAGCCCCAGCAGCGCGGCGCCGATCAGCATCTGCGCCGTCAGTCCCAGCCAGGCCGAACTGAACGGAGCACGGCGGCGCAGCCACCAGGCCCCCAGGGCCCAGACCAGGGTGGAGGCAACCACCAGGCTGCCGGCCAGCCATTGCTGGGGCGTCGCCGCGCTGCCCAGGCCCTTGCTCATCAGTAGCACCACGCCCGCCGAGGCCAGCACCAGGCCGCAGAGTACCCAGGGTGGCGGCCGGTCGCCCAGCAACCATTCCAGCGCCACGCTCCACAGCGGCAGGGTGGTGTAGAGCATCGCCAGCAGGCCGGTGGGCAGGTACTGGTTGGCATAGAGCAGCGCGCCCTGGCCTACGGTGATCATCAGCACGCCGCCGATCAGGGCGCCGACCCAGTCGCTGCGCCGGGCGCGGCACTGGCCGCTGAGCAGCACCCAGGTCAGCGCCAGGCTGCCGGCGAAGAGAAAGCGCAGGGTGGCGATGGCGAAGGGCGGCAATTCGCGCAGGAGGAAATGATTGGCCAGGTAGGTGGTGCCCCAGCCGATATAGATGGCGCTGAACGACGCGAGAATCAGCAGGGTGCGGGTACGGGCAGCAGTGGCGAGCATGGTCGGCCTGGGGTCGCGCGAACCGCCGGAGCGGTACGCGGTTAGTGTGCGGCGCCGCCGGTTGAGCCGGCGGGCAGGGCGCGGGTCAAGAGCACGGCGAGCATGCTCAGGCCAAGGGCGATACCGACGAAATGGAAGGCGTCATTGTAAGCCATGATCAGCGCCTGCTGATGGACGATCTCGCTCATTTTGCCCAGTGCAGCCTGTTCGCTGCCCAGCTGCCCGGTGAGCAGCGCCAGCCTGTCGGCCACCTCGGGGTTGCTCGGCACCAGGGCTTCGCGCAGGTAGTCGAAATAGGTTTTGGCGCGGGCGTCGAGCAGAGTCGCCAGCAGGGCGATACCGATGGCGCCACCGAGGTTGCGCAGGATATTGAACAGGCTGGAGGCCGAGCCGGCATCCTGGGGTTCGATATAGGCGGTGGCGATCAGCGAGATGGTGACCATGACCAGCGGTTGGCCGAGGGCGCGGATCAGCTGGATAGGATTGAATTGCGGTCCGGCGAAATCCAGGTTCAGCGCCCCGGAAGTAAAACTGGCGAAGCCGAACAGCCCAAAGCCCAGGGCGCATAACCATTTTGGCGACACCCGTTTCATCAGCCTGGGGATAAGGGGAATCAGGAACAGCTGGGGAATGCCCATCCACATGATCACCTCGCCAATCTGCATCGAGTTGTAACCCTGGATCTGCGCCAAGTACAGCGGCAGCAGGTAGATCGAGCCGTACAAACCCACGCCCAGGCCGAGGCTGGAAACGCTTGAGAGACCGAAATTGCGATTGCCGAGGATGCGCAGGTTGATCAGCGGATTGGTCTTGGACAGCTGCAGAATCACGAAGCTGATCAGGCAGACGAACGCGATGCTGCCCAGGCCGACGATCAGGTTGGATTCCAGCCAGTCCTTGCGGTGGCCTTCCTCGAGGAAGACCTGCAGGCAGCCCAGGCCCATCCCCAGGGTGAGGATGCCGGCGTAGTCGGTGCTTTTCAGCAGGTCCCAGTGCGCGGGTTTCTTTTCCAGGCCGTAGAGCAGTCCGGCAATCATCAACAGGCCGACGGGCAGATTGATATAGAAGATGTATTCCCAGCCGAAATTCTCCGTCAGCCAGCCACCCAGGGTGGGGCCGATCGACGGCGCGAAGGTGGCGGTCATGGCGAACAGCGCCATGCCCTTGGCGCGGTGGTGTTCGGGCAGCTTGATCAGCACCAGGGTGAAGGCCAGCGGAATCAGGGCGCCGCCGGTAAACCCCTGCAACGCGCGAAACAGGATCATGCTCTCCAGGCTCCAGGCCATGGAGCACAGCAGCGAGGCGAACAAAAAACCGATGGAGACATAGACGGCCAGCCGGCGCGCCGACAGCAGCTGCACCAGCCAGGCGGTCAAGGGGATCATGATAATCTCGGCCACCAGATAAGAGGTGGAAATCCACGAACCTTCCTCCAGGGTTGCCGACAGCGCGCCCTGGATATCCTTGAGCGAGGAGTTGGTGATCTGGATATCCAGCACCGCCATAAAGGCGCCGAGCATGGCGCTCATCACTGCGATCCAGTCGCGCCGGCTGGGTTCGCCCATGGGGCGAACCCGCGCGTCAGTGCTCAAGGGTTTCGCTCTCGCTCTCACCCAGGTCGATCTTCACCTCCACCGACATGCCGGGGCGGATTTTTTCGGCCAGCGGGCCGTCCGCGGCAAAGGTCAGTTTCACCGGGATGCGTTGCACCACCTTGGTGAAATTGCCGGTGGCGTTGTCCGGCGGCAGCAGGCTGAACTGCGCACCCGAGGCGGCGAATAGGCTGTCTACCCGGCCTACGATCGGTGTGTCCGGGTAGGCGTCGAGGCGCAATTCGGCGTTTTGCCCCGGCTGCATCCGGCCGATCTGGGTTTCCTTGAAGTTGGCCTGTACCCACAGGGACTGGTCCGGTACCAGCGCCAGCAGGTAGGCGCCGCCCTGCACATACTGGCCGGTACGCGCGGCGCGCTGGCCGACCCGGCCGGCGATCGGCGCGCGAATCTCGGTACGCCCCAGGTTGAGCTCGGCCTGTTGCAGTTCGGCGTGGGCGGTCGCGAGTTGCGCCTTCAGTCGTTGCAGTTCGGCCACCAGGCTCTGGGTCTGTTGGCGCTGGGCGTTGAGGTCGGCCTGGGCCTTGGCGACCTGCGAGCGGGCGACTCGGCTGTCCGCCGCCAGGGTGGTGACCCGTTCCTCCGAGACGTAGCCGGGTTTGCGCAGGGTCTGCACCCGCGACAGGTCGATCTGGGTGCGGCCCAGGGTGGTCTGGGCCACTGCCACCTCGGCTTCACGGGCCTGGATCAGGCTGGTTTGCTCCGTCAGTCGGCTGCGGGCCTGCAGCAGCTCGGCGGCCCGAGTGTCCAGGGCGGCCTGGCTGCGTTGGACGGCCAGGCGGAAGTCATCGGCCTCCAGCACCACCAGCAACTGACCTTTCTCCACGTGCTGGTTGTCCTGCACCAGCACCTGCTCGACTCGCGCACCGAGCTGGCTGGAGAGGCGTGTGATCTCGCCCTGCACATAGGCATTGTCGGTCTGCTCGATAAATCGGCCGATCCAGAACCAATGGGCGAACAACGCGCCGGCCACCAGGCCCGTCAACAACAGAGCGATCAGCAGGCGGTGTCGCAGGTGGCTGGGCATGGGAGGCGCGCTCGATTGGCAAATTGTAAGAAAATCTAACAGCGTTGCGCGCAAGGGTGTAGACGGTAAACTTCGGATACTTTGTTGTTTATAGGGAACAATATGGGCCTTGATGATGCGTTGATCTTCACCCGCGTGGTCGAATGCCACAGCTTCACCCAGGCGGCGCTCGGCCTGGGCATGCAGAAATCTACGGTCAGTCGACGCATCGCCTTGCTCGAAGAACGGCTGGGCGTGCGGCTGATCAACCGCACCACGCGCAAATTGCGCCTGACCGAAGTCGGCCAGGCCTACTACGAGCGGTGCCGGCAGATCATGCTGGACTTCGCCGAAGCCGAGCAGGCGGTCATGCAGTTGCAGCTCGAACCCGCCGGCCTGTTGCGGGTCACCTCGCCGATCGAGTTCGGTCAATTATTTCTCGGTCGGGTGCTGGGCGATTTCATGCGCCAATACCCGCAAATCACCGCGCACGTGGAGCTCACTTCGCGGCATGTAGACCCGGTGGAGGAGGGTGTGGACATCGCCATCCTGCTGGGCCAGCCGCAGGACTCCACCCTGATCGCACGCAAGCTGCTGGAAAGCGAGCGCCGCCTGTGCGCAAGCCCGGCATACCTGGCGCATCAGGGGCTGCCGCGGACGGTGGAGGCCCTGGCCGCGCACCGCGCCATCCTGCTGCCCCATGACTCGCCGCGTTACTGGCCGCTGCTCGGGCACAGCATCCCCTGCCAGCGCGTGCTGTCGTGCAACAACATCACCTTTGCCCGCGAGGCGGCGTTGGCCGGTGCCGGAATCGCCGGGCTGCCGATCATGATCAGCGAGCAGGCGGTGCTGAGTGGTGAGCTGGTCGAATTATTGCCCGAGGTCCGCCTGCCCAGTGGCGAGTTGTTTGCGGTGTATCCGTCACGGCGTTTTCAGGCGATGAAGGTCAAGACCTTCCTGGATTTCCTGATCGCCGGTTTGGCGGCCAGGGCCACGGGGTTGGCTGGAGCGGGTGGCCCCGGGCCTGTTACCATCGCGCCCTTGCTGGATTCACCGATTCGATCTTCTGTTTGAGAGCCGCCATGACCACCGTCCGCACCCGTATCGCGCCGTCGCCCACAGGGGATCCGCACGTCGGCACCGCCTATATCGCGCTGTTCAACCTGTGCTTCGCCCGCCAGCACGGCGGCGAATTCATCCTGCGCATCGAGGACACCGATCAAGTGCGCTCGACCCGCGAATCCGAACAGCAGATCTACGACGCCCTGCGCTGGCTAGGCATCGAGTGGAGCGAAGGCCCGGATGTCGGCGGACCCCACGGCCCCTACCGGCAGAGCGAACGCGGGCCCATCTACCAGAAATACACCGCCGAGCTGGTGGCCAAGGAGCATGCCTTCCATTGCTTCTGCAGCACCGAGCGCCTGGACAGGCTGCGCGCCGAGCAGACCGAGGCCAAACAGACACCGCGTTACGACGGCCATTGCATGCACTTGGCGCCGGCCGAGGTGCAGCAGCGCCTGGCGGCGGGCGAGCCGAACGTGGTGCGCATGAAGGTGCCGACCGAGGGCGTTTGCGTGGTGCCGGACATGCTGCGCGGCGAGGTGGAGATCCCCTGGGACCGCATGGATATGCAGGTGCTGATGAAGACCGACGGCCTGCCCACCTATTTCCTGGCCAATGTGGTCGACGATCACCTGATGGGGATCACCCATGTGCTGCGCGGCGAAGAATGGCTGCCGTCGGCGCCCAAGTTGATCCTGCTGTACGAATATTTCGGCTGGGAACAGCCGCAGCTGTGCTACATGCCGCTGCTGCGTAACCCGGACAAGAGCAAGCTGTCCAAGCGCAAGAATCCCACCTCGATCACCTTCTACGAGCGCATGGGCTTTCTGCCCCAGGCGATGCTCAACTACCTGGGGCGCATGGGCTGGTCGATGCCCGACGAGCGCGAGAAGTTCACCCTGGACGAGATGATCGCGCACTTCGATATCCAGCGCGTCTCCCTGGGAGGCCCGATTTTCGACCTGGAAAAACTCTCCTGGCTGAACGGCCAGTGGATGCGCGAGCTGAGCGTCGAACGCTTTGCCGCCGAAGTGCAGAAGTGGGCCCTGAACCCCGAGTACCTGATGAAGATCGCGCCTCATGTCCAAGGCCGTGTCGAGACCTTCAGTCAGCTCGCGCCCCTGGCAGGGTTCTTCTTCGCCGGCGCCCTGGATCTGGATCCGGCGCTGTTCGAGCACAAGAAGCTGTCGCCCGAGCAGGTGCGTCAGGTGCTGCAGTTGATCCTCTGGAAGCTCGAAGCGCTGCGTCAGTGGCAGAAGGAGCCGATCACCGCCTGCATCCAGGTCGTGGTCGAGCACCTGGAATTGAAACTGCGTGATGCCATGCCGTTGATCTTCGCCGCGATCACTGGCCAGGCCAGTTCGGTCTCGGTGCTCGACGCCATGGAAATCCTCGGCCCGGACCTCACGCGCTTCCGCCTGCGCCAGGCCATCGAGTTGCTCGGTGGGGTGTCGAAGAAGGAAACCAAGGAGTGGGAGAAGCGGCTGGCGGCCATGACCTGAGCATCGCGGCACTGGCCGCGGGCTGCTTGAATTCGCGCTTGCGGGGTAAGTGGTTGTTCTGTCAGCAGAAAGAATCAGCGGGTGCGGAAAAATTCTGTTGACAGGCCAGCGCCTCGCCCCTAATATTCGCCCCGTCCTTGAGAGGGGGTATAGCTCAGCTGGGAGAGCGCTTGCATGGCATGCAAGAGGTCAACGGTTCGATCCCGTTTATCTCCACCACTCTTTAAAGCCGTAAGGCTTGCCACGGTCAGCTCATCGAGTTGACTGCGTTGTAGAAGGGTTTACGTCCCCTTCGTCTAGTGGCCTAGGACACCGCCCTTTCACGGCGGTAACAGGGGT
>JAZKHB010000068.1:0-6210 GCA_040385585.1 Pseudomonadota bacterium | reverse complement strand
GAACCGCAGGGTGTCCGGCCCTAGGGCCGTGGTGACATTGAGTTTGCGGTTCATGGGCGATTTCATCCTTGAAAGTGAAGCGAATCCGGGTGTCACGGAGAGGTGACGTGCAAGGCTGGCAGTGTGCCCGTGCTGGCACGCAGCGCACTGTGCGCGGGATCTCAAAACCGGCAGCCGGGCGCAGGAAAGCCGAACCAGCCCGAACGGGGTTTGGCGGATTGCATAAGGAATGTTTAGTTTAGTGCGGGCCCTGAAGGTCAACGCGTGACCCAGACGCGCCCGCGTGATCAAAAACCGCAGACCTCGCTCAGGTTATTGAGCGAGCCGGCTGAGAAAGTGGTTGAACCGGCGTAGCGTCCACCGCATACCAGCGGACAAGTGGGGGAACCGCTGGGGGGCACCAGAGTCCAAAAACACGAAAGCCCCGCAGTGCGGGGCTTTCGGCTATCGATTTGGCGGTGAAGGAGAGATTCGAACTCTCGATACGATTTCTCGTATACACACTTTCCAGGCGTGCTCCTTAAGCCACTCGGACACTTCACCGTTTCTCGACGGACCCTTAGGTCTGTCGAGGCGCGCTAATCTAGCCGAACGAACGCCCAAAGGCAAAAGTTTTTTCAGGGGATTCAGGTATTTAAGCCGCGGGACAGAGGCTGGACGTTGCCCTGTCCGCCTCGCCGTCAGCACGCAACCGGCCGAGCCATTGAAAAATCAGGGACATGCACGGGCTGAATGCGCTCATAAGCAGCACGCCCAGGGGAGTCTGGCCCTGCACGCTGTTGGCGAACGCTAGCAGCGCCAGCAGCACGAGCAACAGACCGGCACCCCAATAAGCCCCGTTCCGGTCGGCCCATCGGCCTTTTTCATGGCCGCGATAACCGATAGCCGCTCGAGGGCGCGGAGTCGAGACCCCGCTCCAGGGCTGACCCACGGGTCAGTCACGGCGCTTTACCTGGAGGATGCGGGTGGGTAACGTCTGCTGCTCTTTAGGAACACGCCACAAGGAATCCCGCCATGAGCGATTTGATCGGCTACCAACTCGAAGACGGTATCGCCACCCTGACCCTGAGCAACGGCAAGGTCAACGCCATCTCCCCGGACGTGATCGTCGCCTTCAATGCCGCGCTGGACCGCGCCGTGCAGGACAAGGCGATCGTGATCATCACCGGCCAGCCGGGCATTCTTTCCGGCGGCTACGACCTCAAGGTGATGACCTCCGGCCCACAGAACGCTATCGAGCTGGTCGCGGCCGGCTCCACCCTGGCGCGGCGGATGCTCTCGCACCCCTTTCCGATCATCGTCGCCTGTGGCGGCCATGCCGTGGCCAAGGGCGCCTTTATCCTGCTGTCGGCGGACTACCGCATCGGCGTCGAAGGCCCGTTCAGCATCGGCCTGAACGAAGTGCTGATCGGCATGACCATGCACCACGCGGGCATCGAGCTGGCCCGTGATCGCCTGCGCAAATCAGTGTTCAACCGTTCGGTGATCAATGGCGAGATGTTCAACCCCGAAAGCGCGGTCGACGCCGGCTTCCTCGACAAGGTCGTAGCGGCCGATCAGCTGATGGCCACGGCGCTCGCCACCGCCCAGCAGATGAAGAAGATCAATATGACCGCGCACAAGAACACCAAGCTGAAAGTGCGCAAGGCCTTCCTGGAGACCCTGGACCAGGCCATCGAACTGGACCGCCAGCACCTCGGCTGATCGCAGCGTTATCATTAAAAGCCGGCCCGATTGGCCGGTTTTTTTATGGCCGCGACACCGGCCTGCGCAGGTGCTTCAGCTCGCCTTGCCGGGCACCGCGTGCCGGGGCAGGCCCAGGGAAATCAGCGCGGCGACCAGCACGAAGGCCGAGGAGACCCACAAGCAGGCCTGCAGGCCATAAGCCTGATAGACCCAGCCCGACAGCAGCGTGCCGATCAACCGACCCAGGGCGTTGGACATGTAGTAGAAGCCCACGTCCAGGGAGACGCCATCTTCCTGGGCATAGGACAGGATCAGGTAGCTGTGCAGCGAGGAATTCACCGCGAACAGCGCACCGAACAACAGCAGCCCGCCGAGCAAGACGCCCTGGGCCGACAGTCCGCCGTCCAGGCCCAGGGCGATCGCCGCCGGCAACCCCGCCAGCAGCGTTGCCCAGGCGAAGGCGGCGCGGCCATCCGGCACCTGACCGCTGCGCTTGCCAGTGATGTGCGGCGCCTGGGACTGGACGATGCCGTAGCCGATCACCCAGAGCGCGAGAAAGCCGCCGACCTGCCAGAAGTCCCAGCCGAACACGCTGGACAGGTACAGCGGCAGCGCCACCACGAACCAGACATCCCGGGCGCCGAACAGAAACAGCCGGGCGGCCGACAGGCTATTGATCGCCCGGCTCTTGGACAGGATGTCGCGAAACTTCGGCTTGGCGCGGGCGCGCCCCAGGTCTTTCTTCAGCAGGCACAGGCTGGCTATCCAGATCAGGGCCAGCATGGCGGCCATCGCCAACACGGCGCTGGTGAAGCCCATCAATGCCAACAACGCACCGCCGAGAAAGAAGCCAACCCCTTTCAACGCGTTTTTTGAGCCGGTGAGGATTGCCACCCATTTGTACAGCGTGCCTTGCTGGTCATCCGGCACTAACAGCTTGATCGAACTCTTGGCGCTCATCTTGTTGAGGTCTTTGGCGATACCCGACATGGCCTGCGCGCCCATCACCCAGGGAATGGTCAGCCACGCGACAGGTACCGCCAGCATCAGCAAGGCAGCCACTTGCAGGCCCAATCCGATGTTCATGGTGCGATTCAGGCCCAGACGAGCCCCGAGGTAGCCGCCCACCAGGTTGGTGATGACACCGAAGATCTCGTAGAACAGGAACAGCCCGGCGATCTGCAGCGGCGTGTAGCCCTGCGTATGGAAATGCAGCACCACCAACATCCGCAGCGCGCCGTCGGTCAGGGTGAAGGCCCAGTAATTGCCGGTGACCAGCAGGTACTGACGGATCTCGGGGGCCAGGCGGGACAAGGCGTGCATCGATAAAATCCTGTGATCATGGGAGGGCCGATGGCCACGCAGGCCGTAGGGTGGATGGCGCTTTACCCATACACCTGATGACCAAGGTGGATGAAAAAGGCGTCATCCACCCTACGGATCAACCGGCCAAGCCGACCAGTTTGGCCAGTTCGACAGCACGATTGGCGTATCCCCACTCATTGTCGTACCAGGCGTAGATCTTCACCTGGGTGTCGTTGATCACCAGGGTGGACAGGGCATCGATGATCGAGGAGCGCGGATCGGTGCGGTAGTCGATGGAGACCAGGGGCCGCTCTTCGTAGCCGAGGATATTCTTCAGCGGGCCATCGGCGGCGGCTTTAAGCAGCGCATTGACCTCGCCCACCGAAGTAGCGCGCTCAACCTCGAACACGCAGTCGGTCAGCGAGGCATTGGCCAGGGGCACGCGCACGGCATGGCCGTTGAGCTTGCCGCGCAGCTCGGGAAAGATCTCGGCGATGGCGGTGGCCGACCCGGTGCTGGTGGGGATCAGGCTCATGCCGCTGGCCCGCGCGCGGCGAAGGTCCTTGTGCGGCTGGTCGAGAATACTCTGGGTGTTGGTCAGGTCGTGGATGGTGGTGATCGAGCCATGGCGAATGCCCAGGTGTTCGTGGATCACCTTGACCACTGGGGCCAGGCAGTTGGTGGTGCAGGACGCCGCGGTGACGATGCGGTGCTTTGCGGGGTTGAACAGCTGCTGGTTGACGCCCATGACCACGTTCAGCGCGCCCGGCTCCTTGACCGGCGCGCACACCACCACGCGCTTCACGCCCTGATCCAGGTAGGCCTGCAGCACCGCAACGGTCTTCATCTTGCCGCTGGCCTCGATCACCAGGTCGCAGCCCGACCAGTCGGTATCTGCCAGGGCCTTGTTGGCGCTGACCCTGATCCGCCGGCCCTCTATCAGCATGCAGTCGCCGTCACTGTTCGCCTCGTGCTGCCAGCGGCCATGCACCGAGTCGAAGTTCAACAGGTGGGCGTGGGTCGCCGCGTCGCCGGCCGGGTCGTTGACCTGCACGAATTCGAATTCCGGCCAGCTCCAGGCAGCACGCAGTGCCAGGCGGCCGATGCGGCCGAAGCCATTGATTCCTACCTTGATGGTCATGCCGTGGCTCCCTTTCGATAAAATTAGATAACGCCCTGGTTGACGCGCGTGGACAGCTGCTCGGCCGATTCCTTGCGCTCGGGTTGGCACTTCGAGTAGCTGGCTATACCACTGGGGCAGGTAATCATCGTGCCTCCGGTGACTCCATTCGGGGATTCAGCAGCAGGCCGCCAGGCGCGCCGGACGCTCGCCCATGGCCCGCAGGCGCTGGGCATCGGGTTCGAGCCCATGGGGGTTGGCATCAAGGGTGGTCTGCAGCACGCTCAGTACCCACTGCGGCAACTGCGGATGCAGGCGGTAGTAGACCCACTGGCCCTGGCGCCGATCGGCCAGCAACCCGCAGGTGCGCAGGTGCGCCAGATGGCGTGACACCTTGGGCTGGCTTGCTTCCAGGGCACAGGTCAGCTCGCAGACGCACAATTCCTGCTCACGGGTGATCAACATCAGAGCCCGTAGGCGGGTCTCGTCAGCCAGGCATTTGAACAGGGTGGTCGGGGTCAGCCGCTCGGCCATAAGGGTTTCAACCTTGGTTGTTGTTCAGCACGAAGGTAAGCGCAGCGAAATCACCCGGGACACTGCCTGCAGGATGGCCATTTCAGCGTCTACATATATGGATAAACGAATATATGTAAATCCGCATACGAGATCAAGGCATGGCTGAAGCTCAGCCCTGCAACAGGCAGGGCAGACCTGGACAGGCGCTGGCCCTGGAGTCCGGCCCGGGCACGAGCTAGCATGCCGCGCGAGCCTGGCCCCGTGCCTGAGCGTGCCATCCGTACCTTCCTGGAACCTGATTCGATGCTGGAGCTGTTCGGTTACCTGGGCCTGTTCATGGCCGCCTTGGCCGCCGCCACCTTGCTGCCCATGCAATCCGAGGCGCTGCTGGTCGGCCTGTTGCTCTCCGAGCACTATGCCGTCTGGGCGCTATTGGTGGTGGCGACGACAGGGAATGTGCTGGGCTCCGCGGTGAACTGGCTGCTGGGCCGCTCCATCGAGCAGCTGCGTCACAAAGCCTGGTTTCCCGCCAGTGAAGGGCAACTACAGAAGGCTCAACACATCTATCGGCGCTATGGCCGCTGGTCCTTGCTGCTCAGCTGGGTGCCGATCATCGGCGACCCTATCACGCTGATCGCCGGCCTGATGCGCGAGCCGTTCTGGCGTTTTCTGTTGATCGTGTTCCTGGCCAAGGCTGTGCGCTATCTGTTGATCGCCGGCCTTACCCTCGGCTGGATTGGCTAAGACCTCCCCCTTCGACGGCTGTAGCAAGGGGCAGTGCGCAGCCGTTTCTGCCCGTTAAGCGGTTACCGCGGGCGCCCTGTTTGCGGCACTACATCGAGGCGTTTTTAATACGTAAAAATTTGTAAGCCATCCACTCGACAGTAAATCAGCAGTGAGATAGCTTAAGCAGCACTCGGTGGCCTAGCCAGGCGCGCCAGAGTATCTATCACGCCGAAGCGACTTGCCCTGTATCCTTACGCGGCAGGTCAAGTGGTAGAAAAATCCCACGGAAGGGAAAGTCGCATATGGAATTGCGGAACGTCGCGTTTTGGGCGCAAGTTTTCGATAGAGCCCGTGCCGAAAAATTCTTCGGCTGGATGTTGTTGTTCGCCGTCCTGGCATGCCTTGCCGACGCGCTCGATCCAACGCTGCTCGATCCCTCCCACAAGAAATTCATTTTGCTGATCGGCGGGCTTGGTGCCTGGCGCTACGGCAATGCCGCCATGCATTATTTTCGCGGCATGTATTTCCTGCACTGGAAGTTCCCGCGCATGCGCCGCGCAGTGGAACGCATGGGCCGCGCCGCGCTGCCCTCGCACCTGTTTATGGTGGTCACCAGCTTCCGCATTCCCACCCACACCACTTACCGGGTGTATCGCTCGGTGTTTCAGGAAGTGCAGCGCCTGTCGGTGCCCTGCACCGTTATCGTGTCGATCGTCGAGAAAGCCGACGAGGACCTGATCAAGCAGATCCTGCGGCAGGAAGTCCAAAACGGCAGCGACATCCGTTTGGTGGTGGTGCGGGCTCGCGGTACCGGTAAGCGCGACGGATTGGCCCATGCCTTTCGTGCCTTGTCGCGA
>JAZKHB010000067.1:21752-35711 GCA_040385585.1 Pseudomonadota bacterium | reverse complement strand
TTCCGCGCCTTGCCTGGAACCCTTCTTCGCGGCAACGCGACTCGCGAGGTTAATGCCAACAGGCCCTAGTCCATGGCCGTAGAGGCGATAAAAGCGCATGCCCTGTGCCGGCGCGGCGAACCTGTGCAGTTCCCGATGTCGCGCCCCGGCGCTGGGCGTCGCCCGCGCTCTTGAGCTGTGCGGAACGAAAAAACGGCCCCTAAGGGCCGTTTTTTACCGCGTCAGGGGCTTCAGCCGCCCAGATAGGCGTCGCGCACCTTGGGGTCGACCAGCAGGTCGGCGCCAGTGCCCTGCATGACGATCCGACCGTTCTCCAGCACATAGGCGCGGTCGGCCAGCTTGAGCGCCTGGTTGGCGTTCTGCTCCACCAGAAACACCGTCACCCCGTCCTCGCGCAGTTGTTCGATGATCTCGAAGATCTGCTGGATGATGATCGGCGCCAGGCCCAGGGACGGCTCGTCGAGCAGCAGCAGCTTGGGCTTGCTCATCAGCGCGCGGCCGATGGCGAGCATCTGCTGTTCACCGCCGGACATGGTGCCGGCGCGCTGTGCATAGCGCTCCTTCAGGCGTGGAAACAGCTGCAGGACCTTGTCCAGCTGCTGCTGGAAGTCCTCCTTGGCGGTGAAGAAACCACCCATCACCAGGTTTTCTTCCACGGTCAGGCGGGCGAACACCCGGCGGCCTTCGGGCACCACGGCGATGCTCTTGCGCATGATCTGCGGGGTGTCCAGGCCGACCAGCTCCTCGCCCAGGTAGCGGATGCTGCCGCTGGTGGCCTGCGGCGTGCCGCACAGGGTCATCAGCAGGGTCGACTTGCCGGCACCGTTGGCGCCGATCAGGGTGACGATCTCGCCCTGACGCACTTCGACATCGATGCCGTGCAGGGCCTGGATCTTGCCGTAGAAGGTGGACACGTTCTCGAACTGCAACATGGTTACGCCTCCCCCAGATAGGCTTTGATCACGTCCGCGTTGTCGCGGATCTGCGCCGGTGTGCCGTCGGCCAGGGGCGTGCCCTGGTTGATCACGAAGATATGGTCGGAAATGCTCATGACCAGTTTCATGTCGTGTTCGATCAGCAGAACGGTGACATTGTGCTGGTCGCGCAACAGGCCGATCAGCGCCTTGAGGTCGTCGGTCTCGCGCGGGTTGAGGCCGGCCGCGGGCTCGTCGAGCATGATGATTCGTGGGCGGGTCATCATGCAGCGGGCGATTTCCAGGCGCCGCTGCTGACCGTAGGCCAGGGTGCCGGCCGGACGGTTGGCGAATTCGCTCAGGTTGACCTGCTCCAGCCAATGAGCGGCATAGTCCATGGCCTCGCGCTCGCTTCTGCGAAAGCCTGGGGTCTTGAACAGGCCGGCGAGGAAGTTGGTGTTGAGGTGGCGATGCTGGGCCACCAGCAGGTTTTCCACCGCGGTCATGTCCTTGAACAGGCGCACGTTCTGGAAGGTACGCACCACGCCCTTGCGCGCGATCAGATGCCCGGGCAGGCCTTCGATCGGCGTGCCGTCCAGCAGGATGCGCCCCGAGCTCGGCTTGTAGAAGCCGGTCAGGCAGTTGAACACCGTGGTCTTGCCGGCGCCGTTGGGGCCGATCATCGACACCACCTGCTTTTCCTGCACGCTCAGGGCCACGTTATTGACGGCCAGCAGACCGCCGAAACGCATGCACAGACCGCTCACTTCGAGAATCGGGCGGCTCATGACTTGAGCTCCAGGTGGGGGCGCTGCATGGGCAGCAGGCCCTGTGGACGCCAGATCATCATCAGCACCATCAGGGCGCCGAACATCAACATGCGGTACTCGCTGAACTCGCGCATCAGCTCCGGCAGCAGGATCATCACCACGGCGGCCAGGATGATCCCCAACTGCGAACCCATGCCCCCCAGCACCACGATGGCGAGGATGATCGCCGATTCGATAAAGGTGAAGGATTCGGGGGTGACCAGACCCTGGCGCGCGGCGAAGAAACTGCCGGCGAATCCAGCAAATGTGGCGCCCAGGGTAAAGGCCGAGAGCTTGATCACCGTCGGGTTCATGCCCAGGGCGCGGCAGGCGATCTCGTCCTCGCGCAGGGCTTCCCAGGCACGACCGATGGGCATGCGCAGCAGACGGTTGATCACGAACAGGGTCAGCAGCACCAGCAGCAAGGCGATCAGGTAGAGGAACACCACCTTGTTCACCGAGTTGTAGGCGATGCCGAAATACTCGTGGAAGGTCTGCATGCCTTCAGCCGCTTTACGCTCGAAGCTCAGGCCGAACAGCGTGGGTTTTTCGATGTTGCTGATGCCGTTGGGGCCTCCGGTCAGCTCAGTCATGTTGCGCAGCAGGATGCGGATGATCTCGCCGAAGCCCAAGGTCACGATGGCCAGGTAATCACCGCGCAAGCGCAGCACCGGAAAGCCCAGGATAAAGCCGAAGAAGGCCGCCATCAGCCCAGCGATCGGCAGGCAGATCCAAAAGCCCAGGCCGTAGTAGTGCGACAGCAGGGCATAGCTGTAGGCGCCGACCGCATAGAAGCCGACATAGCCCAGGTCCAGCAGACCGGCCAGGCCGACCACGATGTTCAGGCCCAGGCCGAGCATCACGTAGATCAGGATCAGGGTGGCGATGTCCACCGCCCCGCGCGAGCCGTAGAACGGCCAGACCAGCGCGACCATGACCAGGGCCAGGATGATCCAGCGCTGGGTGGAGGGCAGGGTCAGGAAGTTGCTGGCCTTGCCCGGCACGCTCGGCATCTTGGGGGCATGGGTCCAGGCCGTGCTCAGCTGGCTGCGAAACAGCTGCCAGAAGAACATCAGGACCGCGCAACCGGCGATAGTCCAGAGCATTGCCGGGCTGGCACCGTGCACCTGCAGGCTGATGCCCACGGTGGTCAGCTTCAGGCCGAGCACCGGATAGGCCACGGCCAGCACCAGCAAGGCGCTGAACAGGGCCGTCTTGAGGTTTTTGCTTATGGACGTACTCATACCTTTTCCACCTCCGGGCGACCGAGGATGCCGGTCGGGCGGAACAGCAGCACCAGCACCAACAGGCTGAACGCCACCACGTCTTTATACTGATCGCCGAACAGGTCGGCGCCGAAGGCTTCGGCCACGCCCAGCACCAGACCGCCGAGCATGGCCCCGGGAATGCTGCCGATGCCGCCCAGTACCGCCGCGGTAAAGGCCTTGATGCCCACCAGGAAGCCGGCGTTGGGGTTGATCACGCCGTACTGCATGCTCAGCAGGACCGCGGCGACCGCCGCCAGCGCGGCGCCGATGACGAAGGTCAGGGCGATGATGTTGTTGGTGTTGATGCCCAGCAGGTTGGCCATCTTGATGTCTTCGGCGCAAGCCCGGCAGGCCCGGCCCAGGCGCGAGCGGGCGATAAACCAGGTCAGGGCGAGCATGGTCAGCAGGGTCACGACGAAGATCAGAATCTGCATATAGGAGATCACCACTTCGTTGCTCACGCTCTCGCCGAACACGAAGTTGCCGGGGATCAGATTGGGGATGGACTTGTCCTTTGAGTCCTGGGACAGCAGCACGCTGTTCTGCAGGAAGATCGACATGCCGATCGCCGAGATCAGCGGAATCAGCCGATTGCTGCCGCGCAGCGGGCGGTAGGCGATGCGTTCGATGCTGTAGCCGTAGGCGCTGGTGACGATGATGCTGCCCAGAAAGGCGGCGGTCATCAGCAGTGGCAGGCTGTCCAAACCGAGCATGGTCAGGCCGGCGATGGCGATAAAGGCCATGTACGAACCGATCATGTACACCTCGCCGTGGGCGAAGTTGATCATGCCGATGATCCCGTAGACCATGGTGTAGCCAATGGCGATCAAGGCATAGGTACTGCCAACAGTCAGACCATTGATCAGCTGTTGCAGGAAATGATAGAGATCAGGCATTACCTAACTCCTCGGGCATCGCGTCAGGCAGCGCTTGTGGCGCGATGGATGACCGAAATAGCAAATAGACAAAACCCACTGCCGAGGCAGTGGGTTTTGGGTGGAGGTGAGGCCCTAGCTTAGTTGCGCGGGGCTTCGGTCTTGGTACCGTCGGCGTGCCATTGGTAGACCACGAAGCTGAAATCCTTCAGGTCGCCCTTGTCGTCGAACGCCAGCTCGCCGGTTGGGGTGGCGAAGGTGTTGGCACGCAGGGCCGCAGCCACTTTGGCGGTGTCGGTGTCGCCGGCTTTCTCGATGCCTTGGGCAATCACCTGCACGGCGGCGTAGGCCGGGAAGACGAAGGGGCCGCTGGCGTCTTCATTCTTGGCCTTGAAGGCCTCGACCAGGGCCTGGTTCTTCGGATCCTGATCGAAGGACTGCGGCAGGGTCACCAGCAGGCTGTCGGAAGCCTTGCCGGCAATGGCCGAGATTTCCTTGTTGCCCACGCCTTCCGGACCCATGAAGCGGGCGTTCAGGCCTTTTTCAGCCGACTGGCGCAGCAGCAGGCCCAGCTCCGGGTGGTAGCCGCCGTAGTAGATGAAGTCCACATTGGCCTGCTTGAGCTTGGCGATCAGCGAGGAGAAGTCCTTGTCGCCAGCGTTGATGGCTTCGAACATCACCACCTTGGTGCCCTTGCTTTCCAGGGTCTGCTTGACCGCGGTGGCAATGCCTTCGCCGTACTGCTGCTTGTCGTGGATCACGGCAACCGCCTTGGGCTTGACGTGGTCGGCGATGTAATTGCCGGCGGTCGGGCCCTGCAGGCTGTCCAGGCCGATGGTGCGGAAGATCAGCTTGTAACCGCGGGCAGTGATGTCCGGGCTGGTGGAAGCCGGGGTCACCATGATGATGCCTTCGTCCTCGTAGATGTCGGAGGCCGGTTGAGTAGAGCTGGAACACAGGTGACCGACCACGAATTTCACTTCGTCGTTGACGATCTTGTTGGCCACCGCGACGGCCTGCTTGGGATCGCAGGCATCGTCGTAGACCACGCCTTCGAGCATCGCGCCGTTCACGCCGCCGGCCTTGTTGATCTGTTCGATGGCCATCTTGGCGCCGACAAACTGCATCTCGCCATACTGGGCAACGGCACCGGTGACCGGGCCCGCCAGGGCGATCTTGATGGTGTCGGCGGCAACCGAATAGCTGGCAGCGCCGGCCAGGGCCATGGCGGCAAACAGTTTAGAAATCTGCTTAGTAGCCTTGTTCATAAAGCTCCACTCTTAGTCTGTTTTTATGGGTTTTTTTAGCATTGGGTGGTTGTTGCGGCCGCAGCTGCAAAACCGGTTGGACACGCCGGTCGTACCCCCGTCGACTTTACCGGCAAAGTGTAGAGCCGCGCCTTGCGGCTTTAAAGCCAGTACCGCGGGCAGAGTGCCTTGCTGTCGCATAAATGCAAGAAACGTATAGAAAAACGGCGTGCCCGGTCTTGGTATGACCGTACCGCTCCGGGTTTGCCAGCCGAGTGGGCGAAGCTATGATGGCGCCGCCTACTCAACCGGTGAAACCCATGACCGAACAACCTAGCACCCTCTCCGCCAAACTGCTCGGTGAAACCGCAGCCATTTCCTGGCAGGAGTTGCAGCCGTACTTCGCCCGGGGTGCCTTGCTCTGGGTCGACGGTGCCCTGGACCTGATCGAGGTGGCTCAGACGTTGGTCGAGAACGACCAGGTTCGGGTGGCGGGCTGGCTCGCGGCGCAGCAGCTGGGCAAGGTCGAAGAGACCCGCGCCCAGGACCTGCTGGCCCGCGACCCCGAACTCTGGGCCGTGGTGGTGGCGCCCTGGGTATTGGTACAAGAGCGCGCCGGCGTACCGCGTTGAATTGGAAACTGACCCCCTGCTCGTCGGGGCTTAAGACGGTCTGGGTTTCGCCGTAAAGCAGCTCTACCCAGCCTACGCCCTGACCCAGCGCTGGCGGGCCCATGCACTCAGGGCGTCCACGCCCAGCACCAGCACCAGCATGGCCAGGATCAGGGTCGCGGCCTGGGCTTCCTGGAACAGGCTGAGGCTGACATAGAGCATCTGTCCCAGGCCACCGGCACCGACGAAGCCCAGCACGCTGGCCATGCGGATATTGTTTTCCCAGCGGTACAGGCTGTAGGCGATCAGCTGCGGCATGACCGCCGGTAGGGTGCCGTAGCAGAAGGCCGCGACGCGGCTGCCGCCGGCCAGGCGCACGGCTTCGGCCGGCTCGCGCGGGGTGTTTTCCAGGGCCTCGGCGAACAGCCGCCCCAGCACCCCTGCGGTGTGCAGGGCCAGGGCCAGGGTGCCAGCGTTCGGTCCCAGGCCCGCGGCCAGCACCATCAGTGCCGCCCAGACCAGCTCGGGTACCGCGCGCAGGGCATTGAGCAGCAGGCGCGCGGCGCTCATGGCCAACCAGCCGAAGCGCCCGGCCGCCGGCAGCGCCAGGGCCAGCCCCAGCACCGCCGCCAGCAGGGTGCCGAGGGCGGACATGGCCAGGGTCTCGAGTGCGCCGCGGCCGATGGCGTTCAGATGGCTTTGGGAAAAATCCGGCTGCAGAAAACGCGCGGCGTACTGGCCCATCCGCCCCAGGCTGTCGCCGCCGACCAGCGCGCCCAGGTCGATGCCCAGGTAAACAAAGGATCCCAGCACCGCCGCCAGCACGGCGAGCAGCAGGACAGGGTTGCCCGCGCGTGATGGGCGCTTCATGTCAGGCGCTCGCGCAGCAGGCGACTGAGGTGGTCGGCCAGCAGCACCAGCAGCAGAAAGGTCAGCAGCATACTGGCCACTTCGCCGCCGGCGAACATGCGCATCGACAGGTCAATCTGCTGGCCCAGACCGCCGGCACCGACGAAGCCCATGATCACCGAGGCGCGGATCGCGCACTCCCAGCGGTAGACCGTGTAGGACAGCATTTCCGCCGCGGCATTGGGCAGCACCCCGTAGCAGAAGGCCGCCAGGCGCGAGCTGCCGGCCACCAGCAGGGCGCGGTTAGGCCGCGGGTCCACCGATTCGAAGATCTCGCCATAGACCTTGCCCAGCATGCCGCTGTAGGTGATGGCGATGGCCAGCACCCCAGCCGTCGGGCCCAGGCCCACGGCGCGCACGAACAGCAGGGCCCAGACGATTTCCGGCACGCTGCGCAGCAGGATCAGCAGCGCGCGCACCGGCCAGCGCAGGGCCCGGGCCCAGCCGGTCGGGGTGCCGCCGCGGGACACGGCCGAGAGCGACAGCGCCCGGCTGACCAGCAGCGAGGCGGGCAGCGCCAGCACCAGCGCCAGGGCCATGCCGGCGGTGGCGATGGCCAGGGTCTCCAGGGTGGCGCGGCCCAGCAACAGGAGAAAGCCCGGGTCATGGGCCGGTGGCCAGAACGCGGCGAGAAAGGGTCCCATGGCCGCCGCGCTGTCATCCCGGAAGAACACGCCCAGGTCCAGTTCGCTAAGCCCCAGGCTCGGCCACAGCAGCGCCAGGGACAGCAGCGTCAGCCCCAGGCGCGGCAGGGCCGCCGGGTCGCGCAAGGCCGCGTCCCGGGGCGCCGTGCTTAGCATCGTGGTATCTGCAGGCTGACCGGTGCCACCGGCAGAGGGGCCGGCGAGCGGTGCTGCAGCTGCTCGTTGGCATAGAGCGCATCCAGTTCCCGGGCGCCCACCTCGCCGGCCGGGCGATCGAACAGGATACGCCCTTCGCGCACGCCGATGATCCGCGGAAAATGCGCCAATGCCAGGTCCACCGCGTGCAGGCTGGCCAGCAGGGTCATGCCGCCGGCGCTGGCTTGCTGGTTGAGCACGCTCAGGGTGTGTCCGGCCAGCACCGGGTCCATGGCCGACACCGGCTCGTCGGCCAGTATCAGTTCCGGGGCCTGGTACAGCACCCGGGCGATGCCGACCCGCTGCAGTTGGCCGCCGGACAGCTGATCGCAGCGTTCGAACAGCTTGTCGTCCAGGTCCAGGCGCGCCAGGGCCGCCGCAGCGCCGGGTAGATCGACCGGGTGCAGCAGGTTGAGCAAACCCTTGGCCAGGGACCACTGCCCCAGCTTGCCGGCCAGTACCGCCGTGACCACCCGTTGCCGGGGCGGCAGGGGTGGTGCCTGGTGGATCAGGCCGATCCGCGCGCGTAGGCGCTGGCGCTGGCGGGCGGACAAGGCCCAGGGCTCGACCCCGAGCAGCTCGAGCCGCCCGCTGCTGGGCTGCCAGGCGGTGGCCAGCAGGCGCAGCAGGCTGGTCTTGCCGGCGCCCGAAGGACCGATAATGGCCAGCCGTTCACCAGGCTCGACCCGCAGGTCGATGGCGTCGAGCGCCACCTGGCCGTTGCCGTGGGTCAGACCGATATTTCGCAGGCTCAGGCCGCTGGGGCCTGGGTTCATTTCAGCAAGCCGGCGGCGCGGGCGGCTTCTTCGATGCCTTGGTAGTTTTCCGGCTTGGTCTCGATAAAACGGCTGGCGGCCTGCAGGTCGAGGATCGCCTTGTGTGCCGGGTCAGCCGGGTCCAGGGCCAGGAAGGCGGCCTTGATCTTGGCGGTCAGGGCCGGGTCCAGGGTGCCGCGCACGGTCCAGTTGTAATCGAAGTAGGGCTCGGTGGTGGCGAAGACCTTGACCTTGTCGGTGTCGACCTTGCCGGCGGCGACCAGCTTGTCCCACACGGAGGCGTTCAGCACGCCGCCATCGGCTTTGCCGGCCTGAACCCAGGCGGCCGTGGCGTCATGGGCGCCGGAAAAGGCCACGCGGCTGAAAAAGGTGTCGGGGTTGATCCCGTCCTTGAGCATGAAGTAGCGCGGCATCAGGCTGCCGGAGGTGGAGGACACCGAGCCGAAGGCGAAAGTCTTGCCCTTGAGGTCCTGCAGGGACTTGACCGTCGGGTCGGCGCTGATGAACTTGCTGGTGAACTTGGCGTCCTGCTCGCGCTGCACCAGGGGGATGGCGTTGCCGGTTTTCAGGCGGGTCTGGACGAAGGTGAAGCCGCCCAGCCAGGCCAGGTCCAGGCGATCGGAGGCCAGGGCTTCGACCACGGCGGCGTAGTCGTTGACCGGAACGAACTCGACTTTCATGCCCAGCTGCTGTTCCAGGTAGGCGCCCAGGGGTTCGAACTTACGCAGCAGTTCGGTGGGGGCTTCGTCGGGGATGGCCGAGACGCGCAACACATCGGCGGCCTGGGTCAGGGCGGTGGACAGGGACAGAGCGAGGCCGGCAACGAGGGCCAGAGTAGGCTTGAGCATGTGTTTCTCCGGTTCAAAAGCGGGGAAGGGCGGCGAATTTTATCGGGTTTCCCGCCGGGGCGCGCGGCTCTTTGCCACTTTCCTTTGCGCCTGTGCGGATTAAGATGCGGCTTTGCTCGCGCCACGGAGTCGCCCATGACCGCCTCGCTGCCATCCCTTGCCTTCGCCGGCATCGGCCTGATGGGCCTGCCCCTGTGTCGCCGCCTGCTGGCGGCCGGTTATCCGCTGACGCTGTGGAACCGCTCGCCGGACAAATGCGCGCCTTTGCTGGCCGCCGGTGCCCGCCAGGCGGCGAGTCCGGCCGAGCTGTGCCGGGACGCCGACCTGGTGCTGCTGTGCCTGGCCGATACCGCGGCGGTGCGCGAGGTGGTATTCGGCCCCAATGGGGTGGTGGAGGGCGCGCGACCAGGGCAGCTGCTGGTGGATCTGTCCAGCCTGGAGCCGGCCGCCACCCGGGCGATGGCCGCGCACTTGCAGCAACGCACCGGCATGGGTTGGGTCGACGCGCCCGTGTCCGGTGGTACCCAGGGGGCCGAGGCCGGCAGCCTGGCGATCATGGCCGGCGGCAGTGAGGCCGATATCGAACGGGTGCGGCCGGTGCTGGCGCACCTGGGCCAGCGCCTGACCCGCATGGGCGAGGTCGGCGCCGGCCAGGTGGCCAAGGTCTGCAACCAGATGCTGGTGGCTTGCAACGCCCTGGTGATCGCCGAAGTGGTGGCCCTGGCGGAACGGGCGGGGGTGGAGGCCGGCCTGCTCGCCGAGGCCCTGGCTGGCGGCTTCGCCGACTCCAGACCCTTGCAGATCCTCGCGCCGCAGATGGCCGGCCGGCAGTTCGAACCGGTCAAGTGGCATGTGCGCACCCTGCTCAAGGACCTGGACACCGCGGTGCAACTGTCCCGCGAGCAGGGCAGCGCCACGCCCCTGAGCGGCCTGGCGGCGCAGCTGATGCGCCTGCACGGCAGCCGCGGCAACCTGACGCGCGATCCGGCCAGCCTGATCGAGCTCTACACGGGGGACGAAGGATGAGGATCGCCGGCAACCTGTCGCTGCTGTTTAGCGACAAGCCGCTGATCGAACGGGTGGTCGCGGCCGCCGCTACGGGGTTCGACGGCGTGGAAATCCAATTTCCCTACGAGGTGCCGGCCATTCGCTTGAAGGAAGCGCTGGAGGCCGCAGGCCTGCCCCTGGTGCTGATCAACCTGCCGGCCGGCGACCTGCTCCAGGGCGGTCCCGGCCTGGCTGCGGTGCCGGCGCGCCAGGCGGATTTCGACGCGGCCCTGCAGGAAGCGCTGACTTACGCCGCCATGGTGCGGCCGGCCTGCGTGAATGTGCTGGCCGGGCGCCTGGCCGAGGGGTTGAGCCACGAGCAGGCGTTGGACTGCCTGATCGGCAATCTGCGGCGCAGCGCCCAAGCCTTCGCGCCCTTGGGCATCCGGGTGCTGTGCGAGGCGATCAATCCGCTGGATATGCCGGGCTTTCTCATCAATACGCCGCAGCAGCTCGACGCGCTGCTGCGGGCGGTAGATCACCCCAACCTGGCGGCGCAGCTGGACCTCTACCATATGGCGCGCCAGGGCCTTGACAGCGCGGCGGCCATGGCAGTGCTGATCGGGCGGATCGGCCATGTGCAATTCGCCGACTGCCCGGGCCGCGGCGCCCCCGGCAGCGGCCACCTGGATTTCCCGGCCCTGCTCCAGGCCCTGAGCGCCAGCGGTTATTCGGGCTGGCTGGGCGCCGAATACCAGCCGGGCGCGGCCGGCACCGCCGCCAGCCTGGGCTGGCTAAGCGAGTGGCGCAGGCTGGGTTAGCGCCGAGTCGGTATTTGTAGCCCGGACAAGCGCCGCGCCGTCCGGGACGCCGCCGCCCCGGATGGCGCCAAGGCTTATCCGGACTACCCGATAGTTTTGTAGGGTGGGTGGGGCCGCCCAGGTGGGGCCGCCTAGGTTAGTCGCGCAGAAAGCCATCCGGCAAACTACGCCGCACTCACCGCGCGGCATCACCCACGCGGATAGGCGCCCAAAAGCAGGCAGGCTTCTCCTCTAGCCATCCAGCTTGGTGCGGCTGCGCTTTGCGCTGGCAGGTGCCTTCGGGTCGCCTGCATAGTCGTTGAGGGAGATCACCCGGGTCTTGCCGATGCGGTGGCGGTAGATCTCGCGCAGGTACTTGATGGCTTTTTTCACGCTGTCGCGGGACAGGCGGATGTCGTTGATCGAGACGAATTTCTCCGGGTCGTGGATCAGTTCGCGGTACTTCTTCTCGTACATCGGCTTGATAGCGTACCAGTTGGTGTCGAGGATCTTCGCCGGGTTTTCGTATTCGTTGAGCATGGCGTCGACTCGCTGTTCGTCGAAGTCCTCGGCGACGATAAAGTCCAGGATCGCCGAGTCCAGGCTGTCGTCGTAGCGGTACTGGTCACGGGCGAAGCAACGCTTGATAAAAGCCACGATCAGGGTCAGGAAATCGTCGGACAGGCACGGGCTCTTGACCACCAGGGTGGTCAGCGAGAGGTTGGCCGAGGCGCCGATCACCAGGGCGAAGCGCTTGAGGGTGGTATTGGGGAACAGGCTGTTGAGGTGGGTCTTGAGCCGGTTCAGGTCCATATAGGACAGCTTGTAGCCCTTGGGCAGGGAGACGATGGAGACCACCGAGGAGCAGTTCTTGAAGAAGTGCAGGTCGCTCAGCGCCGAGGCGTCGTAGTTGGAGTTCTTGTACTGCGCCAGGGCTTCGCGGTAGCGCTGGGACTCGATGGGCAGCAGGCTGATGCCCTCGATGGCCTGGGTCGCCTTGTTGAAGTGCGGCAGGTCGATGGAGCGGAAGAACAGGTCGTCCACGTCCAGGCGCGCCGGCTCCCGGGGATCGTGGCCACGCGGCCGGTCGCTGACCACGGCGCCGGGTTCCGGTACCACCGATTCGGCGTAGGCCACGGCCACCGGGCCGGCCAGGCTCATAAACAGGTCGTTGGCATCCAGGCGGATGGTTTCGCCGATGTCGATGCCGGCGCGGCGGAAGTAGTTCTGGTCGTAGTCGGTGGTGACCGCCTGGGCGGTGAGAATGTTGAAGATCTGCTGGGAGATGTACTGGTTGGCGTGGCGTTCCATGGCATTGACGTCGATGTTCTGGACGCCGCTGCCATCGTTCTCCTCGGCGTAGCGCATGATGTCGTTGGAGATCAGCATCATCGCGTTCCACGGACGGATGCGGCGCATCACGCTGGCTTCGTTGGTCTCCTCGTTGTCGAAGTTGTAGGAAAAATCCCATTCCTCGGACAGGTACTTGCACAGCAGCCGCCCGGCGTTGATGTGCAGCGCCTCGGAGATGCCGCTGTTCTGGTCGGAGATGTTCGGCAGGATGCAGATGCCGCTGGTGAAGATCGGCTCGAAGACGAAGGAATGGCCGCGGTTCTCCTCGCTTTCCAGGTCGCTGCGACTGTCAAAGGTCTTGCTCATATAGGCGTATTGCTGTGCCAGGCCGAACTCCGAGGCCATTCCCGAGCCGGTGCCGCCGCCGGCGCTGAAGATATAGAAATACAGCCGCGACTGGTTGGCCTTGATGCCGCAGGAATCGATCAGGTAGGAGTGGATGAACTTCCAGTCGGCGTTGGAAAAACGCTGGGTGTCCTTGTTCAGGATGATCTTGGCCAGGTACTGGCCGAGGATCGGGGCGTTGCCCGCGCCGCCGGCATGCACCTCGGACAGGTCCATGATCTTCATCTTGTTGTAGTCGCTGAGAAAGCCGCTGGTTTCGCCCTTGCGCGAGAAGCGGATGCGTCCCTCGATGTCCTTGTCCAGGTCGCCCAGCATTACCAGGGGCTCGATCAGGAACACCGGTTTGGCCGCCTTGCTCTGCGCCATGCGGAAGTTGTTGCGGATCCAGCGAATGGAGCGGTAGTCCTGCTCGGTGGCGGACTTTTCCTCGTCGTTGAACTCGTCCAGGTAGAACTTGCGCGCGTTGTACACCAGCGCGGCCACATCCAGGGCGATATTGGAGCCGCAGCGGCCAAGGCCGATCAGGCACACGGACGGGAAATGCTGGTTTTGCCCCGGGTCCAGCGCGGCGTCGGTGCTGCTCTGGGGGAAGACCAGGCTGCGCAGGCCGTCGAGGTTATCGAGGATGCGGTCGATATCGCGCTCGGTGAAGTACATGTGCTGCTCGCCACCGATACTCACGCCGTCCACAGGCGCCGTGTTTTCGTCCGCCAGTGGCGGCGGATTGGCCGGTCTGGCTCGCGCAGGGGTAGGCTGTTCGGGGATCACGGCTGCAGCGTCTTTTTTTATTTTCATGGGTGACAGTCCGGCGGTCTGGAATCGGCGAGGCGCGAGCCTGGCAAGTCTGTAACGGTTTGCAAAACACTTTTCACTTTAGGCGAGAAGTGCCGTTATGCGAAGGGGAAAGGCTAGCCAAGGGCCATGTTTTTCCGGGGTCGTCACCCGGGCGGTCGAGCTCCGTGCTGGCGCACTCGATACGGTTGCGCCCCGTGGCCTTGGCTCGCAGCAGCGCCCGACGGGCCAGGCGCAGCAGTTCGCTCAATGCCTCGCCCGGTTGCAGGCTGGCCACGCCGAAGCTGGCGGTAATCGGCCGGTCGACCAGCAGGGGGTTGCGCGCCAGCAGGCTGCGCAGGCGCTGTGCCAGTTGCAGGGCCTGGTGCGGGTCGCTGTGGGGGATTAGCACCAGAAAGGCCTCGCCCCCCCAGCGGCACAGTTGATCGGATTCGCGCAGGTTCCTGGCCAGCAACCGTGCCAGGCTGCAGAGCACGCCATCACCGACCCGCAGGCCGTGGTTGTCGTTGATCGCCTTGAACGCGTCGATGTCCAGCAAGACCAGGCTCAGGGGATGGCCATAGCGCTCGGCCCGGTGGATCTGCTG
>JAZKHB010000067.1:0-21742 GCA_040385585.1 Pseudomonadota bacterium | reverse complement strand
ATACACATTTCCCCGTATAATCTTTGGTTTTTACTATCTACTTGTTAATAATTTAACAAAATATTTATTAAAGGCATTAAAGTTGTACATTTCTCACAGCAAAAAATAACAAATTTCTTGTTATGGATAGACGTGAGTTTTTTACAACGAAGGCAAAGGCTCCTGTAGCAGCGCCTGTTTCTGAAAGATCGCGGGGGTGTGCAAGCCGGTCAGTGGGTCCCGCTCGTCCCGTGGCGTGGTCCTGGGCTGCAGGGCCTGCACGGCTCGCTTGAGCCGTCGGTTCTGTTGATTCAGGCGCAAGGTCAGCAGCAGGCAGCACAGAGCCAGTACTGCGCTGAGCAGCAAGGCGACGGCGAGGTAGGGCAGCCATGGGTCAGAACCCTGGCCCTCCAGCCTGGTCGCCAGGGCCTGGCGGTCGCAGCTCGGCGCTGGCGAGCGCAGCTCGGGCTGCGGCAGGCTCAAAGGCGTGAGTGCCGCCTGGTCACGGCCGACGCAAGGCGCGGTCGCGGTTTTGCGCAGGGCCCTTTCACTGCCCTCAAGGGGGCTTGTTGGGTGCGGCTGAAGGGGCAAGGCGCTGCTGGTCAGCACCAGCAACAACGCCGCCAGGCCCCGCCGGACAGGGTGACGGGGGGCATTGCTTCGGGGTGAAGCGGCTGTGGTGGGCATGAGCGTCTCCCGATCCATGGGTCGAAGCAGGTTCAGGCTCGAAGCGCCGACCCCGTCCAGAGGCCGTCGGGCAGGCTATGACCATGGACAGGCGGAGGCGGTTAGTCAACCTGGCGCTCGGCCGCGCTTGTGCGATGGCAATGTTCACTGCCAGGGGCTGGAAAACAATGGCTATGCGTGCCTTTTGGGTTCGGGCGGCCTTAAGGATTGTCGGACATAACGCTCGCGAATAATTGCAGACAGGTTGGCCGTCAGGCTCTAGATTTATCAGGCTGCAGCCTGCCCCCGGGCGCCCGCGCTGCCCAACCCAACGAGCCCAACGAGCACTCGCCCCCATGCCGCACGCCCAGCCCGCAGGGAATGCCTGGCGCATTCTGTTCCTGCTGTTTCTCGCCAACCTGTTCAACTTCTTCGACCGCACCATTCCGGCGATCATCATCGAGCCGATCCGTCTGGAGTGGAGCCTGAGCGACTTCCAGATCGGCCTGATCGGCACGGCCTTCACGCTGGTGTACGCCATCGCCGGTCTGCCCCTGGGGCGGATGGCTGACACCGGCGCGCGGCGCAAGATCATGGGTTGGGGCCTGCTGACTTGGAGCGGACTGACCGCGGTCAACGGCCTGGCCTGGAATTTCTGGAGCTTTCTGCTGGTGCGCATGGGTGTGGGCATCGGCGAAGCCAGTTATGCCCCGGCGGCCAACTCGCTGATCGGCGACCTGTTTCCTGCGCACAAGCGGGCGCGGGCCATGGGCATCTTCATGCTCGGCCTGCCCCTGGGGTTGCTGTTGGCGTTCTTTACAATCGGCGCCATGGTGGAGGCGTTCGACAGCTGGCGCGCGCCGTTCTTTATTGCCGCGGTGCCGGGGGTGCTGCTGGCGCTCTTTATGTTCTTTATCAAAGAGCCTCAGCGTGGCGCGGCGGAAAGCGTGCAGGTGGCGACCACTGCCGTGGAAAAACCCCTGCGCAAGGTACTGGCGATCCGTACCTTCTGGTGGCTGGTGCTGGCCGGTCTGTGCTTCAACTTCGCGACCTACGCCTGCAACTCCTTTATGGTGCCGATGTTGCAGCGCTACTTTCTGCTGCCCTTGGGGCAGGCGGCGGTGGCCACCGGGGTCATAGTCGGCTTGACCGGTCTGGTGGGCCTGACCCTGGGCGGCCTGATCGCCGACCGTCTGCATCAGAAGTCCGAGCGCGGACGCTTGCTATTCGGTGCCGTGTCGATGCTGATCGCCGCCCTGGCCACCGGCACCGCGCTGCTGCTGGGCAAGGTCGATATTGGCCTGTTCGTCGCGGTGTTCAGCCTCGGCTGGTTGTTTGCCTATAACTTCTACACCTGCGTCTACACGGCGATCCAGGACGTGGTCGAGCCGCGTCTGCGGGCCACGGCCATGGCTCTGTTCTTCGCCGGTCTGTACCTGCTCGGTGGCGGTCTGGGCCCGGTGGTGGTGGGGCTGCTGTCGGATCACTTCGCCCAGGCGGCGATGCTGGCCGCGGGCGCCAGCGAGATGAGTGAGGCGTTCAAGGCCGTGGGCCTGCACCGCGCCATGCTGCTGATTCCGGTGGCGCTGTTTTTGACCCTGCTGGCCTTGCTCCAGGCCTCGCGCTGCTTCAGCCGGGATGCGGCCAAAATGCGCCAGGGCATGGCCGACGCTGCGCCGGTTTAGCACCTAGTCCATTAGAGGTGGGCGCAGGAGCGTCCAAGACGGCATTCCCACACGGAGCCTGGGAACGATCAACGGCATAAAAAAGGCGCTCCGAGGAGCGCCTTTTTATTGCCATTGCGTAACGCCGAACTAGCCGGCCACCAGCACGCGAATCGCCTCCAGGCGCAGGGCGGCCTTGTCGAGCAGCGCCAGGCCCTGCTCGCGCTGGGCGCGCAGGGTGGCCAGCTCGCTGTCGCGCACGCTGGGGTTGACTGCCTGGAGGGCGGTCAGGCGCGCCAGCTCCTCCTCGGTATCGGCGGCCAGGCGGCGCTGGGCATCGGCCACCCGCTCGGCATGACGCGGGGCGATCTTGTTCTCGCCGGCGTTGATCAAGGGGTTCAGGGCATCGCGCTGGGCCTGGACGAACTTGTTGGCGCTGGCCCGCGGCACCGGTTCGAGCTGCTCTTCGAGCTTCTCGAACGAGACCTTGGCGGCCAGGTCGTTGCCGTTGGCGTCCAGCAGGCAGCGAAGGGCCGCCGGCGGCAGGTAGCGGCCCAGTTGCAGGGCGCGCGGCGCCACCACTTCGCTGACGTAGAGCAGCTCCAGCAGGACGGTACCCGGCTTGAGCGCCTTGTTCTTGATCAGCGCCACGGCGGTGTTACCCATGGAACCGGAACGCACCAGGTCCATGCCGCCCTGGACCATGGGGTGTTCCCAGGTGAGGAACTGCATGTCCTCGCGGGCCAGGGCCTGGTTGCGGTCGTAGGTGATGGTCACGCCCTCGTCGTCACCCAGGGGAAAGCTGGCGTCCAGCATCTTCTCGCTGGGGCGCAGGATCAGGGCGTTTTCCGAGTGGTCTTCGCTGTCGATGCCGTAGGCCTCGAACAACTCTTCCATATAGATGGGCAGGGCGAATTCGTCGTCCTGCTCGGCAATGGCCTCGGCCAGGGCCTCGCCTTCGCCGGCGCCGCCGGAGTTAAGCTCCAGCAGGCGATCGCGGCCGGCATGCAGCTCGCCTTCCAGGCGAATGCGCTCTGCCTGGGCTTCGTCGACCAGGGACTGCCACTGGCCGTCATCGGCGTTTTCCAGCAGCGGCAGCAGGCGCGGGCCGAACTGGTGCTGCAGGGCGTTGCCGGTGGGGCAGGTGTTCAAGAAGGCGTTGAGTGCCTGGTGGTACCACTGGAACAGGCGTTCCTGCGGGCTGTTTTCCAGGTAGGGCACGTGCAGCTGAATGGTGTTCTTCTGGCCAATGCGGTCCAGGCGACCGATACGCTGCTCCAGCAGGTCCGGGTGGGCCGGCAGGTCGAAGAGTACCAGGTGGTGGGCGAACTGGAAGTTGCGGCCCTCGCTGCCGATTTCCGAGCAGATCAGCACCTGGGCGCCGAATTCCTCGTCGGCGAAATAGGCCGCGGCGCGGTCGCGTTCGAGGATATTCATGCCCTCGTGGAACACCGTGGCGGCGATGCCCTTGCGCACGCGCAGGGCGTCTTCCAGGTCCATGGCGGTTTCGGCGTGGGCGCAGATCACCAACACCTTGACCCGCTTGAGCATCTTCAGGGTGTCGATCAGCCAGTCGACGCGCGGATCGAAGCGCCACCAGCGTTCTTCATCGCCGGTGTCCGGCTGCGCCTGGTAGCTGACTTCCGGGTACAGGTCGGCATGCTCGCCCAGGGGCAGTTCCAGGTAGGCGTCCGGGCAGGCCAGGGGGTAGGGGTGCAGCTCGCGCTCGGGAAAGCCCTGGACCGCGGCACGGGTGTTGCGAAACAGCAGGCGCCCGGTGCCGTGGCGATCGAGCAGCTCGCGCACCAGGCGCGCCGCGGCCTGGGTATCGCCGTCGTTGACCGCGGCCAGGAGGGCTTCGCCACCGGCGCCGAGAAAATCGTGGATGGTCTGGTGGGCCTTGGGCGACAGGCGACCCTGGTCCAGCAGCTCCTGCACGGCTTCGGCCACCGGCTTGTAGTGCGCGCTTTCGGCGCGAAAGGCCACCAGGTCATGGAAGCGGTGCGGATCGAGCAGGCGCAGGCGCGCAAAGTGACTGTCCTGTCCCAGTTGCTCGGGCGTGGCGGTCAGCAGCAGCACGCCCGGTATCACTTGAGCCAGCTGCTCGACCAGGGCGTATTCGGGGCTGGCCTTTTCCGGGTGCCAGACCAAGTGATGGGCCTCGTCGACCACCAGCAGGTCCCAATCGGCGGCGAACAGCGCGTCCTGGGCCTTCTCGTCCTCGCACAGCCATTCCAGGGCGACCAGGGCCAGCTGGCTATCCTCGAAGGGGTTGCTGGCATCGCTCTCAATAAAGCGCTCGGCATCGAACAGCGCGACTTCCAGGTTGAAACGCCGGCGCATTTCCACCAACCACTGGTGCTGCAGGTTTTCCGGCACCAGGATCAGCACGCGGCTGGCGCGCCCGGAAAGCAGCTGACGATGGATCACCAGGCCGGCTTCGATGGTCTTGCCCAGGCCCACTTCGTCGGCCAGCAGTACCCGCGGTGCGATGCGGTCGGCCACTTCGCGGGCGATATGCAGCTGGTGCGGGATCGGTTGCGCGCGCGCGCCGCCCAGGCCCCAGAGGGAGGATTGCAGCAGGCGGCTGGTGTGTTCCAGGGTGTGGTAGCGCAGGGCGAACCAGGGCAACGGATCGATCTGCCCGGCGAACAGGCGGTCGCTGGCCAGGCGGAACTGGATAAAGTTCGACAGCTGGGTTTCCGGCAGGGTTACGGCCTGGTTCTGCGCGTTGAGGCCCTGGTAGATCAGCAGACCGTCGACATCGTCGACCTGCTGCACCGTGAGTTTCCAACCTTCGAAATGGGTGATCTCATCGCCCGGGGAAAAACGCACCCGGGTCAGCGGGGCATTGCGCGTGGCGTATTGGCGGGTTTCACCGGTGGCCGGGTAAAGCACGGTGAGCATGCGTGCGTCCTGTACCAGAACGGTTCCCAGCCCCAACTCCGCTTCGCTGTCACTGATCCAGCGTTGCCCCGGTTCGTACTGCGCCATGCCTGTCTCCCGCGTTGAAAAAGCGCACTATGGTAACGGAAGCCGCGGCCAGGCCAAAGCGGCGATATGGGTTCTTGTGCGGACTTGGGTCGAACCTGCGGCCAAGCTGCGCTAAAGTCGGCGCCGGAACAGCCGACAGCCTGATTACAGGAGGTTGAAAAATGCTACCGCCCATTCCCCACAGCATGGCACCGGTGACCGTGCAACAGGACGTGATCAAGCCTGTGCCGCAGATCGCCCCCGTGGTGGCGCCCGAGCAGAGCGCCAACGAAAGCGCCGTGGGCCCGGACAAGCGCCACCCTCAGGATGCAATCGAGCAATGGCGCGACGAGCAGCAACGCCGCCAGCGTCGGCGTGGCTACAGCGCCGAGGCGCTGGCCGAGGGCGAAGTGGACGAGGGCGACGAAGCCCTGCTCGAGGAGCTGCCACGCCAGGGACTGTGGGTGGATGTCGAGGTCTGAGCGCCGGTTATCCTGCCGGGCGTGTAGGGCGCCTGCCATCACTTTGGGGGTCTCGTGAGCCTGTTTACCGATAGCCCCCTGACGCTGCCCGACGCCGAGCTGCGTCTTATCCCCGACTGGCTGGGCGACGCCAAGGCCCACGACTGGCTGAGCCGCCTGCTGGCCGAAACACCCTGGCAACAACCTGAAGTTCTGATCCATGGGCGCCGTTACCCGGTGCCGCGTCTGCTGGCCTGGTATGGCGATGCACACTGCACCTACCGCTATTCGGGCCTGACCCATCCTCCCTTGCCCTGGACGCCGTTGCTGGCCGAGGTTCGCGCGCGGGTGGAGGCCGCGGTCGGCCAGGGACTGAACGGGGTGCTGCTCAATTATTACCGTGACGGCCAGGATTCCATGGGCTGGCACAGCGACGACGAGGCGGTGCTGGGCCGCAATCCGTTGATCGCCTCGCTCAACCTGGGCGGCACCCGACGCTTCGACCTGCGGCGCAAGGGCCAGACGCGCATCGCCCATTCACTGCCCCTGACGCACGGATCTCTGCTGGTCATGGCCGGTGCTACGCAGCATCATTGGCAGCATCAGGTGGCGAAAACGCGAACCGCCTGCGCGCCGCGCCTGAACCTCACCTTTCGCTTCCTGGAACTGCCATGAGTGACGACGACAACCTGATCGACTTCGCTGCCGAGCGCGACAAGCGCATGCACGACCTCAAGGACAAGCGCCTTAACCAGGTGCGCCAGGCGTTCGAGCAGGCCCTGCCGCTGGCCAAGGCGGCCAAGAAAGCCAAGGGCAAGAAGCCGAAAAAACCCTAGCGCTTTATGCCTGGTGTGCCTGCGCGGGCAGACAGCCGTTCCAAGGCCCAGGCGGCTTTGGGTGATCCGGATCCATCGATACGCCTCCCTATTGCGCTGCGCTTAATCCGGGCTACGGGCTACGGAAAGCGTCAGCCTCGTGCCGGGCGTGAACCCAGGCATCTGGGGGGGCTTTCGAACCCGTGCGCATTTTGGCAATGACGATTTTTATTGATCTGGATCAGCTAAAGCGTCGGCTCGACCAGGGCGGGCGCGTCGGTATTGATCCCGGTCAATTTCCTTGGAAGGAGCCCTGCCTATCCTGACGCCATTCCATACCGGAACAGCGCTGGAGGCAGGCATGTTTGTCGATACCGTGGTACTCGCCGGAATAGGCACCGTCGTGCTGATGTGCGCCTTCTTCGCTGGCGTCGGTTATTTCATCTGGAAGGATGCGCACAAGCGCAGGTAGCACGGGTTGTACGCAAGGCATTTTGGGCAACTTCGGTTGCCTTTTTTCGTTTGTTATTTAACGGCCCAGCGATCCGGCGGCCCGGCGATCCGGGGAGCGCAACCGAGCTTCGCTTGGCGGGTTACGCCGCGCGGTAACTGCGGCGGGGTTTGCCAGGCCGGCTTTCTGCGCGGCTAACGCCGCCCTACCCGATGGTAATGGGCGGCAATTCGGTCAGTTCGACCGTCTGCAGTTTGCGCGGGGCGATGATTTCCGCCTCGCCGTCGACCACCAGTTCGTCGCGCTGGTTGAACACCCGGGTGGCGATGCGCACGCGGTACTTCGGCAGTTTCTCGAGGATTTCCAGGCGCACGGTCAGGGTGTCGCCCAGTTTCACCGGCAAGGTGAAGCGCATGGTCTGGCCGATATAGATGGTGCCGGGACCGGGCAGCTCGCAGGCCACCGCGGCGCTGATCAGCGCCCCGCTGAACATGCCGTGGGCGATGCGCTCCTTGAACATGCTGGTGGCGGCATACTCGGCGTCCAGGTGCACCGGGTTGTGGTCGCCCGAGACGGCAGCGAACAACTGGATATCGCGCTCTTCGACAGTCTTGCTGTAGCTGGCGGTCTGGCCGATCTCGAGGGCGTCGTAGGGGGTGTTGGTGCTCTGGCTCATAGGGTCTCCATCAGGGGGCTGGGCATTGGCGGCTGTGGGCCAGGGCCTCGTCCAGCCAGAGAATCAGGTCGCGGGTGACCTCGTCGCGATTGCGCTCATTGAGCAGTTCGTGACGCGCGTCGGTATAGAGCTTCAGTTGCACGGTGCGGCTGCCGCCCAGGCGCAGGGCATCGGCCAGCTGCTTGAGGCGCGTGCCGTCGCTGACCGGGTCGCTGGCGCCACCGATCACCAGCAACGGCAATGCCGCGTCGATCTGCGCCAGCTGTTTGGCCGGGGTGATCTGCTGCAGGCCGCCGAGCAGGTCGATCCACAATTGGTTGGTGCAACGGAAACCGCACAACGGGTCGTCGATGTACTTGTCCACCTCGGCCGGGTCTCGGCTCAGCCAGTCGGAGGCGGTACGGGTGGGTTTGAAGGCCTTGTTGAACGAACCGAACGAGAGGAAATCCAGCAGGGCGCTGCGCCCGCTCGGTCCCTGACGCCAGCGTTCGAACTGCGCAATGGCACGGCCCAGGCGGTAAAGCACCACCGGTTGGTAGTTCGAGCCCGAGAGCACGGCGCCTTGCAAGCTGCAGCTGTGCTGCATCAGGTAGGCCAGGCCGATATAGCTGCCCAGGCTGTGGGCAAACAGGAAGATCGGCGCATCCGGGTGCTGTTGGCGAATATGGTGATTGAGGCTGGCCAGGTCATGCACCACCTTGGCCCAGCCATCCTGGTCGGCGAAGTGACCCAGCACGCCCCGTTGCGCGGTACGGCCATGACCGCGCTGGTCGTGGGCGTAAACGGCGTAGCCGGCAGCGACCAGGGCCTGGGCGAAGCGCGCATAGCGCTCGCTGTGTTCGGCCATGCCGTGGGCGATCATGACTACGGCTTTGGGCCGCTGCTCGCCGAACCAGTGATTGACATAGAGCGCGGCGCTGTCATGGGCGGTCAGCCAAAAAGCATCGTGGCGCATAGCGGGTCCTTTTGCAGAGGCTCAGTGGATGGTTTTTGACAGAGACGGGCTTGAGCCCCGGCCCTCTAAGAGGGTAACGCGGCGCCGCGGCAGTCGCCTTCGACGCCCGGCGTGGGTTGCCTCTCCGACCTTTGACCCGTTCCCTGGGCTGGCGGCATTGTAGAGCGGGTGTCGGGGCTTTCCCAGCGGTGTGGTGTAATACGCGATTCATGGCATCAATGACCTTCGTTCGAGTATTTGCCTGGGGCCCCAGAGCTGCTAACGTCCGTTCAGTCCCGCGCAATGACGGGACATAGTCAGGTCAAGGGGATAATAACAATGCAACCCGATTTCTGGAGCGATAAGCGCCCGGCCGGCGTACCCAATACCATCGATCTGGGTATCTACAAGTCAGTCATCGAGGTGTTCGAGCGCTCTTGCAAGAAATTTGCCGATCGCCCGGCGTTCAGTAACCTGGGGGTCACCCTGACCTACGCCGAGCTGGAGCGCCACTCCAGCGCCTTCGCCTGCTACCTGCAGCAGCACACCGATCTCAAGCCCGGCGACCGCATCGCCGTGCAGATGCCCAATGTCCTGCAATACCCCATCGCCGTGTTCGGCGCCATGCGCGCCGGGCTGATCGTGGTCAACACCAACCCGCTGTACACCACCCGCGAGATGCGCCATCAGTTCAAGGATGCCGGAGTACGGGGCCTGGTTTATCTGAACATGTTCGGCAAGCAGGTGCAGGACGTGGTGGCCGACACCGAGATCGAGGTGCTGATCGAGGCGCGCATGGGCGACCTGTTGCCCAGTCTCAAGGGCTGGCTGGTCAACACCGTGCTGAAAAAGGTCAAGAAGATGGTCCCGGACTATCAGCTGCCCCAGGCCCTGTCCTTCAAGAAGGTACTCAAACTGGGCCAGGGCAATGGCCTGCAGCCAGTTAAGGTGATGCTCGACGACATCGCGGTGCTGCAGTACACCGGCGGTACCACCGGTGTGGCCAAGGGCGCGATGCTGACCCATGGCAACCTGGTAGCCAATATGCAGCAGGTCGATGCCTGCCTGAAACAGCTGTGCGCCAACGGCCAGCCGCTGATGAAGGAGGGGCAGGAAATCATGATCGCGCCCCTACCGCTCTACCATATCTATGCGTTCACCGCGAACTGCATGTGCATGATGGTCAACGGCAACCACAACGTGCTGATCACCAACCCGCGCGACATCAGCGGCTTTATCAAGGAACTGGGCAAGTGGCAGTTTTCCGCGCTGCTGGGGCTTAACACCCTGTTCGTCGCGCTGATGGACCATCCCGACTTCAAAAGCCTGGACTTTTCCCGGCTGAAGGTCACCAACTCCGGCGGCACCGCCCTGGTCAAGGCCACTGCCGAGCGTTGGCACAGCCTGACCGGCTGCAACGTGGTGGAGGGCTACGGCCTGACCGAGACTTCGCCCGTGGCCAGCACCAACCCCTACGGCGACCAGGTACGTCTGGGGACCGTGGGTATTCCGGTACCCGGCACCCTGTTCAAGGTGATCGATGACGATGGGGTCGAGCAGCCCCTGGGCGAGCGCGGCGAGCTGTGCATCCAAGGTCCCCAGGTGATGAAGGGCTACTGGCAGCGCCAGGACGCCACCGATGAAGTGCTGGACGCCGAAGGCTGGTTCAAGACCGGCGACGTGGCGATCATCGATCCGGACGGCTTCGTGCGCATCGTCGACCGCAAGAAGGACCTGATCATCGTCTCCGGTTTCAACGTCTACCCCAACGAGATCGAAGACGTGATCATGGCCCATCCCAAGGTGGCCAGCTGCGCGGTGATCGGCGTACCGGACGAGCGCTCCGGCGAAGCGGTCAAGCTGTTTATCGTGGCGCGCGAAGCCGGACTCAGCGCCGAGGAGATCAAGGCCTATTGCAAGGAGAATTTCACCGGTTACAAAGTACCCAAGCACATCGTTTTTCGCGACTCGCTGCCCATGACCCCGGTGGGCAAGATCCTGCGCCGCGAGCTGCGCGACATCGCCTGAAGCCCCGTTGCGCCGTGGTTCGCCAGGGCGCAACGGGCAGTATTTGCAGTGTGACCAGGCTGCGACATTTGGTCACTTTAATGACTGGCAAGGACGTGTTTGCCGCTGGTCGGTCTTGGGCAAAGCTGCTACGCTCGGCCCGCTTTTTTGTCTATCAGCCGACAGAAAAGACCGAATAAACACAAAAAACAACCGCCTCGCGCGGTGAAGATCAGCTGCTGTTGAAGGAGAGGGCTTCCATGACCGAAAATTTTTGGAAGGATAAGTACCCTGTCGGGATCTCATCCGAGATAAATCCCGACCAGTACCCGAATATCCAGGCGGTAATGAAGCAGTCCTGCCAACGCTTTGCCGACAAGCCGGCCTTCAGCAACCTTGGCAAGACCATCACCTACGGCGAGCTGTACACCCTGTCCGGCGCGTTCGCGGCCTACCTGCAACAGCACACCGACCTGCAGCCGGGCGACCGCATCGCGGTGCAGTTGCCGAACGTGCTGCAATACCCCGTCGTGGTCTTCGGCGCCCTGCGCGCCGGCATGGTCATAGTCAATACCAATCCGCTGTACACCGCGCGGGAGATGGAGCACCAGTTCAACGACTCCGGCGCCAAGCTGCTGGTCTGCCTGGCCAATATGGCGCATCTGGCCGAGCAGGTCGTGCCCAAGACCGGCATCAAGCAGGTGATAGTCACCGAAGTTGGCGACATGTTGCCACCGCTCAAGCGCCTGCTGGTCAACAGCGTGGTCAAGTACGTGAAGAAGATGGTGCCGGCCTACCACCTGCCGCACGCCACCAAGCTCAACGATGCGCTGGCCAAGGGCCGCGGCAAGCCGGTCAATGAAGCCAATCCGCACAGCGGCGATGTCGCCGTGCTGCAGTACACCGGCGGCACCACCGGGGTGGCCAAGGGCGCGATGCTGACCCACCGCAACCTGATCGCCAACATGCTGCAGTGCAAGGAACTGATGGGCGCCAACCTCAACGAGGGCTGCGAGGTGCTGATCGCACCGCTGCCGCTGTACCACATCTATGCCTTTACCTTTCACTGCATGGCCATGATGCTGATCGGCAATCACAACGTGCTGATCAGCAACCCGCGCGACCTGCCGGGCATGATCAAGGACCTGGCCAAATACAGGTTCAGCGGCTTTGTCGGGCTCAACACCCTGTTCGTTGCCCTGTGCAACAACGAGGACTTCCAGAAACTGGATTTCTCCGCGCTCAAGGCCACCTTGTCCGGCGGCATGGCCCTGCAATTGGCCGCTGCCGAGCGCTGGAAGGAAGTCACCGGCTGCCCCATCTGCGAAGGCTACGGCATGACCGAAACCAGCCCCGTGGCCTCGGTCAACCCGATCCAGAACATCCAGATCGGCACCATTGGCATTCCGGTGCCCTCGACCCTGTGCAAGGTGATAGACGACGAGGGCAACGACCTGCCCATCGGTGCCATCGGTGAGCTGTGCGTCAAGGGCCCGCAGGTGATGAAAGGCTACTGGCAGCGTCAGGACGCGACCGATGAAATGCTCGATGCCGAGGGCTGGCTGAAGACCGGCGACATCGCGGTGATTCAGGAAGACGGTTACATGCGCATCGTCGACCGCAAGAAGGACATGATTCTGGTGTCCGGCTTCAACGTCTACCCCAACGAACTGGAAGACGTGCTGGCCACCCTGCCAGGCGTGTTGCAGTGCGCGGCCGTGGGCATCCCCGATGAGCGCTCCGGCGAGGCGATCAAGATCTTCGTGGTGGTCAAGCCCGGCGAGAGCCTGACCAAGGAACAGGTCATGGCCCATATGCGCGCCAATGTCACCGGCTACAAGGTGCCCAAGGCCGTGGAGTTCCGCGAGTCCCTGCCGATGACCAACGTCGGTAAGATCCTGCGCCGCGAACTGCGCGACGAAGAGCTGAAAAAACTCGGCAAGAAGTAAGCGCCTTGCTTTAGACGCTAGCGTTAACCAGCCATGCCGTTCACCGGTCCCGTTGTTACGGCCAGGGTGGCGGCATGACGCTGGATTAATTGCCGGGCAGCAAACCCCACGCCCTCCAGCCCACACTCAGCCGCGCAGTGCGACAGTCAGTCGCGTGGATAAGCCTGGGCGGCCTCTATTTTTCCCAGTAGCCACTGCAAGCCCGCCAGGTGCTGCTGGTCATGGCTGCATAAATAATGCACCAGACTACCTAGCGAGAGCGGACCATAACCTTCGAAAACGGCGGTGCGGTTGAACTGCTCAGGCGCCAGGCTGGCGATCAGGGTCATGGTCTTGGCCCGCGCGGCGCGAAAGCTGGCAAAGGCTTCGTTGGCATCTGCCGTGCCGTAGTTGCGCGCCTTGGCGAGGTGCTCGCTATCAATGGACGCCAGCACCGGGTTGAGCTCGTTCAAGGTGCGTTCAAAGCGCAGGTGATACCCCTCGATCTCGATGTCACGCACATGGCAAACCTGCTCAAGGGCGGTAAAGGGTTCGCTTGGAACACCCTCCCAGGACAGTGGAGCCCAGTGTTTGAACGCGTCAGGAATGGCAGCGTAATGCGCCTCCAATTGCCGCGGAAACGCTTCGAGCGTGGTCAAGGTGATCGACTTCATGGGTTTTCCTGATGCGCATAAGGCGTTGGATTTTTGAAAAATCATCGGACGCCGAGCAGGGCACCATAGCCCGGTCGTGCTGCCAGGTGAAAGAGCGGCGCAACGCCCAGGGCTTTTCCAGGATCAAGTGCTGACTCGACCGGCCTGGGCATGGCCAAGAAATCTCCTGTGCAAACCACTCCTCCCGAACTGATCTGCTTGGGGGTGCGGACTGCCCTGGCGTACGGAGCCGGCTGCACCCTGCATCCGGCCGAGATGCTGGGCGAGGATTGGCTCCGGTCCGGCGATTGGGGCTGTGAGCCGGACACTGCCAGACAAAAACTGCGGGCGAGCCAGGCTGACGCGCCCCCGCGTCAGTTGCGACTTTGCTGCAATAGGCGTCCGTTCAGGGGCTGGGTAGGCCTGGCGTTCATGGGATACAAGTGACGGAAGGCGGCCAGTTGCTCCGAGGACACTTCAATCGGCTCTTTAAGCACCTGCCAGCGCACGCTTTCGCTACAGGGCGGAGTGGTCAACGACCCTTCAAAGGCATAGTAGCCACGTTTCTCGGGCATCAGTCGGGCTGGGTCGAAACTGCTCGGCAATGCCTGCTTTTGCCCTTGAGCCGGCAGGTTGGCGAACAGGCTGACGAAGGCGGGATTCTGCTTGCCCTCCTTGACCAGCACGGCGACGACTGCGAGCCGGCCTTCGGTGTTCTGATGCACGAAGTGCGCGACCATCGGATAAGCCATGCCGGCTATCTTTTCTTCGCTGGGCGTATGGAAGTGAAACTGCAATAACGCATAGCGCTCGTCGGCTATCTCGATGCCGCCCGATGCGGGAAGACTGACCTGCACGGTATGGCCGTTATTAATCACCTCGGCCGGGCCGGCGTGGTAGTCGAAGTCTATTTCGGGCAGGTCGGCCTCGACGGCATTGCGAATATCGATGGGCGACTGCACCTGGCCGAGGGCGCAGGTGCTGAAACCGCTATCCATCTGCGCCCAATGCGTCGGTCCTTGCTCGCCCTCATAGCTCCAGTGGGGGGCCTGATGGTCGGCCGCTGACGCGCCGGTTATGAAAAGAACGCCGAACATGACTCGCAGAGTTGTTCTCATGATGCCCTCTATAACGTTGGATAGGACCCGCGACCCGGCAACTGCCGCCCTCTGCCGAGCAAGTGTAGAGAGTCGAAATTAATGTGCCACTACCTATAAGCGTTAAGTTGGCTATATCCGCGATGCCCTTTATCACGGACCGGACAGCGCCTGGCGTAGCGCATCCGGCAGCGGTACCGGTTGCTGGGTCTCGGGGCAGATGCACACCTGGGTCAGGGTGGCCAGGAAGGTCACCCTGCCCGAGGCCTGGCGTCCCTCCACGGCAAAGGTGAACGAGCTGGTCTTGGGTTCATCGCAGCGCACCTCGATGGCGATCTCCTCGTCCCAGGTCATGGGTGACAGGAACTCGATCGACAGCGCCCTGGCTGGCGGCAATATACCCATGGCGAACAGCGTTCGCAGGCCTTCGCCGCCGAGCCGATGGGAAAGGAAGTCGTGAGTCGCCTCGATGACGAAGTAGGCGATACGCGGCGTGTAGACGATCCCGGCGGGGTCGCAATCGCCGAACAGGATTTTCCGGAGCGTGACGAAGGACATGGTCGGCGGCGCCTGTGCAAGGGCGGCCGAGCCGCGCGTGGGAATCACGACGAGCATAACGGCTGTTGGCGCCCAAGCCATCCAGGACGTTTTGGCTCGATGTCTCGCGCGTGCTTCTATCGTGTTGCCATGGCGAAATCTGCGACAATCCCCGCCCGTTATTTCCCGCTGGGCGCGCCCGCGTGTCCACACCGCTTTGCCACGGCTGCCTGATGACCGACCCGATTACCGACACCGACCTGCTGCTGAAAAACCTCGACCAGGCCATGCTCGCCGACCGCCAGCGTCTGCGCCGGCAATTGCACGAGCTGCGCAAGCAGGCCCCGGACGAGGCCAGGCTGGCGCAGTGGCTGGAGAAATTCCAGGCTTCGGCGGCCAAGGTCGAGGCCCGGCGTGCCAGCGTGCCATCGATCCGCTACGACGACCGCCTGCCGATCGCCGCCAAGCGCGACGAGATCAAGGCCGCCATCGCCGCGCACCAGGTGGTAATCATTGCCGGCGAGACCGGCTCGGGCAAGACCACCCAGCTGCCGAAGATCTGCCTGGAGCTGGGCCGCGGCCAGCATGGCCTGATCGGCCATACGCAGCCGCGGCGGATCGCCGCGCGCAGCGTGGCCACCCGGGTCGCGGAAGAACTCGGCACCCCCCTGGGCGAGCTGGTCGGCTATCAGGTGCGTTTCGAGGACAAGAGCGACACCAATACTCTGGTCAAGCTGATGACCGACGGCATCCTGCTGGCCGAGACCCAGCACGACCGCTACCTGGAAAAATACGACACCCTCATCGTCGACGAGGCCCATGAACGCAGCCTGAACATTGACTTCCTGCTGGGTTTTCTCAAGACCCTGCTGACCCGCCGGCCGGACCTCAAGCTGATCATCACCTCGGCGACCATCGACCTGCAGCGGTTTTCCGAACACTTCGACGATGCGCCGATCATCGAGGTCTCCGGGCGTACCTTCCCGGTGGAAACCTGGTACCGACCGCTGGCCAGCGAGCAGGACGAGGAGGGTAACCGGGTCGAGGACGACCTCTCGGTCGATCAGGCGATACTCGCCACCCTGGACGAGCTGGCGGCCTTCGAGCGCAGCGAGGGCAAGCTGCCGGGCGATGTGCTGGTCTTTCTGCCGGGCGAACGGGAGATCCGCGACGCCGCCGAGATGCTGCGCCGTGCCCAGCTCAAGCACACCGAGATCCTGCCGCTGTACGCACGGCTGTCGCCGGCCGAGCAGCAGCGCATCTTCCAGTCCCACCCGGGGCGTCGAGTCGTGCTGGCGACCAACGTCGCCGAGACCTCGCTGACCGTGCCGGGTATTCGCTACGTGATCGACAGCGGCACGGCGCGGATCAGCCGCTACAGCTACCGCGCCAAGGTGCAGCGTTTGCCCATCGAGGCGGTATCCCAGGCCAGCGCCAACCAGCGCAAGGGTCGTTGTGGCCGGGTCGAGCCGGGCCTGTGCGTGCGGCTGTACAGCGAGGAGGATTTCAACGGCCGGCCGGCCTTCACCGATCCGGAAATCCTGCGCACCAACCTGGCGGCGGTGATCCTGCAGATGCTGCACTTGCGCCTGGGGCAGATCGAGGACTTTCCCTTTATCGAACCGCCGGACGGCAAGGCCATCAGCGACGGTTTCAACCTGCTGCAGGAGCTGTCAGCGGTCGATCGCGAGAACCAGTTGACCCCCATGGGGCGCCAGCTTGCACGCCTGCCGGTGGACCCGCGGCTTGGCCGCATGCTGCTGGAGGCGGCCAAGCAAGGCAGCCTGCAGGAGATGCTGATAGTCGCCAGTGCGCTGTCGGTGCAGGACGTGCGCGAGCGTCCGCCGGAACGCCAGCAGGCGGCCGACCAGGCCCATGCCCAGTGGAAGGACGGCGACACCGACTTCGCCGCCCTGGTTAACCTCTGGCGCGGCTTCGAGGAGCAGCGCCTGGCCTTGGGCGCCAACCCGCTGCGCAGCTGGTGCCGCAAGAATTTCCTGAATTACCTGCGGCTGCGCGAGTGGCGCGACTCCCACCGCCAGCTGAGCCTGATCTGCCGCGAGCTGCAGCTGACGGTCAATACCGAGCCGGCGGATTTTCCCAAACTGCACAAGGCCATTCTCAGCGGCCTGCTCAGCCAGGTCGGCCAGAAGACCGAGGACGGCGACTACTTGGGCGCGCGGCAGCGGCGCTTCTGGATCCACCCGTCCTCCGGCCTGGGCAAGAAACGCCCGCAGTGGTTGATGGCCGCCGAGCTGGTGGAAACCACCAAGCTCTATGCCCGCCAGGTGGCCAAGATCGAACCGGAGTGGATCGAGCCCCTGGCCGGGCACCTGATCAAGAAGAACCACTTCGAGCCGCACTGGGAGAAAAAACGTGGCCAGGTGGTGGCCTATGAGCAGGTCACCCTCTATGGCCTGATCGTGATCGGCCGCCGTCCGGTGCATTACGGGCCCATCGATCCGGTCTTGTCCCGCGAGTTGTTTATCCGCGAGGGCCTGGTGCGCGGGGAGATCCAGTCCAAGGCCAAATGCCTGAGCGCCAATGCCCGCTTGCTCGAACAGCTCGATGAACTGGAAGCCAAGGCGCGCCGGCGCGATATCCTCGCCGACGAGGAAACCCTATACGCCTTCTACGAGGCGCGGGTGCCTGCGGAAATTCATCAGACCGCCACCTTTGACAGCTGGTACCGCATCGAGAGCCAGAAGCACCCGCAACTGCTGGTGATGCGCGAGGAAGACGTGCTGGCGCGCGATGCCCTGGAAGTTACCGCCCAGCAGTACCCGGATACGCTGCGGCTGGGCGAGTTGACCCTGCCCCTGAGCTACCACTTCGAGCCCAACCACCCGCGCGACGGCGTGACCCTGCGGGTGCCGGCGCCGCTCTTGCCGCAGCTGCCGGCCGAACGCTTGCAGTGGCTGGTGCCGGGCTTGCTGGAGCCCAAATGCGTGGCCCTGGTGCGCAACCTGCCCAAGGCCCTGCGCAAGAATTTCGTGCCGGTGCCGGACTTCGTCAAGGCCGCCCTGCAGCGCATTCCCTTCGCCGAAGGCTCGCTGACCCTGGCCCTGGGCCGCGAGCTGCTGCGCATGACCGGCGCAAAGGTCGGTGACGAGGCCTGGGCCGAGGCCGAGCAACAGCTGGAAGCGCACCTGAGAATGAACCTGGAAGTGGTGGACGGCCAGGGCGCCTTCCTCGGCGAGGGCCGCGACCTGGCCGAGTTGACCGGCCGTTTCGCCGAGGCCAGCCAGCACGCCCTGGCGTTGCCGCGTACCGAGAAGAATCAGCGGCCGGTGGAGGCCAAGGTCTTCGCCCAAGTGGCGGAAAAGACCCAGCAACAGATCGCCGGCCTGTCGATGACGGTCTATCCCGCGTTGGTGGAGGAGGGGGGTATCGTGAAGGAGGGCCGTTTCCCGACCCTGGCCGAGGCCGAGTACCAGCACCGCCGCGCCCTGCAACGGCTGTTGCTGCAACAACTGGCCGAACCGGCCAAGTTCCTGCGCGGCAAACTGCCGGGGTTGACCGACCTGAGCCTGCTGCACCGCGAGCTGGGCCGGGTCGAGGCGCTGGTGGAGGACATCCTGCTGGCCAGCCTGGACAGTTGCATCCTCGAAGGGGAATCCTCGCTGCCCCGCGATGGCGAGGCCCTGGCGGCCCTGGCGGCGAAAACGCGCGGCGCCTGGACCGAGCATGCCGAGCGCCTGGCGCGCCTGACCCTGGAGATCCTCAAGCTCTGGCACGGTCTGCAAAAGCGCTTCAAGGGCAAGATCGACCTGGCCCAGGCCGTGGCCCTCAACGACATCAAGGCGCAGCTGGGCAACCTGGTCTACCCGGGGTTCGTGCGGGAAACCCCGGGCGAATGGCTCAAGGAGCTGCCGCGCTACCTCAAGGCCATTGAGCAGCGCTTCGACAAGCTCGGGGCCCAGTTACAGCGCGACAGGGTCTGGAGCGCCGAGCTGAGCGGCCTCTGGGCCCAGTACCAGGCGCGCCTGGGCAAGCACGCCCAGGAAGGCAAGCGTGACCCACAACTGACCCTGTACCGCTGGATGCTCGAGGAATACCGGGTCTCGCTCCATGCCCAGCAGTTGGGCACCAAGCTGGCGGTTTCGGACAAGCGCCTGAACAAACAGTGGAGTCTGGTCGAAGCGTGATTGCTGGCTTCGTAGGACGGACTGCACCCGCCCTACATGATAGGTAGTCAGTCTCAGGCCCAACCCGCAACACCCGGAGAACTCCACCCCATGTTCACTATCATCCCCACAGACCCGGAAGCCTACCGGCGGCAGACGCGCCGCATCACGCTGTTTATCGCGGGTGGCTTTATCCTGTTGACCCTGCTGCTCTCCACGGCCACAGTGAAGCTGTTCGGCACCCCGGGTGGTGACAACTTCCGCTGGAACTTGATCGGCGTGCTCGTCGGCTTTGCGCTTACCATCGCCCTGGTGCGCCTGCACCTGTGGTCACAGCCGTGGATGGCGCCGGCGGTGTACGGCTGGCAACTCAAGCGCAGCCTGATGCGCGTGACCAACATCATGTACCACGTCAAAGCCGCTGTAGCGGCGGGCGACCCGGCGGCGATGAAGCTGCTGCGTTTCTACCACTTGGGCGTGACCCAGATGCATCAGCTCGACGGCAACTCCAGCGACCTCAGTCAGATGGTGCGGGAGATCGACCAGCACCTTGAGTTGATGCTGGCGCAGGGGCTCGAGCCCGAACAGAACCGTCTCGACGCACAGTGGTTGGAGGTGGTGAAAAAGGCCGGCGCCTGATCCGCGTCAGCAGTGTTTCATGCCCTCTTCATGCCGAGTAGCCAGTCCATGCAGCTCTCACTCGTCGTTAACGCTTGTCCACTGTCATCCGCGCAGCCCTCTGATCGGGTGCCGTGGTGGAGCTTCACCAAAACGGCGCTTGCCGCCACGGCTCTGACCCTGGTGCGCGATGGTCTGATCGGGCTCGACGATCAGCTCGCCGAAGGGCCGTTCACCCTGCGCCAGTTGTTGCGCCACGAAGCCGGGCTTGCCGACTACGGCGAGCTGTCGGACTACCACGCCGCTGTCGCCCGGCATGACACGCCTTGGTTGGCCGAAGACATGCTGCAGCGCCTTGATGCCACGCGGCTGCGTTACCCGCCCGGCACGGGCTGGCGCTATTCCAACGTCGGCTACCTGTATGTGGTGAGACTTATCGAACGCACCACCAGCCTCGCGCTGGCATGTGCGCTGCAACAGCGCCTGTTCGCACCACTCGGCATATCGCAAGTGCGCCTGGCCGCCACTCCGGTGGATCTGCATGGCGTACATCTGGGCAGCATCGCTAACTATCACCCGGGCTGGGTCTACCACGGCCTGCTGGTCGGGCCACTCAGCGAAGCAGCGCTGCTGCTTGAGCGTGTAATGACTGGCGACCTGCTGCCGGATGAGTTGCTGCAGACGATGCAGACAGCGCGCGCCCTCGGTGGGCCGATTCCGGGGCGCCCCTGGGCATCCCCCGGTTATGCCCTCGGTCTGATGAAGGGCGGTCTGGAAAATGGGGTCATCCTCTGCGGGCATACCGGCGCCGGGCCAGGCAGCGTGATCGCGGTCTACCATCAGGCGCAGGGCGAACGCACGGCCAGTTGCGCTGTGTTCGCTGCAGGCGCGGACCAGAACATCGTCGAGGCTGAGGTCGCGCGCCAACTAGCGGCCTCGCTGGCGGAAGACGAGCGGGGCGGCTAGAGCCTGTGGACACTATCCGCACGGCCGCGCCGGACTTGGTTATGAAACCAGACCCAGCATGAAACGCGCCGTCGGGGGCTTCAGAATGAACTGCGGGTCACTTCCTATCGCATCAAAACAGGCCCGGCCCTGAGGGGGTGCGAATAAGCGCCCCATGCTGTTGCAGCTTATTGATGCGCCACTGGCGCCGCCTTGCCGAGCACCCGACCGATACCCGGAGGGCGCCGTTTAATAGGCTGGGATTTGACGATGGCGGTGCTGGTTTGTGCCTTATCGGCGATGCGATCGAGGATATGGTCGAGCTGGTCGATCGAGCGCACATGCAGGCGCACGATATAGCAGTCGTCGCCGGTGACCTTGTCGCACTCGCAGAACTCCGGGGTGTCTTCGATCAGCTTCTGCACGGCATGCAACATGCCGGGCAGCGGCTTGATGCGCACGATGGCCTGCAGCTGATAACCGAGCGCCCTGGGGTCGATCTCGATGGTGAAGCCGCGAATCACCCCACGCTCCTCCAAACGGCGCACCCGCTCCGAGGCGCCGGGGGAGGAGAGGCCGACCCGGCCCGCCAACGCCTTCAGGGAAATACGCGAGTCTTCAAGCAGCACGTCGAGGATGCGTTGGTCGAGTTCGTCGATCATTTTTCGTTTCTCCATAAAAATTCAGAAAAATCTTAAAAAATTAGATTTATCTTGATATTCACCTTTTTTAAGGCATGTATCTGCCGGCTGCAACAGCATATCTTAAACCTCTGACACATTCGCAGAGGTGCTCCATGAATAACCAGACGCGCGGCACGGTCGAGATGAGCGCAGCGATGATGATTTCCGGAACCATTGGCTGGTTCGTGGTGGTTTCCGGCCAGCCGGTGATGGATGTGGTGTTCTGGCGCTGCGCGATTGGCGCGCCGGTGCTGCTGGCGGTTTGCGCGGCTCTGGGTTTGCTGCGCGGCACGCTGACGCCGCGCCTGCTGTTGTTCGCCGCACTGGGTGGGGTGGCGATTGTGCTCAACTGGCTGCTGCTGTTCGCCGCCTATTCGCGCGCCTCGATCGCCATCGCCACGGCGGTGTACAACACCCAGCCGTTTATCCTGGTCGGGCTTGGCGCGCTGTTCTTCGGCGAGCGCCTGACCTTGAATAAACTGCTCTGGCTCGGCCTGGCCTTCGTCGGGATGCTGTTGATCGTGCAGG
>JAZKHB010000066.1:0-15194 GCA_040385585.1 Pseudomonadota bacterium | reverse complement strand
TGCGGTCGACCCCGGGCGTCGACCGTGGCCAGACTCATGGCATTGGGCTCCACCGGCGACTGTTCGGTGTGCACGGCATCGTCGAACCACTGGCGGAAAAGAACCAGGGGTTCGGCAGGCGCCTGGGTTTCGCTCAGCCCATCGCGGGTGTAGTCACGGCGCATATCGACCAGGGTTTGCATGGCGGCTCCTCGGAAAAAGCCCAGCTTAGCCCGCGCGCGACTATTTGACTTGATCTGCGGCAACAACCTTGACGGGTTCGACCTTGGCGGCACCGCCGGCAACCACCGGCGGTGCCGGCTGGCTGTACTTGGCGATCAAGGCGCGCATGGTATCGGGTGAGGTCAGCAAGATTTCGACACGGCGATTCAAAGCCCGGCCCTCGACGCTGTCGTTGGCCGCGCGAGGCATGTCCGAGCCCATGCCCTGCACCCGCAAGCGGTTGCTCTTGAGCCCACTCAGCCGGAAGATCGCCGTGACCGCCCGGGCGCGCTCGTGACTCAACTCACGGTTGCGCGCCACCGCACCGGTGCTGTCGGCATGACCGAGGATGAAGATCGAGATTTCTTTGTCGCTTTCGACCAACTTGGCGACCCGACTGAAGGGTCCTAGGGTGACAGGCATCAGCATGCCCGGTCGGTCGGGGTTGAAGGCCGTGTCCACCGGAGCGGTGACCACCAGCAGATTCTCCCGACGCTCGAGTTCGAAGCGGCTGTCCTTGATCGCCTCGCGCAGACGTGGCTCGTAGGCATCGAGCCAGGCCTGGGTGACCTTGGGCGGCGGCATGGGGACGACCTTGGCCTGGACCTTCTCCTTGGCACCGAACGGCCACCAGCTGCCGCCTCCTTCGTCTTTACCGCCCTGCGGCGAGTGGGCGCAACCGGCCAGCGAGACACAGAGAACAAGGGCAAGACAACGGGTCAGGGACATTGGACTTCCACACATAAAAAATAAAAAACGGACCGCAACGGCCCGTACGACAGAGTTTTTCTCGAGCGTCGGCCGCCCGGCATGCTGCGAACCATGCCACAGATCGCGCATGTTTACCGAAAGTCCGCCTGAGATACCACAAAGATGCGCCGAGCAACAAGGCATGCTCGCCTCTGTCCGATGACCGTCCGCCTGGACAGCGGTTGACACCCACAGACGCCCCTTGACCCCAGCGGCACAACACCCTTGAGTCAAGCGTCCCGGGCACCCGGGCTTGAAACTTGTCGTCGGCCGCCGCTAAGCGGTCGTCTGCTTGAGGCGCCGCAACACCGCGTCGGCATCGTGGACGGCAACAATGCCGGCCCTTTGCAGCCGATGATTCAGCGCGGAGGCACCGTCCTCGTCCTGCAAGGCCTGCGCCGCCTGCTCCTGATCCTCGAAAGCCTGCTGACGCACCTTGATCCGCGCCAGGGATGCCTGCATGGCACTCACCCGTCCATTGACCTGCAGCAGATGGCCGCCGCTCAGCGCACTCGCGCGCTGGGCGCTGGCCGTGGCCCGCACCTGGACCAGTTCCCGGCGGTGATCCTGGATCGACTGTGCGCTGCTGTGCAGCCGCGCCTTGAGCTTGATCTCCTGAGTCGTCAGCCGTTCGATCTGCCGATCCTGCTCACTCATCCGGCTTTCCAGGCGCGCCAACTGGGCCGCCACCTCCAGGGCCAGGGCCTCGTCATTCAGGGCCAGCGCTGCCCGCGCCTGGGCTTCGCGTTCCTGATGGCGTTGACCTTGCAGCGCACGCTCGCGCTCCAGGCCGATCCGCTGGGCACAGAGCAGGGTCAACTGTTGCCGCGAAACCAGCAGCGCGCTGTCCGCCTCGTGCAGCTCCTGTTCGAGAATGCCCAGGGCATTGGCATCGACCACCGCCTCCAGTGACTGGCGAGCCTGACCGCGCAGCAAGGTACCCAAGGTGCTCCATAGATTCATGACATGACTCCCTGCGTAGATTATTCGGAAAATTCCTTGAGGATCTTCTGCGTCTTGGCTTCGGAGATGCGATTGATCAGCCGCTCGCCCTCATGCTGGTCGCGCAAGGTTTTCGACAGGGTGATGGTCGAGTTCACCAGGAACAGACCGCAGATGGCCAGATAGCCCTTGACCGTCAGATCGGTGGGCATAAAGCAGATGCCCAGGCCTATGGCGAGCAGGGAGAGCACAAACGAGGCCTTGGTAAAGAACAGCCAGGACGCTGAGCTGGGTTGCACATCGGCTTGCATGGCGAAGCTCCGGTGAGTGAAGACGCGCCCAGCCTCGCCCAACGGTATCGCCGTTCACAACCTGAAAAGCCATCGTCTAGTCAACCCCCACCCCTGGTATCGATAAACGATACTTATGGCTAGACTGGTCTCTTTTCCTACCCGAGACAGCCATGGCCTCTTCCCGGCAATTGATCGGCGCCCTCAAGCGTCAGTTGAAACAACGAGGCCTCACCTACCAACAATTGGCCGCGCCGTTGGCCGTGTCGGAGCCCACCCTCAAGCGCTGGTTTTCCCAATTCAATATGAGTCTCAAGCAGCTCGACGCGCTGTGCGAACTCTTGGGCCTGACCTTATCGGACCTGGCGCAATTGGCCGACGAGCAGGAGAAGATTCACCAGCTGTCCTTGGAACAGGAAGCGCAGCTGGTGGCCGACTTGCGCCTGCTCCTGGTGGCGCTGGCGCTGCTGAACCGCTGGCGCTTCGAGCAGATCCTGATGACCTACACCTTCAGCGCCCCGGAGCTGATCCAGCTGCTGGCGCAGCTTGACCGCATGCGTTTTATCGAACTGCAGCCGCGCAATCGGGTGCGCCTGAAAGTCGCGGCGGATTTCGCCTGGCAGGTCGGCGGGCCTATTCAGGTTTTTTTCGAACAGCAGGCCCAGGGCGAATTCTTCGAAGGCTCCTTCGACCAACCGGGCGAGTTGCGCCTGGTCGTCAGCGGCATGCTCAGCCGCAGCAGCAATGCTCTGCTGCAGCAAAAAATGCAGCGCCTGGGTCGCGACTTTCGCGCCCTGCATGACAAGGACAGCCAGCTCAACCTGGAAGACAAGCACGGCACCAGCCTGGTTCTGGCCATGCGCCCCTGGGAGCTGGCGGCCTTTACCCAATGGCGTCGACCGGGGCTGGATAAGCAGTTCTAGAAGCCCGCTGCCCCATTAGGCGGTAACCCTCCTTAGCGGGCTCTCTGCATCAGTGCACCGGTGGTGTTACAGACACTCCCCCACACAGCGCGCCAACCCCTGGGCGCGGGGGTCCATCAGTACATAGGGGCCCAGGGTGTTGGTGGCGAAACCGAAGGCCACTTGCCGTTCGGGGTCGGCGAAGCCGGTGGAGCCGCCGGCGCCGGGATGGCCGAAGGCCTGAGGGCCCAGGCCGTAGGTGGCGTTGGCCACCCGGGGCTGGTCGAGCATGCAGCCCAGACCGAAGCGGGTCGAGGTCAGCAGCGTCTTGTCCGCGCCGACTCCATGCTCGCGGGTCAGCTCGGCCAGCAGCCCCGCGCTCAACAGGCGACCGTCCAGCAAGCCGGCGTAGAAGCCGGCCAGGCTGCGGGCATTGCCGTGGCCGTTCGCCGCTGGCTGTTGCATGCGCCGCCATTCGGGTTTGTTGGTGCTGGTCATGATCGACGGCGGATTGGTAAAGGCCTTGGTGCTCATGGCCTCGGGCGCGCTCATCATGGTCATGAACAGCCGCTGGGCGGCGGCATCGCCCAAGTTGCCCTTGGCGCGGGCGATATGCGCCACGCGGTGAAACTCGGCGTCATCCAGGCCCACATGAAAATCCAGGTCCAGGGGCTGGGCGACACGCGCGCCGATGGACTCGCCGGGGCCGTGGCCATCGACCCGGCGCAGCATCTCGCCGATCAGCCAGCCGTAGGTGATGGGCGCATAACCATGCTCCTCACCTGGGGTCCACCAGGGCGTTTCGCCGGCCAGGGCCGCGGTCATGGTCGACCAGTCGTACAGCGCTTCAGCCAGCAGCGGCTGGCGCAGGGCCGGGAGACCGGCCTGATGGCACAGCAGCTGGCGCAGAGTGATGGCGCCCTTGCCGGCCGCGGCGAACTCGGGCCAGACCTCGGCCACCGGTGCATCCAGCTGCACCCTACCCTCGCCCACCAACTGCAGCGCGGCCACGGCGGCGAAAGGCTTGGTGCAGGAAAACAGGTTGAGAATCGTGTCGCTGTGCCAGGCCTGCTCGCCGTCCTTGTCCGTCGTCCCGGCCCAGAGGTCGATGACCGTCTCGCCGCCAACCTGCACGCAGAGCGCGGCGCCGCGCTCCTGGGGGTTGTCGAACAGCGCGACGAAGGCGTCTTTAACCGCCTCGAACTGGAGGTCGAAATAACCCTGGGTCTGCATACGGCTGTCCTCGTGCAGCGCAGGATGCCCAGAGGCACCCAGGCTCTAGTCGTCAGGGTTTGGGGGCGGCCGCCGGCTGGGCGGGCGCTGCACCAGTGTCCGGCTCGACGGAGCCCGGTTTCTTCGCCGTTTCCGGCGCCGTTTCGGCCGCAGGAAGAGGCGCCAACAGGGCCTTGCCCAGGGTCAGATTGGTCTTGCGCACCGCCTCGACAAAACCGTTGAAGGGCAGGTCGGTGATGCCCACCAGGCCCAGGTGGCCGTTCTCGCCGTCGAGCAGGCGTCCGGTCACCGGCTGGTCCAGGTACTGGAACCAGTGCGCCCCGACTATCATCGGCTCGGCCAGGGACCGCTCGATAAAGTGCGCATAAGCCGGCCCGCGCTCTTCTTCCTTGTACAGCTCGCTGACGCCGCCCCAGAACGGGCCGCGATCACGGGAGCCGAAGTGGAACTCGCCGACCAGCAGGGGCTTGTCCAACTCGCGCAGCGTGGCGAAGTCATAGCCGTGCTGTGGCTCGCGTGTATAGAAGTTGAAGCTCAGCACGTCGCAATACTGGGCGCAGGCAGCCACCGCCTCCGGGGTGCTGATGGCGAAACGGCCACCGAGCAACAGGTGATTGGGCGCATGCCAGTCCAGCGAGTCGGCGATGGTCTTGAAATAGGTGTCGGCGAACAGACGCTGGAAGTTCTGGAAGTCCTGCTCGATGGCCGGATGCTCGGCGCTGGGCAATGGCGCCTCGAAGCCCGGATCCTCCAGCAGTTCCCAGGCCGGCAGCTGGATGCCCCAGGCCCGCGACAGGCCATTGTGGGTGCGGTACTTGTCGCGCAGCTGCTTGAGAAAGGCGCGCTTGGCCGGCACGTCGGTGGTCGAGCGCAGGGTGCCGTAGGCCAGGGCGTAACGCCCCCGCGGACCCGCTTCAGGATGGGCCCAGGCCAGCTCGTTGTCGGCGAAGTAGCCCAGCAGCCAGGGGTTGTCGCGGTGGTCGCGGGTGGCGATGGCCACCGCGCGCTCGGTGGCCATGGCAAACCGCGGATCGAAGGGATCGGGCATGCCGCCCCACCAATCCAGACCGGTGCTGATGGTCTGGTAGTCACCGCTGATCGACAACGGCGCGGTAAAGGGCATGCGCTTGGCATCGGCCAGGTCCCCGTCGCTCCAGTTACCCAGGGTGTTGAAGCCCCAGGCCTGCAGACGATCCAGGGCCTGGGCGGCCCAGCGCGGCGCGTCGAAACCGTTTTTCGGACAGTTCGGGGCAGCGGGGGCAGCCGCTGTGCTCGGGGCTGCCGTGGCTTCGGCCACGGGCGCCTGGGCCGGCGCCAGGCAACGGGCATCGCCATGGGTGCGCTGCAGGTTGGCCCGGTAAAAGTCGTACCAGCGGCCCTGGTCGAACGCCCGGCCCTTGGCCGCGCCGGTGTCGCGCCGGCTGTCGCCGCTGCCGTAATGCACGGCCAGGGGCTGATCGGCGACCGGCAGCGCGCTGAACATCGACTCGCGGCCCTGGACATAGGTCTGGCTCTGCTCGGCCGTCACCGCGTTCACCCCGAGGGAAAAGAACGGATGGCCTTCGGGCGTCACCAGAAACCAGCGGCCGTCGCGCTTTTCGGTGCGGAAAAAGCCGCTGGCCTCGAAACTCGGGCCCTCGAGCAGGCCGCCGTATTGATCAAGCCCCGGACGCTTGGCCAACCAGCCCTGCAACTGCGCCTGTTCCTTGGCGGCAGCGGCTTTAAGCTGGTCGTCCGCCTTGACCTTTTCCGGCCATTGGCCACGGCTGTACTGGCCGAAGGCGTCGACGATGCCCGTGAACAGCGCCTGCTCGGTGTCGTCCCCGCTGCGCACGCCGAAGCGTCCGAGCAGGATGCTCTGCGGTACATCCGGATTGCTCATGAACAGGCTGACCGCGACGACCTGGCTGGCATCCAGATCGCCCTCCACGGTGTTGGCCAGCAAGACCCGCTGGCCTTCGTAGGTCCAGGGCATCGGCGGCCCGGCACGCATGCCCTGGGCCCTGGGCGAAGTGGCGTGCAGTGGCACCAGCAGGGTCTGCGCGGGGCCGGCCGGCAGCGCGATACGGCTGGTGAGCACCTTGCCGTCGGCGCTTTCGATACGCAGGTCCAGGGTCAGGGCCCAGTCCATGGCATTCTGGATCCGCAGGCTCATGACATTGGCCTGGGACCAGTTCCATTGCCCGTTCTGCGGGGTCAGCCGCAGGCTCGGATTCTCGCTGGGGTTGAAGGTCACCCGGCGCAGCGGCTCACTTTCCGCCGCCAGTTCGGCACTCCGGGCAGGCAAGCTGGCATTCTGCATCGCCACCTGCACCACATCGGCGGGGCTGACGAAATTGAACAGCACTTGCTGGCTGACCGGCGCGGCCAGCAGCGGCGTGGCGAACAGGGGGCACAACAGGGCGACAACAACAGGTAACGAACGGCGCAACATGTACAGGCTCTCCTAAACGATCAGCCAGTAGATCCCTCGCCCGCCGAATGATCCGGCCGGCAAGGGTCTTAAGTGATTTCTCGGCGAAACGGCGGCAGGGCATTGAGAATTGCCTTGCCATAGCGCTGGGTGACCACGCGCCGATCCAACAGGGTAATGGTGCCGCGGTCTTCTTCGGTGCGCAGCAGGCGCCCGCAAGCCTGAACCAGGCGCAGTGAAGCATCGGGCACGGCGATTTCCATAAAGGGATTGCCGCCGCGGGCCTCGATCCATTCGGCCAGGGCCGCTTCCACCGGATCGTCCGGCACGGCGAAGGGGATCTTGGCGATCACCACATGTTCGCAATAGGCGCCGGGCAAGTCGACCCCCTCGGCGAAGCTGGCCAGGCCGAACAGCACGCTGTCCTCGCCACTGTCGACCCGTGCCTTGTGCTTGTTCAGGGTTTCCTGCTTGGACAGGTTGCCTTGGATGAACACCCGCTGGCGCCAGTCGCGCTCCAGGCCGTCGAACACCTCCTGCATCTGCTTGCGCGAGGAGAACAGCACCAGGGTGCCACGCGAACCTTCCACCAGGCCCGGCAGCTCGCGGATGATCGCCGCGGTGTGGGCCGGCGCATCCCGCGGATCGGCCTTCAGGTCCGGCACCCGCAGCACCCCGGCATCGGCATGGTGGAAAGGACTGGGCACCACAGTGGTCACCGCCACGCGGGGCAGGCCGGCGCGCATGCGGTAGCGGTCGAAGGTACCCAGGGCCGTGAGGGTGGCCGAGGTCACCAGGGCGCCATAGGCCACGTTCCACAGATTGCGCCGCAGCGTCTCGGCGGCCAGGATCGGGCTGGCATTGACCTCGATATCGAACAGCGCGCCGCTCTCGGCCAGGGTCAGCCAGCGCGCCATGGGCGGGCTGTCCTGCGGATCCTCGGTGGTAAAGGCCGTCCACAGTTCCCAGTTGCCCTGGGCCCGGGCCATCAGGCTGCCGAACAGCGGGTACCACTCCTCGGCCTGGTGGCTGGCGATGCCGATGCCGGCCTCGCCGTCCATGGCCTCCTTGAGCAGTTCGGTCAGGCGGGTGAACAGGTCGTTGAGCTTGGCGAAACCTTTTTTCAGCTCCACGCCCATCTCGCGCATAGGCTCGGGCACCACGCCGCCGATAAAGCGGTGGCGCGGCCGCTCGCGGCCCTGCATGTCCTCGCCGGCCTTGAAGTCGGCCAGCTGTTCGCAGGCGGCGAACATAAACTGCTGCTGGGTCTTGATCTCCCGCGCCAGCTCCGGCACCTGCTCGATCAACCGGCCCAGGTCGCCCGGCAACGGGTGCTGGGCCAACAGCTTGCCCAGGTTCTTGGCAGTCAGCTCAAGCCAGTCGGCGGTCGAGCGCAGGCGGGTGAAGTGGGCGAAATGGCCGATGGCCTTGTCCGGTAGGTGGTGGCCTTCGTCGAAGATATACAGGGTATCGCGCGGGTCCGGCAGCACCGCGCCACCGCCCAGGGCCAGGTCGGCCAGGACCATGTCGTGGTTGGTGACTATGACATCGACCTTGCCCATGCCCTCGCGGGCCTTGTAGAAGGCGCATTGCTGGAAGTTCGGGCAATGCCGGCTGGTGCACTGGCTGTGGTCGGTGGTCAGGCGTGCCCAGTCCTGGTCTTCCAGGGCCTGGGGCCAGCTGTCGCGGTCGCCGTCCCATTGATTACCGGCGAGTTTTTCGATCATGGCGGTGAACAGCTGTTGACTGCCCTCGTCCACCGCGATGGTGAACCCTTCTTCGGCGAACAGCTGCGCGGTGGAACTCTGCGCCTGGCCTTCCTGCAGCAGCAGGTCGAGTTTGGACAGGCACAGGTAACGGCCGCGGCCCTTGGCCAGGGCGAAACTGAAATTCAGCCCGCTGTTGCGCATCAGGTCCGGCAGGTCCTTGAAGACGATCTGCTCCTGCAGGGCCACGGTCGCCGTGGCGATGACCAGGCGCTTGCCGGCCGCCTTGGCGGTGGGGATGGCCGCCAGGCTATAGGCCACGGTCTTGCCCGTACCGGTGCCCGCTTCCACGGCCACCACCGCGGGCTCGCCGCTGCGCCGACCTTCCTCGTCGGTCTCGATCGCGCCGAGTACCTTGGCGATTTCGGCGATCATCAGGCGCTGGCCGTAACGCGGCTTCAAGCTCTTGGCTTCGAGAAAACGCGAATAGGCGCCCTGGATCTGGGACTTGAGTTCGGTACTGAGCATGGGGATCTGGGTGCGCGAGCTGGATAAATGTTCAGGGGTCTGAAACGGTGGCTATCATAGCGCGCTAATCGTTGCCGCGCCGATCCCGTTACCTCACTGGAGTGCCTTATGACGCCTTTTGCCGCCGTTTATGCCCTGCACCTGCTGGCCGCCCTAGTCTGGGTCGGCGGCATGTTCTTCGCCTGGATGATCCTACGCCCCGCCGCGGTCAGCGCCCTGCCGGCCCCGGAGCGGCTAAAGCTGTGGAGCGAGGTATTCGGCCGTTTCTTCCTCTGGGTCTGGGCCTGCGTGCTGGTGCTGCCGATCACCGGGGTGGGCATGCTGCACCTGCGCTTCACCGGTTTCGATGCCATGCCGCGGCATGTGCAGATCATGCTGGGCCTATATCTGGCCATGGTCGCGCTGTTTCTGCGGGTGCAGGTGCTGCAATTGCCGCAACTGCGCCGCGCCATCGCCGCCGAAGACTGGCCGGCCGGCGGCGCGGTGCTGGGGCAGATCCGGCGTCTGGTGGGCCTGAACCTGCTGCTGGGGCTGACGGTCAGTGTCATCGCCGCGGCCCGGCCGCTGTTCTGAAAACCCGGTGCATCGATGGGTATCGCGTCGCGTAATCCCTCGCCCAGCGGCTGCGCGCACGAACGCGGGAGCAAACCCTGAACTTGGCTGATCCAGATCAAGTCCCACCAGGATCATCTGGGGTTCACTCGTGCCTTCGCCGATACCGAGGTACAGGCCATGAAGCTGCGCCAGTTGCTGGTCGTGATCGACCCCACCCAGCCCGAGCAACCCGCCTTGCAGACGTTCTCACTGCGTTCGTCCGAGCGTGTTTTTAACGCCCCCGTTTTTCATCAAGAGGGGCGACGCTGGTAGCTTTTCAACGGCCGGCTAAAGGTAGTGCCGCGCAAACATGACTACAGGGTCGCCGCGTAGTAGCCTCGCTGTCTGCTTGAACTCTGGAGCCTGTCCATGACCTTTCGCCGCACCAAAATCGTCGCCACCCTCGGCCCGTCCAGCAACTCCCCCGAGATGCTGGAACAGTTGATCCTCGCCGGGTTGGACGTTGCCCGTTTGAATTTTTCCCACGGCACGCCGGATGAGCACAAGGCCCGCGCCCAACTGGTGCGCGCGATCGCCGCCAAACACGGGCGCTTCGTCGCCCTGCTCGGCGACCTCCAGGGGCCGAAGATCCGCATCGCCAAGTTCGCCGACAAGCGCATCGAACTTAAGGCCGGCGACCGCTTCACCCTATCCATCAGCCACCCGCTTACCGCCGGCAATCAGCAGGTGGTAGGCATCGACTATCCGGACTTGGTCAAGGACTGCGGCGTCGGCGACGAACTGCTGCTGGACGACGGCCGGGTGGTCATGCGCGTCGAGACGGCGACCGCCGACGCCCTGCAGTGCGTGGTGCTGATCGGCGGTCCGCTGTCCGACCACAAGGGCATCAATCGCCGCGGCGGTGGCCTGACGGCGCCGGCGCTGACGGAAAAAGACAAGGCCGATATCAAGCTCGCCGCCGAAATGGAGCTGGACTACCTGGCCGTGTCCTTCCCACGCGACGCTGCGGACATGGAATACGCTCGCCAGCTGCGCGACGAGTCCGGCGGTACCGCCTGGCTGGTGGCCAAGGTCGAGCGCGCCGAAGCCGTGGCCGACGACGAAACCCTCGACGGCCTGATCCGGGCCAGCGATGCGGTGATGGTCGCCCGCGGCGACCTGGGCGTGGAAATCGGCGATGCCGAACTCTGCGGCATCCAGAAGAAGATCATCGCCGCCGCCCGGCGCCTGAACAAACCGGTGATCACCGCGACCCAGATGATGGAGTCGATGATCCACAACCCTATGCCGACCCGCGCCGAAGTCTCCGACGTGGCCAACGCCGTGCTCGACTATACCGATGCGGTGATGCTCTCGGCGGAAAGCGCCGCCGGCGCCTACCCGCTCGAAGCCGTGCAGGCCATGGCGCGCATCTGCCTCGGCGCGGAAAAGCACCCGACCAGCAAGAAATCCAGCCACCGCATCGGCACCGAATTCCAGCGTTGCGACCAGAGCATCGCTCTGGCCGCCATGTACACGGCCAACCATTTTCCCGGGGTCAAGGCCATCATCGCCCTGACCGAAAGCGGCTACACGCCCCTGATCATGTCGCGCATCCGCTCCTCGGTGCCGATCTTCTCCTTCTCGCCCCACCGCGAAACCCAGGCCCGCGCGGCCATGCTGCGCGGCGTCTACACCATCCCCTTCGACCCGGCGGCCCTGCAACCGGGCGAAGTCAGCCAGGCGGCGGTGGACGAGCTGCTCAAGCGCGGCCTGGTGGAGCCCGGCGACTGGGTGATCCTGACCAAGGGCGACAGCTACCACACCATCGGCGGCACCAATACCATGAAGATGCTGCATGTGGGTGAAGCCCTGCTGTAACTGACCAGGTGCTCATAAAAAAGCCGCTCAAACGAGCGGCTTTTTTATTGGGCAAGGGTCAGTCACGATCTGGCGCCGTTTAGGCGAAGCAGGAGAAATCCGCCGGGCGGCGCTGCATAAAGGCCAAGAGCGCCTCGCGGGCTTCCGGCGAGCGCAGGCGCTGGGTGAACAACTCGCCTTCCTCAAGTATCACCCGGCGCAGTTGCTCGCGGCCCGGTGCGCGCATCAGGCGTTTGCTGTCGGCCACCGCCGAGGGTGCCAGGTGCTGGAAACCCAGGGCCATGGCCCGAGCCTTGGCCAGGGTCGCCGCGCCGCCGTCCAGGGCCTGGTTGGCGATGCCCCAGGCCGCCGCCTGTTCGCCGCTGAAGGCCTCGCCGAGCAGCAGCAATTCGGCCGCCCGGGCGTGACCGAGCAGTTGGGGCAGGATCAGGCTGGAGCCGAATTCGGGGCACAACCCGAGGTTGACGAAGGGCATGCGCAAGGTCGCATCGCGGCTGACATAGACCAGGTCGCAATGCAGCAGCAGGGTGGTGCCGATGCCCACCGCCGGCCCCGCGACCGCGGCCACCACCGGCTTGTTGAACTCGAACAGCGCCTGCATGAAATGGAACACCGGATTGTCCAGGCCACTGGGCGGCGCCTGCAGAAAGTCGCCGATATCGTTGCCGCTGGTAAAACAGCTCGGTCCGCCAGTGATCAGCACCGCGCGCACCCGAGGGTCGGCGTCGGCCTCGCGCAACGCCGCGGCCAGGGCGCTGTACATGGCACGGGTCAGGGCGTTCTTCTTGTCCGGGTTATCCAGGCGCAGGGTCAGCAACCCGGCTTCGCGCTCGATCATGACGTGCGGGTTCATAGGCTTCCTTTCAAAGAGGGTGATGGCCACTCGAGCGACTGAGGCTGTACCGCGCGCGCCGATACCGCAGCGGCACTCCGAATACCGAGTAGAGACAAACGGTCGGGGGTCAGCGGGTGCGGGGCACGAACAAGTCGGCCAACAGTTGGTTGCGCGGCAGGCCCGCCAGGTAGAGCCGGCGCGCGAAGGCGTCGACGCTAACGGGGTGACCGCAGACTAAGGCCAGGGTCTGGCGCGAGACAAGCCGCAGTTCGGCCAAAGCCGCGGGCAACTCGGCCGGGTGCCACAACTCCACCTGCAGGTTGGGCTGCTGACTGGCCAGTACCGCCAGGGGTTCGGCCAGGTAATGCCGATCGGCCAGGTGGACCAGCCGAATGGCGCCCTCGTGCCCCTGGCGCAGGGCCTCGCGCAGGATCCCATAGAGCGGCGCCAGGCCGGTGCCGGCGGCCAACAGCCAGAGCGGGCGCGCCTGCCAGTCGGGGTCGTAGTGCAACGCGCCGCCGCGCAGCTCGCCCAGACGCAGGCTGTCGCCGACCTTGAAATGCCGCGCCGCCTCGCCGAAGGCGCCGCCCGGACGACATTCCACGTGGAACTCCAACCAGGGGTCCTCCCCCGGCAGGCTGGCCAGGGAATAGGGACGGGCCACGGCTTCGGCGCTCCACAGCACCAGGTGCTGGCCGGCGCGGTAACGCAATGGGCGTTCGGGCAGCAGGCGCAGGCGCAGCACGCTGTCGCTCAGCCAGTCACAGCCCTGCACCTGGGCGGGCAGGCCGTCACGCAACGGGTCGAAGACCTCGACTTGCAGGTCTTCGACGATGCGGCACTGGCACGCCAGACGCCAACCGGCGGCGCGTCGCGTCGCGTCCAGGGCCTCGGGCCTTGCGTCCAGCGGCTCGCCGCGCACGCAGCGCACCAGGCAGGCATGGCAGCTGCCGGCGCGGCAGCTGTAGGGCACCGCGACACCGCCCTGGTGCAGGGCATCCAACAAATTGCTGCCGGGTGCCACCGGCCATTGCCGGGCGCCGACGCCGAGCTCAGGCACTGTCGGCCTCCCAAGCGGCGGCGCAACGATTACGCCCCTGGCGCTTGGCCCGGTACAGTGCCTGGTCGGCGCGCTGCAGGGCCTCGTCCAGGTCGTCGTCCTGGATCAACAAGGTCATGCCGGCGGACAGGCTGATACCCTCGACCTTGTCGCCCACCGGCTCGGCGCCAGCAAAGGCCAGACGCAGCCGCTCGCAGCACTGGGCAAACTGGACCTCATCGGTGTCGAGCAGCAACAACACGAACTCCTCGCCGCCATAGCGGGCCAGTACATCGCCCTCGCGCAGACAGGCCCGGCCCACCGTGGCGAAGCTCTGCAGTACCCGGTCGCCGCAGGCATGGCCATGCTGGTCGTTGACCCGTTTGAAGTGGTCCAGGTCGATCAGTGCCAGGCCGTGCTGGTGTCCGGGCCGCAGGCTGGCCAGTTCGCGGGCGGCCAGGCGCAGGAAATGCCGGCGATTGAACAACCCGGTCAGTTCGTCGGTAGCCGCCAGTTCTTCGAGCTGATGCATCATGCCGCGCAGGGTATCCTGATGCGCCTGCAGGGCGAAACGCCGTTGCTGCATGCGCTGACGCAGCGACTGCACGTAACTGGCGAACAGGCTGAGCCAGATCAGGACGAACAACAGCGCAAAGGTCTGCAACAACGCCAGACCCGGATTGGCCAGGTACTGCCGGGAGGCCTCCCACAGGTGCAGGCCGGCAAAGCCGAAAAAGGCGAATGCCGCGCAGCGGGCAAAGCGCCGCGGCGGCAGCTGGAACACGCCGAACAGCAGCACCAACACATAGAGCATCAGAAAGGTGCCGCGCGCCTGCTCCAGAAAGCCCAGCAGCACGGTCAGCCAGGTCAGACCAATCAATATCTGGGGTTCGGTCAGGCTGGGGTCGCGAAAGCGCAGGTTACAACCGGTGCGGAACATCACGAGGAAAACCAACTGGCTGGCCAGTACCAGAACACTGCTCAGCAGCACGGTAACAGGCGAGGCGCGGAAAAAGTCAGCGAGCAAGGCCATCCAGAAAATCACCAATGCCAGGGCGTAAGTGCCCACCGCCATGGCGAAGCGCTTGAGCAGCAGGCTCTGCAGCCCTGGATGGATGACGCCCTGACTCGCTGGCTTCATAAAAGTCCAATACTGGCGAATGGCCAAGAGCCTAGACTCATGTTGCCCAAATGCCCAGGCTTATCCATCAGCCGACTCGATTCGGGGCGACTGTCCGTCGCCGTCGCCAGCGCGTTATACTGCCGCGCTTTTTTTGCCCCTGAAAGCGTGCCGTCCGCTGGGCTCGGCGCGCCCTGATGTTCCCGCCTTTATAGAGGAGCGCGCGCTGCATGACCGTGATCAAGCAAGACGACCTGATACAGAGCGTCGCCGACGCCTTGCAGTTCATCTCCTACTACCACCCCCTGGACTTTATCCAGGCCATGCACGCAGCCTACCTGCGCGAAGAATCGCCGGCCGCACGCGACTCCATGGCGCAGATCCTGATCAATTCGCGCATGTGCGCCACCGGTCATCGGCCGATCTGTCAGGACACCGGCATCGTCACCGTCTTCGTCAAGGTCGGCATGGACGTGCGCTGGAACGGCGCCACCCTGAGCCTGGACGAGATGATCAACGAGGGCGTGCGCCGCGCCTACAACCTGCCGGAAAACGTGCTGCGTGCCTCGATCCTCGCCGACCCGGCAGGCGCCCGGAAAAACACCAAGGACAACACCCCGGCGGTGATCCACTATCAAATAGTACCGGGCAATACCCTGGAAGTGGATGTGGCGGCCAAGGGCGGCGGCTCTGAGAACAAATCGAAGATGGCCATGCTCAACCCCTCCGATTCCATCGTCGACTGGGTGCTCAAGACCGTGCCGCAGATGGGCGCCGGCTGGTGCCCGCCGGGCATGCTCGGCATCGGCATCGGCGGCAC
>JAZKHB010000065.1:0-2503 GCA_040385585.1 Pseudomonadota bacterium | reverse complement strand
GGGTCGAGGCGTCGAGGATGCCCACCGCGTTGCGTACCGCCAGGCACTCGCGGGCCACCGCGGCATGCAGGCCTTCACCGAACTTGGGGAAATAGTGAGGGCGCTTCCACTGGCCGACATCCTCGAACACGGCGCCGTGCTGCAGGTGCCAGTGGTGCAGGGCGGTGTAGCGCACCGGGTCGAACAGAGCGCCGCAGTGTCGACCAGCCACCGCGCCGAAGGTCACCGGGGTGTAGTTCGGGCGGAACATGGTGGTGCCCATCGCCTCGAGGCCGATGCCCAGGGCGCGGGCGGCGATGGCCAGGCCGTTGATATTGCCCAGTTTGCCCTGGTCGGTGCCGAAGCCCAGGGCGGTGTAGCGCTTGAGGTGCTCCACCGACTCGAAGCCCTCCCGAACGGCCTGCTCGATGCCGGCCGCGGTGACATCGTTCTGCAAGTCAACGAACTGCTTGGGCGCGCGGGATGTGGGTTTTTCGTGGGGCACCTGGAACAGCGCGATACCCGGCTCCTCCAGGCGCGCCTGGGCGCTCGGCAGGCTGCCGCTGACCGGGCCGAAGCCGGCGTCGGCGGCGGCCTTGAGGCCCGCCTCCAGGCCATCGTCCAGCACCTCGCCCAAGGCGAATACACCGTTCAGGGCACCGGCACAGACCCGCGTTTGAAAGCCCTCGCCCGGCACGAAGCCGAGGATGTCCTCGCGCCAGATCGGCTTGCCACCCAAGTGCGAGGCCAGGTGCACCACCGGGCTGTAGCCGCCGGAGCTGCCGATCAGGTCGCAGGCCAGCCACTCGCCGGGGCTGCCGACCCTGTGCGCAACCAGATCGATGGCGGCCACCCGCGCCGCGCTGACACGCTTGCCGCCACGGGCTTCGATCACCGCGCTGCCGGTCAAGAGGCGCACGCCCCTGGCACGGGCTTCCTCCACCCAGGCGCCACGCGGGTTGTGCCGCGCATCGGCGATGGCGACCACCTGCAGGCCGGCGTCGAGCCAGTCCAGGGCCGCACGGTAGGCAAAGTCGTTGGTGGTGGAGAGCAGCAACTGCTTGCCCGGGGCCACGGCGTAACGGCGCAGGTAGGTGGAAATCGCCCCGGCCAGCATATTGCCCGGCACGTCGTTGTTGCCGTAGACCAGCAGCCGCTCCTGAGCGCCGGTGGCCAACACCACCTGTTTGGCCCGCACGCGGTGCATGCGTTGACGGCTTTCCTTTTGGCCGAAGACGCCCCTGGGCGCGCTGTCGCCCAGGTGATCGAAGCGCCGCTCGTGCAAGGTCAGAAAATTGTGGTCGTGGTAACCGGTGGCCGTGGTACGCGGCAGCAGCAGCACCTCGGGCAGGCCCGCCAGTTCGGCCAGCGCCTGGGGAACCCAGTCGGCCGCCGGCCGGCCGTTGAGGGTTTCGCGGCTGTCCAGCAGGCCGCCGCCGAATTCCTCCTGCTCGTCGACCAGAATCACCCGGGCCCCTGCTCGTCCGGCAGCCAGGGCCGCGGCCAGGCCGGCGGCGCCGCCGCCCACCACCAGCACGTCGCAGTGGCGGTTGATATGATCGTAGCGGTCCGGGTCGTTCTTCTGGGGCGCGCGGCCCAGGCCCGCGGCCTTGCGGATGTATTTCTCGTAGGTCATCCACAGGGACTGCGGGTACATGAAGGTCTTGTAGTAGAACCCCGGTGGCATCATCTTCCCGCCGACCCTGCCGAGAATGCCCATCAGGTCGTTGTCCGCGCTCGGCCAGCCGTTGGTGCTGGCCGCCACCAGGCCGCTGTATAGGGCCTGCTGGGTGGCGCGCACATTGGGGATCTGCGTGGCTTCGCTCGCACCCAATTGCAATACCGCGTTGGGCTCCTCGCTGCCTGCGGCGACGATGCCGCGCGGGCGTGCGTACTTGAAGCTGCGCCCGACGATGTCCACGCCGTTGGCCAGCAGGGCGGCGGCCAAGGTGTCGCCGGCATAGCCCTGGTAGGCCTGGCCGTTGAAACTGAAGTTCAGCACCTGGTTGCGCAGGATACGTCCGCCTTCGGCGAGGCGATTGATCTGGCTCATGGCTGTTCCCCCGCGCGTTCTTCAGGCTTGGCCGTCACCCTGGGTCGCTGGCCGATTCTGTAGGTCTCCAGGATGGCGTAGGAGATCGTATCGCGGGTGGCGTTGAAATACCGGCGGCACCCGGCGGCATGCAGCCACACTTCATGGTGCAGGCCGCGCGGGTTGTCACGGAAAAACAGGTAGTCGCCCCACGCCCGATCGGTGCAAGCATCCGGGTCCGACGGACGGAGGATATGCGCCTGACCCAGGGCCTGGAATTCCTCTTCGCAGCGCAGCTCGCCGCAGTGGGGGCAGAAGATATGCAGCATTGCGACCTCCTTAGTGCGCCACGCCAGCGGCGCCGTGTTCGTCGATCAGCGCGCCGCTGTGGAAGCGCTCGATGGAGAACACCTTGGCCAGGGGGTGTATTTCGCCCCTGGCCAGGCTGGCGGCGAACACATGGCCCGACCCCGGGGTGGCCTTGAAGCCACC
>JAZKHB010000064.1:0-73169 GCA_040385585.1 Pseudomonadota bacterium | reverse complement strand
ATCACCGTCAGCCCGGTCAACGATGCACCGGTCAACAACGTGCCCCTGGCGCAGATCATCGCCGAGGACAGTGCACTGGTGTTCTCCAGCGTCAACGGCAATGCCATTTCGGTCAACGATGTGGATGCCGGCAACAGCCCGATCAGCGTCACCCTGACCGCCAGCAACGGCCTGCTCACCCTGGGCAGCAGCACTGGAGTCACGGTCACCGGCAATGGCACCGGCAGCCTGGTGGTCAGCGGCACCCAGGGCGCGATCAACACCGCGCTCAACGGCACCACTTTCACGCCGAACGCGAACTTCAACGGCAATGCCCAGATCAGCGTCGTCAGTAACGACAACGGCAACACCGGTAGCGGCGGCGCGCGGACCGACAGCGACGTCATCGCCATCACCGTCAGCCCGGTCAACGATGCACCGGTCAACAACGTGCCCCTGGCGCAGACCATCGCCGAAGACAGCGCCCTGGTGTTCTCCAGCGTCAACGGCAATGCCATCTCGATCAACGATGTGGATGCCGGCAACAGCCCGATCAGCGTCACCCTGAGCGCCATCAACGGCCTGCTCACTCTGGGCGGCACCAGCGGGGTCACGGTCGCTGGCAATGGCACCGGCAACCTGCTGGTCAGCGGCACCCAAAGCGCGATTAACACCGCGCTCAACGGCACCACCTTCACCCCGAACGCCAACTTCAGCGGCAGCGCGCAGGTCTTCGTCAGCACCAGCGACCTCGGCAACACCGGCAGCGGCGGCGCCTTGAACGACTTTGACAGCATCGCCATCACCGTCAGCCCGGTCAACGATGCACCGGTCAACAACGTGCCCCTGGCGCAGACCATCGCCGAGGACAGCGCCTTGGTGTTCTCCAGCGTCAATGGCAATGCCATCTCGGTCAACGATGTGGATGCCGGCAGCGGCGCGATCAGCGTCACCCTGAGCGCCAGCAACGGCCTGCTCACCCTGGGCGGCATCAGCGGGGTCACGGTCACCGGCAATGGCACCGGCACCCTGGTGGTCAGCGGCACCCAGAGCGCGATCAACACCGCGCTCAACGGCACCGCCTTCACGCCGAACGCCAACTACAACGGCAGCGCGCAGATCACCGTCACCACCAACGACAACGGCAACACCGGCAGCGGCGGCGCCCTGTTTGCCCAGAACGACATCGCCATCACCGTCACTCCGGTCAACGACGCGCCAATCTCGCTGGCGGATCTGCATGGGGTCGCCGAAGGCAGCAATAACCTGCTCAGCACGGTATTGAGCAACGACAGCGATGTCGAAGGCTCCGCACTGAACGTTGCCTTCACCGCCACCAACGCCTCCGCCACTGCCGTGGCGGTGGATGGCACGCAAGGCATCAGCACCGCCCTCGGCGGTACCGTGATCATGAATACGGACGGCACTTTCCGCTATATCGCCCCCGTGGTCAGCCATGGCATCGACAATACCCCGGTAGCCGACAGCTTCGTCTATCGCGCAAGCGATGGCAGCGCTACCGGCAGCTGGACCACCGTAACCCTCAACCTGAGCGACAGCACGCCCACGGCCGCCAGCAACAGCGCCACGGTGGTCTTCAATCAGGCGGTCACCGGCAATTTACTCGGCAACGACAGTGGTCTGGATACGCCGCTGAGCATCACTCAATTCAACTTCGGCGGCACCAGTGTCTCAGTGCCCGTTGGCGGCTCGAACGCTATCGATACCCCGGACGGCGTGCTGACCGTCTCGTCGGACGGCAGTTACAGCTACCAATCGCAATTGTCCAGTACCGCTGTCCTGACCGGCAGCAGCCTGGCCACCTGGGAAAACTCGACCAACCTGTACGGCTTCAGCAACACCACCTGGCAGGGCGGCGGCACGGCACTCAATCTCGCGGCCTTGAACAGTACGGCCCAGGGCAGGGCCGTCTATGTCAACGGTTCCAAGGACGGCATCGGCGTCAGTGGCGGCGGCAGTACCCTGGGTTCGGGCGAGCAGTTGATCGTCCAGCTCCTAGAGACCACCACTTCGGCGACCATTGGCATCGCCCAGTTGAACACCAACCAGACCGCGGCCAATGCCCGCTGGTACACCTATGACGCCAACGGCGCGTTGGTCAGCAGTGGCGACTTCTCTACCGCCCTATCAGTATCCAGCGGTACCGAATACACGCTGAATATCAATACGGGCACGCCTTTTACCTATGTGCGCCTGGAATGGGCCAACAACTCCAACGGTTTCGTCTTGAGTTCGCTCGACATCGGCCGGCTGGAGCAGAACCATGTCGAAACCTTCGGCTACACCCTCACCGATGCCGATGGCGATACCAGCACCTCGACACTCACCGTCACCCCCGGCGCAACGTCCTCAAGCAAGGCATTCGCCGTTACCAGCGCGGATCATGGACTGAGCGGCACCAGCGCTGACGACACGCTGACCGGTACCAGCGGCAACGACAGCTTGTCCGGCCTGGCGGGGCATGATGTCCTGCGCGGCTTTGCCGGCAATGACAGTCTGAGCGGCGGGGCTGGCAACGACTACCTCGACGGCGGTGTGGGTAACGACAACCTGCTCGGCGACGAGGGCAATGACATCCTGCTTGGCGGTGCCGGCAACGACCTGCTCACGGGCGGCATGGGGGCCGATACCTTTGTCTGGCAGGTCGGCCACGGCAATACCAACGGCGGACAGGATGTCATCAGCGACTTCAACAGCCTGCAGGGCGACCGCATCGACCTGCGTGACCTGCTGCAAGGCGAGAACGACGGTAATATCCTCAACTTCCTGAGGGTGGATATGGCCACTTCGACACTGGAAATCAGCAGCACGGGACTTTTCGCGAGCAATGGCAGCGCCGACGTGACCATCAAGCTGGAAGACGGCGGTCAGCCGCTCGACCTGTCCAGCTACGGTGCGACCTCGTCGGCCATCGTCAACTCGCTGATCGCCGGCGCCGATCCGTTGGTCAAGGTCGATCACAGCTAGTCAAACTGCCCGCGCTCGGCCGTGCACATACTGGCGGCCATGGCGGGCAGGTCGTACCTGAAAAGGAGTGCCGATGTTCTATGTGCAACGCGATGGGCAAGGGCAACTGGTTCGTGTAGAAGCGGCTGGTTTCACCGACATGACCGGATCACTGGCCGACGACGATCAGGAGGTCTTGGCTTGGTTCGCCAGTCGAACGGTGGAAACCAGCCTGTTGCAGTTGCAACAGAGCGACCTGGTGATGATCCGCGTACTCGACGACCTGATTCAGCTGTTGATGAAGAAGGGGGTGATACGCATCACCGACCTGCCCGGCGCGGCGCAATCCAAACTGATGAACCGCACCCAGGCGCGGGAAGCCCTCGGCGGGCTGAGTCGGCTTATCGACGAGGACGAGGCGGGAATTATCTAGCAGCGCTGGCCATGGCTCTTTCTAGAGCCTAGCGCCGGATGCAATTCCGGATTGGACGTCTCTGGGTACCCATCTTCTTCCCGCCTTCGCAGGAATGACAGGGTATGACGAATACATGCGCGCGCCCTGGCCTGGATCCTCAGGTCTCCGTCAGACCTCAACGCCACTCGGCGGGTTCGCCGAACAGCCTGCCCTGCCCGCCCTGAAAACCCATTTCCTTCAAAACCGTCAATTCCCCCGGGGTTTCCACCCGTTCCGCGATCAATGGCAGATCGATGCTGTGGGCGGCGCGCTGCATGGCTTCGATAAACAGTCGCTTGTCGTTCTCCTGGTCGATATGACGGATATAGCTGCCATCGATCTTCAGGTAGGCCAGGCCCAGGCGCGCCAGGTTGCCGATCATGCTGAAGCGGCCGCCGAAGTGCTGCAGGCTGAGGGCGAAACCCAGCTCGCGCAGGCGGCGGATCAGTTGTTCCAGCAGGGCCTGTTCCGGCAACTGCGACTCTTCCAGTTCGAGGGTCAGGCGCGAACCGAACTGGGGATGCTGTCGCAGACGTTCCAGCACCCGGTTAAGCGCCTGGGGATCGCGCAGGGTCGCTGCGCAGAGGTTCAACGCCAGCGGCTCGTCGTGTCCGGCCATATGCTGCAGCACCAGGTCGAGCATCACCTGGTCCAGCCGCGTCGACCAGCCGAACCGTTCCAGCCAGGGCAGGAAGCGCCCCGCGGCAATGGTTTCACCCTGCTCGTCGAGCAGGCGCGAAAGCACCTTGTAATGCAGTACGCGCCCGGTCTCGCGACAGTCCACCACCGGCTGGAAGAACAGGCGGAAACGGCCCTGGACCAAGGCCTGGTCGAGGAGATCGTGCCAGACACGGCGCTCATCGCCGAGCGTCGGCACGGCGCTCTGCTCGAGGCGGGCCCAGGTACCTTCACCTTGGCGCTCGGCCTGGGTCAACGCCTCATCCGCCAGGCCGAGCAAGGCCTGCGGCGCGTCACCCGGCTGGAAGGACGCCAGGCCGATACAGGCCACCGGCGTGCAGTCCGAGGCGCCGGTAGCGCGCAGGTTCTCCAGGGCAGTGGTCAGCCGCTGCGCCAGCTGTTCGGCTTCCTCGCGCACCAGCCCAGGCGCCAATATGGCGAACTCGCCGCCACGGCTGCGGGCGATCAGGTCGCTGGTTTCAGGATGTTGCGCACTCAGGCGCAGCAACTGTTCGGCCACGGCCTTGAGCAGCTGATCGGTGCGCTGCCCACCCAGGCGCTGGTTCAACCCGACCAGGTCGTTGATCCGCACCAGCAGCAGGTAACCGGAGCAGGCGTGTTCCTCCAGGCTCAGCCGTGCCTGCAACTGCATGTCGAAATAACGTCGGTTGGCCAGTCCGGTCAAGCTGTCCTGGTAGGCGTCTTCCCGGAGTTTTTCACTGCGCTCGGCCTGTTCCTGAAACAGCGCCTTGAGCTTCTCGACCATCTGGTTCATCGCCTGCACCACGCGCTTGAGCTCGGGAGTGCGGGGTAGCTGTGGCAGGCTGAGAAACTCCCGACGCGCGATCGCCCGCGACTGCTCGACCATATAGTCCAGGGGTTTGAGCTGGGTACGCAGCAGGAAAGCGCCGAGCAGGCCACTGCCCAGGCCGCACACCAGCAACCAGGCCAGGCTGCCCAGGGCGCTCTGCCACAATTTACCGATGGCGAACATCGGGTGGCTGATCACTTCGACCCGGGCCGCTTGCTCCCAACCCCGGCTGACAATGGCATCGCCAACGGCCGCCTCGAGGCCGATCAGGTCGGCGAACCAGGCCGGCGCGCCACTGGCCGTGGGAATGCCGCTGCGCTCGACCAAGGGCTTGCCGCTGGCCTGGTCGATGACCTTGATGCTGGCGAAATAACCGCTGTCGAAAATCGAGCTGACCATCAGCTCCATCATGGCCTGATCGTCCACATGCGGGGTCAGCGACAACCCCAGAGCCGTGGCGGCATCCTGGGCATGGGAGCGCAACTGATTGACATACTGCTCGCGCGAGCTTTCCAGGCCGACCAGAAAGCTGCCGGTAAAACCCACGATCAGGAACAGGCAGATCGCGAGCAATAACTGCTTGAACAGGGACATGCGTTCTCCTAATGGTCCGAGCCGGGGGGGAAGCCCTCGGCCTGCATTTTCGACAGCAGATTCTGCCAGCGGGACAGCTTCTTGCTGTCGCCGACTCGCTTGTTGCCCCCCGAGCCCGGCAACCAGAGGCCTTCGCCGTTGAAGGCATAAACCGGCAGCAGATCGCTGCGCTGACTGGCCGGTTGAATACTGTCGACCAGGTTATCCAGCACCAGCGGTATGGCTTCGGGCGTGGCGTAATAGGTCAGGACCATATGCGCCTGATTCAGGCGCAGGGCTTTGACATAGGTGATGCGCAGCTTGTCGCTGGCCACGCCCAGGCGCCGAAGGGTGATGTACTTGGCAATGGAAAAATCTTCGCAGTCACCGGCGCCGCGCAGCAGGGACTCCACCGGGGTGGCCCAATAGTCGGCCGCTCGCCAGAGGTCCAAGTCATCGCGAAACTGCAATTGCCGATTGAAGAAGAGGTTGACCGCGCGCAGCTTGTCCTGCTCGTCCGCTTGCAACTGGCTGTCCAGCAGGCCCTGCCAATCGTCCAGGCGCCCGCGGCCGGTACCCAGCGGCCCATACAGGGCCTCCGCCTTGCGGGTGATCTCCGCAAAATTCCAGTCGGCCTGCAGGCTGCCCACCAACGCGCCGGCCAGCAGACCGACCAAGGTCAGCCATAGCCAGGGGTGTAGGCGATGCGAAGCAATGCGTTGCACCAATGCGCGTATCCCGTGCTGGGCCATCCAGCGTGGGAATGGTGCGGGCTGGCCGGGGAAAAGACAATGGCGCGGTGCGATCATCGACTTGCCGACCTTGCCACGGCGGCCTGGCCCTCGATGGACAAAACTAAAGACCCGTAAAGGATTCGCGCCACCCGAGGATGGCGCGAATCTTAAAGGTCGTTTTCCAAAGGTTTGTTAGTGACCAGGCCTGGCCAGGGGCAGCTCACATTAGCGGCTATACAGGCGTACACCACCACGGTCGTTATGGCGCTGAGGATCATATTGCGGCACTTGGTAATAGGAGTTGCCGCCTTGCTGCTGATCCCAGCCCCGGTTCTGATCGCGCTGCCCGGAGTGACCCCGGGTGCTGTAATCCCGATTGTCGCGATGCCCGCCCTGACGGTTGCTGTGGCGGTCACGGTCACGCTGGTTATAACGTTGATCGTAGCGCTGATCGTAACGTTGGTTATACCGTTGATCATGACGCTGATCGTAACGTTGGTCGTAGCGCTGCTGATAACGGTCATGACCTTGCTGGTAGATGATCACCACACGCCCGTCATCGCGCCGCTCACGGTCATGCTGATAGTCGTTTTGTCCCCATCCCCTGGAATAACGGTCGCCCCCATGGGCCATGCAACCGGAAAGGCTTAATACCAGCACTGCGCAGAATAATGTTCGAAGGGTCATAGCGGCCTCCTGGGACCGCGAGGGGAACTGACAGCGAATGCTGTCAGCCAAGGGTGACAATAACTTCGACTCTTGCGAAATAGCTAAGTGCCATGTCAGCAGCGGCCTTTTTTCGCCTGGCCCGGCGGGCAATGGGAACCCCCGCCATCATGGCCTCCGTCACCGATGTCGATACCCACGCCAGGCAAACGCAGGCTGCAAGCCGGCAGCGTGAGCAACAAGACACTGGCAAGGATCAACCTGAACAAGGCGTTCATCGGTAGTGCCGTGCGCGGGATTGACAGTGCGAACCCTGCTGAGCGCGGTGCGCGTTTGCAGACTCGACGGGGATGGCCTGAGGCTCCCCGATCCGCCCGAACGGAGTCGACGCACGAGAGACGCCGCCGCTTAACCACTGCATCATTTCCATCAACCTCACAGTCAATGTACGCATAGGAACACTCCTCGGATTTCCATAGACAGCAATCGCCCTTTGCAAACTGCATTGTAATTTACAGCAGACCTTCGCTGATCATGCCGAAAATAGGACCCTGAACTGGGTTTAACGTTCCGCCACGGCGGCGCCTCATACCGGTGCCCGGCGCTCAAAAAACGCACCATGAAAGCGCATGCCTGCGCCCATACAACGCCGGACATCAGCGACCAGCGGCCGGCAAGCCCGTCGGCAAGCCGATCCCAGAGGCATCAGGACAAGTTGGCACGGCTCTCGCTTATGCAAAGTCGTGCAGGAGTTACCGGGATCACCGGGTTCACGGCACCATGCTTGACCAATGGACGACTAGGGTTCCGGCTCGCCGCGCGAGTGACTGGTCCGAGAGTTGTCGACCTCCAGTGAGGTTACACGGCGGGATAAAAGCCCGGGAGAACGCACCCCCTGTTGCACAGGGAATGCCGTGCCGCTCCTGCTCGCCTTTTAATCGTACTGGAGATTCGCCCATGCCCCGTCTGCTCTGCGTTCTCGCCGCCGGCCTCGCCGCCGCCATCAGCCTCAACGGTCACGCCGCTGCGAAAGACAATTTCAGCGTCTGCTGGACCATCTACGCCGGCTGGATGCCCTGGGAATATGCCAAAGCCGAAGGCATAGTCGACAAGTGGGCGAAGAAGTACGACATCGCCATCGATGTGGTGCAGATCAACGATTACGTCGAATCGATCAACCAGTACAGCGCCGGGGCGTTCGACGGCTGCAGCATGACCAATATGGACGCCCTGACCATCCCGGCGGCAGGCGGCATCGACTCCACCGCGCTGATCATCGGCGACTTCTCCAACGGCAACGACGGGGTGGTCGTCAAGGGCGAAGGCAAGACCCTGGCCGACCTCGAAGGCAAGCCGGTCAACCTGGTCGAACTGTCCGTGTCCCACTACCTGCTGGCCCGCGGCCTGGAAAGCGTCGGCCTGAGCGAGAAGGACCTGAGCGTGGTCAACACTTCGGACGCCGATCTGGTGGCCGCCTTCAGCAGCGACGACGTGCAGGCCGTGACGACCTGGAACCCGTTGCTGGCCGAAATCCTCGCCCAGCCCAAGGTCAGCAAGGTCTTCGACTCCAGCCAGATTCCCGGCGAGATCATCGACCTGATGGTGGTCAACACCCAGACCCTGGCGGATAACCCGGCGCTCGGCAAGGCCCTGACCGGCGCCTGGTACGAGATCATGGCGACCATGAGCACCGACACCGCCGCCGGCAAGGCAGCCCGCGAGCACATGGCCAAGGCCTCCGGCACCGACCTGGCGGGCTACGATGCCCAGCTGGCAGCGACCCGGATGTTCTACTCCGCCGAGGATGCCGTGGCCTTCGCCACCAGCCCGGCCCTGCCGGCCACCATGAGCAAGGTCGCGGCGTTCTCCTTCGAGCACGGCCTGCTGGGTGAAGGCGCGAAAAGCGCCGAGGCCATCGGCATCAGCTTCGCCAACGGTGTGCAGACCGGCGATGCGGGCAATATCAAGCTGCGCTTCGACTCCAGCTATATGCAGATGGCCGCCGACGGCAAACTCTGAATGCACCCGATCGTTCCCATGCTCTGCGTGGGAACGCAGCCCCTAGGGTGGATGGTGCTGCTTTCATCCACCCTGGATCCAGTGTGGTGGTGGATGGTTAAAGCGTATCCACTCCACGCATGACGAGATGCCTATGCGCCTGATCAACCGCCGTCCAGAGCGGGCCGGTCGTTTTATCCTGGTCCTGCTGCCCTTCGCCCTGTTGCTGTTCGCCTACCTCCTGGGTTCGGCGCAGCGCCTGACGGAGAACCCCAACGACAAGCTGCTGCCCAGTGCTTCGCAGATGGCCTCAGCGATCGATCGCCTGGCCTTCACCGAGGATAAGCGCAGCGGTAGCTACCTGTTCTGGCAGGACACGGCCGCCAGCCTCAAGCGCCTGGCCCTGGGCCTGGGCATCGCCGCCCTGACGGGGTTGTGTCTGGGTATCGCTGCCGGCACCCTGCCCTTGTTCAGCGCGCCGCTCTCGCCATTGCTGACCGTGCTGTCCATGGTCCCGCCCCTGGCGATACTGCCCATCCTGTTTATCGTCTTCGGCCTGGGCGAGCTGTCCAAGGTAATGCTGATCGTGATCGGCATCGCCCCGGTCCTGGCCCGCGACCTGGAACAGCGTGCCCGGGAAATCCCCGCGGAACTGCTGATCAAGGCCCAGACCCTGGGCGCCAGCACCTGGACCCTGATCCTGCGGGTGGTGTTGCCGCAAATCATGCCGCGCCTGCTGATCGCCCTGCGCCTGGTGCTGGGTTCGGCCTGGCTGTTTCTGATCGCCGCCGAAGCCATCGCCAGTACCGACGGCCTGGGCTACCGGATCTTTCTGGTGCGTCGCTATATGGCCATGGACGTGATCCTGCCCTATGTGGCCTGGATCACCCTGCTCGCCTGGTCGATGGACATGGGCCTGCGCCAGCTGACCCGCCTGGCCTTTCCCTGGTACGAGGGTGCCAAGGCATGAAGGCTGCACTCACTACAGCCGAAGCGGGCGCCTTTATTCAGGTCGAGAACCTCTGGCAGGAATATGGGGACCAGGTGGTGCTGGAACGCTTGAACCTCTCGGTTCGCGAGGGTGAATTCTGCACCCTGGTGGGCGCCTCCGGCTGCGGCAAGTCGACCTTTCTGCGCCTGCTGCTGGGCCAGGAGCGCGCCAGCCGCGGAAAGATCCTGCTGGACGGCACACCTCTGGCAAGCGAACCGGACGCCAGCCGCGGCGTGGTGTTCCAGCGCTATTCGGTGTTCCCGCACCTGAGCGTGCTGGACAATGTCGCCATCGGCCTGGAACTGCCGCGCTCCAGGCTGCTCGGTCGGCTGCTCGGTCGCGCCAAGCGCGAGGCCCGGGAACGGGCCGCGCAGATGCTGGCCAAGGTCGGTCTCGGCCATGCCCTGGACAAGTACCCCAGCCAACTGTCCGGTGGTATGCAGCAGCGCCTGGCGATTGCCCAGGCGTTGATCATGCAACCGCGGGTGCTGCTGCTCGACGAGCCCTTCGGTGCCCTTGACCCGGGTATTCGCAAGGACATGCACGCCCTGCTGCTGGAACTGTGGCGCGAAACCCGGCTGACGGTCTTTATGGTTACCCACGACCTGAGCGAGGGCTTCAGCCTGGGCACCCGCCTGCTGGTCTTCGACAAGGTGCGTGTCGACCCCCACGCACCGACGGCCTTCGGCGCGCGCATCACCTACGACATCCCGCTCAACAGCGACCGCCGCGCTGCTCGCGACGCCGTCGATGCCCTGACGCCAAACCTCGGCGCTCACCTGTCCCCTGCAAGGAGCCCGCAATGACGGCCTCGCTGACCCTGCGTCCTACTCTCTACGAAGAAACCCTGCCCGGCGGTGGCCACACCTCCTTCGTGCTCAAGCGCGGCCAGCTGCTGCGCATCACCGACCTGGAAGGCGGCGCCAATGTCAGCCTGCTGCTGCTCAACGCGGTCGAGAAAAGCGAGCGGCTCAACCTGCCCGATACCTTGAAGTGCCAGCACACCGCCAAGCTCACCGCCGGCCACTGTCTGTATTCGGACATGGGCCGCGTCCTCGCCGCCATCACCGCCGACACCTGCGGCTGGCACGACAGCCTGGGCGGCGTGCTGAACGCCGCCGAGGTCCAGGAAAAATACGGCGACGGGCGCTACCAGGAGCTGCGCAACGGCTTCTTTCGCAACGGCGTGGACAACCTGCTGGTGGAGCTGGGCAAATGGAACCTGAACCTGCAGGACCTGCTGATGTGCCTGAACCTGTTCAGCAAGGTCGCGGTGGACGGCGACGGTGCCCTGCACTTCGAGCCGCACAACTCCAAGGCCGGCGACTACCTCGAGCTCTACGCGCCCATGGATTGCCTGGTGGTGCTCACCGCCCTGCAGCACCCCATGGACCCCGATCCGCAGTACGCGCCCAAGCCGGTGCAGCTCGCCTGGCACCAGGTGCAGAGCGACGGCATTAGCCTGCTGTGCCGCACCTCGCGCCCGGAAAACGGCCGCGGCTGGCATAACACCGAACGCCTGTACATTTGATTGGGTCCCCGTCTTCGCGGGGATGACGACGAAAACCAACAGACCGCCATTGCCGTAAGCGCGGGAATCCAGTGATCAACCATGAGGACATCGCAGATGCCCCTTACCGCCAGCCACAAGCACCCCGACGCCGCCGTCTACCGCGCGACCATCGCCGCGGGCGAGCCCTTTCTCTGCGAGGTAAAGGCCGGCCAGACCCTGCGCCTGCTGGACCTGGAAGGCAACCAGGCGGTCGATACCCTGTTCTACAGTGCGCGCAACCCGCGCGAGCGCTACGACGTGCAACGCACCCTGCGCAAGCAGAACAGCCTGTACCTGACCACCGGCACGGTCCTGTACTCCAACCTGGGCCAGCCCCTGCTGCGCATCACGGCCGACACCTGCGGGCGCCACGACACCCTGGGCGGGGCCTGCGCCCAAGAAAGCAACACCGTGCGCTACGCCCTGAGCACCCGCCATATGCACAGCTGCCGCGACAACTTCCTGCGCGCCAGCCTGCACGACGGCCGTCTGGAGAAGCGCGACATCGGGGCCAATATCAATTTCTTCATGAACGTGCCGGTGACCCCCGAGGGTGGCCTGACCTTCGAGGACGGCATCTCCGCGTCCGGCAAGTACGTCGAGTTGCAGGCGCTGATGGATGTAATCGTGCTGATCTCCAACTGCCCGCAACTGAACAACCCTTGCAACGGCTACAACCCGACCCCGGCCGAGGTGTTGGTGTGGAATTGAAGCGGTCTCGCAGGATGGGTTGAGCGCAGCGCTACCCATCAATCGACCTACACAAGCCCAAAAGCGCCCCACCCCGGACGACCGGGGTGCAGACCCAATACTGCGGGACGGCCCGCTTCCCCTCTCGAGGGTTTTGCTGATGTTCACCAAACTGCTGATCGCCAACCGCGGCGCTATCGCCTGCCGCATTCTGCGCACGCTCCGTGAACTGCACGTAGGCGGCGTGGCGGTGTACGCCGAGGCGGACGCCGCCAGCCTGCATATCCAGCAGGCCGACGAGGCCCACAGCCTGGGCGACGGCCCGGCCGCCGCCACCTATCTGCAGGTCGAGAAAATTCTCGCCCTGGCCAAGGCCAGCGGCGCCCAGGCCATCCACCCCGGCTACGGCTTTCTCTCGGAAAACGCAGCCTTTGCCGAAGCCTGCGAAGCCGCCGGTATCGCCTTCGTCGGCCCGACCCCGGAGCAGCTGCGGGTCTTTGGTCTGAAACACAGCGCCCGGGCCCTGGCCAGGCGCGAAGGGGTGCCATTGCTCGAAGGCACCGAGCTGCTGGACAGCCTCGACGCCGCGTTGAGCGCTGCCCTGCAGATCGGCTACCCGGTGATGCTCAAGAGCACCGCCGGTGGCGGCGGTATCGGCATGCGCGTGTGCCGCTCGGCCGAAGAACTGAGCGAGGCCTTCGAGGCGGTCAAGCGCCTGGGGCAGAACAACTTCAGCGACGCCGGGGTGTTTCTGGAGAAATACATCCAGCGCGCCCGCCACCTGGAGGTGCAGCTGTTCGGCGACGGCCGCGGCGAGGTGATTGCCCTGGGGGTGCGCGACTGCTCGGTGCAGCGCCGCAACCAGAAAGTGCTGGAGGAAACCCCGGCGCCCAACCTGCCGGCCGGCATGAGCGAGGCGCTGTGCGCCGCGGCCATCCAGTTGGCCAAGGCGGTCAGCTACCGCAGCGCCGGCACCGTGGAGTTCGTCTACGACAGCACTGCCGGGCAGTTCTACTTTCTCGAGGTCAACACCCGCCTGCAGGTCGAGCACGGCGTCACCGAACAGGTCTGGGGCGTCGACCTGGTGCGCTGGATGGTGCAGCTGGCGGCCGGCGACCTGCCGCCCCTGGCCGAGCTGGCCAGGGACCTGAAACCCAGCGGCCACGCCATCCAGGCGCGCCTCTATGCCGAGGACCCGGGCCGCGACTTCCAGCCCTGCCCCGGCCTGCTCACCGCCGTCGCCTTTCCCGCCGCCGACGGCAAGGCCTTGCGCATCGACACCTGGGTCGAGGCCGGCTGCGAGATCGCGCCCTACTTCGACCCGATGATCGCCAAGGTCATCGCCTGGGCCGCCAGCCGCGACCAGGCCAGCGCCGCGCTGCACGCCGCCCTGGGCGAGACCCTGCTCTACGGCGTGGAAAGCAACCGCGACTACCTGCGGCAGATCCTGCTGGACGCGCCCTTCGCCAGCGGCCAGCCCTGGACCCGCTGCCTGGAACAGCTGGTGTATCGGGCCGAGACCTTCGAAGTGCTGAGCCCCGGCACCCAGACCACGGTGCAGGACTACCCCGGCCGCCTGGGCTACTGGGCCGTCGGCGTGCCGCCGTCCGGGCCCATGGACGATCGCGCCCTGCGCCTGGGCAACCGCCTGCTGGGCAACCCGGAGGGCGCCGCCGCCCTGGAAATCACCCTCGCCGGCCCGACCCTGCGTTTCAACAGCGACGCGGTGATCGCCGTGACCGGCGCGCCCCTGGCCCTGCTGCTGGACGGCGTCGAGCAGGTGCTCGATACCGCCCTGCTGATCAAGGCCGGCAGCAGCCTCAGCCTCGGCGCCATCGCGGGCGCCGGGGCACGCAGCTACCTGTGCCTGCGCGGCGGCCTGCAGCTGCCGGATTACCTGGGCAGCAAAAGCACTTTCACCCTCGGTCAGTTCGGCGGCCATGGCGGGCGTGCCCTGCGCACCGGCGATGTGCTGCACCTGGCGCCCCTGACCGACCGCCGGGTCGGTGCCCGCCTGCCCGCCGAACTCTGCGCGCCGTTGCCGGTGGTGCGCGAGATCCGGGTGATCTATGGGCCCCACGGGGCTCCGGAATACTTCACCCAGGCTTCGATAGGCACCTTCTTCGCCACCGCCTGGGAGGTGCATTTCAACTCCAGCCGCACCGGCGTGCGGCTGATCGGGCCGAAGCCCGAATGGGCGCGCGAAAGCGGCGGTGAGGCCGGCCTGCACCCCTCGAATATCCACGACAACCCCTACGCCATTGGCGCGGTGGACTTTACCGGCGACATGCCGGTGATCCTCGGTCCGGACGGCCCGAGCCTGGGCGGCTTCGTCTGCCCGGTGACGGTGATCGAGGCCGACCTCTGGCAACTGGGTCAGCTCAAGGCCGGCGACAAGGTCCGGTTTATCCCGGTAGATATCGCCACGGCCCGGCGGCTGGCCCAGGCCCGCAACGCGGAAACCCGGGATCTCATCGCCCAGACAAGCACAGTGCAATCCGGCAACGATGCACCGAACAGCCCCCGGAGCTCATCCGGGCTACCTTCCCCCATCGTTCTCGACACTGGCGAGGGCGATAAGCGCCTGGTCGCCCGGCTGTCCGGCGACACCCATCTGCTGCTGGAAATCGGCGCGCCGGAGCTGGACCTGGTGCTGCGCTTTCGCGGCCATGCGCTGATGCAGGCGCTGGAAGCCAAGGCCCTGGAGGGGGTGATCGACCTGACCCCGGGCATCCGCTCCCTGCAGCTGCACTACCAGCCCGAAACCCTGGCCCTGGATGATCTGCTCGAAGTGGTTGCCGGAGAATGGGAGGCGGTGTGCGCCACCCGCGACCTCAGCGTGCCGTCGCGGGTCGTCTACCTGCCGCTGTCCTGGGACGATCCGGCCTGCCAGCTGGCCATCGAGAAGTACATGACCACGGTGCGCAAGGACGCGCCCTGGTGCCCGAGCAACCTGGAATTTATCCGCCGGATCAACGACCTGCCCAATCTCGACGAGGTGCACCGCACGGTGTTCGAGGCCAGCTACCTGGTCATGGGCCTGGGCGATGTCTACCTGGGCGCGCCGGTGGCCACGCCCCTGGATCCGCGCCATCGCCTGGTGACCACCAAGTACAACCCGGCGCGCACCTGGACCGCGGAAAATTCCGTGGGCATCGGCGGCGCCTATATGTGCGTGTACGGCATGGAGGGCCCCGGCGGCTACCAGTTCGTCGGCCGCACCCTGCAGATGTGGAACCGTTACCGCGAGGTGGCCGCCTTCGACGGCAAGCCCTGGCTGCTGCGCTTCTTCGACCAGATACGTTTCTACCCGGTGAGCGCCGCCGAGCTGCAGCAGATTCGCCGCGACTTCCCCCTCGGGCGCCACGAATTGCGCATCGAGCACAGTGCACTGGCGCTCAACGACTACCAGGCCTTCCTGGCCCGCGAAGCCGAGGGCATCGCCGCCTTTCGCGCCCAGCAACGCGGCGCCTTCGCCGCCGAACGCCAACGCTGGATCGACTCAGGCCAGGCGCATTTCGACAGCGAAGAGCGGGTCGCCGACCCGGGCGAGGATGCCCCTCTGGGGGCGGGCCTGCAGGCGGTCGACAGCCCCATCGCCGGCAACCTCTGGCAGGTGCCGGTGCAGGTCGGCGACCGGGTCACGGCCGGCCAGGTACTGGTGGTGCTGGAATCCATGAAGATGGAAATCCCCCTGCTCGCCCCGCGCGACGGCGTGGTCGAGGCCGTGCTGCTGCAACCGGGTTCGCCGGTCAAGGCCGGGCAACGGGTGCTGGTGTTGCACGAAGCGTAGAACCTGCCCCTCGCCCCAGGGCGGGGGGAACCGTATTCAGGCCAACCTCAGAGGGATGCCAACCATGACCCACGACTTCGACCTGCGCCTGGACGCCGTAAAAACCGCTTACCAGAAAGGCCAGACCACTGCACGGCAACTGATCGCCGCGCTGCGCGCAAGGGCCGAGGCGCTGAACCCCGAGTTCCGCCTGTTTATCCACCTGCTCACCCAGGAGGAGCTGGAGCCCTACCTGGCGGCCCTGGACGGCAAGACGCCGGACAGCCTGCCGCTCTACGGCGTGCCCTTCGCCATCAAGGACAATATCGACCTGGCCGGCATTCCCACCACCGCGGCCTGCCCGGCCTTCGCCTATGTGCCGACGCAGAGCGCCAGCCTGGTGGAGCAGCTGATCGCCCTGGGCGCCGTGCCCCTGGGCAAGACCAACCTCGACCAGTTCGCCACCGGGCTGAACGGTACACGCTCTCCCTACGGCGAATGCCGCAACAGCGTGCACCCGGACTACCCGTCCGGCGGCTCCAGCGCCGGTTCGGCCCTGGCCGTGGCCCTGGGTGTGGCCAGCTTCGCCCTGGGTACCGACACCGCGGGCTCCGGCCGGGTGCCGGCCGCGCTGAACAACCTGGTGGGCCTCAAGGCCAGCAAGGGCCTGCTCTCCACCGCCGGCGTGGTGCCAGCCTGCCGCACCCTGGACTGCGTCACCTATTTCACCGCCACGGCCCGCGAGGCCAGCCAGCTGCTGGTCCTCACCGCCAAGCTCGACCCGCGGGATGCCTACAGCCGCGGCAATGCGCAGTGGAACGACGGCTCGGCTTTCGGCACGCCACGGCCTTTCCGTTTTGGCGTGCCCAGGCAACTGGAGTTTCTCGGCTGCGGTGAAAGCCCGGCGCTGTTCGCCGCCTGCGTCGAACGGCTCGAAGCCCTGGGCGGCCAGGCGGTGGAGATCGACTTCAGTCCTTTTCTCGAGGCGGCGCGCCTGCTCTACGAGGGACCCTGGGTGGCCGAGCGCTACAGCGTCGCCGGCGAGCTGATCGAGGCCCAGCCAGAGGCCGTATTGCCGGTGATCCGCGCCGTGCTGGAAAAAGCCCCGGGCACCACCGCCGTTGAACTGTTCCTGGCCCAGTACCGCCTGCAGGACCTCAAGGCACGCTGTGACCGGATCATGGCCGACCTCGATTGCGTGCTGACCCCGGCCTACCCGCGCCCGGTGACCCTGGCCGAGCTGCACGCCGAACCGGTGACGCGCAACTCGGACCTGGGCCATTACACCAACTTCATGAACATGCTCGACTATGCCGCCGTGGCGGTACCGGCCGGGGTGATGGCCAACGCGCTGCCCTGGGGCATCACCCTGTTCGGCCGCGCCCTGACCGACCAGTACCTGCTGAGCCTGGCCGACGCCCTGCAACGTCGACACGACCTGCCTCTGGCCGGCGAACGCCGCCTGAACCTGGCGGCACCGGGCAACCCGGCACGCAACGACCGGGCGCGGCTGGTGGTCTGCGGCGCGCACCTGGACGGCCTGGCGCTCAACTGGCAGCTCAAGCAGCGCGGCGCGCGGCTGGTCGAGGCCACCCACAGCTCGGCGGATTACCAGCTCTATGCCCTGGCCGGCGGGCCGCCCCTGCGTCCGGGCATGCTGCGGGTAACCGAGGGCGGCGTGGCCATCGAGGTGGAGGTCTGGGAACTGCCTAGCAGCGAGCTGGGGTCCTTTCTCACCGGCATCCCCGCGCCCCTGGGCCTGGGCAAGGTGCAGCTGGCGGACGGGCGCTGGGAGTGCGGCTTTATCTGCGAGCCCTATGGCCTGGAGGGCGCCCAGCCGATCAGCCAGTTCGGCGGCTGGCGCGCCTACCTGGCCAGCCGCGGCTAACACGCCGGCAATGGTGGCGGGTGTGGCCTGGGCAAGCTCAAGCGCCTACCATGGGCACTTTCACTGCTCAGGCACCCCGATGAACGATCGCCTCTGCCCGCTATGCGGCCGGCTCAACCGTTGTGCCCAGGCCGATCCGCAGACCGCTCACCTGCCCTGCTGGTGCTTCAGCCAGCGTATCGACCCGGGCGTGCTCGAACGCCTGCCCGAGGCCGCCCGCGACCTGAGCTGCCTGTGCCCCGACTGCTCGCGCGGCGCCGACCCGCACGACCCTGCCCTGATCCCTGCCGAACCCAAGCGCTGATCGGCTAGCGCGTTGCAGACAGACAGCCCGGCCAGCCCTGCGCGTGTCGCGCCAAGGCGAGTCTGGCCCCCCACCTATTGGCAGGCTGGTTTTTCGTGAAAATGCTCTAGCATGGTGCTCCATCAACCTTGCGGTGCCCGCCATGCGCCTCGACCGTTTTCTCAGCAATCTGCCAACCTTCAGCCGCCAGGAAGTGCGCCGCCTGCTGCTCGGCAAACGGGTGCGGGTCGACGGTGAGGTGGTCACCGAGGGCTTGCACGAGGTCCGTGAATTCAGTCGGGTGACCCTGGACGAGCAGGTGCTGCAAGCCGGCAAGCCGGCGCGCTATTTCATGCTGCACAAACCACGGGGTTGCGTCAGCGCCACGGCCGACCCCGAGCACCCCACCGTGCTGGAACTGCTGGCAGAAGCCGACCGGACCGGCCTGCATATCGCCGGGCGTCTGGACTACAACAGTACCGGCCTGCTGCTGTTGACCAACGACGGACGCTGGTCGCGGCGTCTGAGCCAACCCACTAGCCGACAGCCCAAGGTCTATGTGGTGGACACCGAGCAGCCCATCGGCAGCGACTACGCCGAGGTCTTCGAGCGCGGCCTGTATTTCGCCTACGAGGACCTCACCACCCTGCCCGCGCAGCTGGAGTTGCTGGGCAGTCACAGCGCCCGCCTGACCCTCTTCGAGGGGCGTTACCACCAGGTCAAGCGCATGTTCGGTTACTTCAACAACAAGGTGCTGCGCCTGCACCGCGAGCGCATCGGCTCCTTGCAGCTGGACCCGACATTGGCGCCCGGCGCATACCGCTCCCTGCGGAGCCACGAGCTAGAGCGGATGGTATCGGGTGACCGCCCGGCAGAAGCTGGCCAATAAATCTCAATCATTGCTTGCGTCCTACCGCTCATCCTGCTTGAATCGCACCCACGGTCCCAATTGTGACCAGCTAGTCAGCAACATACTCTAAGAAAGTTTTTACGGTCACCGGTGCCCCCTCGGCGCCTCGCAGGGATTGCCATTTAAGCCACGCTGCACCCCGTTTACATCCCGGTGCTGCACAGCGCTTCAAGTCCCTCGACCCTAAAAAACGCCCGCCAATAACAATTCCAGGCGCCCTGCCTTTTGGGGTCGCCTCGGGCTGCTGATTGCCAGGCACTTGCTTACCTGTCCTGTAGTTCGCGCGGCGGAATGTACCGCTGCGCGCTTGTTAAAAACTGCACGTCAGAGGAATTGACATGAGTCCAGAAACCGCAGTGGTGAATATTCAGGGGCAATACCAGATTTACACGGAGTTCCATCACGCTGAGGGAGCCGAAAAAACCATCATATTGGTCAATGGTTCACTGGCTACGACCGCATCCTTCGCGCAAACCGTTCGCTACCTTTACCCGCATTTCAATGTGGTGCTCTACGACCAGCCCTATGCCGGTCAGTCGAAACCGCACAACCGCCATGACCGACCGATCAGCAAGGAAGACGAGGCGTTTATCCTGCTGGAGCTGATCGAGCATTTTGCCGCCGAGCACGTGATGTCGTTTTCCTGGGGCGGCGCCGCCGCCTTGCTGGCGCTGGCCTACCAGCCGCGCAGGCTCGAGAAGGCGGTGATCACCTCGTTCTCGGCCCAGGTCAACACGGCCATGCGCGGCTATCTGGAGCAGGGCGTCAGGTTCCTCGGGGCTTGCGACCGACCCGCCGTCGGCAACCTGATCAATGGCACCATCGGCAAGCACCTGCCGTCGCTGTTCAAGCGCTTCAATCACCGTCATATCATCAGCCTGGCCGCGCACGAGTACGCGCAGATGCATTGCCATGTCAGCGAGGTGCTGAGCCAGGACGATAAGTGCTACCTGCGCTATGCCGATGCCATCCAAGTGCCGCTGCTGTTCGTCAATGGCGAACTGGATGAGTACACCTGCACCGAAGATGCGCGGCTGTTCACCGGCCATGCCCGCGAATGCCATTTCAGCACCATCGCCAATGCCGGGCATTTTCTCGACATGGAACACAAGGCGGCCTGGCTGGCGACGCAACAGGCCACCCTGGGCTTTCTACGGGAAAGCCTGCCGGCACGGCGCACCACCCACACGACGCTCTTGCTGGAACCCCAGGCCATGGCCAGCTGAACGGCTGGCAATAGCAACAGGAAGAAAAAGGGCGCCGAGGCGCCCTTCTTTTTGCTGCTTTTGCTATGCGCTTAGGGCCTGACGATATCCCCGGCCTGCCAACGCGCCTCGCTGCTGGCCAGGGCCCCGGCGATCTCGTTCAGCGAGTCCGAGGGCAACTGCGCCGGCAGGGGGTCCAGCCCGGCGCTGGCGAATACCTGACCGTAGGCATTGCGCAGCTCGGCATAGGCCAGGTCGCGGCGCAGGTTGGCCTGCAGGTTGTTCAGCTCGCCCTGGATCAATTCCAGCTCGCCGATGCCATCGGCCTGGCGACGGTTGCGCAACTGCTCGGCGATCTGCCGATCCAGCCCCGCCAGTTGCTGGCTGGTCTGGAACTGGCGCCGCGCCTCCTGGTAGTTGGCGTTGGCCACGTACAACTGCGCCAGTACCGCCATGGACATGGCCTGGCGCCGCGCCAGGGTCACCGCTTCGCCGGCCTTGGCCACGTCGATGGCCGCCGGCCCCGACAGCACATTGAACAGGTTCCAGGTGACCTTCACCCCGTAGTCCGCCCAGCTCTGGTTGACCAGGAAGGAGTTGCTGTCGTAATGCCCGCCCGCGGAAAACTCCAGCCCAGGCAGCAAGCGCAACAGCGCCTTGCGGGTTTCCGTGGCGCCGATACGCGCCTGGTAGTCCTGCTCGCGCAGCTCCGGGCGGCTGGCCAGGGCTTCCTGCTCCAGGGTCGCCAGGTCCACCTTCAGCTCCGGCAGGGGGTAATCCTGGGCCGTGTCGGCCAGGGTCACGTCGCTGCCGATCGGCAGGTTGATCAGGGTCGCCAGTTCGGTCTTGGCCAGGGACAGGGCCCGGCGCTGCTCTTCCAACTGACGGGTCGCCTCGATCAGCGCGCGCTGGTAGCCCAGGGCCTGCACCGGGTCGCCGATACGCTGCTCGCTCATGCGCTCGCTGTCGCCGCGGGCCTGTTCAACACGCAGCATCAGGCTGTCGATCTGCGACAGCAGCCGCTCGGCGGCCAGGGCACGCCAGTAGGCCGAGCGCACATCCTGGGTGATGGTGTGCACCACCTTGCGCTTGCGCTCCTGGACGATCAGGCGCTGGTCGCCCTGCTGCTTGGCGCTCAGGTAGCTGACGCCGAAATCGAGCAGGTTCCAGACCATCGTCAGGTCCGCCACGCCGCGGTCGCGGTCCTGGGAAGTGGAGGGCTCCAGGGATTGCTGGCCGCTCTCGACGCTGCGGCTGCTCGAGGCGCTGACATTGTTGCGCCCGGCATAGCCGCCCGAGGCCGCCATGCGCGGCAGCATGTCGAAACGACTCAGGTCCACCTGCTGCTGGGCCAGGGCTTCCTCCATCACCTTCAGGCGTCCTTCCAGGTTGTACTTGACCGCCCGCGCCATGGCCTGGTGCAGGGTCAGTGGCCCACTCAGCGGCTCCTGGCCCTGGAACATCTCAGCCAGATCTTGCTGCGCCCGCGCCTCGCTGACGCTGCGCTCGATCGGTTGACTGGTGACCGCGCATCCGCTGATCGCAAGGGCCAGCAGGCTGACACCGAAAAACTGCGTGTTTATCTTCATCCGTGAGCCGCCCCCTGGTTACGGCATCGTGGCACTGCTGAGTAAGTGTTGTTAGGTATCAAAAAAGCTAGGTTTCGGTCTCGGCGGCCGTGTCAGCGGCCTGGCCGAACTGCGCCAGGGCCTGGGCCAGGTCGCGAACCGGACCCTGCTCGCGCTCGTGCAGCTGCTGCAATTGCTGGCCCAGGCTCAGTGCGCTGAAGATGCCGCGTAGGCCGTCCTGTACGTCGCCGCCTCCGCGCAGCTTGTTGCCGAAGGTGTTGAGGGACATGGACTCCTGCGGCACGTCCTTGCCGAACACCGCTGACAGCGTACTGCTGCCGAACACCCCTGCATCGCCGCCGCCGAAACCGAGAAAGCCCGAGCCCGAGCCATCGCCGCCGCTGTCGCTGCTGCCGAACACCTGGGCGATAAAGCTCGGCGCCAGTGCGCCGTCGCGGATAAAGATGTTGCCCAAAGGCGGAATGCCACTGCCCAGGCCCGGTGTATCGAACAGGGCCGGCGGCGCCAAGGGCGAGACCGGATTGGGCGGCGCGCTGCCGAACAGCGGCGCGGGCACGGACGGTGGGCTCGGCTCGGGCGGCAATCCGACCGTGACCAGGAACTCCGGGTCCACCGTCGGCGGCAATGGGGGCTCCACCGGAGGCAGCGGCGGTTCTACCGGGGGCACCGGCGGTTCGACCGGAGGCAGCGGCGGCTCGACCGGAGGCACCGGCGGCGGTGGCTCGACCGGCGGGACGGGCGGCACGGGGGGCTCTACCGGAGGTACGGGTGGCTCTACCGGCGGCACCACCACGACGGTATTGATCGCGTAGACATTGGAAGGCGTGCTGCCCTGCCCCGCATTGCCGGCCAGGTCCATGACGCCGGCATTGCCGAGCGTGATGACATTCAGGGTATCGGTGAGGCTCGCCGTCGGCGTCAGGGTGGCGGTCCAGGTGATGCCGCCGTCGCTGGAACTGACAGTGCTCAGCGTGCCGCTCTCGACCGTCAGGTCGGCGTTATCGAACCCGGTCACCGCCTCCGAGAAGGTGATGGTCACCAGCGAAGTCTCACCCACCGACAGCGCGTTATCGGCCACCACAATGGTCGCCGTCGGGCGCTGGGTATCGATGGCGTAGGTGTTGGAGTCGGTGCTGCCGCTACCGCTATTGCCCACGGCGTTCTCCACCCCGGTGTTGTTCAGGGTGATCAGGTTGCTGGCGTCGGCGGTATTCGCCGTCGGGGTCAGGGTGGCGGTCCAGGTGATGCCGCCGTCGCTGGAACTCACCGGGCTCAGCGTGCCGTTCTCCACCGTCAGGTCGGCATTATCGAAACCGTTAACCGCCTCCGAGAAGGTGATGGTCACCCCCGAGGTTTCACCCACCGTCAGCGCGTTATCCGCCACTACGACAGTCACGGTCGGCCGAACGGTATTGATCACGATATCGTGCTGCCCGGCGATGGAGTCGACACCGCCCGTGGGCGGCAGGGTAGCGATGGCGTCGTCATTGCCGACACTGCGAATGGTCGCGCCGTTTAGGGCAAGGGCACCGGCGGACTGGTAGTCCAGATCGGCGCTGCCGTCGCCGGCCTGGACCGTGTAACTGAAACTCAGGGTCGTGGTCCCAGAGCCGGACACATAGGTGGCCGAGCGGTCGGTGGCGCCCGTTTCCAACAGCAGGGTCGGTATCCCGCCGCTGACGATCACCGCCTGATCGAAGGTTACCATCAAGGTGATGACATCCCCCTCCCGGTACAGGCCATCCGGGTTACCGGCCTGCACCTCGATGACCCGGGGATTAAGGGCCGCCACCGCGATGCCGATGGTGTCGCTGTCGGCCTGGGTGCCCCCGCTGCCGCTTAGTCCCAGGTCACTGGTGGTGATCTGCAGGCTGGCCGCGCCGTTGTAGCCCGCTGTGGGCGAGAAGAGCAGCCCGTTCAGCGCTGTGTTGATGTCGGCGATGCTGCCTTCGAAGGTCATGGTGCCGTCGTTGGCGCCGCTGCCGACGATAAAATTCAAGCCGCTGGTGCCGGGCAGCGTGATCAGGCCGTTGCTGGCGGTCAGGGTCACCCGGAGGGTGCCGCCACCGGCGTCGACATCGCCGATGGAAATCAGGTTACCGTTGCCGCTGCTGAAGATCAGCGCGGCGTCCTGGTCCACCGCTTGGGTACCCGGCACGCCGTTGACCGGCGCGTCGTTGGCGGCGGTCACCATCAACGTGACGGTGTCGGAATCCGCCAGGTTGCCGCCGCTGCCGGTATTGCCGCCGTCGTCGATGGCGACGGTCAGGGTGACATTGCCAGTGGCGTTACTGGCCGTGGTAAAGCTGACGCCGGAGGCGGCGATAAAGGCGTTGATATCCGCGATGCTGCCCGACAAGGTCAGGCTGCCGGTACCCGAGCCGGTCACGCCGACCCCGGCGCCGCTGTTAGCACTCAAGGTGCCCGAGGGCACCGAGAAGGTGGCGGTCACCACGCTGCCGCCGGCGTCGACATCGGCGAAGCTGATCCCGGTCAAGGCCGTGCTGACATCCTCGTTGACGTTGATGGAAATCGGGGTTGTGACCACGGGGGCATCGTTGACGGCGCTCACCTGCAGGGTGGTGGTGTCACTGTCGGTCTGCGCGCCGCCGGTGCCGGTATTGCCGCCATCGTCGATGCTGGCGGTCAAGACCACATCGGCGCTGGTGTTGCTGGCCGTGGTGAAACTGACATTGCTGCCCGCGATAAAGGCGTTGATGTTGGCCACGGTGCCGGTCAGGGTCCGGGCGCTGCTGCTACCACCGACAATCACCCCGCCGCCGCCGCTGGCCGCCAGGCTGCCCGAACCGACGGACAGGGTCACGGTTACCGAAGCACCACCGGCATCGGCATCGCTGAAGCTGATGCCGGTAAGGGCGCTGGCAACATCCTCGGCAACGCCGATGCTGACGGGAACGCTGACGATGGGTGCGTCATTGATGCTGGCGACGCTGACCTGCTGGGTGACCGTCAGGCTGTCGGAGTTGCCGTCGTTCACCACGATGCTGAGGGTACGCACGGTGGTGTTCGGCGTTTCAGCGCCATTGGTATAGGTCACGCTGCGCAGGGCCGCTTGCCACTGGGCCAGCGTGGCGCTGGCGCCGGCGGAGGTCAATGTCATCACGCCTGTACCGGCGTTGTAGCTGGCGTTTATGTTGCCCATGCTGCTGCCATCATTGCTGAAGGCCAGTACGTCCTGCCCGGATTGGAAGTTGCCGGTGATGCTCACCGTGGCACTGGCCAGGGTCGCGCTGTCGCTGTCGGACAGGGTCAGTCCGGCATCGATCGCCACAGGCGTCGAGGTGAGGTTATTGCCCTCGGTGAAGGCCGTGGTGCCGCCGCTGGTGGTCACCAGCGCCGCATTGTCCACCGCCGTGACGGTAATGCTGGCGGTATCGGTGGACGTCGAGAAAGCGCTGCTGCCACCATTGCTGCCCACATCCACCTTGCTGCCCTGTTGCCCCGCCGTGGCACCGCTCTGATCCCAGGCCTGATAGGTGATACTGCCCGCTGTGGCCGTAACGCCATCCGGCACGAAGCGCACTTTATCCGTGGCGCTCAACAGCAAGGCGCTGCTGGTCGAGACGCTGCCGACATCGCTCCAGTTGCTGCCGCCATCGGTGCTGTACTGCCAGGTCCCATTACCGGAGGCCAGGCCGGTGATGGCGATACCCTCGACGGCGCCGCTGTCGCCATCGCCAATACTCGAACCGACGATACTGGCGACCGTCTGGCCCGCATTGTTGGTATCGCTGTCGTTGATGCCCGTCAGGACCGGCGCCCCTGGAGTCAGCACCGGCGCGTCGTTGACCGCCGCCACCGTCACCGTCTGGGTCACGGCCGTGCTGTTGCCGATCCCGTCGTTGGCGACGAAGCTGACCGTGCGGTTGCTGGTGGTTGGGGCATCCGAGGTATTGGTGTAGGTGACCGCGCGCAGGGCGGCCTGGAACTGGGCGAGCGTGGCGGTGGCGCCTGCGGAGGTCAGACTCAGCACGCCGGTCCCGGCATTGTAACTGGCGGCGATATTGCCGAAAGTCGCGGCATTGTCATTGGTGAAGGCCAGCACGTCCTGGCCGCTGACGAAATTGCCGGTGATCGATACCGTGGCGGCCGGCAGGGTAATCTGCTCCGCATCCGTGAGCGTCAGCGCGGTGGCGACGGCGACCGCCAGCTGCTCGGTGGCGGCGCTGGTGCCGCCAGCACCGCCCAGGACCGGGACGGTGTTATCGATATAATTGAGGTTCTGCGTGCCTGCACCGTAGATGGTGTTTTGCGCGGCAGGCGAGGCCCCCGCCACACCGGCACCGAGTTCAAGCCCGCCGGCACCGCTGGCACCGGCATTTGCGCTCATGGCGGACAGGTTGGACGCCGTGATATTCAGCGTGCCTTCATTCCAGATCGCGCCTACGCCGCGACCGCCAGCGCCCCCGTCCAGGTCGTTGGAGTCCAGTCCCGACCCACCGCCACCCCCACCGCCGGCACCCAGGTTATTGGAAATCACCGAAGTGCCGACAATGGTCAGGGTAGCGCCCACGCCATTGAAGATACCGCCGGCGGCGGACCCACCCGTGCCCCCCACGGCATCCCAGCCGGCGCCGCCGCCACCGCCGCCGATGGAGAGACTGCCATTGGTGGCGCTGGCGCCCGCGCCGCCGTTGGAGTAGTCGAGGGTGCCAACCCCCCCGGCGCCGCCTGTCGAGCTACCGCCACGGCCGCCCATATCGTCGGCGCTGTAGCCGCCCCCCCGGCCGCCGGAGCCAGCCGCGCCAGCAACCCCGGCGTAAAACCCGGTCCCCGGACCGACGCTGCCGCCCGCGCCGCCGCCGATGCCATTGAAACCGCCACCGCCACCGCCACCGCCGCCGACATAACTGCTCGCAACACCGCCGCCACCGCCGCCGCCAGAGGCAAGGTTATTGCGCACGTTGACATTGCGTAGCGTGAGGGTGCCCAGGTTATGGATACCCGCGCCGAGGGCATTCGCTGCGGCGGCGGCCCCGGCAGCGCCGCTTGTGGCGCCGTCGCCGGCGGCCAGGCCGCCGCGGATGGTGAGGTTCTGGATTTCGACGTTGTCGCCGGCCGACACATAGACCGTAGAGCCGAAGTAGGCGGCATCCAGTGTGTAGCCGCCCCCGACTATGGTGAGCGCCTGTGTCTCCGCCAGGTTGATATAGGCCAGGTATTCGCTGGTCAGGCTGCCCGTGCCCGTCGCCGTGATATTGGCGGTAAAGGTAATGGTGTCCGCCGCGCCATTGGAAGCCGAGGTGGTCAATGCCGTCTGCAGCTCGCCCAGGGTACTGACCGAAAATGTCGCCAGCTGAGCGTCATACGCCTGCAAGCGGCCGTACTCGAGCACGGCGCTGGCGGCGATATGGCCGGTGGCAATCTCGAGATCCCAGTCACCGCCGCCGGCGCTGTTGCCGGTGGCGTTAGTGGAGGCCGCCACATCGGCGCCGGTCGCCGTCGCCAAGCCTTCGAGGAAGCTCAGGCCCTTGTCACCCCGCCCGACATCGCAGCCGTACAGCAGGATATCGCCGTCGGCCGTCAGCGCCGCGCCGATCGCGCTCAGTTGCGCCGCATGGGCTTCCAGGTTGCCGCCATGCAAGGGCGCGTCGCCCAGCAACAGCACGCCGTCGTCGCCGTGGGAAATAATATGGATGGCATCGATACCGGAGCGCCCGACCAGGGCATCGGCGATCTGCTGCACGCCGTTGCCCTGGCTGTCGATCAGGATGACGTCGGCATTCGGGGCGATCGCCGCGACGATCTGCTGGTAATCGGGCAGGCGCGTATCGACGAACACCAGGTCCCGGCGTTCGCCGGGTTGGCCGGCCACGGCCAGATTGACCTGTTCGGCCAGGTTCGGGCCGGTGTCTTGGGTCGCCTGGTGTGCCGAAGCAGGGGCATCGGTTTGGCTCGACGCCTGCGCGTCGCTGACCGTTACCGCCATATCCGCCACCAGGGCACCGTCGAACATCATGCGCGGCTCGAGTGCCTGGATCAGCGGGGAGCGAAGAGTCGACTTAGCCTGATCGGCCGAACCGCGGGACGGGTTAGTGCGCTTGCTCCACCACATGATGTTTGCCTCACTGCGTGCGCACCTGGCGCGGATAACGTTGCTCTTGGGGTGTATCAGCGCAGCGCGCCGATAGGCTCGTTGTGGCTGGGTCGGATCACATGGGCGGCGCTGCCGGCGCCATCGCTCCAGAACGACAGGGCGCTGTACTGGGCGAACAGGTCCGGCGGCAAAATGGTTCGGCGTGACTCGGCCCCGACCTTGGGCCGCACGCGGTGCAGCCCGGACAGGCCCAGGGCCTGGTCGAATTCCGGGGCGTCGTACTGCAGGTTATCGAAATCATGGGCGTACCACGGCTCGCCTATAAAGTCGTACACCAGGCGCAGCACCTTCTCCGGCGCCTGGGTCAGCAGGTCGTAATCCACCAGCAACAGCGAGCGGGCGTGTTCGCCGTAATAGGCTTCCTTCAGCCCCGCCCAGGCGAAACCCACCAGGCGATTGCGCTGGGCCAGGGTGTCGACGCGGCTGTAGACGGTATTGCGCTCGGCATCGTCGTTGAACAGCTTGGTGTTCTCGTAGGGATTGGCCCGGTACAGGCGCTCGAGGCTGTCCATCACCCAGGCGACATTGCGCACACAGGCGATCACTTTGGTCTGCGGAAACAGATCGAGCAGCGCCGGCAGCTTGGCGCTCCACATGCGGTTGGTGTCGAAACGCACCGCCTTGTCGGCTTGATCGGCGTAGTAACTGGCGAACAGCCCTTGCAGCAGGCGGCGACGCTGGCCCTGATCGATCACCGGGCCGAACTCGCTGCCCGCGCTGAACTGAGCCAGCATCGAGGAAAACAGCGCGCCCACGGGGCTGGTCATGCCGGCGTGAAAGCGCGGGTTCTGCCGCAATATGGCCGCCAGCAGGGTGGAACCCGAGCGGGGCAAACCGGATATGAAGTGGAACCGCTGTAAATCGCTCAATCGAACTCTCCAGAACTGCCCTGACGCCCGAGGATGGAGCACAGCCTCGGGCAAATCCCGCACTCAGTTACGCGACGGGAAAATCCCTTCCAGGGCGATCGCGAAATTGATCCCGAGAAACGGATTGCGTATGGCGAAAGGCTGGCTGCCGCCGGCCGTGCCGGAGACGACACCCGCCATGGCTACCGGAGTGGCCAGATCGGTTGACCAGATGCTCGCAGAACCCGGTCCACCGCTCGAAGCGCCCAGGACATTGTTGGTCGCGCTGGGAACCGTGGTGGGCTTGGTGGCCACCCCGGCTACCTCGACACTGGTGGGGTGGCTGTGCATCGGCATATTCGTGGCCAACAGACTCACGTTTTCGCTACCCGAGACCTCTCCCTGGGTGATGGGACTCAGGCCCGGGCCCTGCCCCGGACCCACCGGGCTGCGCCCGCGCAGATCGGGTAGGCCAAAAGTGGTCTGGCCATTGCCACCATAGGCCGTGCCGAGCAGGGAAAACAGGGCGCTGTTCTGCGCAATCGACATGATCTGGCCCTGGCACAAGGCCCAGCCACGGGGGGCGAAGTTGAAGCCGACCATGCGTATCTCGCCGATAAAAGGATCACTCATCATCTCTCTCCCAATCGTTCTTATGGAGCGGGCGTCTGTTGCCCACATTGCTTTGCCTGTAGGGCAAATCTAGGCCAAGACTTTTTCACGGTGGAACACCGCCTCCAGGCAAGCGCGCCCATCGGCGTCCGGCGCCACGGGGGTTAGCAACAAGTCCCAGGCGTCGCCGTCCGGCCCGCTCAAGCTGTAGAGCGCCTGAGGCAGGACGAGCCCCTGCGGTAGGCGGAACAACAGGGAAAAGCACTCATAGCGGGCATTCATCGGCACCCGCGGCTCCACCTGCCGCAGTTCGATTTCCAGGGTCTGCTCGGCGTCCAACAGAAGCCGGAAGGGGCGGCCCGTGGCCCGGGCAAAATAGTCGTAACTGGGCATGGACGGCATCGCTGTTCTCCTTAAAGCGCCGGTTGCCTGCGTTCGGCTTGGCTGGCCAGCGGGCGGCTATGGGCCGGTCTGCACATCTCCAGGTAAACCCCGCTGTCGCCGACCACCCCGAAACCCAGCCGCTGGTACAGGCGCAAGGCCGGGTTATGGCCTTCCACATGCAGGCCGACGGCAAGGCCACGGGCGTCTGCCCGGCTCAGCGGTTCGCCGAGCAGCGCGCTGCCCAGCCCCGCGCCGCGGTATTCGGGCAATAGGGAGATGTCGATTATCTGAAGAGTGGTTTCGCCCCAGAACAGGTAAAGCCGGCCTATGGCCTGGCCAGCCCGTTCGACCAGCCAGAACTCGCCGTCGGGGAAGTGCGCCTGGTAGTAGCGGTGCTGGAGACTGAACTGCTGCTGGAGAAACTCGGCGATGGCCGTGGCCGGCCAACCGCTCAGGGCCATTTCGGCGTCGCGGGAAGCGGCATATAAGGCGCTGGAGAAACGCCTGGTCGGCGGCCTCTATAGGGCGCAGGGTCAGTTCGGCGTTACACGACATTGACATATGCTTCCCTGCACCCAGGCTGTCCTAGTATTAGTCAGCCACTACGTTGTAGGACAATAGCCTAGCGCAACTGAAACTTTTGTCACGCAGAGAAGTCTCAGCGCGCCCATATATTTTCGACGATGCTCGCCGCGCAGTTCTTTCGGCGAGCGCAAGCGGGCTAGAATCCGCTCTCCCTCACCCCCAGCGCCGCCAGGCGCCGCCAGCCCGCGGCGAGCAGCGACTCGCGCCGCCCCTGCAGTTCGACCATGCCGCGCAGGGGCTGAGTGACCGCCAAGGACGCGTCCAAGCTCAGGTGCACGGCGTATTGCGCCTGCAGCGGTCGGGCGCGCTGTTCGTTGTCCCGCCGCACCGCCAGCGGACCGCCGCGGTCGGATGTCAGGGCTTCCAGCTCCAGGTAGGCGGCACCGGTGGCGGCGATACTGTGCAACTGCACCGCCTGACGTCCGCGGGCCGGGTCGTCGGCGATAAAGCGGCCGGCCGCGCCGGGTTCAACCCGCCACAGATCGCCTTCCGGCAGGTAGCCACGCAGCCGCGCACCAGGCGCGACTACTCGCACCAGGGCAGGCTCCATGGACAGCCAGCGACCCGCGCGCAGCTCGCTCGACAGGTCGCGCACCACCCCGGCAAACGGCGCGCGCAGCAGCAAGCGTTCACGCTGCGCGGCCAAGCCGCGGTATTCGGCCAGGGCCTGGGCCAGGCGCTGTTCGAGTATGCCGGCATCCGCCGCGGTCTCGCTGCGCCCGGCCTGACGCTTGAGCTGCAGCTGCAGGATCTCCACTTCGCGCCGCGCAATCACCTGGCGGTAGTCCAGGTCCGGCGACTCCAGCTCCAGCAGCACCTGGTCGACGTCCACCACCTGCCCCTCCTCGACCTGCACCCCCTTGAGGCGGGCGGCGATGGGTGCATGCAGCGCCGCGACCCGGCTGGCCTCGAGCAGCGCCGGCACCTGCACCGCGCCGCGCCAGGGCAGCACCAGCACGGCCAGGGGCAGCGCCAGCAGCAGCGCACCGAGCAGCAGCCGCGCCGGGCGGGCCCGCTCCCGGTGCTGCCACCAGTGGCGCACCTCGCGCACCACCGGCAAGGCGATAAACCAGGCCAGCTCAACGACCATCAATAGCACCCCGAGCAACTTGAAAAACATCAGGTACACCGCCACGGCGATGGCGAAAAACAGCAGCGCACGCCAAACCCAGGCGCTATAGCCCCAGATCAGCAGCCGTCGCTGCAGCCCGGGCGGCAGCGGCTCGGGCGCCGGCGCGGCGTAGTCGAACAACGCCTCGCGCAGGCGCCAGCGGCACAGGGCGAAAGCCCGGCCCTGAAGGTTGTCCACGCCCCAAAGGTCGCTGAGCAGGAAGTAGCCGTCGAAGCGCAGAAAGGGGTTGAGGTTGACCACCAGGGTGGTGATCCAGGTGGCGCTGGCCAGCATAAAGGCCGCGGTGCGCCAGGGCCCATCCGGCAGCAGCGACCAGGCCAGCAGCGCGAGACAGGCCAGCAGCAGTTCGGCGAGAATGCCGCCGGCGCCGATCAGCAGCCGCGAGCGCCGGTCGTTGACCCGCCAGGCATCGCTGACGTCGGTGTAGAACAGCGGAAACAGCACCATAAAGGCCAGCCCCATGCTCTGCACCCTGCAGCCGGCACGCTTGGCCATATAGGCATGACCGAATTCATGGCAGAGCTTGGCAAAGGTCAGGGCGATGCCGAATGCCAAGGCCCCGCCCAGGCTGAACAGGTGCGGGAAGGTCTGGATAAAACGCTGCCAGTCACGGGCCACCAGAAACAGACCGAGGGCGAAGGTCAGTGGCAGGCCGATGCGCAACAGGGCGCCGCCGTGGCGCTGCAACCTGGGCCAGGTGCGGTTGAGAAAGGGATCGGGACGCCACAGCGGAATGCGGAAGAACAGGTATTGATGCAGCACCCGGGTCCACAGACTCTGGCGCTGGCTGGCGGCCTTCTGCCCGTAGCTGGCGCGCTGCTCGGCATCCACCGCGGCGATCAGGTCGTGGGTACGCAGAAAGCGCAGCAACGCATCGACCTCCTCGGTCCCCAGGGTCTCGCCCGGCTCGCCATTGGCCGCGGCCAGCACCTGCTGTGGCTCGCCCAGGGCCCAATGGCGCAGCAAGCGGATGGCCGCGCCGCCCAACTTGAAATAGCGCCCGCGCACCGGGTCGGCCAAGGTCCACTGGGGAGCGCCGTTGACGCTCGCCGCCGCCGAAAGCTGCAGGTCCGGGCGCAGCGCCGGCAAGGCCATTACAGGCCCACGGCCTGGCGCACCGCGGCCAGCGGCCGACGCAGCAGGTAGAGCAGCAGCGGCACCGGTTCGCCATAAAGCTTGGCGGTGCCACGTAGGCCGATGCGCGGCGGCGCCTCGCTGAAGCGCGCATCCAGGCGGTAGGCCAAATGGCCGGCATCGGTCAGTTGCGCCTCGTAGGCGGCGCGCTCGAGTCGGGCCTGGTGGCGGTGCAGCGGATCGCTGTCGAGAAACAGCGCCACCGCGGCCCGGGGCTGCAGCTCGATGGCATCGCCCACGGCCAGCTCGATGCGCAACTCACCCTGGGCCGGATCGGCGATCACCATCAGCCGCTCGCCGGTGCGCACCGGCTTGCCCAGCCAGCGCTCGGCGTCGGCGAACACCGCGATGCCCGCGCGCTCCGCGCGCACCTCGCTGCGCGCCAGCAGGTCGCGGGCGTAGTCACGCTCGGCGCGCTTCTGTTCGACCCGCGCGACCAGCAGGTCCAGACGCGCGCCGGATTCGGCGTCGGCGAAGGCGCGCTGGGCATTCGCCCGCTGCTCGGCTTCAGCCACCGCCAGGGTGCGCTCGGCCACATCGGCCTGGGCCTTGAGGCTGGTGGCGTCGAAGCGCAGCAGCAAATCGCCCGGCTCGACCTGGGCATTGGGCTCCACCAGGAATTCGGCGATCACGCCGTCCAGGGGCGCGGCCACCACCTGTCCACCCAGGGGTACCACTTCGGCCGGCGCCAGTACCGACTGGCGCACCGGTATCAACAACAGCAATGCGGCGACGGCCAGGGCCACCAGCACCCGCTTGCGCGGCCAGCGTTGACGCCAGGGCGTGCGCGGTTGCAGCGCCAGCCAGGCATGACCGTAGCCGTCGCCCAGGGCCACCAGCAACGCCTGCTCGGCCTCGCTCCAAGGCCGGGCGCGGGCCAACCACAGGCCGCCGAATGGCACGCCGGCCCGGTCGCACAAAGGCAGCCAGAACACCTGTACCGCTGACAGCGCCTGGCCATCGGCCTGGGCCTGGTCATCCAGTTGCTGCAGGTCGATTACCGCGGGGGCGGCCAGGCGCTGCTGCTTGAGCAGCTGGGCGCAGGCGCGCTCGACAAAGGCCACGAAGGGAGCGTGGGGCTCGACCAGGCTGACGCCAGTCAAGGCGCGCACCCGATTGCCGATCAGCAGCGCGGCATGGCGAAAGCCGAACAGTGCCTGGCCGTCGTTGACCAGGCTATAGGCCAGGCTGTCGGCATCCTTCGCCGCCCGGGCCTGGCGCTCCAGGGTCAGAAATTGCGCGAAGACGCGCTCGGCCAGACCCGCGATGGGCGCATTCATGGCAGGGCTGCGAAGCGTGCGCTGCCACTCATGCCGGTCAGCAAGCCGGAAGCGGGCCCGGTCAGTTCGCCGATCAGCAGCAGGGTCTGGCTGCCTTCGTCGATCCGCGCGCCCAGGCGCTTGATCGTGACCTTCAGCGGCTGACCGGTTTCGTCGGGGGTAAAGCTGAAGGTCTGGCCGGGTGCCAGGGCACCCAGCCAGCGCGAGGGCACCAGCAGGTGGACTTCCAGTGTGCGGTTGTCCACCACCTCCAACAGCGGCGTACCGCCGGCCACGCTCTCGTGGGGCTGCACGCGGCGCTGCACCACCTGGCCGTCGAACGGCGCGCTGATGCTGCAACGCTTGACCTGCACTTGATAGACCTGGGCCTGAGCCTGGGCCTCGGCCTGACGCGCTTCGGCCAGGGCCACTTCGAAACGGCCCACGGAGTTAAGGGCCGCCAGCTGCTTCTTGTGCGCCAGCTCCTCGCGCGCGGCGCGGCCGGCGGCCTGGGCGGCATTCAATTGCGCCTGGTAGGCACTGCAATCGAAACGCACCAGCACCGCCCCCTTGGCAAAGGGCTCGCCTTCACTGAAGGGCAGCTCGACGATGCGTCCGGCCAGTTCGCTGGAGAGCAACGCCTGATCACGGGCGCGCAGTACGCCTCGCGCCTCGCGACCGGCCTCGCCCACCGGGACGGGTGCGGCCAACAGCGGATCGCTCGCCGACTCGGCCTGCACGCCTGCCACACCGCTCAAACAGAGCGCCGCGAAGAGTCCTTTGATGCCCCTTAGAGAACGTTGCATACCGCGCACTCCCTGCCTCGTTGATTGGGCAGTCTAAGGCACAAGCCGCGGTCGGAGAATCGGAGGCGCGCGATCGACCAAAAAATTCACGTGAGCAAGGGGCACCGATAACCATGTCCTAGCAGTCGACTCGCCGCCGCGCGCCCCACTACAACGTATCGAGCCAGCAGCCCTTTGGCATGCGCATGCACGCCAGACTTCTCCTCAAGGCCGACTTCTGGTAAAAAGGCAGCCGCTCAAGCGGGCGTCGTATAATGGCATTACTCCAGCTTCCCAAGCTGATAACGAGGGTTCGATTCCCTTCGCCCGCTCCAGTCTCAGAAAACCGGCTCCCGAGCCGGTTTTTTTATGCCTATGCGTAGCGCACGCGCAGCCTGCATGACGCTCGGCCGGTGACGCGGCGGCGCGCTACCGCGATTCGCCGAGTCCGTCACAGTTTGTAGCCAGACTCTGAAGTCGCGCACAACATGGCGCTGCATTTCGTGGGTAAATGAGCAATGGCTAATGGCTGTTATGCAGTTGCGACGACAGCGCTGGCCCGACGAAACCAAAGATCGATGATGACTGCAGCGGCCGCACCCTGCGCGTCGTCGAGCCGGCAAAGGAACAGCCGATGAAAGCCTGCTTTCAATGCGAGTGATTCCGAACCGGCTTGGCAGCGCGCCATGCAAGGCGGCCCTGCGTGCCCCGACGCCTGGCAAGCCAGCACCCCCTGGCCACCTTCACTCCCGTTGAGACCGACCATGACTCAAGCCCCCCAGAACAGCGCGCTGCACGACCTTCCGTTGCAAGACCAGGCCGACCTGCTGGCCGCGCAGATCCGGCGTACGCCGGGTGACGCACGCCTGCGTGTGCACCTGGCGCAGCTGAGCATGGTACTGGGGCTGTGGGAACGCGCGGTGTCCCAGCTGCAGGCGGCGGCCCAGCTGGACGCCGCGGCCATCCCCATGGCCCAGGCCTACCGCGAAGCCATCCGCTGCGAGTTGATTCGCGAGCGCGTGTTCGCCGGTGAACTGACGGCCCAGACCATCGGCGCTCCACTGCCCTGGCAGGGCCTGCTGGCACAGGCCTTGAGCGCTCGCGCCCAGGGCGAGCAAAACCGCGCCGACGAGTTGCAGGCCGAGGCCTACGAAGGCGCCGCCGAAACGCCCTTCCAGATCAACGACAGCACGGCGGCCTGGCTGGCCGACGCCGATTCGCGCCTGGGACCGACCTGCGAAATCCTGCTCAACGGGCAGTATTACTGGCTGCCGTTCGAGCGCATCCAGACCCTGGAGATCGAGACGCCACAGGACCTGCGCGACCTGGTCTGGAGCGCGGCACGCCTGACCCTGAGCAACGGCGGCCAGCATGTGGTGATGATCCCCAGCCGCTACCCGCTCAGCCACACCCTGGGCAACGATCGCCTGGCCCTTAGCGCCCTGACCGAATGGCAGGCCCTGGGCGACGACAGCTGGGCCGGTTTCGGCCAGCGCACCCTGGTCAGTGACCAGGAAGAATTCGCCCTGTTGTCGATCCGTAAAATCCAATCCCTGGCCGAGGCAGGCGCCGACGAGCCCCAGCCATGAGCCTGATAAAACCCCTGGAAAGCGTGCGCAGCAACCGGCTGATGCCGGCGCTGCTCGATCGCCTGACCGACCATAAGCCGCTTGAGCGCAACGAGACCGCGCAGCAGCGCATGGTCAGCAAGCGCGACTACCGCCAGAGCGTGTTGCGCGACCTGTCCTGGCTGCTCAACACCATCAATGCCGAATCGACCAGCGATTTTTCGGTGGCCGAGCATGCCCGTCGCTCGGTGACCAACTTCGGCATTCTCGCCCTCTCCGGCCGGCAGATGGCCAATGACGACTGGGCCGACGTGGAAGCGGCGATCCGCCTGGCCATTACCACCTTCGAACCGCGCATTCTGCCGCAGACGTTGCGCATCCGCATGCTGCCGATGGAAACCCAGTACGCGACCCGCAACCAGCTGTCCATGGAGATCAAGGGCCAGCTTTGGTCGGAGCCCTACCCGATCGACCTGCTGCTCAGCTCGCACATCGATATGGAAACCGGGCAGATCGTGCTGGAAGACGGATCGAGGGCCTGAGCAATGGATCCCCGACTGCTGGCCTACTACAACAACGAACTCGCCTACCTGCGGGAGATGAGTGGCGAGTTCGCCGCGCATTACCCCAAGGTGGCCGCGCGCCTGGGCATGCAGGGCATGGAGGTGGTCGACCCCTATGTCGAGCGCCTGCTGGAGGGTTTCAGCTTTCTGACCGCGCGCGTGCAATTGAAGATGGATGCGGAGTTTCCGCGGTTTTCCCAGCGCCTGATGGAAGTGGTCTACCCCAACTACCTGGCGCCGACCCCGGCCATGTGCATCGTGCAGCTGACCCCGGGCGAGCTGACCGGCAGCCAGGGCGATTGCTCGAACATGCCGCGCGGCTCGCGGCTGCGGGCACCGGCGCTGATCGAGGGCCAGGCCCAATGCGAATTTCGCACGGCGCACAACGTCGACCTCTGGCCGATTCGCCTGGCCTCGGCCAAATTTGAGAATGCCCCCACCGATATCCGCCTCAGCCGCACCAGCCTCAAGCGTCCGGTGAAGTCCGCCCTGCACCTGCGGTTTGCTTTTACCACCCAGGTCAACGAGAGCGTCCCGCCCCTGGACCGGCTGTCCCTGCACCTGTGCGGTGGCCAGCATGTGGCGTCGCGGCTTTATGAGCTGCTCTGCGCCCATACCCTGGGCATTGCCGTGCGCCCGTTGGGCGCGAACAAGTGCGATTGGAGCTACCTGCCCGCCAGCGCCTTGCAACCCGAGGGGCTGGGCGAAGACCAGGCCCTGCTGCCCTATTCCAGCCGGGGCTTCCAGGGCTACCGCCTGCTGCACGAATACTTCGCCTTCCCGCCTCGCTTTCATTTCGTCGCGCTGGAAGGCTTGCGCGCGGGCCTGGCCGGTGGCAATGCCTCGGACGGTTTCGAGGTCATCGTGCTGCTCGACCAGGACACCAGCGAATTCGAAGCCATAGTCGACGAGAAGAATTTCGCGCTGTTCTGCACCCCGGCGATCAACCTGATCAGCATGCGTTCGGACCGGGTGCCGGTGTCGGACAACCTCTATGAATTCCACGTGGTGCCGGACCGTACCCGCCCTTTGGACTACGAGGTGTTCAGCGTGGAGCAGGCCGAGGGTTTTGGCCGCGACAATGCCGTGGAAGCCCAATTCCGGCCCTTCTATACCAGCGTGGCGGGCGACCGCGGCGATCACGGCGCCTACTTCTCCCTGCGCCGCGAGCCGCGCTTGCCCTCCGACAGCATCCGCCGCAAGGGCGCGCGCACCACCTACCTCGGCTCCGAGGTCTTCCTTTCCCTGGTCGATCAGCGCGACGCCCCCTACGCCAAGCGCCTGCGCCAGCTGGGCGTGGAAATGACCGTCACCAACCGCGACCTGTCCATGCTGATCACCGCCGGCAAGGAACACGACCTGGTGCCGGTGGACTCCCTGCCGGTCAAGTCCGTGCGCATCCTCCAGGGCCCGACGCGGCCGGTTCCGGCATCGCCCGAAGGCGAGCTGACCTGGCGCCTGATCAGCCACCTGGGACTCAACTACCAGACCCTCAGCGAACTGTCCGCCGAGCAGGGCGCCCAGGCGCTGCGCGAATTGCTGGCGCTCTACACCTCCCGCGGCGACCCCGCCGTGGCACGCCACGCCCAGGGACTGCTGAAGGCCGAACTGGCGCCCATCACCCGGCGCCTGCCGGGCCTCGGTCCGTTGACCTTCGGCCGTGGCGTGTCCATCGGACTGACCCTGGACGAAAGCCAGTTCGCCGGCACCAGTCCCTACCTGTTCGGCACCGTGATGGAGCGCTTTCTGTCGCGCCATGTGAGCCTGAATACCTTTATCGAGCTGCACCTGAACAGCGCCCAGCGCGGCGAACTGGGTCGCTGGCCAGCACGCTTCGGCACGAGACCGGTGATATGAGCGGCACCCGGCACGATAAAGCCGAGGCGCTGTGGCAGGCCCTGGACGACAAGCCCTATGCCTTCGACCTGTTCGCCCTGCTGCGCAAGGTCGAGGCGCTGCACGACAAGCAGCCGCGCCTGGGCTACGGACGCCGCCCACAGCACGAGTCGGTGCGCATCGGCCAGGAGCCCTCCTCCGCCTTCGCCCCGTCGACCATTGCCCGGGTGCGCCGCGACCGGCTGGATGGCCCGCCCAAGGTCGGCATCTACAGCTTCGGGCTGTTCGGCCCGAACGGGCCGATGCCACTGTCGCTGACCGAATACGCCCACGAACGCGTCATCCACCACGGCGACCGCACCCTGGTGGAGTTCGCCGACCTGTTTCACCATCGCCTGGTCCTGCTGTTCTACCGGGCCTGGGCCGATGCCCAGTCGACGGTCAGCCTGGACCGCCCCCGGGACGATGCCTTCACCCGCTATGTCGCCAGCCTGCTCGGTTACGGTCCGCAGTCCATGCGCCAGCGCGATGCCGTGCCGGACCATGCGCGCTGGAACCACGCCGGGCACCTGGTGCGCCAGACCCGCAACGCCGAAGGCCTGAGCACCATCCTGCAGAATTTCTTCAGGGTGCCGGTGCGGGTCGAGGAATACACCGGCCGCTGGCTGCCGCTACCGCCGGACCAGTGCACCCGCCTGGGCGCGCTCAGCGGCGCTCAATTGGGGGTGGACGCCGTGGCCGGCAAGGCGGTGTGGGATCGCCAGCACCGTTTCCGCCTGAGCATGGGGCCGATGAGCCGAGCGTCCTACGACGAGCTGCTGCCACCCGGCAGCGGGCAACGCCAATTGCTCGACTGGGTCCGCACCTATGTCGGCATCGAATTCGCCTGGGACGTGCGCCTGGTGCTCCAGGCCGAGGACGTGCCGCAAACCGCCTTGAACGGCGGCACCCGCCTCGGCTGGAGCACCTGGATGGGCCAGGGCAAGACGCCGCGCGACCGTGGCGACCTGCTGCTGGAACCGGAGCAGATCGCCCAACGCAGAAAATGACCGGCGACGCTCGCGTACCACGCCTGGAAAGGTGCCGCGCTTTCTGGATTCCCGCCCGAAAGGCATGGGTGAAGACCTTCGGGTTATGAAAAATCCTTGGCCCCACGAGGGCAGCAATGAAAGGTAAAAAGCGCGGGTCACCCCGGCAACGCTTGCCGCCGTGACACAAACAGGCGCCCCCGCAACGAAAATGACCCAATGGTCGCTTGCCCAGGCCTTTCAAAAACAGGTTCGGGATACAGGTCTCATTATGGAAAGGAAGTCTTGGCAATAATGGCTCCCCGCCCATAAGTGCTGCGCTCGCTCAGCCAATGGGCGAAGCCAGGATTTTGCCCCGGAGCCCGGCACTTTGCCCGCTTCAGACATGGACGCCAGGAACTGAGAAGTGACTCTCGAAACAAGCTCGCTCCACAGCACGCCCAAGGTCGTTCGCGCCCGCCCCGCCTCGGCTTTTCCTGCCGGTTGCTTGCGGGTGCGCCGCACGGCCATCGCCCAGCATCGTCCGTTTGAGCACCGCAGCCCGGCCGCTGGATCACAGGCAGCCGGCTCATGTCCGCCGTGCGCGCCGCACCACCCGAACCTTACGCACCGCCATCCCGGGACGGGCGTCATTGCGCGGCCCCCGCGCGGCGATCGTCCGACTGTGCAACGCCTCGAAGCGTTGCGCGCAGCACCCGCGACGAGAACCGTCGCCCCCCATTGCCCTCTGCCCTTCAACGGAGTTTCAGATCGATGAAAACAGCCCCGACTTTTGCCCTGTCCCGCACTTGGAAAACCCTGCTGGCCGGCACCGCGCTGCTTACGGCCCAGGCCGCCCAGGCCGAACTCGACCCCCAGCTGGCGTTCGCCCTGCAAGGTGTCTGGCAACAGGAAAGCCCCGCCGTGTCGGTGATCAGCAATGAGTTTGTCGAAAAAGAAGTGAAGGACACCCTGCACTACACGGCCACGGCCAAGGACACCCCGACCTATATCACCCAGGACGAGGAAAACACCTTTATCGAGTATTCGCGCAAGCGCTTCTCTGCCTCCACCAGCCCCTGGGGCACCTTGCCGCAACTCGACACCCAGGCCGCCCAGCTGCTCGAGATGAGCCTGCAGCGCAAGCGCTACCTGGTACTGGCCGGCCCGGGCAAAGGCCTGTTCAGCGTCGGCGACTGGCAGCGTTTCAACTTCCTGCATGTCCTGGATGTCAGCGCGCGCAACGCCCCGGTCCATTACCCGCTGGTTGCCGAAGCCGAACTGGGCGAGCGGGTGCTGGGACGCCTGCCCGGCTCCTCGGTACTGAACTACGCGCGCCTGGTTCCCTCGCGCTGGGCCTCCCCGGTAGAGCCGAACGCCTATGAAGTCTCGCTCTACGCACTCAAGCCCAAGGGCCCGGAGCTGGTGATCGCCAACGGCAAGCCCCTGGCCTATGCCTTGAGCCGCACCGGCAGCACCTGGACCCTGGAGCCCATCCGCCAGACCCCGGCCACCGATGCCCGCGACAAGGTCGGCCGGGCATTCAGCGCCCCGGTACTGCCGGTCAGCAGCGCCGCCACCTCCGCCGAGGTCGCCACTGGCGATCAGGATCAATCTGTCCAGTGAAGGGCCTTGCACCATGAGTGACATCAGCCGTACCGCCCTGTTTGGCAAGCTCAACCCCGTGCTCTACAAGGCGGTCGAAGGCGCCACCGTGTTCTGCAAGTTGCGCGGCAACCCCTATGTCGAACTGGTGCACTGGCTGCACCAGCTGTTCCAGCTCAACGACAGCGACCTGCACCGCATCATCCGCCACTACGAACTGGACAGTTCGCGCCTGGCGGCGGACCTGACGAATGCGCTGGACCGCCTGCCCACCGGGGCCAGTCGTATCAGCGACCTGTCCGAGCATGTGGAGAACGCGGTGGAGCGCGGCTGGGTCTACGCCACCCTGATGTACGGCGACGCCCAGGTGCGCAGTGCGACGCTGCTGCTGGGCATCCTCAAGACCCCGCACCTGTGCGCCGTGCTCAAGCGCTTCGCCCCGGACCTCGGCAGCCTCAACGCCGACCAGCTGTCCAAGGAACTGCCGCGCATCGTCACCGGCTCGCCGGAAGACAGCCTCAGCGCCACCGACGGCTCCGCCGTGCCGGGCGAAGCCAGTGGCGCCATGGCGCCGGCCTCCATGGGCAAGCAGGAAGCCCTGCAGCGCTACGCCCAGGACCTGACCGAACTGGCCCGCCAGGGCAAGATCGACCCGGTGACCGGACGCGACGAGGAGATCCGCCAGATCGTCGATATCCTGATGCGTCGCCGGCAGAACAACCCGCTGCTCACCGGCGAAGCCGGGGTCGGCAAGACGGCCATCGTCGAGGGCTTTGCCCTGCGCCTGGCCAGTGGCGACGTACCGCCGCAACTGCGCGACGTCTCGCTGCTGGTGCTGGACATCGGCCTGCTGCAGGCCGGCGCCAGCATGAAGGGCGAGTTCGAACAGCGCCTGTGCCAGGTCATCGACGAGGTGCAGGCCAGCCCCAAGCCGATCATTCTGTTTATCGACGAGGTGCACACCCTGATCGGCGCCGGCGGCGCGGCCGGCACCAGCGATGCCGCCAACCTGCTCAAGCCGGCCCTGGCCCGTGGCACCCTGCGCACCATCGGCGCCACCACCTGGAGCGAGTACAAGAAATACATCGAGAAGGACCCGGCCCTGACCCGGCGCTTCCAGGCCATCCAGGTCGGCGAACCCGACGAGGACAAGGCCATTACCATGGTGCGCGGCATCGCCAGCATCCTGGAGAAGCATCACAAGGTGCAGCTGCTGGACGAAGCCATAGCCGCGGCCGTGCGCCTGTCGCACCGCTATATCCCGGCCCGGCAACTGCCGGACAAGGCCGTCAGCCTGCTGGACACCGCCTGCGCCCGCGTCGCCATCAGCCAGCACACCTCGCCGGCCGAGCTGGAGGACTGCCAGCGGCTGATCCAGACCCTGCACACCGAGCAGGACATCATCGCCCGTGAAAAAGCCGTGGGCATCGACATCGGCGAGCGCGAGCAGCAGTGCCTGAACCGCCTGGACCAGGAGCAGACCCGCCTGGTGGGGCTGCAAGAGCGCTGGGAACAGGAGCTGAAGCTCGCCACCCGCCTGCTGGAACTGCGCGCGCAGCTGCGCGAGCCCGAGGGCGAGCCCAAGGCGCTCGACGATGACGGCGAACCCAGGGGCGACACCGGCGCCGAGCGCGCCGAATGGCTGGTCGAACACACCCAGCTGCAACGCGAACTCGAGCAGGTGCAGGGCGAACGCCCGCTGGTACTGCCCGCCGTCGACGAAGCCGCCGTGGCCTCGGTGGTCGCCGACTGGACCGGTATTCCGGTCGGTCGCATGGTGCGCAACGAGATCGCCGCCATCCTCGGCCTGGTGGACACCCTGGACAAGCGCGTGATCGGCCAGCGCCATGCCCTGGAGCTGATCTCCCGACGCATCGAGACCTCCCGCGCGCGCCTGGACAACCCGAACAAACCCATCGGCGTCTTTATGCTGGTCGGCCCCTCGGGCGTGGGCAAGACCGAGACCGCCCTGGCCCTCTCGGAAATCCTCTACGGCGGTGAGCAGAACCTGATCACCATCAATATGAGCGAGTTCCAGGAAGCCCACAGCGTCTCCACGCTCAAGGGCGCGCCGCCGGGCTATGTCGGCTATGGCGAAGGCGGCGTGCTGACCGAGGCCGTGCGGCGCAAGCCCTACTCGGTGGTCCTGCTCGACGAGATCGAGAAGGCCCACCCGGATGTGCACGAGCTGTTCTTCCAGGTCTTCGACAAGGGCTGGATGGAAGACGGCGAAGGCCGCTCCATCGACTTCCGCAACACCGTCATCCTGCTCACCTCCAACGTCGGCACCGACCTGGTGATGAGCCTGACCCGCGAACCCGACCTGAGCCCCGAACCGCAAGCCCTGGCCGAGGCCCTGCGCGAGCCGCTGCTCAAGGTCTTTCCGCCGGCCTTCCTCGGCCGCCTGATCGTGATCCCCTACTACCCGCTGAGCAACGACACCCTCACCCGCATCGTGCGCCTACAATTTGAGCGCATCCGAGGTCGTGTCGAAACACAACACGGTGTCGACTTTCAGTACAGCGATGCCGCGATTAATCTTGTGATTAGACGTTGTACTGAAGTCGAATCCGGCGGTCGTATGATTGACGCAATTCTGACTCATACCGTTTTACCTGAACTGAGCCGTAGTTTTCTGACCGCACTTGCCGAAGGTCGGCGATTGGCCCGGGTAGGCGTAGACGCACAACATGAGAATTTTTCCTACAGCTTCGAATTCAAATCTGCCGCGGCGCCCAATACGCAACCATCAGAGCCCTGCTCAATTCACGACACCGAGTCCCAAGCAGGCATCCAGGAGAGTTACGTATGACGCGATACGCAATACCTAGGCCGTTGGGGGTGGGCGATCAACAAGGCAGGATTGACTCAGGTACACTTGCCCGAACACGCTCCCCTGCTCCCGGCGTTTTTAACGCACAGGTTTATGCTACCGCTGGCGGGGCACCAAGCGCTGAGTTGGAGCGTAATGCAGCATGCAATGCTGCTATCGAAGGAATCAGTAAAGCACAAGGGCAATTGGTAGTAGAGGCCGCTAAAACTTTTGTTGGCGCCACGTATTTCGAAAATGGCGGATCACGGTCAACTGAAGAGAGCATGGATTGTTCAGGAGCCATTTGGTTGGCATATAACAAAGCAGGGCTGCCGACCAGCTACTATGACAGCAGGAGCTTCCCCAGTAACTCGAAGTTTATCCGATCACCCAATAACACACCTCAGCAGGGCGATGTAGGCCAGTGGAATGGCCATATGTTGATCTATGACGAACATGCGGGTTCTGGTAAAAACGGTTGGTCCGCGCGACGTCCCGGTATTAATTTCTCCGCCCAATCTACGCAATGGTGGAGCCATCTCGGCCAAGTGAAGTGGTTTCGTTACAGGCTCTCTGCGACCTGTACCGGAAACAGCACGACATGATGCGTATAGCACTTGCTATCTGCACGCTTATAATAGTTGGACTGGCAACTTCCAGTTGCGCGGCTCGGCCGGCTGACGAACGCAAAGCCCTGCAAGCCTTACAAGCGTTTTGTCTGCAGGAATTCAACGGCGTACAGGATGCGCGTTACACCCACGCCACACTTACCGAACCCATGCCCGGAGGCTATGCGGACGGGCATGTCCTGGACCCGGACGCCAGCCCCATGAGAATTGTCCGCGCCATGGAGCTGGAAGGGGTACGTGTACAGGGTGATACGGCCGAGGGCTGGGTTCGTTTCGAACAACTGGGCGAGACGCTAGGGGAAGGAAGCAATACCCGGCGTATTCGCCAAAACGTGCGCAGCGAGCGGATCGCATACAGGCTCAGGCTTACCGAGGCCGGTTGGCGTGTGCTGGACCCTCCCTTGCCGCGGGTATCGATCGTGGCTACGCGTGATTTTCTGCTCGAGTCTCTGGAGGCCATGCAGAGACTCTCCCAGCGACAACCACTGGGAGAAAACCAACGAGGCTATATCCAGTCATTGACGCGCCAGCTCGAAGAGCTTGAAACGCTTTGATGCTTGCAGGCGCGTTGGTAAAGCGCGTGGGTACTGGCGGGTCGGCAGAGCGCTTGGCCGATGATTATCCCGAGCTGGACCCCCGCGTTCTCAAGCGGCTCCTGCAGGACTATGTCGCCCACCTCGTAAAACATTTCGGCTCAACCCAAGCCTTACGCCAGGCGCTACTGGACGGAGACTTCTACGCCCTTGCCGACCCGATGGCGTCATGAGCTAGAACGGGTGGGTATCACCGATGCCTGCTGGATGACTGATGGTCACGATATTCCCCGGCATGGCGAGCGGCAGCCTGTCCAAGCCGAACCCTTATAGGGCCAGTGCCGAAATCACGAGCTTGCTCCCCTACGCGCACCCTAGGCTTACAACAGCCCCAGGGCCTTGGCCTCGGCCACCGCCTGGGTTCGCCGCGCGACGCCGAGTTTGCCGTTGATCCGCCGGGCATGGGTTTTCACCGTGTGCAGCGAAATAAACAGGCGCTCGGCGATTTCCTGATTGGACAGGCCCTGGGCGATCAAGCCCAGCACCGCCAGTTCGCGGCTGCTCAGCTGCAACAAGGCCCCGCCCGGCACTACCGTCGAAGACGGCGCGGGTTCATCCGCGGCAAACCACAGGCCCTGGTAATCCAAGCGCTCGCGCAGCGCCTGTCCCGCCTGACGCGCCTGGATGGCGGCGGCGGGATCGTTAACGGCCATGCAGGCCTCGGCACTGAGCAGCCAGAGTTCGCAGGCGAGCGCCTGGCGACCCTGACTCAGGGCCTGGTCGAGCAGCACGCGCAGGGGCGCGCGCACATCCTCGCCCTGCTGCAGGTCGAGTTGCAGCAAGAGCATCTGCAGGCGCGGAAACAGCTCCGGAAAGTTCGGTGGCCCGAGCAGGGTCTTGCGCCGCAGCCCATGGCCGATGACCCGCGTCGCAGCTTCGCGCACCCGCGGGTAGTGGCCCTGGCGCATCCACAGGCGGCTGCTGGCCAGCAGCAGGGTCCCGCGGTACAGCGACTCGCTGACCTTCTGGCGCTGCATCAGCCGTTCGGCCTGGGCCAGCAGGGCGAAGGCGGTCGCGGTGTCCTGTTGCGCGGCCGCCAGCTCCGCCAGCCCGAGGTAGCCATGGAAGGCCACCGGATCACCGCAATTCAGCGCCCCCTCCAGGCCGGCCATCAGCAGCCCGGCCGCGGCGTCGTGGCGGCCCTGACGCTGGGCCAGACGCCCCAGCCGGAGCTGAATGCGCCCCAGGACCGGGGTCTGGCGCAGCAGCGGCGTCCCCAGGTGGTCGAGCACGCGCTGCAATAATGTCTCGGCCCTGGCGAATTCGCCGCGCGCCTCCAGCAGCAGCCCGTGGTCCAGCTCCAGCAAGGCCTCGAATACCGAGCTGCCACTGAGCCGTGCGTACTTGAGGGCCTCGCAACTGAGCTGCTGGGCCCGCTCGAGATGGCCTTCACCGATTGCCACCTGGGTCAGGGCCGAGCGGCATAACAGGGCTTGCGACCAGGCGCTGTCCGGCAACGCCGGCAACGCCGCCAACAGGTGGGCACGCGCCTCGGGCGCATACCCGCGGGCATAAGCCACGATGCCTTGAATAGCCTGCCATTGGGCGAACAACTCACGGGTACGCGCGCCTTCGGCCCGCGGCTGAAAGCGCGCTAGCTGATCCACGCAGCTCAGGGCATCCTGCAGGCGGCCGACCAGCAACAGCACCCAGGCGTTGAGCAGAATCAGCCTGGGCGTGCTGGCCAACAGGGTTTCGGGCAACTCCGAACGCCAGCGCAGGATCAACGCCAGGTCCTGGCCCTGGAGCAGCTGCTCCTCGGTAAAGCGCTCGAGAAAGCTGCAGGCCACCTCGGGCTGACCACCCAGCAGCGCGTGCTCCACCGCCACGCGGATGTCGCCATGGCCGGCGAACCACTCGCTGGCGTGCAGGTGCAGCGCCGTGCGGGAACCGCCCCGGGCTCGCAACAGCTCGGCCAGGGGCGCAAAGACTTCGAACCAGCCCAGGTGTCCTTCGACCTCCTCGATAAACAGTCCACGGGCGCGCAGTTGCTGCAGCCAGGCCGCGCCTTCGCCCACGCCCAGCAGGTGCTCGCACAACGCATCGTTGAACCGCGAAAGCTGCGCCAACTGGCAGAGCGCGCTCAGCAATTCGACCGGCAGGCCCTGCAACACCTCATGGTCGACATAGGCGCGCAGCAGATCGCCGTGCTCCTCGCAGGTCGGCGCCCCGCCGCCTTCGCGCTCGACCTGGGCGGCCAACAGGCGCAGGGCCGCGGGCCAGCCCCGGGTCAGGGTATGGAGCTTGTCCGCGCGGGCATTGCGCGAGGGAACCAGGGTCCGCAACCAGGCGGCGACTTCATCTTCGGTGAACGCCAGGTCGGCCGTCCCCAGCTCGAACAGTTCGCCCTCCAGCAACAGACGCGGCCAGTTACAGGCCGGTCGCCGGCGGCTGGCCAGCCACCAGGCATGGCCCGGCGCAGAAGCGGCCAGCAGACGCTCCAGACAGGCGTCGAGGTCGGTGTCCGGCTCGCGCGGGTAGTCGTTGAGCATAAGCCACAGCCGGCGCTCATCCTGCTGCAGGGCGGCCAGCAACTCGGCCTCGGCGTCGGTCGGCGGGTAGCCCAGGGCGCCGCACAGCTGCCGGCGGAACTGCGCCGCCGAACAGGCCTGACCTGTCCAGTTGAGCCACAGCACCGTGGCATCGGCCGGGCAGTCCCGGGCGCAATCGGCGAGCAGGACCGACTTGCCGAACCCCGCCGGCGCGATCAGCAGACGCAGGCGACAAGTCTGTTCGAGCAATCGACGCTGCAGCGCCTCGCGCCGAATATGCCCCGGCGGCTGACGTGGCAGCCGGCCCTTGCCGGCGGACGGCAAAGCGATAGGCGGGGATGGCGCGCAGAGAGTCATGACGGCTCGTATCGATTTTTAGGGAAAGCGGCACCTGGCAGGCTAGACCCGAGCGGGCTGATCCAGTAGCTGTATCAGCCTTGCTGATAGCCGCCGATAAAAAAGGCGGCCCGAAGGCCGCCAATCAAGGAGGAGCTATAACGCCGCGGGTCTCAACGCACGCCCGAGCTGCGCAGGGCCGCCGGGGTGTAGTCGGCCGCACTGGCCTTGAAGCCGAAGCTGTAGGCGGATTTCTCTTCGTTCTTCATGCCCAGGGCCAGGTAGCGGCCGGCGATGACGTCGTAGAGCGCTTCCAGGGTATAGCCCGTCATCTTGTGGTTGTAGTAGTTCTGGGTATGCCCCTCGGCGACACGCCAAAGCTGGCCGCGGCCGTCGTAGTGGTCGACCAGGGCCAGCTGCCAGCTGTCCTCGTCGAAATACAGATGGCGCTTGGCGTAGATATGCCGCTCGCCGGATTTCAGCGTGGCCTCCACCTCCCAGACCCGGTGCAGCTCGTAGCGGGTCAGGTCCTGGTTGATATGCCCGGCCTTGATCACCTCGTCGTACTTCAGCGCCGGCGAATCCAGCTTGTAGCTGTTGTAGGGGATGAACATCTCCTTCTTGCCCACCAGCTTCCAGTCGTAGCGGTCCGGGGCGCCGGAGAACAGGTCGAAGTTGTCCGCGGTGCGCATGCCGTCGGCGGCGGTACCCGGACCGTCGTAAGCCACTTGCGGGGCGCGACGCACGCGGCGCTGACCGGCGTTGTAGATCCAGGCCAGGCGCGGCTCCTTGACCTGGTCGATGGTCTCGTGGACCAGCAGCACGTTACCGGCCAGGCGCGACGGCGCGGTTACCCGCTGCTTGAAGTAGAGCAGCACGTTGGCGGCCTTGGCCGGGTCCAGATCGGGCATATCGGTGGGGAAGGCGGTTTCGTCCTCGAACTTGACCAGGCTGTAGGAGCCGTTGGTCTGCGGGGTCGCCTGGGTGATCCAGCGCCGCACGTTACCGCCGCGGTAGCGGGTGATGTGGTTCCACACCACTTCCACGCCGCTCTTGGGAATCGGGAAGGCGTAGTAACGGCTGTCGCCGAAGTTCTGCAGGCCGTTGCCGCCGTCGATACTGCTGGTGTGCAACGCACTCTGCCTGGCCGCGGCATAGATCGCCTCGGGCACCGCGGCGCTGCGATGGGTGGGGTAGACCGGGATTTTGTAGCTGTCGGGGTAGCGCTTGAGCATCGCCAGTTGCCCGGCGGACAGCTTGTCCTGGTACTGCGTGGCATTGGCCGCGGTAATGGTGAACAGTGGCTGCTCGGCGGCGAAGGGGTCGGCAAGGAAGCCCTTGGCATCGACGCTGGCGGCATCGGTCGCCAGCCCGCCGGTCCAGGCCGGGATGCTGCCGTCGGCGTTGCCGGCCATTTCGGCGCCCAGGGGTGTCAGGTTGCTGCCCAGTTGCGCGGCTTCCTGTTCGGACACCGCGGCCATCAGGCTACTGGCCAGCAGCGTCAGGGCCAGGGCTCCGGTTTGCAGGATTCTGGTGGTGTTTATCATGGTCAAATCCTTTGCGCTGCGTTGATCAGAAATTCACACCGAAGCTCAGGGCGACGAAGTCACGGTCGGTGGTGGTGTTGTAATCGCCGCCGAAGAAGTCGGTGTAGCTGAGGCTGGCGTTGTAGGTGTTCTGGTAGTCGGCATTCAGGCCGACGCTCACGGCCTTGCTGCCTTCGTTGAAGTTCGGCCCGTAACCCTCGACGTCGTGGGACCAGGCCACATTCGGGCTCAGGTTGACCCCGGCGAAGACGTTGCTGTAGTCGGCGCTGGCCCGCAGGCGATAGCCCCAGGAATTGCTGGTGTAGAAGCCTTCGCCCTGGCACTCGTCCGGATTGGCCGAGTTGAAGGCGCCACAGGTACCCGGCGCGCTGAACTCACCGGGCCCGTAGATCGGGTCACGGCCGAAACGCAGCTCGCCGATGTCGTCGCGGATCCCGCTGATGTGGTTGTAGCCGACCTCACCGGCCAGGGTCAGGCGGCTGGCACCCAGCACCCGGTCGATAAAATGCACCGCGCTCACCTGGGCCTGGGTAAAGGGCTTGCGCTCGTAGCCATGGATATCGGCACCCGAGACGTTCTGCGCATGGCCGCTTTCGAAGACCGGATTGAAGGGCAGGCCCAGGGCTCCGAAGGAGATATCCGACGAGTTGATCTGCATGGGCATGTTCGGCCGGTAGCTCAGCTCGCCAGCCAGGGCGGTGCCGCCGACGTTGGTCTGGAAGCTCATGCCGTACAGGCGGATGTCTTCCGGGTATTCGACGAAGTAACGGGCGTTCGGCGCACCGGGGATAAAAGCCGCAAAGTCCGGTTTGGTGGTGCGGATGGAGCTGAACACCGGGCCGCGGCTGTGGTAGTTCAACGTATAGAGACCGAACTCGGTGTCCACCTGCTCGGCGAACCAGCGCAGGGCCACCCCGTATTGGCCGCTGTCGCGGGCATCGCGGTCGCCGGCACGGGGGATGTAGGCGTTGTCGACAAAGGAGTTGGTCGACTCGTCCGGGGGCAGATCGGGGCCGAGTACGACAAGCCGATCGTCGCAGCCATCGGCCAGCACATCGGCGCTGGAGAAGTAGGTGCCGCAGTTGTCGGCGACGGTCTGGTCCCACTCCAACTGGTAGAACGCCTCCATGCTCAGGGTGTCGGTCAGGCTCTGTGAGACATAGAGCATATTGACCGGAATCAGGCCTTCCTTGATTTCCGCGCCGGGGCGGCGGAACGCGGCCACGTCCACCGGGTTGATGGCGTTGATCGAGTTGCCGATAAAGGTGCTCTCGCCCCAGCTGACCACCTGCTTGCCGACCCGCACGCTGCCGGGCAAGTTGCCGATGCTGTAGTTGTGGTAGAAGAAGGCATCGAGGATCTGCGCGCCGGAGGACTGCGCCGCCGTCTTGCGATTGCGGTCCTGGATATCGTAGAACTGCCGGCCTTCGTCCTTGGTCTCGAAGTCGTACCAGTACTTGCCCCGGATAAAGACCCCGGAGTCGCCGTACTTGAGCTCCAGGTCATGGGTGCCCTTGAAGATTTTCGAGAAGGTTTCGCCCTTCTTGAAGTTCAGGCGGCCATCGTCCGAGGTACGCGAAGAGGCCGTACCGCCACTGGCGACCGAGACGAACCCGCGGTCCGCCGCCCGGGTACCCCAACTGGCGCCGACCGACAAGGCGGAGTCGAACTGCGCTTCGATCTCGCCGATATTGAACGTAACGGCCTGGACCGGCGCGACGCAGCCCAAAGCGACGGCGACTGCCAGTGCGCGGGGCTGCAAGCGTGCATGCCTTGTTTTTGTTGTCATGCGGCTCTCCTGAAAAGCGTGGTTGCATGTTGGAACGCCACGCTAACCAGCGCCCTCGAGCCGGATAAGCGCCCGAAAGAGGTATTCGCCTGTCAGCCGAAAGAGTGAATCGCCCTCTAGGACGGGGCATAAGCGCCGAGCCATGGGCCGGCTCGATGGCCTGTTATAGCGGGGATGAATACCCGCCAGGCGCCGCGCCGAGTGCGCGGCTTCGCCGGCGCGCCGATTAAAGACCGGGCCGCGGCGGTTCGAGCCGAACGCGCCCCAGGCCGATGGCCTTTGCCTCAGCCGGGCATAGAGCAATTGCGCGAGTTGCTGAACGCTGCTCGCTCGATGTCGCGCACATCCAGCGAGATCGCCTCGATCCCGGGCAGGCGCTCGACCAGGTCGCGCACTATCTCACGGGATAGGCGCAGCTTCTGCTCGTCGCTGCGCCCCGCCAGGAGGTAGAAAATCAGATGGACGAAATCGGCCTGGGTCCCGCCCACGCTGAAATGCTCGTATAAATGCAGCCGCAGCTTTACCTCGCCAGGCCTGAACAGCTCGGTTCGCGCGGCCGCGTGTTCGATCAGGCGCAGCAGTTCGGCAGGCGAAATCAGGCGGGTCAGCGTCTGCGACGCCTCGACCAGGCAATGGGGCATGGCGCTCTCCACATGGCGCATGGACACTCATGCAATTGTCGATTTGTCATACGTTATCACACAACACCAATTTTTCTTTCAGCCTCTCTGGCGCCGCTTTCGAGGCCTAGGGGGAAGCCCATGCCCCGACCCTTGCCGCCGCGGACTCCCTGAGAATAGCCCTATAAGCTGTGGATACAGGGCATGATCCGAGAAAATAAGGCGTGCGCCAGGCAAGTCGACTGTAGAACTTTCGTCTAGGGACGCGTTGACAAAGCGATAAAAGGCTGTCGATAATTCGATTATGTTGTATGACAACATATGACTATAAAAACAATAATCGAGACACGCTCATGACCTCTGTCGCCGCTCTTGCACTGCAGCGCCGCTCGCCGAGCCCTGCGCCCCTCCGTCAGCCCCGGTTCCGCGCGCGCGCGGCCGGAGCGGCCGAGCCACCCGCCCTCTTCCCTGCAGATTTCGCCGAAGGCTAAGCCCGAGGCAGAAACGCGTTCGCAACCGAGCGCGCTCGTCGCCCTGGCACGGGGCAACTCATAGGTTCCTCTCGCTCACCGCCGAGCAGGGGAACGGCTTGTTCAAAAAATGGGAGCACAAGAATAATGACATCTCGCAATGCCCTCTCGCTGGCCCTGATCGGTGCTGGCAGCATGGCCCTCGCACTGCCCCTGAGCAGCCTCGCTGCAGGCTTCACCGAAGACGCCAAGGTCAGCCTCGGCCTGCGCAACTTCTACATCAACCGCAACTTCGTCGACCCGGCCTTTTCCCAAGGCAAGGCCGAGGAATGGACCCAGAGCTTTATCCTCGACGCCCGCTCCGGCTTTACCCAGGGCCCCGTGGGTTTCGGTCTGGATGTGCTGGGCATGAGCGCCTTCAAGCTCGACGGCGGCCGCGGCACACGCAACACCGGCCTGCTGCCGGTGCATGACGGCGGTCACCCGGCGGACAACTATGGTCGCCTGGCCGTGGCCGCCAAGGCCAAGCTATCGAAGACCGAGCTGAAGGTCGGCGAGTGGATGGCGGTACTGCCGATTCTGCGCTCCGACGATGGTCGTTCGCTGCCGCAGACCTTTCAGGGCGCGCAGCTGACCTCCATGGAAATCGACGGCCTGACCCTCTACGGCGGCCAGTTCCGCGGCAACAGCATGCGCAACGACGCCAGCATGGAAGACATGTTCTTCGGCGGCGCCGGCTCGGACCGTTTCAACTTCGTCGGCGGCGAGTACAAATTCAACGACAACCGTACCCTGGTCGGCCTGTGGAATGCCGAGCTGAAGGACATCTACAACCAGCAATACCTGCAACTGACGCACAGCCAGCCCATCGGCGACTGGACCCTGGGCGCCAACCTCGGCTATTTCCAGGGCGGCGAAGACGGCAGCGAGCTGGCCGGCGAGCTGGACAACAAGACCTACTCCGGCCTGTTCTCCGCCAAACTCGGCGGCAACACTTTTTCCGTCGGCCTACAGAAAGTCAGCGGTGATACCGGCTGGATGCGCGTCAACGGCACCAGTGGCGGCACCCTGGCCAACGACAGCTTCAATGCCAGCTACGACAACGCCAACGAGCGCTCCTGGCAGCTGCGCCACGACTACAACTTCGCGGGCATGGGTATCCCAGGGCTGACCCTGATGAACCGCTATATCAGCGGCGACAATGTCCATGTCGGCGCCACCACCGATGGCAAGGAATGGGGCCGCGAAAGCGAGTTGGCCTACACGGTACAAAACGGCACCTTCAAGAACCTCAACCTGAAATGGCGCAACGCAAGCATCCGCCGCGACTTCAGCAGCAACGAGTTCGACGAGAACCGTTTGATCATCAATTACCCGCTGTCGCTGCTCTAACGTAACAACGCAACCCTTGCTGCATCGTTTCCTCCCTGTGTAACGGCACCTTTGGCCCGTCCTCGCGACGGGCTTTTTTGGGCGTACGTACAATCCGGGAATAGCCGTCATGCCGGGGCCATGGAGCAGTACGCAATAACTGACTTCGCGCATACGCCACCACTCTTGAGCCCCGAATCCGTCCTGGCTGCGCGGCGCAATGCCGCACGCCATGGATGCCTATCAGTCCGAATCGGATGCTAGTCTGAGCGCGCGACCGAGCCGATACTGTTGGCTTGCCGTCCAGGCTGAAAACTCCCAACCGCCTGCCAACACAGAAGGCAACTTGCTATGCAGACATACATGTTCGCCGCAGGAATACTTGCGCTGGTGGTAGGCGCCATTCATTCGGTGTTTGGGGAAATACTGATTTTCCGCCACCTGCGCAGCAGCGGGCTTGTTCCGACGATGGAAGCACCTCCGCTGCGGCAGCGTCATGTCAGAATTATCTGGGCTAGCTGGCATCTGGTCACTGTATTCGGCTGGGCTTTGGGCGCCGTATTGTTGCGATTTGCCTTTCCATCCGACGAGCAATCGATCCAGATATTTACCGAGAACGCAATTGTCTGTGCATCACTGGCGGGTTCATTGCTTGTGCTTATTGGCACCAAGGGCAGGCACCCTGGGTGGATAGGCCTATTGGGGATTGCCGTACTTATATGGTTCAACTGAATCGGGGTGCCAACACCTCATAATCATTCCAGAGAGCGGTTGGCTTCCAGCTCCCCATCTCCAGCTACAGCTCATATCAACTGTGCATGGTACAAAGAGAGGCATCGCAAAATGGAACCCGAAGTTTTATCTAATGGCGAGGCATTGCCATGAAAGAGTTCATGTCGGGTCTGGCCATTTTATTTTTCTCAACCGTGACTTACTGCGCTGAAACCGATCCACGCGTTGACCTCGTGGTTGATTTGTACAAGGAGTATGCCTGGGAGGCGGTGATAGAAGAGCCGATGGATGGCACAACCATTCATTTAGCTCCCGTAACCACCCTAAGACATTTTTTCACCGAAGAGCTGTCCCAACTTATCGTCGCGGATCGTGAGTACATGGCGCGAACCCACGAAATCGGCAGGATAGACTTTGCACTGTTGTGGGCATCGCAAGACCCTGACGCGACGAGGCTCAAAATTCGTTCGTCATCAAGCCCGGATGAAGTTGAGGTATCGTACACATCCCCCAGTAATCGTTCGGAGATTCGCATCATCTATGAAGTATCACTGCTCTCTTCTGGCGAGGCTCGAATATCGGACATCCGGTACGGGCACGCTGGAAGCTTGAAAGCCAGCCTACAAGCACCGCAGTAAAAAACGCAAAACGGCCTGACAATGTGTAGATAAGTTCATCAGCCATAGCTTATCCAACCCTGCCGGCTGGCGACTTCACCTTCAGTCTCCCTCCCTACCGGCTGGGCAGGTCGCTACCCTCTGCGAAGCCCCTCAAGGAGTGACCGATGCAGCTCTACCTGCTGTTTCTGATAATGGCCAGCATCACGGTCCTGAGCCCCGGGCCCGGCGTGGTCATGACGCTGACCAACGCACTTCGCTACGGGATACGCGACACCCTGGGCGGCATTGCCGGGATCGCGGTGGGTGCCCTGGTGGTAGCCGCCATCTCGGCGACCAGTGTCGGCGTCATACTGGCCACCTCGGCGGTGGCCTTTACCCTGCTTAAGTTTGCCGGCGCGGCCTACCTGATCTACCTCGGGATCAAGCTCTGGAGATCGCCACCGCTCAAGCTCAGCGAACAACCGCCGCAGGAGGCCAACCTGGCCCGACGCTTCGCCGAAGGACTCTCCTTGCAACTGACCAACCCCAAGGCGGTGTTTTTCTTCATCTCCATCTTTCCGCAATTTATAGATCTGCAAAAAGACTACTCGACGCAGTTTGCCCTTCTGGTGCTCACCTACATCCTGCTGGTTCTGTGCATCCACAGCCTGTACGCACTGTTCGCCCACCGCGCCAAGAGCTGGATTTCCTCCGAACGTGGCGGCCGAACGGTGAACCGGGCTGCAAGCGCGACCTTTGTCGCCTTTGGGGTGGCGCTGGCTTCTGCACAGAAATAAATCGCGTCACAGGCACACGGAATAAGTGCAGCGCCATTCGAAACGTCGCGGTCCCGGATGACGCTACGCGGTATGGCGGAGCCTGTTAGCGCAAGCCCTCGACCATGGCCGCCGCCACGCTCAACACATCCCTGCCCAGCTGCATCGAACGCCGGCCGTTCCAGCCGGTGTGCGGGTCGGGGTTGTCGTCGTGGTCCTTGAAGGGCATCTCGATAGTGAACGACAAGCAGTCGAACTCGAGTCCCACGGCGTTGCAGGCCAGCGTGGTGTTAGCCTGGCCGGGTGCGTCGTGGGGATAACCGAACACCGTCTGGAACTCGGCGCCCATGGCGACCAGGCGACCACGGAATTCGCTTTCCAGCTGTTCCAGGCGTTTGCCGTAGCCGGGGTTGCCTTCGCAGCCGGCGGTAAACACATGGGGGATTTCCTCGTCGCCGTGGATATCGAGAAACAGGTCGACGCCGACCTTGCGCATCTGCTGCTGGACGAAGAACACCTCGGGGCTTTCCGCTTCGCTGGCGGCCTGCCAGGCGCGGTTGAGGTCCTTGCCAGCGGCGTTGGTACGCAGGTGACCGCGGAAGGCGCCATCCGGATTCATGTTCGGCACCAGGTAAAGATCGGCCTGCTCCAGCAAGGCACTCAGTTCGGCATCGTCACGGTTGTGCAGGCGGTCGATCAGCCCTTCCATAAACCACTCGGCCATATGCTCGCCGGGGTGCTGCTGGGCGATGATCCAGATCTTGCGCCGGGCGTTCGGGGTGTGGCTGATGCGCAGCAACTCGATAGCGCGGCCTTCGAGGCTTCGACCGCTGGCGAACAGCTCGGCGCCGGCGTGACTGATGGCCCGCGTGATCAACCCGTCATGCCGGGCACGGCTGTAGGGCTCGAAATAGGCGAACCAGACCTGGGGTTCCCGCGGTTCGATGACGAAGCTGAGCGCGCCGTTGTCGAAGCGGCTGGGTACGCGAAACCATTCGACCTGGTCGTAGGACGCCACGGCGTTGTAACCGGGCCAGGCCTGGCTATAGGCGGACTGGCCGGCATTGGTCAGGCTGAAACCGTAGCGCTGGCCCGGCGTCAACGCCTCGACCTTGAAGTGGAACCACTGGAAGTGGTGACTGTTGAGGTCCGGGCGCATGGCCAATAACACCTGCTGAGGGTCGCTGGCGTCGAGCACCTCGATATTGCCGCTGTCGAAGTTGCAACTGATCTGCATGGTGGCTCCAAAGCCTGTGGGTGCCGCGGCACCGGTGCGCACAAGAATCTCAGGTCTGCCGGGCAGATAAAACGCCAAAGGCGACAAACCGCTACGGCATTGCGCAACTCGCAGGCCTTCCCGGGGTCTTTTGCTGCTCGACCAATACCCTGGCCTGCGCGCCTGATGCACAGTAGGTGGGTCAGGGCACGCACCACAGGGTTCGCGTCGCCGCCTATCAATAAAAGGAATGACGATGAGCCGCAACAACGGGACAGCCTGGATATTCGCCGTGCTGATCGGCGCACTGCTACTGGGTGGCTGTGTCGACCGACAGCCCGCTAGCACGCCACCGGCCACCTCGCAGCCGAGCGATGAACCCCAGCCCGGGGACGCGCAAGCTCCCATCACCCAGATGCGCATGCAGGCCGAGCGCGGTGACCTGGACAGCCAGTTCCGACTCGGCAGTTTCTATTTCGTCGGCCAACCGGAAAAAGACCTCAAGCAGGCCGAATACTGGTGGAAACAGGCGGCCGACAAGGGCCACGCCGCCGCCGCAGTCAGCCTGGCCTACCTGTATACCGGCCGCGACCACCCCGAGTTCGCCAACCAGAAAGACATGCTTAAGTACCTGAACCAGTCGGCCGCTGGCGGCAACCCCATGGCCCAGCATATTCTCGGTAATCAGTACCTGAAGGGCGGCCAGGGTGTGGCCCGCGATCCCAACCAGGCGCGGGCCCTGTTCCAGAGCGCCTGCCAGCAGAATTACAGCGCCAGCTGCGAAAGCTTGAAGACCTTGCCCTGAGATGCGCCTGTCCACAAGATAAAAAAATCCCGCAGGTTCAACCTGCGAGACTTCTTCGGAGAGATGAGTTAAGCGGCGAAGCCACCGTCGATCGATAGGCTGGCACCCGTGACATAAGCGGCCTCCGGACCGGCAAGGTAGGCAACGAATGCGGCAATTTCCTCGGCGCGGCCATAGCGTTCGATCGCCATCAGGCCCTTCATGGTTGCCGCGAAGTCACCGTTCTCCGGATTCATGTCGGTGTCCACCGGGCCCGGCTGCACATTGTTCACCGTGATACCGCGGGGGCCTAGATCGCGCGCCATGCCGCGCGTCAGTCCGACAATCGCCGATTTGCTCATGGCGTACACACTGCCGCCGGCAAAGGGCATGCGGTCGGCGTTGGTGCTGCCGATGGTGATGATGCGCCCACCGTCGGTCATATGCCGCGCGGCTTCCTGACTGGCGACGAACACGCTGCGTACGTTGACGGCCAGGGTGCGGTCGAAATCTTCCAGGCTGAAGGCTTCGATCGGTGCAATCGCCAGCACTCCGGCGTTATTCACCAGGATGTCGATGCGTCCGAAATGACTCAGTGTCTGGCTGACGGCACCCCGTACGGCGTCGGCGTCGGCGCTGTCGGCCTTGATGGCGAGGGCACGGCCGCCGGCCGCTTCGATGCTTCTTACCAGCTCGGCGGCTTTGTCCGCCGAGCTGACATAGGTGATGACCACAGCCGCACCTTCATGGGCCAGGCGTTCGGCGATGGCGGCGCCGATGCCACGCGAGCCACCCTGGATCAGGGCGACCTTGCCAGTGAGGTTGTTGCTGCTGGGAGTGGTGATATTCGACATGCTCGTTGCTCCGATTGGACGGGCGACTTGCCCGGATGAGACGAGTATCCATGGCTGGTTGCATACCGATAAGCCATCAATCACTCTACTCAGTAGATCCAATTGGTTTACGGAGACGCTATGGAAACGCTTGCGGGCCTCGACTGTTTCGTGCGCAGCGCCGAAGCCGGCAGCTTTGCCGAAGCCGCGCGCCGCCTGGGGATAACGCCCGCCGCAGTGGGTAAGAACGTGGCCAAGCTGGAGGCTGGCCTCGGGGTGCGTCTGTTTCAACGCAGCACCCGCAGTCTGACCCTGACCGAAGCCGGCGAGCGGTTCCTGCTCGAGGTCCGCGGCGGCCTGAGCAGCATTCAGCGCGCGGTGGCCAATCTGGCCAGTGCCGCCGGGCAGCCCGCCGGCACGCTTAAGGTCAGCATGGGCGTTACCTTTGGCCGTGATTACGTCGTGCCGATGCTGGGAGACTTTCTGCGGCGCTATCCGGCCATAACTCCCGACTGGCATTTCGATAACAGCCCGGTCGACCTGATCGCTCAAGGCTTCGATGCCGCCATCAGCGGCGCGATGGAACTGTCGCCCGGGGTGGTGGCGCGCAAGTTGGCACCGGCTTGCCGGGTGTTGGTGGCCTCTGCCGGTTACCTGGATGCCCACCCGCCTGTGGCGGTACCGAGCGAACTGGCGCGACATGCCGGCATCCTGATGCGCTCGCCACAGACCGGACGGATCCGCCCCTGGAGCCTGCGCAATCGCAGCAACGACGAAGCGGCTATCGAGCTGCCGGTGCGCATGACCATGACCGATCCGGATGCCGCCTGCCGCGCGGCCGAGATGGGACTGGGCATCGCATTGGTCAGCTTGCCGCACGCCCTGCCCTACCTGGAACGGGGTAGCCTGTTGCGGGTATTGCCCAACTGGTACGTGGATGCGGGCCACGTGGCGGTGTACTTCTCCGCGCACAGCTTGCTACCGGCTAAAACCCGGGCCTTTGTGGATTGCCTGGTCGAACATTTCAAGGCTCAGAACCTGGCCGAACGGTTTTCCTGTTAAACCTGACGCGCAGCCTGTTGCGCATGGCTCAGCTGTCCCGCACCCAGCGCCTCGGTGATGGCCTTGAGTTGCGCCAGGCCGCGTTCGAAATCGCCGCCGCACAGTTTGTCCATGTCCATCACCAGGTGCATGGCCTTGCTGATAAAGGTGTTGCGCCCGGTCATGTTCCAGCTCACCCGGGTATCCGAGCCTTCCGGCACGAAGCGAAACTGCACCTCGTTGCTGGCCTGGAAGGGCCGCTGGAACTCCAGCTGCATGCGTATCAGCTCGCCCGGCCGGCTCTCGACAAGGGTGTTGCTACCCTCGCCCACCGCCTTGTTGCCGTTCCAGCGATAGACCGCGCCAACCCCAGCCGGCGGTCCCTCGTAGACCTTGATCATGCCCGGGTCACGCGTGGCCCAGGGCGACCAGTGCTCCCAGTTATGCAGGTCGTTGACCTGGGCGAACACCGCGTCCGGCGGTGCCGCCACGCTGATCGAGCGCTCGACGCTGAAGCGCTCGGGTCGGCTGGCGATCACCAGCGCCAAGACAGCGACAAGGATCACCACGGCGATCAGTACATAGCCAAACATTGGGATTCTCCTGTTGATGCGCTATCGCCCTGGCCAGCCGGGCCAGACGGTGATTCCCGAGCGCTCAGGGCGTCAGGTCGGACAGCGTCTTGCCGCTCTCCATGTCGCAAGGCATGGAAAAATGCTCGTGAGCGATCAGCCACTGATTGCCCTCTTGGCGGAAGCACTGGGTGACGCGCATCCAGCAGCTCTGCATCTGGCCCTTGTCGTCGGTGCCGCCGCAATGGAACAGGAAATGCACCACGCCCAGGTCGCCGCTGATCATGAAACTCGGCTCGTGCAGCTCGACCATGCTCGGGCCGTCACACATTTCCATGCAGGCCTGCCAATGCGCCTTGTAGGCTTCGCGGCCGACGAAACGTAAGGGGCCTATGGCGTCGTAGGCCACCACGTCCTCGCGGTAGTGACGGATGATGCGTTCGACATCCTTGGACTGCATGGCCTGGACCCAGCTGTCCATCGCCTGGCGAATCTGCGCCTGTACGGAAGAAGTCATGGTGGTTCTCCTTGTGTGGGTGAATTTGCAAAGCGTCGTGGGTTATTCGGCGCAGCACCCATGCACGGGCGCCGACTGCTCGTATTCGTCGTGCAGGCGGGTCCAGTGCATGCCCTTGCCGTCGAGGTCGGGCATGCCGTCCCAGCCTTCGCCGCGGCCGAAGGGCGTCAGGTCGAGGTAGTGGAAACTGCTCATCAGCATTTCCAGGCCACGGCCATAGCTGGAGTAGCAGTGGTAGACCCGCTCGCCGTCGCGCAGGAAGACGCTGACGCCGGGTTGCTCGCCCTGCACATGGTAGGTCAGCCCCAAACGCTCAAGCTCGGCCTGGTCGCGGTAGTTGTATTCGACCGGGGCGACGCGCTCGTCGGTGGTGGCGTGGTAGTCGTAGTTGAAGCTGCTGCCGAACGAGGAATACCAGGGCAGCGTCCAGCCCATGCGCCGCTTGAAGGCCTCCAGCTCGGCCAGCGGCGCCCGCGACACCAGCACCAGGGTGGTGTCGCGGGCATGCAGGTGCGACTGATGGCCGATATTGTCGACCAGGCAGGAGCAGCCGTCGCAGCCCTCGCCGCGGTCGCTGTGGTACATGAAGTGGTAGACGATCAGCTGGCTGCGGCCTTCGAACAGCTCGACCAGACGTACCTCGCCCTGGGGCCCGTCGAAGCGGTAATCCTGCTCAACCGCCACCATGGGCAGCTGGCGACGTTCGGCATTCAGCGCATCGCGTTGGCGGGTCAGGGCCTTCTCTTTTTCCAGCAATGCGTTGCGTGCCAGCAGCCAGGCTTCGCGGCTGGCGATACGGGGCAGTAGGTGGTCATTGCGGTTCATGGGGTGAACTCCCTGTGATGGATCAGCTAATGGATTGCCGCTCACACATCCAGTTGGCGTACCGGCCGCACTTCGACGCTGCCGACCCGCGCCGCCGGAATCTTGCCGGCGACCTGCAGCGCTTCATTGAGGTCGCGGGCCTCGATCAGGTAGAAACCGGCCAACTGCTCCTTGGTCTCGGCGAAAGGTCCGTCGGTGATCGCCAGCTTGCCGCCGCGCATGCGCACCGTGGTGGCGGTCTCCACCGGCTGCAAGGCCTCGGCGGCGAGCATGCGACCGCTCTGCCGCACGGACTCGGCATAGGCGTGACACTCCTCGTCCCTCGGGCTGTCGGGGGCGTCGTGCAACAGCTGTTCGTTGCTGTAGACCAGGCATAGGTATTTCATGGTGTCCTCGGCGTTTTTCGCGGTGGGTAAGCATTGGTCGAGCGGCGGTGCGGCCAATCGACAGCGACCCGTGAAAAATTTTCGCGGCCGATCAGCGGTAGTGAGTCAGGCGTCCGGCAACGCCTGCAACCGCCGCTCGAGAAATTGCCGGTCCGGACCCTGCTGGGCCAGCTGCAAGGCCCGCTGGTAGGCCGCGCGCGCGGCGGCGTGCTGGCCCAGGCGCCGATGGAAATCGGCGCGGGCGGCATGGGCCAGGTGGTAATCGACCAGCTCGCCGCGCGCGAGCAGGCTCTCGACCAGCGCCAGGCCAGCCTGAGGGCCGTCGCGCATGGCCAGCGCGACCGCGCGGTTGAGCTCGATCACCGGCGAGGGCGTGATACGCAGCAAGGCATCGTAGAGCCCGACGATCTGCGCCCAATCGGTGGCCTGGGCGCTTGGCGCCTCGGCATGCACCGCGGCGATGGCGGCCTGCAAACTGTAGGGACCGAAGCGCCGTGAGCGCAGCGCCTGTAATACCAGCGCCTCGCCTTCGGCAATCAGTTCGGCGGACCACCGCGAGCGGTCCTGCTCGTCGAGCAGCACCGGCTCGCCACTGGCCGAGGTGCGCGCCGGGCGCCGCGACTCGTGCAGCAGCATCAGCGCCAGCAGGCCCATCACCTCGGGCTCGGGCAGCAGCTCGCCGAGCAGTCGACCGAGGCGAATCGCCTCGCTGGAGAGGTGACTACGGGTCAGGGCATCGCCGGAACTGGCGAAATAGCCCTCGTTGAACACCAGGTAGATCACCCGCAACACCGCTTCCAGGAGCTCGGCCAGCTCATGGCGCCCCGGTACTTCGTAAGGGATGCCCGCGTCGCGGATCTTGCCCTTGGCCCGCACGATGCGCTGGGCCACGGTGCTCGGGCTGGTGAGAAAGGCGTGGGCGATGTCCTCGGTGCTGAGGTCGCAGATTTCGCGCAACGTCAGGGCCACCTGGGCGTCCGCGCCGAGCGCCGGGTGGCAGCAGGTAAAGATCAGCCGCAGGCGGTCGTCCTCGACGCTGTCGCCGTCCCATACAGGCTCATTGTCCGCGGTGAGGGTCTGCGCCAGGCGCTCATCCAGCGGCTCGAAACGCGCCTGACGGCGCAGGCCGTCGATCGCCTTGAAGCGCCCCGCCGACACCAGCCAGGCCCGTGGGTTGGCCGGCACACCGTCGCGCGGCCATTGCTCCAGCGCCGCGCGAAAGGCCTCGTGCAGCGCCTCCTCGGCCAGGTCGAAATCCCCCAGCAGGCGTATCAGGGTCGCCAGCACCCGCCGTGATTCGTCGCGGTAGAGGGCGGCAAACGTCTCGCTCAAGGGTGTAACGGCATCCATGGTGTCCTTCCCGACGAGTCACCCGCGGGGGTGACTCGACCATACTCGCGAAGGCACGATCCTAGCTGCTCGCGGCCTGTTCGGCCAAGCTGAACGCTACGGTTCGAGATTTTCCACCACAGGTCGGGGCTGCTGCTTCGGGGGATCAAACAACCCGGCGCGCTTATGGCGCGCCGGTCACGCAGGGGATGGGAAGACGCCCGCGGCACTTGTGACGCCGGGGGGTGTTGCTCAGGCGGGCCGGCGCTTACAAGGGCGTAAGCAACTCGCCGCGTTCGACAAAGGCCTGCAGGTTGGCGAGCAGCAACTGCTCCATCTGCAAACGGGTCTCTTCGCTGGCGCTGCCGATATGCGGCAACAGCACCACGTTGTCCAACTCACGCAGGGCGGCCGGCACCTGGGGTTCGTCCGCGTAGACGTCAAGCCCGGCCGCGCCCAGTGCGCCGCTTTGCAGCGCGGCGATCAGCGCCGCCTGGTCGACCACCGAGCCGCGGGCGACATTGATCAGGATGCCCTCGGGGCCCAGGGCGTCGAGCACGGCACGATCGATCAGGTGATGGGTCGCGGCGCCACCGGGACAGGTCAGCACCAGAAAATCCGCCCAGCGCGCCAGCTCGATCAACTGCGGCTCGTACGCATGGGCACTGCCGCCGAGCGGCGTGCGGTTGTGATAACGCACGGCCATGGCAAAGCCGCTGGCGCGCTGCACTACCGCTTCGCCGATGCGCCCCAGACCGACGATGCCCAGGCGCTTGCCGCTGACCTTGCGACCCAGCGCAAAAGCGCCAGCGACCCAGTTGCCCGCCCGCAGGAAACGATCGCCCTCGGACAGGCGCCGGGCGCTGTCGATGATCAGGCCCATGGCCAGGTCAGCCACGCAGTCGTTGAGCACGTCCGGCGTGGTGCTGACCGGGATACCGCGGTCACGGGCGACCTCCACGGCAATGGCGTCGTAACCCACGCCGAAGCTGCAGATCGCCCTGAGTTTAGGCAAGCAGCCGAGCTGTTCGGCCGAACAGCCGAAACGCGCCGAGGTGGCGAGCAGCTCGAACTGCGCCCCCTGCTCACGCAAAAACGCCCGGGGATCGGCCTGCAACCAGAGCGGCGTAACCGCGTAGCGGGTAGCCAATTCGCGATTGAAGCGCTTGGTCAGCGGACCGATCTGCAGTAGCTGGGGTTGCTTCATGAAGCGCCTCGATGACCCTGTGCAGCGCCGTTCAACGGGGCGTTCACGTGATAGGGGCCGGGTTGAACAGCACGATGTCGTTGTGCAGCCGGTGCCGTTCGGCCCAGGTCTGCGTCCGGCCGCTGGCCACGTCCAGGTAGTAGTGGAACAGCTGCCAGCCCAGCTCCTCGATGCTCGCCCGGCCGGTGGCGATCAGGCCGGCGTCGATATCGATCAGGTCCGGCCAGCGCTCGGCCAGCGCGGTGCGGGTCGCCACCTTGACCACCGGCGCCATGGCCAGGCCGTAGGGCGTGCCACGGCCGGTGGTGAACACATGCAGGTTCATCCCGGCGGCCAGTTGCAGGGTGCCGCAGACGAAATCGCTGGCCGGGGTGGCGCAATAGGTCAGGCCCTTGCGCGTGACCCGCTCACCGGGGCCGACCACAGCGTTGATCGCGCTGCTGCCGGACTTGACGATGGAGCCCAGGGATTTTTCGACGATATTCGACAGCCCGCCCTTTTTGTTGCCCGGGGTGGTGTTAGCGCTGCGGTCGGCCTCGCCCTTGGCCAGATAACGGTCGTACCAGTCCATCTCACGCACCAGGGCCTCGGCCACCTCAGGGGTTTCGGCGCGGGCGGTGAGCATGTAGATGGCATCGCGCACCTCGGTGTTTTCCGAGAACATCACGGTGGCGCCGGCCCGGATCAACAGGTCCGAGGCGAACCCCAGGGCCGGGTTGGCGGTGATGCCGGAAAACGCGTCGCTGCCGCCGCATTGCATGCCGAGAATCAGCTCGCTGGCCGGCACCGTCTCGCGGCGGCGCTGGTCGAGTTTCTGCAGGCGCGTTTCGGCCATGGCCATGATCTGTTCAATCATTTCGCCGAAGCCGGTTCTGGATTCCTGCAGGCGATACAGCCAGGGCTCGCGCAGGTCCACCGAGGCATCGCCTTCGTGCATCACCTGCTCGGCCTGCAACTTCTCGCAGCCCAGGCCGACCACCAGCGCCTCGCCGCCGAGGTTGGGGTTGCGCGCCAGGTTGCGCACGGTACGGATCGGGATATAGGCGTCCGTGGCGGTAATCGCCACCCCGCAGCCGTAGCTGTGGGTCAGCGCCACCACGCCGTCGACGTTCGGGTACTTGGGCAGCAGTTCCTGGCGGATGCGCGCCACCGCATGGTCGAGTACGCCGGTGACGCACTGCACCGTGGTGCTGATGCCGAGGATATTGCGCGTGCCCACGCTGCCATCGGCATTGCGGTACCCCTCGAAGGTGAACCCCTCAAGCGGCGGCAACGCCGCCGGCACGGCATTGGCCATCGGCAGGCTGTCCAGCTCCGGCGCCGCGGGCATGCGCAGCAGGTTTTCCTTGACCCATCTGCCACGGGCAATGGCCTGCAGCGCATAGCCGATCACCTGGCCGTAACGCACCACGGTCGCACCCTGGGCGATATCGACCAGGGCGACCTTATGGCTTTGCGGAATGCCCTCAAGGGCTTCGAGGCCATCGGGAAAACGGCCGCCGGCGGCCACGCCCTGGTCGTTGACCACCACGGCCACATTGTCGGCCGGGTTGAGGCGGATATGGCGCGGCGAATCTTGGTGTCGAATCAGGTCCACGGTATTCACCTTTCTCCGGGTTATTGTCCCGGTCGCGTTGATTGCCCGCGCAGCGCCAGCCGGCTCAGCGCACCAGGCACGGCCGCTTGTTATCGAAGCGCCAGTCGGAGATCAGGTACTGCATGGCCACGGCATCGTTGCGCGCGCCCAGGCCCATGCCCTTGTACAGCTCGTGGGCCTTGGCCAGCGCATCCCAATCCAGCTCGACACCCAGGCCCGGGGTCTTGGGCACCTGTACCAGGCCGCCTTCGATCTGCAGCGGGTTGCGCGTCAGGAACTGACCGTCCTGCCAGATCCAGTGGGTGTCGATGGCGGTGACCTTACCCGGTGCGGCGGCGGCCACGTGGGTGAACATCGCCAGGGAAATATCGAAATGATTGTTGGAATGCGAGCCCCAGGTCAGGCCCCATTCGTTGCACATCTGCGCCACCCGCACCGAGCCTTGCAAGGTCCAGAAATGCGGGTCGGCCAGGGGGATATCCACCGACTGCAGCTGGATGCAGTGACCCATCTGCCGCCAGTCGGTGGCGATCATATTGGTCGCGGTCGGCAGGCCGGTGGCGCGGCGGAACTCGGCCATCACCTCGCGCCCGGAGTAGCCGTTCTCGGCGCCACAGGGGTCTTCGGCATAGGCCAGCACGCCGTGCAGGTCGCGGCACAGGTCGATGGCTTCGGCCAGGGACCAGCCACCGTTCGGGTCGAGGGTGACCCGCGCTTGCGGAAAGCGCTCGGCCAGGGCACGGATCGCCTCGACTTCCTCGGCGCCACGCAGCACGCCGCCTTTTAGTTTGAAGTCGTTGAAGCCGTAACGCGCATGGGCCGCCTCGGCCTGACGCACGATGCTGTCCGGGCTCAGCGCTTCTTCGTTGCGCACGCGAAACCAGGCGTCGTCGGCGTTGCGTTCGTCGCGGTAGCCGAGGTTTGTCTTGTTGCGGTCGCCGATATAGAAGAGGTAACCGAGCATCTCCACCGCATCACGCTGCTGACCTTCGCCGAGCAAGGCCGCCACCGGCACGTCGAGGTGCTGGCCGAGCAGGTCGAGCAGCGCAGCCTCCAGGGCGGTGACCGCGTGAATGGTGATGCGCAGGTCGAAGGTCTGCAGGCCGCGGCCGCCGGAATCGCGGTCGGCGAAGGCCGTGCGCACCCGATTGAGCAGGCCGTTGTAAGTGCCGATGGATTGGCCCACCAGCAGCGCGCGAGCGTCCTCCAGGGTCTGGCGGATGGCTTCGCCGCCCGGCACTTCGCCGACGCCGATGCGCCCGGCGTTGTCCTTGAGAATCAGGATATTGCGGGTGAAGAATGGGCCGTGGGCGCCACTCAGGTTCAGCAGCATGCTGTCATGGCCGGCAACCGGCACCACCTGCAGCTCGGTGATTCGCGGGGCGCCGGCAAAGGCGCCTTGCCTGGATTCGGTGTTCATCGCATTTGCCCTGTTGTTGTTATCCGGGTCTGACTTTTTTAGCGGCGTGCCCCGCGCCTGGCGACATCGGGGCGCTGCAAAGGCCGTAGGGTGGATGACGCATTTTCCATCCACCACAACGATGCTGTGGTGGATCGGTGAAGCGTGATCCACCCTACGCGGTTGAGACCGTAGCCTGGATGCAATCAGGGAAGGTTATTCCCGGCGAGCATCCGAACCACAGGCTGCTAACCGATATAAGTGGTTTTCACCGTGGTATAGAACTCCTGGGCGTATTTGCCCTGCTCGCGGCTGCCATAGGACGAGCCCTTACGGCCGCCGAACGGTACGTGGTAATCCACCCCGGCGGTGGGCAGATTGACCATGACCATGCCGGCCTGGGCATGACGTTTGAAGTGGTTGGCGTGCTTCAGCGAGGTGGTGCAGATGCCGGCGGACAGACCGAACTCGGTGTCGTTGGCCATGGCCAGCGCTTCCTCGTAATTGGCCACCTTAACCACGTTGGCCACCGGGCCGAAGATCTCTTCCCGGCTGATGCGCATGTCCGCCGTGCTGTCGGCGAACAAGGTCGGCGCCAGGTAGTAGCCATCCTTCTCGCAGCTCACCCGCTCGCCGCCGCAGACCAGGCGCGCGCCTTCCTGCATGCCGATCTCGATGTAGCGCAGGTCCTGTTCAAGCTGCGCCTGGGACACCACCGGACCAATATCCACGCCTTTTTCCAGGGCATTGCCGACGGTGATCGACTTCATCCGCTCGGCCATGGCCGCGACGAACTGGTCATGGATGCCGGCGGTGACGATCAGGCGGCTGGAGGCGGTGCAACGCTGGCCGGTGGAGTAGAAGGCGCTCTGCACCGACAGCTCGACCGCGGTCTTCAGGTCCGCGTCGTCGAGGATGATCTGCGGGTTCTTGCCGCCCATCTCCAGCTGCACCTTGGCCTGGCGCGCCACGCAGCTGGCGGCGATGCTGCGCCCCACCCCGACCGAGCCGGTAAAGCTGATGCCGTCGACCTGGGGGTGCTGCACCAGGGTTTCACCGACTACCCGGCCGCTGCCCATCACCAGGTTGAACACCCCGGCCGGAAAGCCCGCGCGGGAGATGATTTCGGCGATCGCCCAGGCGCACCCCGGGACCAGGTCGGCGGGCTTCAACACCACGCAATTGCCGTAGGCCAGGGCCGGCGCCACCTTCCAGGCGGGAATGGCGATGGGGAAATTCCAGGGGGTGATCAGGCCCACCACGCCCAGCGGCTCGCGGGTCACTTCCACCGACACGCCGGGGCGCACCGAGGCCAACAGGTCGCCGGACTGGCGCAGGCATTCGCCGGCGAAGAACTTGAAGATATTGCCGGCACGGCCCACCTCGCCAATGGCCTCGGGCAGGGTCTTGCCCTCCTCCCGCGCCAGCAGGGTGCCAAGTTCCTCGCGGCGGGCGAGGATTTCGCTGCCGACCTTGTCCAGGGCATCGCTGCGCGCCTGGATGCCGGAGGTCGACCAGGCCGGGAACGCGGCACGGGCGGCGGCGACCGCCTGCTGGACCTGGTCCGCATCGGCCTGGGCGTACTCGCCGATCACGTCGGACAGGTCCGAGGGGTTGATATTGCTCGAATAGGTCGCGCCGGCCAGCCACTGACCACCAATAAAGTTGTCGAAGCGTTGCACGTTAGCCACTGAAGGCCTCCTCACGGGATACCGCTCGCGGGCGAGCGGTGGAATAAAAGGCCGGGGTTATTGCGGGCCCTGGGCGTGGATCAGCGCGGCGAGTTTTTCGTACTCGTCCGCCCGCAGCTCGGTCAGCGGCGCGCGCACCGGGCCGGCGCTGTGGCCGACGATCCGCGCGCCGGCCTTGACGATGCTCACGGCATAACCGGCGCAGCGGTTGCGGATGTCCAGGTAGGGCAGGAAGAAGTCATCGATGATCTTGCCCACGGCGCTGTGATCTTCGCGGGCGATGGCGCCATAGAAGGCCATCGCGGTTTTCGGAATGAAGTTGAACACCGCCGAGGAATACACCGGTACGCCCAGGGCCTTGTAGGCCGCGGCATAGACTTCCGCGGTCGGCAGGCCGCCCAAGTAACTGAAACGGTCTCCCAGGCGGCGCCGGATCGACACCATCAGCTCGATATCGCCCAGGCCATCCTTGTAGCCGATCAGGTTCGGGCAGCGCTCGGCCAGTTGCTCGAGCAGCGGCGCCGTCAGGCGACAGACGTTGCGGTTGTAGACCACCACGCCGATCTTCACCGACTTACAGACCTCTTCGACGTGGGCGGCCACCCCCTCCTGGCTGGCTTCGGTCAGGTAATGCGGCAGCAGCAACAGGCCTTTGGCACCCAGGCGTTCGGCCTCCTGGGCGTACTGGATGGCCTGGCGGGTCGAACCGCCGACGCCTGCGAGGATCGGTACACCGCCGTCGCAGGTGTCCACCGCGGTCTTGATCACCGAAGCGTATTCGTTGGCCGCCAGCGAGAAAAATTCACCGGTACCGCCCGCGGCGAACAAGGCAGTCGCGCCGTAGGGGCTCAGCCATTCCAGGCGGCGGGCGTAACTGGCGGCGTCGAAATCGCCGGCGGCATCGAAATCGGTCAGCGGGAACGACAGCAGGCCGGACGAGAGGATGGACTTCAGTTCTTGTGGATTCATTGTGCGAACACCCTGTGAAACCTAATGATGAGTACGAAGGCGAAAATTGCCCGCCAAGAGATACGTTATCGTACAACAAAATAAATTACCACTCTCGCCTCATTGGTTTAATCACCGAAACCCCGCACCGACCCTGCCACCCTCTAACAACGCTAAAAGCCCCTGAAATTGCCGGTATACAACCTATCACCGGTTATACAGGCGCCCCATCCTCAATGATGAATCCGATGAATATTCCCCCTAAGTCGCGTTGACAGCGGGTGGGTGGCTGATGATAATCGGACCATGTCATACGACAACCGATAACAAACCATAAGAATAATTCAGCTCCAGGGCCCCACCATGACCACAGCCACCCTTGCCCCAACGCCCTTCAAACGCCTGCTGCTGACCGGCGCCGCCGGTGGTCTAGGCCAGGTGCTGCGTGAACGCCTGCAACCCTATGCCGAGGTGCTGCGCCTCTCGGATATCGCCCCGCTCACCGCCGCCAGCGGCCCTCACGAGGAAGTGGTGCAATGCGACCTGGCCGACAAGGCCGCGGTCGACCAGCTGGTCGACGGCGTCGATGCCATCCTGCACTTCGGTGGCGTGTCGGTGGAGCGCTCGTTCGAGGAGATCCTCGGTGCCAATATCTGTGGCGTGTTCCATATCTATGAAGCGGCGCGTCGCCACGGCGTGAAACGGGTAATTTTCGCCAGCTCCAACCACGTGATCGGTTTCTATAAGCAGGGCGAGATCCTCGACGCCCAGTCGGCGCGTCGCCCCGACGGCTACTACGGTCTGTCCAAGGCCTATGGCGAAGACCTGGCGAGTTTCTACTTCGACCGCTACGGCATCGAGACCGTCAGCCTGCGCATCGGCTCGTCGTTCCCGGTGCCGCAGAACCGGCGGATGCTCAGCACCTGGCTGAGTTACGACGACCTCACGCAGCTGATCGAACGCGCCCTGTACACGCCCAATGTCGGCCACACCCTGGTCTACGGCATGTCGGCGAACAGAGAGGTCTGGTGGGACAACCACCTGGCCGATCACCTCGGATTCGAAGCGCAGGACAGCTCCGAGCGCTTCCGCGAGCAGGTCGAGGCGCAGCCCATGCCGGCCGCCGACGACCCGGCGCGGGTCTACCAGGGCGGCGCTTTTATCGCGGCAGGTCCCTTCGACTGACCGCCACGCCTTGGCGTACCCGGTACCTCGATCACGATAAAAACAAGAGACACAGGCCATGCATGCAGAACTGCTCGTCGATGCCCGCAACGCCGTGGGCGAAAGCCCGGTCTGGGTAGCCCAGGAACAAGCGCTGTATTGGGTCGATATCCCCGCCGGCCGCCTGCACCGCTGGAGTGCCGCCAGCGGCGCCAGCAGCTGGCAAGGCCAGCAGATGCTCGGCTGCATCGCCCGCCGCGCCGACGGCAGCTGGCTCGGCGGCATGCAGAGCGGCCTGTTCGAGCTGCGCCCACAGGCCGATGGCAGCCTGGCCAGCCGCGCGCTGATCGACACCCCCCACGCCGTAGCCGGCATGCGCTGCAACGACGGGCGCTGCGACCGCCAAGGGCGCTTCTGGGTCGGTAGCATGCTGCTGGACATGGCCGCCGGGCTGCCGGTCGGCGCGCTCTATCGTTACGACGGCGCTCAAAAAGGCGCGTTGACCGCCCACCTAGGCGAGCTGATCGTGCCCAACGGCCTGGCGTTCAGCCCGGACGGACGCACCCTCTACCTGTCCGACTCCCATCCCGAGGTGCAGGCCATCTGGGCCTTCGATTACGACATCGACAGCGGCACCCCGAGCAACCGCCGCCTGTTCGTCGACATGCGCCAGCATCCTGGTCGCCCGGATGGCGCCGCGGTCGACGCCGAAGGCTGCTACTGGATCTGCGCCAACGACGCCGGCCTGGTCCACCGCTTTACCCCGCTGGGCAAACTCGATCGCTCGCTGGCCGTACCGGTGCAGAAACCGACCATGTGCGCCTTCGGTGGCAGCCGCCTGGACACCCTCTTCGTCACCTCCATCCGCCCCGGCGGCGACCTGGCCGAGCAACCCCTGGCCGGTGCCGTATTCGCCTTGCGACCGGGTGTCAGCGGCCTGGAGGAAACCTGCTTTCAAGGCTGAACCTGATCACCGCATCAACCCAACACCGACATCACAAAAACAAGACCGGAGAATGACCGATGAACGTCAAACGCACCTTGCTCGCCCTCGCCGTGCCCGTCGCCTTCAGCCTGTCGGGCCTGGCACAGGCGCTGGACATCAAGTTCGCCGACATCCACCCGGCCGGGTACCCGACCGTGGTGGCCGAGGAGAACATGGGTAAAAAACTGGTGGCCGCCAGCAATGGCGAGCTCACCTTCCGCATGTTCGCCGGTGGGGTACTGGGCTCCGAGAAGGAAGTCATCGAACAGGCCCAGCTCGGCGCCGTGCAGATGGCCCGCGTCAGCCTCGGCGTGGTCGGCCCGGTGGTGCCGGACGTCAACGTCTTCAATATGCCGTTCGTGTTCCGTGACCATGCGCATATGCGCAAGGTCATCGACGGCGAGATCGGTCAGGAGATCCTCGACAAGATCACCCAGTCCGAATTCAACCTGGTGGCCTTGGCCTGGATGGACGGCGGCACCCGCAACATCTACAGCAAGAAACCGGTGCGCACCATCGCCGACCTCAAGGGCATGAAGATCCGCGTGCAGGGCAACCCGCTGTTTATCGACACCATCAACGCCATGGGCGGCAACGGCATCGCCATGGACACCGGCGAGATCTTCAGCGCCCTGCAGACCGGCGTGATCGACGGCGCGGAAAACAATCCACCGACCATGCTCGAGCACAACCACTACCAGAACGCCAAGTACTACAGCCTGACCGGCCACCT
>JAZKHB010000063.1:0-8491 GCA_040385585.1 Pseudomonadota bacterium | reverse complement strand
TGTCTGCCGTATCGACCTGGGTATCGCTACGCTCAACCCAGGCTACGCAGGCCCGCTTTTCGTAGGGTGGCGTTAGCCGCGCGCAAAACCGGGCAGGCAAACCACACTCCACTCGCCGTGCGGCGTAACCCACCAGAACAGACGACGGATGACACACGGACAAGTCGGTTATTCGCCTGCATGTCATCCAGTAACTGATCGGCCTCTCTGGGTACCCGCCATCTTCCCGCCTTCGCAGGAATGACAGGGTATGACGAGTGAGAGGGGACCCTGGCGCCCATGCAGGCAGGCTTTTCCTGAATATGCTCTAGAGGCGATCACACCAGATCGAAGCGATCCAGGTTCATCACCTTGTCCCAAGCCGCCACGAAATCATGCACGAAGCGTTGCTGCGCATCGCTGGCCGCATAGACTTCCGTCAGGGCGCGCAGCTGGGAGTTCGAACCGAAGACCAGATCGACCACGGTTCCCGTCCACTTCAGCTCGCCGCTTTTCCGGTCGCGCCCCTCGAGCACATGTTCCGATGCGGCGGACTTCTGCCACTTAGTATTCATGTCCAAGAGGTTGACGAAGAAGTCGTTGCTCAAGGTCTCCGCCTGCGAGGTGAACACCCCGTGCGAGGCCTGCCCGACATTGGCGTTCAGGGCGCGCATGCCGCCCATCAGCACGGTCAGTTCGGGGGCGCTGAGGGTCATCAGGTTGGCCCGGTCCACCAGTTGCTCGGCCGCCGAGCCCTCGTAACCGTTGCGCAGGTAATTGCGGAACCCGTCGGCGTTGGGCTCCAGCACCGCGAAGGATTCCACATCGGTCTGCGCTTGCGAGGCGTCCGTGCGCCCCGGGGTGAAGGGCACCGTCACCGCGTGGCCGGCCTTCTTCGCGGCGGCCTCGACGGCGGCGCAGCCGCCCAGCACGATCAGGTCGGCCAGGGAGACCTGCTTGCCGCCGGCCTGCGCGCCATTGAAGCCCGCCTGGATCGACTCCAGCGTCTGCAGGACCCTGGCCAGCTCGGCCGGCTGGTTGACTGCCCAATCCTTTTGCGGCGCCAGGCGAATGCGCGCGCCGTTGGCCCCGCCGCGCTTGTCGCTGCCGCGGAAGGTCGAGGCCGACGCCCAGGCGGTGGTGACCAGCTGGGCAATGGACAAGCCGCAGGTCAGGAGCTTGGCCTTGAGTGCCGCGATATCCTGGGCATCGACCAGGGCATGGGTCACGGCGGGCACGGGGTCCTGCCAGACCAGTTCTTCCTGGGGCACCAGTGGGCCCAGGTAGCGGGCAAGCGGGCCCATGTCGCGGTGGGTCAGCTTGAACCAGGCCCGGGCGAAGACGTCCGCCAGTTCCTGGGGGTTGGCCAGGAAGCGTCGGGAGATCTTCTCGTAGGCCGGGTCCACGCGCAGGGCCAGGTCCGCCGTGGTCATCATCGGCGCGTGGCGTTTGCTCGGGTCATGGGCATCGGGCACCAGGCTGGCCGCGGCCGGGTCCTTGGGCTTCCACTGGTGGGCGCCGGCCGGGCTCTTGGTCAGCTCCCATTCGTGGCCGAACAGGGTCTGAAAGTAGCCGTGGTCCCACTGGATCGGGTTGGGCGTCCAGGCGCCCTCGATGCCGCTGGTGATGGTGTCGCCGCCCTTGCCGCTGCCGAAGCTGTTGATCCAGCCAAACCCCTGATCCTCGACGCTGCCGCCCTCGGGCTCGGGGCCGACATGGGCCGGATCGCCGGCGCCGTGGCTCTTGCCGAAGGTGTGACCGCCGGCGACCAGCGCCACGGTCTCTTCGTCGTTCATCGCCATGCGGGCGAAGGTCTCGCGGATATCCCGCGCCGAAGCCAGCGGGTCCGGATTGCCGTTCGGCCCTTCCGGGTTCACGTAGATCAGGCCCATCTGCACGGCGGCCAGGGGATTGGCCAGGTCGCGGTCGCCGCTGTAGCGCTCGTCCGCCAGCCACTTACCCTCGTGCCCCCAGTAGATGTCGTCTTCCGGCTCCCAGATGTCCGCGCGGCCACCGGCGAAGCCGAAGGTCTTGAAGCCCATGGACTCCAGCGCGACGTTACCGGTAAGCACGATCAGGTCTGCCCAGGAAAGCTTGCGGCCGTATTTCTGCTTGATTGGCCAGAGCAGCCGGCGCGCCTTGTCCAGGTTGCCGTTATCCGGCCAGCTATTGAGGGGTGCGAAGCGCTGGGCGCCGGAGCCCGCGCCGCCGCGGCCATCGGCAATGCGGTAGGTCCCCGCCGCGTGCCACGACATGCGGATAAAGAACGGCCCGTAGTGGCCGTAGTCCGCGGGCCACCAGTCCTGGGAGTCCGTCATCAAGGCATGCAGGTCCTTGATCACCGCCTCCAGGTCGAGGCTCTTGAACGCCTCGGCGTAATCGAACGCCTCACCCATGGGATTGGACCTGGGGGAGTGCTGGTGCAGGATCTTCAGGTTCAACTGATTGGGCCACCAGTCTGCGTTCGTCGGGGCCCCGGCTACGGAGTGAGGGCGGGCGCCGCCCGCGAATGGGCACTTGGCTTCGGTTGACATGCTTGTCTCTCCTTATGAATTTCACCTGATCTGTGAATCCAGCTTGGAGCCTGGAGACCCACCGGGCTAATAGGTTTTAGGTATGGGATGCATAGTAGCTAGGTAATGCTACTTGTAAGGCCGCAGCGCCCCGCTCGCCCGGCAATCTGCGGCGGGGCAGTCGCGTGTAAAACGGGCAGTGGCCGCAGCCATCAGACCTGGAGAGGGTTCGTATCGAAGGCGCTGCAGTTCTCGGCGACAAACCCTGCGCCTCTCTTCCGGAACGTGACCCGCCCGGATGGCGCCACCGCGGGTGAAAAGCGCGGTGCGCCCCCGATGTTCAAGGCCGGCAGCCAGCACAATGGCAAGCTGCTCCCGGCGCTCGACGACCTGCGCAAGGCTCCCTTGGACAACCGATTGCCGCTCTGCCTGAAGCCGCGGTTATTTTTAGGCCGTGATACCGTTGCGCCTTCACCTATCGAGACCTTTTCATGGACAAGGATCAGTTGAACGCGGCCCTGAAGCGTATTTTCAGGCGGAGCACTCTCCACTTAGTGGAGGCGCAGGCCCTGCTGAAACAGGGTGTGCATCCCGACAAGCTCATTCGCCCCGATGACAAGTGGCCGCTCCTCGCCTGCATGGCTGAGGTGGGCTCGGCCCCCAAAGGACAGACCGAGGACTACCTGGCCCTGTACGCCGAGCTGATCCGCCGTGGCGCCAACGTCAACAAGAGCCTGCGCGCAGGCCATACGCCGCTGTCGATTCTCTGCCGGTCTTTTTCGACCAACCCCCGGTTGGCCAATGCCCTGCTCGCGCTGCTGCTGGACGCTGGCGCGGACCCGGCAGGCGGACAGGATTCGCCGATCTGTGGCCTGATCGGTTACGGCTCCTTGAAAGGCGAAATTTTCGGCTTTGTTTTTATGCCCCAAACCCCGGCCGGGGATGTCGACGCGTTCCAGCACGCGGTCCGGCGTCTGTTGGCCGCCGGGGTGGGCATCAATGCCTTCGAACGTCGCGGGCTCTACAACCCCTTGTTGATGGCCGCCTATTGCGGGGGTGTCGAGGGGATGCGCTTCCTGCTGGATCTCGGTGCCGATCCGCATGTGGTGAACAAGGACGGCAATACCGCGTTGATGTACGCCGCGGGGGATGCCGACGGACTGGCCTCGATCGTGGCTGGCGTCAGCTGTACCTGGAGCCGTTGTGGCGACACCCTGGCCGTGACCCGGTTACTGCTGGAACACGGCGTCGACCCCAGCCTGAAAAACAACCGCAAGCGCAGCGCGCTCAGTATCGCCCTGGGCAACCAGTGTTTCGATATCGCCTATGAGCTGGCGCAGGCCCTGTCTCAGCGCGGCGAGCTGACCCAGGCCGACCTGAAAAACTTCAAGGGCAGTGAGTTCGCCGCCCGGGCCCTGGCCTTGCCAGTGGCCAAGCCACGCCAGGTCACGGCCAAGCCGAAAGACACTTCAGGCGCGGCTCAGTTGGCCTCGTGGGACGTCGCGATCGCCGAGGTGCACGAGCAAGTGCGGGCGGTGCTCACCCAGCTACGCAGCGCCTGTGACCCAAGGTGGATAAAGGCACTCTACGCGACGGAAGGCTGGCGGTCTTTCTACCTGTCGACCACCAAAAACTGCATCAGCCGCAAGGGCGCACTCCGGTTCGACTACAGCATCACGGAGCTGATCCAAGGCACACCGCGCCACCTGTATATCGAGTACCTCTCGCTCAATGCGGACAGTGGCGACTTCGAAATGATCGCCAAACGTTTCATCCCCACGGATAACCAGGGCATTCCCAAGCAGGAGGAGTTGCTGGAAGTGGTCGGGGAGATGGCGGAACAGTATTTGGGCATAGAGCACCCCTGCGGATAGGGAGCAGTGGGTTTTGTATTGTTCCCCACTATCGCTTGAGGATAGCGACTGTGATTTCACTACCCAATCAAAGCAGGGAGATTAGGCAAATGCATTCGAGTTCCAAGCAGCATGCTGTAATAAGTCGACTACTATCGCTTGTCGCCACTATTGCGGCCCCCAACGCCGTTTCAGGACAGGTCGGCCTTCAACAGGACTTCATCATTCCCACCGACAACCTGCTCCATGAAATCCCCGGACTGTCCGAAACGCGAACACTGGCTGCCGGCCAGAAACTCTACATCAACGCCAAGGGCCAGGCCGCAAGCAGCACGGCAGGCATAATGATGATGGCCCTCAAGGTCGAGTGCAGCCTGCCCTCAGCCAACCCTTCGGGCAGCCTCTGGACCTCGAGAAACCATGAAGGCAACGATTTTCACCAGGGTTCGAACGGCGAACTCGCGCTGATCGTTCGATACCTGTTCAAGGCGCCAATTGCCGGCACCTACACCTGTAAATTTCTTGCAAGGAGTGCCAAGGGAACAGGCGCTAGCGTTTCCGACAACTTGACCCTGCGCGCTGCAAATACCTCGCTCAATATCGTCAATGCCCTAGCAGGAAGCGATGCTTGGGGATCCAACGCTGACAAGGACAGTCATTTCGTACCGGGCACTTCCACTACGACAATTCATTTTGGGCCAGGCCTACCGGCCGGCACGACAGGTTATGTCTTGCGTTCAAGTCGCTGGGAAAGCGCCCCGAGCGCGGCAAGTGTCACGGCAATGGGCGATATCGAAGTTACCACCTGTTATGCAAAAACCAATTCTTGCGAACTCTATGCTCAAGGCCCGGGTCCCGGCCGATACGGCACAGTGCTCGACAGTCGGTTGGTGGTGCTGCAGATGCCCAACGCCGAGGCCGACCGGCCTTGCGCAACTCATTCCAGCGAGTATGTCCGCACGGTCATTCGAGCCGATGCACACCATCAAAAAATCTATCACAGCATTGCGGCAGTGCCCTTTGATCCAGCTTGCGGCACGTCACGCCATTTTATCAGTAAAGTCGAGGTTAGCTGGATCAGCGGAGACCCGATCAAGCTGGAAACGCCTAACTATTCAATCAATATACTTTTAAATAAATAACGCTCCAGAAGCCCTAACCGAGCACGGCGGCCAGTACCACCGAAGTTGTCTGCAGCGAAACACCCCATCACGTCACTCCTGTCATTGACTCAGGACCCGCGCCTAAGCCTGTCGCCGGGCCGGCTCCGCTAGGTAGCCCCGCGCTCAGGCCGGCTGCATCGCAAAGCCGACACCGAAGCGGTTCCAGGCATTGATCGTGACGATGACGAAACTCCGCTCCGAGAGCTGCGTGGCGTCGAACTGGGCGGCCACTTCCTGATACACCGCATCGGGCGCATGCCGGGATGCGACCAAGGTGAGCGTTTCGGTCCAGAGCAACGCGGCGCGTTCGCGCTCATCGAAAAAGGGTGTGTCCTTCCAGTGGGCGATCGCCATCAAACGCCGCATCGACTCGCCGGCCTTGGTCGCATCGGTGCTGTGCAGATCCACGCAGTAGGCGCAGCCGTTGATTTGCGAGGCGCGGATGCGCACCAGCTCGCCCAGCGAGGCGGGCAGACAGCATGCCCATCAGCCTGGCCTACCCCTTTACCCGGCACCTTTCGGCACGGGTGCGTGCCTTCACGAATTGGACCACGGCGCTGATAAGCAATCATCCGCTCTGGAGCCTCGGGGCGTAGCGCCGCCGCCCACCGGACTCTGTAGTTCTGCGGATAGGACTGGGCCGGGCCGGGCGCCTGCATCCGCGCATAAACCTTATTCGGCAGCCATGGTCAGCCAGGGCCAGCGCGCCTGGTAGCTTTGGGCTTTGTGCTTGAAGAGACGCGGCTGGGGATTTTTCGGGTTTATCCGCAGGATGCCGTCGCTCAATTCCTGCAACCCGAAAGGGGCATAGAGCTCACCGCAGGCCACATCGAGAGCGATGCAGGTACAGGCCACCAAATAGCGGTCGACGCCATCACGGGCGCAGCTAAGCCGTGGGTAGGCGGCCCCGAAGCGGTGCGGGTACCAGAGGTGAACACGCGCCTGGTTTTTCACTTCCACGTTAACGCCCAGGTCGTCTGTCAGCCGTTTCACCCGCTGGATAACGGCATCTTCCGCTTCCAGGACAGGTCTTCGTCGAAGTAGAAAACATCGTAATCCTGAACGCCCCAGGACGCCGGCCGGCCCGACAGGCAGTTCCAAGCCGCCTGGAACAGGCAACCCGCCGTCAGCAGGCACTGGTTCAGACCGAGGCCAGGCAGCCGGGAAACCAGCTGCGCATTCACAGGATCGAGCATGGCTTCGTCGATCAGGCGCTGAGCGGTGAACTGCATTTACAGGGTCATCCATAACCACGAAGGGATCGAAATAGTAGGAGCGATGCAGCCGCAAGGGAAGACCGCAGAGCGGGTCGAGCCTAAGAATGAAAATCTTTATCAGCCGCGAAGTGTCCAGTGAATAGCCGTCAATCGAAGTGGCGAACACTGTCGTTTCATTCTTAACCGCCAGGCTTGTATCGGCCGTTACCCCAGCGAATCCACCTCACAAAAATGCCTTGCCCCTATGGACCGGCCCCGCCTGACCCTGTAGACACGAGTGACTGTTTAGCGACTGGCACGGATCATCTGATCGACATCGATGCACGTGAAAATGCAAAAGGCCTGGGCATGAGAACCCTGAAACTCTGTATTTACCTGATTTGCTCAGCGCTAGTGACAGGCTGCGCGCAGCAATATAGCGCCCACAGCAATGCCGATATAGCCGCCGAGAACAGCGTCTCTGCTTATCTGTCGGGAGCAGAAATCCAAGCCGAGGATAATGCGCAGCGTTCGGAGTTAATAAAGGCGTTCGAAGAGATGCTGGCACTCCCCGTCGCGGACCTGAAAACGCGCCGCTACGCCGGATATGACGGTACCCAGGATGCAAGAAGCCTGGTTGATCTTCTGCGGGACCATATCGTGCCCGCAAAGCCGCAAGCCATAGATCCCACCCAGTTTTTTATCAGTGTGAAGTCCCCTGTGGCTCAAACAGCCATTCGCATGAAACTTGATGAATTGAAGTAACGCTACGCCCTGACACACCTTTGAACAGGGATACTGATTGGAGACACGGATGAGCCGATGCATACACCACCCTGGGCGTGAAAGCGTAACCACTGTTCACCTCAAGCATTACTGCGCCGAGTGCCAGAGCGGCATGGTTGCGGCACGCTCAAGGGTTGACCGGCATGTACAACCCAAAGACTGCTTCATCTGGTACGCAAGCGCCAACAACTGGCAGCCTATTGCTGGAACCGGATGCGCACACTGGGTTGCCCACCAGCGCGGTATTCACCGTGGAGACAGTAGCGAGCATTGTTTAGAGGGATATACCTATCGCGTCCGTACTTTGGTCCAAGGCATGCAGGATGTGGATGTTGCACACGTACGGGTCAACGACATCTTTGTGACCCCGGCTATGGATCACACCGGATTAGTGCTTCGCCTCACCCCGAATCGACAAGCTGGACAACCGCAGCTGATCACTATCCAACACGATTCCAGCAGCCAAGGCCGGGTAGCCGAAAACGATTTCGCAACCTATTTCCGTGGTCGCGGCATGTTCTATCGCTGACTGACCCGCTCCACTCATTTCGCGCAGTTACCCGAGCGGGTGAGCATCGAGTCCAGGCTCGGTACGACAGCACGGCCGTGGGCAGTGTCTGACAGAAGCGCCACGCCTGCAGATGATGCGTTGGCGAAGAACCTCGCGACGAAGCCCTTATTTACCCGCCCCGCTACAGCCTCGCGCTCAATTCCGACGAGCGTCTGAAAACCCCTTAGGCACATCATTCGCGCCAAGGCGCCGATACGAGCCCACTGCCGTCCCTCCTCTTGGCAGAAATAACCGGGCGCGACGGTGGAGCGGACCCCAGCCAGCCCGACTACGCATCATGCGGCCCCGAATCACGCCTCATAACGGTAAAAACCCCGGCGTCCTGTCGTGGACGTCGGGGATTTTCAAGCACAGCGACCTGGGTCTGGCGTCCTGCGACTGGGTCAATCGATCAGGTTCAGGGTGACGTCGATATTGCCGCGGGTGGCGT
>JAZKHB010000062.1:7754-69938 GCA_040385585.1 Pseudomonadota bacterium | reverse complement strand
AGCTCACCCCCGAGCAACAGGCCCTGGTGACCAAGGTGGCCAAGGAAGCGCAACAGGAAGAGCGTGTGCTGTGGGACGCCAAGTCCGCCAGTAGCGAGGCCAAGCTGAAGGCGGCAGGGGTCGAGTTCATCACTGTCGACAAAAAACCCTTCTACGACGCCACCGCCTCGGTGCGGGCCCAGTACGGCGCACCCTACGCCGACCTGATCAAGCGTATCGAGGCCGTGCAGTAATTCCGTCACTCTGATAACGCCGCGACGACGGGTGCAGACCCGATTGCCGCGGACGTGGTGAAGTCCATGAGAAGTACGCTGCTGCAGTTCAACGACAGGCTTTACATGGCCTGCATCTGGGTCGCCGGCTTGGCCGTGCTGACCATGACCCTGATCATCCCCTGGGGCATTTTTGCCCGTTACGTGCTGGGCACCGGCTCCAGCTGGCCCGAGCCAACCGCCATTTTGCTGATGGTGGTGTTCACCTTTATCGGCGCCGCCGCCAGCTACCGCGCCGGCGCGCACATGGCCGTGGCCATGGTGACCGATCGCATGCCAGCGAAGCTGAAGGCCTTTTCCGCCATCCTGGTGCAGCTGCTGATGGCGGTCATCTGCCTGTTTATGGCCGTCAAGGGCTACTCGCTGTGCAAGGCCACCTGGGGCCAGTACATGAGTGCCCTGCCGACGCTGCGGGTGGGCATGACCTACGCGCCGATTCCCATCGGCGGCCTGCTGACCCTGGTCTTCGTGCTGGAAAAACTCTTCCTGGGCGACCAGAGCAACCGCCGAGTCGTGCGTTTCGACCTGGTCGAAGAAAACGAAGGTGCCGCATAAATGGACGCGCTTATCCTGTTGGGCAGTTTTATCGTCCTCATCATGTTGGGCATGCCGGTGGCCTACGCCCTGGGACTGTCGGCGCTGATCGGCGCCTGGTGGATCGACATCCCCTTCGACGCCCTGATGATCCAGGTCGCCGGGGGGGTCAATAAGTTCTCGCTGATGGCCATTCCGTTCTTTGTCCTGGCCGGCGCGATCATGGCCGAAGGCGGCATGTCCAGACGGCTGGTGGCCTTCGCCGGGGTGCTGGTGGGCTTCGTGCGCGGCGGCCTGTCCCTGGTCAATATCGTCGCCTCGACCTTTTTCGGCGCCATCTCCGGCTCCTCGGTGGCCGACACGGCCTCGGTCGGTTCGGTGCTGATCCCGGAGATGGTCAAGAACGGCTACCCCCGTGATTTTTCCACCGCGGTCACCGTGAGCGGCTCGGTGCAGGCGCTGCTGACCCCACCCAGCCACAACTCGGTGCTCTACTCCCTGGCCGCGGGCGGCACGGTGTCCATCGCCTCGCTGTTTATGGCCGGGGTGATGCCGGGCCTGCTGCTCAGCGCGGTGATGATGGGGCTGTGCCTGATCTTCGCGCGCAAGCGCAACTACCCCAAGGGTGAAGTGATCCCGCTGCGCCAGGCGCTGAAAATAGCCGGCGAGGCGCTCTGGGGCCTGATGGCCATGGTGATCATCCTTGGCGGTATCCTCTCCGGGATTTTCACCGCCACCGAGTCGGCGGCGATCGCCGTGGTCTGGTCGTTCTTCGTGACCATGTTCATCTACCGCGACTACAAGTGGCGTGAGCTGCCCAAGCTGATGCACCGCACCGTGCGGACCATCTCCATCGTGATGATCCTGATCGGCTTCGCCGCCAGCTTCGGCTATATCATGACCCTGATGCAGATCCCGATGAAGATCACCACGGCGTTCCTGACCCTGTCGGACAACCGCTACGTGATCCTGATGTGCATCAACGTCATGCTGCTGTTGCTCGGCACCGTCATGGACATGGCCCCCTTGATCCTGATCCTCACCCCCATCCTGATGCCGGTGATCCTCGGCATCGGCGTCGACCCGGTGCACTTCGGCATGATCATGCTGGTGAACCTGGGCATCGGCCTGCTCACCCCGCCGGTGGGCGCGGTGCTGTTCGTCGGCGCGGCGGTGGGCAAGGTCAGCATCGAAAGCACGGTCAAGGCAATGATCCCCTTCTACGCGGCGCTGTTCCTGGTGCTGATACTGGTCACCTACGTGCCGGCGATCTCGCTGTGGCTGCCGAGCGTGGTGCTGTAACCATACCGCCCCGGGACACGCCGCCCGGGGCGGCGTTTCCCATTGGTCCAAGGAATTCCGCCGCTGATGTCCGCCCCCGCCCCCTTACCGCGCCACCTGGCCGTGCTGTTGCTGGCCCTGCTGGCCAGTGCCTTCGCCGCCAACCATATCGCCGCGCGTATCGCCTTCGACCATGGCACCGGGCTGCTGCTGGCGATCCTCTGCCGTTCAGGGATAACCCTGCTGGTGCTGGCCGGCCTGGTGCTGTGGCGCGGCGACTCGTTGCGGATGACGCGACAGACCTGGCGTTGGCAGTCGCTGCTCGGCCTGCTGATCGCCATACAGAGCTTCTGCATCTACTCGGCGGTGGCGCGGATTCCGGTGGCCTTGGCGCTGCTGGTGGTCAACCTGGCGCCCATCCTGCTCGCCCTGCTGACCTGGGCCCTGGGCGGGCCGAGGCCGACGCGCCGGATCGCGCTGTTGATGGGGGTGATCCTGGTCGGCCTGCTGCTGGCGCTGGACGTGCCGACCCAGTTATCCGGCCAGCAGGCGGTCGACGCGCACTGGGTCGAGGGCGTGCTGTTCGGCCTGACCGGCGCCGCGGTCTTCGCCTACGCCCTGTGGATCACCGATCACAAGCTCAGCGGCCTGCCGGGGACGGTGCGCAGCATGCTGACCTTGCTGGTGGTCTTCGCCGCCTCGGCGCTGGCGGGAGCGGCCGGCGTGCTACCAGGTGGCATGGACCTGCCGACGGCCCCTGCCGGCTGGATCGCCCTCGGCTGCCTGGTGCTGCTCTACGGCATGGCCTTTTCCGCGCTGTTTATTCTGGTGACGCGACTGGATATCGCGCGTAACGCGCCGGTGATGAATATCGAACCGGTGGCCGGGCTGGTGTTCGGCTGGTTGATCCTCGGCCAGTGGCTCAACGGCCTGCAAATTGTCGGCGGCCTGATCGTGGTCGGCGGCATCGTGCTGCTGACCTACCGCCGCCGTCCCGCGTGAGGGCTCAGGCCTGCTGGGCCTGCGCCTCGGCGGCCTCGTGGGCCTGACGCAGGCGCTCGCGGCTGTTGGTCAGGTGCAGGCGCATGGCGGCGCGGGCCGCATCGGAATCCTGACGGGCGATGGACTCGAAGATCTGCTCGTGTTCGCGGCTCAGGCGCGCCAGGTAATGCTGCTGGTCATCCTGGGCGATGCGCGCCGAATTCAAGCGGGTGCGCGGAATGATGCTGGTGCCCAGGTGGCTCATGATGTCGGTGAAGTAGCGGTTGCCGGTCGCCTCGGCAATCAGCAGGTGGAACTGGAAATCCGAGGCCACCGCATCGCCCTGCTGGGCCACGCTGTAACCCAATGCATCCAGCGCCGCGCGCATGGCCGCCAGTTGCTCGGTGCTGCGCCGCTGCGCCGCCAGACCGGCCGACTCCACCTCCAGGCTGATGCGCAGTTCGAGAATCGCCAGCACATCGCGCAGGGTGACTATGGTCGCCGGGTCGATGCGGAAGCCGCTGGGGCTCGGCGTATCCAGGACGAAGGTGCCGATGCCGTGACGGGTTTCCACCAACCCGGAGGCCTGCAAACGCGACAAGGCCTCGCGCACCACGGTACGGCTGACCCCCTGCTCTTCCATGATCGCCGACTCGGTCGGCAACTTGTCCCCGCGCTTGATCACACCATCGCGAATCCGCTGGGAAAGCTCGGTCACCAGTTCCTGGGCAAGGCTGCGGTGCTTGCGGCGAACGCGCGGCGCGGTGTTCGGACTGTCCATGGCGGCGGTCTTTTCTCGGCTGAAAAAGTAAAGGCTCATCATAGCCTAGCAGGTTGTACGATGACACACCCAAAGGCAGGCTATTACAGCGCATCGGAGCGATACCCGTGACCCCGGACCTGATCATCCTCGAAGATGAACTGACGCGCCTGACCCTGGCCCCGGCCATCGGTGGCAGCCTCGTCAACTGGACAGTGCGCCGCAACGGCCAGGCGCTGCTGCGGCCCAGCGACGCACAGGCAATCGCCAGCGCCAGCCCCAGACGCCTGGCCGGCTATCCGCTGGCGCCCTGGTCGAATCGCATTGCCCAGGGTGGTTTCGCTGGCCCGGATGGCTGGCTTGCCTTGGCGCCCAACAGCCCGAATGATCCGCTGCCGATCCACGGCAGCGCCTGGCAGCAGCCCTGGCAGGTGCTCGAGCAAAGCCCGACGCAAATCACCCTGCACCTGGACTGTCAGGTGCCGTTCGCCTACCGGGCCGTGCAACGCGTGCTGTTGAATCGGGGCCGGCTGGAAATGCATTTGCAGGTCACTCATCAAGACGTACGCGCCGCCTGGCATGGCCTGGGCTGGCATCCCTATTTCCCCCGCACCGCCCATACCCGACTCCAGGCACCGGCCCGACACCTCTGGCAGGCCGACGACGGGCACCTGTCCACCGGACTCGGCCTGCTACCGAAAATCTGGGATTTCAGCGAACCCAAACACCTGCCTGCCCAGCAGGTCGACCATGCCTTTGGCGGCTGGAACGGTGAATGCCGGATCATCCAGGCCGATGCTGGTTACCAACTGATTTGCCGTGGCACGGGGACCGAGCACTACCTCCTGTATTGCCCGCCGGCACAGAGTTTCTTCTGCTTCGAACCGGTAACCCATCCGGTCAATGCCCACCACCTGCCCGGCCACCCGGGCCTGCAGCTGCTACGCCAGGGACAATCCGCAGAATTGGGTTTCACCCTGCAGTATCAACCGCTAGGCACCGACGCCGCCGGGTAATATCCACAGGCCCTTGCAGGCCGTTGTAAACGTAGGCGAGGCAGCCGAGACAAGGCTAGGCGCCCCCGACAAAAATAGGCGAGGAAGCGGACTGGGCTCGCATACGAGTTTTCGAGGTGTAAATGAGCATTACTCGCTCCGCTCGCCCTTCGGGCCGTCTTGCAGACGTTCTCACTTCGTTCGTCCAAGCGTGTTTTTGACGCCCCGATCTTTTCCTTGAGGGGGGCAACGCAGGTAGTTTTTCAACAGCCTGCTAGCGCCCTTTGCCGCCCAGCAACGAACCCAGCAACCCACGCACCAGCTGACGGCCCAGTTGGGTGGCCACCTGGCGCACCGCACTCTTCATCGCCTGCCCGGCTAGGTCGCCCAGGTAATCGCCGGCCTTTTCGCCCAAACCGGGCTCGACCTTGCTGGCTTTGCCGGGTGCGGCGGGTGGCGCTGGCGGCTGAACCACCGCGGCCTGGCGCGCGCTGAGTATTTCGTAGGCCGACTCGCGGTCGATGGGCTTGTCGTAACGCCCGGCCTGGGGCGACTGGCGGATCAGGGCCGTCCGCTCGGCCTCGCTGAGCGGGCCGATACGCGACTGCGGCGGGGCGATCGCCACGCGCTGGACCATGGCCGGTGTGCCCTTGTCTTCCAGGGTGCCGACCAGGGCCTCGCCGATGCCCAGTTCGGTGAGGACCGCCAGGGTATCAATGGTTGGGTTGGGCCGGAAACCGTCCGCGACGGCGCGCAGGGATTTCTGCTCCTTGGCGGTAAAGGCGCGCAAGCCGTGCTGAATGCGCAGGCCCAACTGCGCCAGGATGTCGTCCGGCAGATCGCCCGGCGACTGGGTCACGAAATACACCCCCACCCCCTTGGAGCGGATCAATCGCACCACCTGTTCCAGGCGCTCCTGCAGGGGTTTGGGGGTATCGGTGAACAGCAGATGGGCTTCGTCGAAGAACAGCGCCAGCAACGGTTTGTCGGCATCGCCCCGCTCGGGCAATTGCTCGAACAGCTCGGCCAACAACCAGAACAAAAAGGTCGCATAGACCTTGGGGGCCTCGTGCACCAGGCGACTGGCGTCCAGCAGATGGATGCGCCCGCGGCCGTCGCCATCGAGTTGCAGGATATCCGCCAGCTGCAGCGCCGGCTCGCCGAACAGGGCCTCGGCACCCTGCTGTTCCAGGCTCGACAACCGGCGCAGCAGCGCCTGGCTGGAGGGGTTGGTGAACAGCGCGCGGTCTTCCCCCAAGAGCTCGGGATGGTCCTTGAGGTGATTGAGCAGCGCCTTGAGGTCCTTGAGGTCCAGCAGCAATAGACCTTCTCGGTCCGCCACCTTGAAGGCGGCGTAGAGCGCCGCCTGCTGGCTGTCGGTCAGCTCCAGCAGGTTGCCCAGCAGCAGCGGACCCATCTCGCTCAGGGTGGTGCGCAGCGGATGGCCGCTGCGACCCTGGATATCCCACAGCGTCACCGGGTAGGCCTGGGGCCGGTGCGCCAACCAGGGCATGCCGGCGATGCGTTCCGCCACCTTGCCCTGGGGTGCGCCCGCGGCGCCCAGGCCGCACAGGTCGCCCTTGATGTCGGCGGCGAATACCGCCACCCCGGCATCGCTGAAATTCTCCACCAGCCGCTGCAGGGTGACGGTCTTGCCGGTCCCGGTCGCACCGGCTACCAGGCCATGGCGATTGCTCAGGCGCAAGGACTGACTCACGGCTTGACTGGCCGGATCGGCCCCGAGCACCAAGTGATCGCTAAATGGCATGGAATTACCTCCCGTTAAAGCTTTACTGAATAGTGGCCGACATAACCCTTAGAGCGCTTCTCCTCGCCCAGCGCAGCATAGCCATATGCCCAGACGGGTGTCAGACATAATCGGATGCCAGCAGCCATGACCCTGAAGTTCAGCCATAAGATTCTGATTGCGGCCACCCTGGTGGTGGTCGCCGCCTTTTCCCTGTTCACCCTGTACAACGATTACCTGCAACGCAATGCGATACGCGCCGATCTGGAAAACTACCTGAACGAGATGGGCGGCGTCACCGCCGACAGTATTCAGAACTGGCTGTCGGGGCGGATTCTGCTGGTGGAAAGCGCGTCCCAGACCATCGCCGCCAATCCGGCACCGGACGCGGTGATCGGCCTGCTGGAGCAGAAGGCCCTGACTTCGACATTCACCTTCAGCTACCTGGGCACCCAGGACGGCGCCTTTACCATGCGTCCGGACGAAACCATGCCGGCGGATTACGACCCGCGCACCCGGCCCTGGTACAAGGACGCCGTGAAGGCCGGCGGCACCACCCTGACCGAACCCTATGTGGATGCCGCCACCGGCGAGCTGATCATCACCATCGCCACCCCGGCCAAAGCTGCCGGCGTGGTCGGCGGCGACCTGAGCCTGCAGACGCTGGTGCAGATCATCAACGGCCTGGATTTCGACGGCATGGGCTATGCCTTTCTGGTCAGCGGCGACGGCACCATCCTGGTGCACCCGGACAAGAGCCTGGTGATGAAGAACCTCAAGGATGTGTTCCCGCAGAACACCCCCCGGATCGGCAGTGGGTTCAGCGAGGTCGAACAGGATGGCCAGACCCGTATCCTCACCTTCAGCCCGATCAAGGGACTCCCCTCGGTGACCTGGCACATGGGTTTGAGCATCGACAAGGCCAAGGCCTATTCCATGCTCAGCGATTTCCGCACCTCGGCCCTGGTCGCCACGCTGATCGCCGTGGTGTTGATCCTGCTGCTGCTGAGCATGTTGATCCGTATCCTGCTGCAACCCCTGCATGTGATGGGCAAGGCCATGGAGGACATCGCCCAGGGCGAGGGCGACCTGACCAAGCGCCTGAGCATTGAATCCCAGGACGAATTCGGCGCCCTGGCCCGCGCCTTCAACCGTTTCGTCGAGCGCATCCACGCCACCATCGGCGAGGTGTCCTCGGCCACCGCCCAGGTCAACGAGGTGGCCAAGCGCGTGCTCGAGGCCTCCAACTCGTCCATGGTCAATTCCGATGAGCAGTCCAGCCGCACCAACAGCGTGGCCGCCGCCATCAACGAGCTGGGCGCCGCCGCCCAGGAAATCGCGCGCAACGCCGCGGACGCCTCGACCCAGGCCTCGGACGCGCGCCACCAGGCCGAGGACGGTCGCCAGGTGGTGGAGAAAACCATCCAGGCGATGAATGACCTGTCGGGCAAGATCCGCGCCTCGTGCAGCAATATCGAAACGCTCAACGGCAAGACCGTGGACATCGGGCAGATACTCGAGGTGATCAAGAGCATCTCCCAGCAGACCAACCTGCTGGCGCTCAACGCCGCCATCGAGGCGGCGCGTGCCGGCGAGGCTGGTCGCGGCTTCGCCGTGGTCGCCGACGAGGTACGCAACCTGGCCCACCGCACCCAGGAATCGGCCCAGGAAATCCAGAAGATGATCGAGGAGCTGCAGGTCGGCTCCCGTGAGGCGGTCAGCACCATGACCGAAAGCCAGCGCTACAGCGAGGACAGCGTGGTGATCGCCAACCAGGCCGGCGAGCGCCTGGGCAGCGTGACCCAGCGCATCGGCGAGATCGACGGCATGAACCAGTCGGTGGCCACCGCCACCGAGGAGCAAACCGCGGTGATCGAGTCGTTGAACATGGACATCACCGAGATCAACACCCTCAACCAGGACGGCGTGGAAAACCTGCAGGCCACCCTGCGCGCTTGCGGCGATCTGGAGCAGCAAGCCACGCGCCTGAAGCAGCTGGTCGGCAGCTTCCGTATCTAACGCAGGGCTGTCCGGGGCCCCGGGCAGCAGGCTTACTGCGGCTCGGGCGGCACTTCGGGGACGGGCGCTTGACCCGGCGCGTCGGATTGCTTGCGCAGCCGCTGCCACAGCTCGGCGGCGTCCGGAAACGCGGTGCCGTCTTCGCTGCTCATGGCCTCGGGATCGTAACGGCTGGTGCAGCCCTCTCCCAGGGTCGGTGGCGGGCGGGACGTGGCACGTTCGAGTGGATCACTCATGGACTGCTCCTTGGCACCTGATCCTGCATCCATCGGCCCGGGGATACCAGGCCGCTTACCGGCACGACCCGGATCTCAGCTGTAATTGGGGTGGCCAGGATCATGCTGGGCGAACTCCTTGACCGCGCGCAGGACATCGTGACGGCTGATCTGTCCGATCAGGCGACCGCCCTCCACCACCGGCATGCGCCGCCGGCGCCCGTGCAGGAAACGCTCCGAGACCTCGATGATGTCCGCTTCGGGCGAAATGGTTTCCACTGCCGTGGTCATGTAGGCGCTGACGGTGCCGCCGATGGCTTCGTAGTAGGTGCCGGACAATATCCCGCGCAAGCAATCGCCCTCGGAAAGCAAGCCGATCAGGTGTCCCTCGCCATCCACCACCGGCGCGCCGGAAATGCGGTGCTCCAGCAAGCGATTGATCGCCGTGAACAGATCGGTGTCGGCTCTGAAGGTAACCAGATGCCGGGTCATGTAGTCACGAACCTTGATGGACTTGAGCATAGGAACTCCTTGCAGCGCGAAGCGAGCGGGGCGCTGGCGGCGGATCAGTCGAACACCACCGTCTTGTTGTCGTGCACCAATACGCGGTCTTCCAAGTGGAAGCGTAGCCCACGGGCCAAGACCATTTTTTCCACATCCTTACCCAGACGCACCATTTCCTCGATGCTGTCGCGGTGGGTCACCCGTACCACGTCTTGTTCGATGATGGGGCCGGCGTCCAGCTCCTCGGTGACATAGTGGGAGGTTGCGCCGATCAGCTTCACACCGCGCAGCGAAGCCTGATGGTAAGGCTTGGCGCCGATAAACGACGGCAGAAAGCTGTGGTGGATATTGATGACCCTGTGGGCGAATTCGCGGCACAGGCCGGGGGGCAAAATTTGCATATAACGCGCCAGCACCAGTGCATCGGCCTGGTAATGCTGTACCAGTCGCGCCACCTCGGCAAAGGCCGGTGCTTTGTCCTGGGGATCGACCGGTACCCAGTGGTAAGGAATGCCATGCCATTGCACCATGCTGCGCAATTCGTCGTGATTGGAGATCACGCAGGGGATTTCGCATTCCAGTTCGTTACTGTGCCAACGGTGCAGCAGGTCGGCCAGGCAGTGGGATTCGCGACTGGCCATCAGTACCACGCGCTTCTTCTGCGCCGAGTCGGTAATGCGCCACTCCATGGAAAATTCGCGGGCAATCGGTGCGAAATCCTGTTTAAAGCCATCAAGGTCGAAGGGCAGCGAGTCCGCGCGAATCTCGTGGCGCATAAAGAACCAGCCACTTTGGTTATCCGAATGATGGCTGGCCTCGGTTATCCAACCGTTATGGGCGGCCAGGAAGTTGCTGACCTTGGCCACGATACCGACACGGTCCGGACAGGCGATAACCAGACGAAAAGTACGCATTAAAAAACTCCGAGGACTCCGCAAAGCACGTATTCTGCCACAGCCTGGAAAAACTGCAGCCCTTGCACGCCGCACGAAAGAACCCCCGCACTCGCAAACAGCACGAACAAAAGTCGAGTTCGCGGCTAATTGCCGCAAAAGCAGTAATACCAAAGTTATCCAACTCGATGCTTCTGCGCGGCACGGGTTGGCGAGGACGAGCGGGGTTAACGCGATACGAAGCGGGAATAGCATTCTTTGAATTAGCCGCCGCGTTGAATTGAATAGACATAAATGCGGCAAAATCTTTCAAAGCTGTTTACTTAGGTAAAGTGCCTGACTACTATTGCAACCACACCGCGTGTCCACTTCCGAATTCAAGGTACCGAAAATGTCGTTGATCAATGAATATCGCGCCACAGAAGAAGCTATCAAAGAACTGCAAGAACGCCTGCAGAATCTTTCCCAAGACGACAAACTGAAAAAAGAACTGGAATTCGAAGGCAAGCTGCGCACCCTGATGGGCGAATATCAGAAATCCTTGCGCGATATCATTGCCATGCTCGACCCGGAAGCCAAGGCGGGCAAGAACCTGCGCAGCGGCAAGGCCACCGGCACGACCAAGCGCGCCCGCAAGGTCAAGCAGTACAAGAACCCGAACAGCGGCGAAGTCATCGAAACCAAGGGTGGCAACCACAAGACCCTGAAAGAGTGGAAAGCCAAGTGGGGCTCCGACGTAGTTGAGAGCTGGGTTACTCTGCTCGACTAAGTACCCGCCGCACTGCAACACCCAAAACGCCAGCCTTGCTGGCGTTTTTTATTCCTGCGTTACGCAACACTGAGCCCGTTCGGGGTATTGAGGGTTACAAGGCGTAGCGCTGGCGCACTTGGCCTACATAGACTTGCCATTCATGCAGGACCGCCGGCACGCTACCAGGCGCCTGGTCGAGAATAGCCTGTAGCGCCGCATCGAAACCGGCCAAGGTATTGGGCGCGCCGCATTGCGGCGTACTCAGGCGTTGCCGACAGAATTCATACCAAGCCTGCTGCTCGGCAGGATTCAGGGTCTCGGGAAAGTTACGGGCCCGGTAACGAAACAATAACTCGGCTAAACGCCCATCATCGAACGGCCATTGCTCCCGCGCTAAACGCAGCGGATCGGCATTGCGTATCTGTTCGCACAAACGCCGATCACGGTCGCCCAGAAAACCGTCGTATAACTGCTGCTCCGGGTCTTCGCAGGGGCTAAATTCGTCTACTGCATAAACGAGGCTCAATTTATCTTTCCAAACCGCCTGGGCCTCGACCAGTTCGGAACCACGCCGCTGACACGCGGGCAAATCGAGCTGCAAGCGCTGCACATCCTCTTCGCGCAATACGGCCAATGGCGCCACAACCGGGCAACGGTTGATATGCAGCAACTTCAGCGGCACCGGCAGCTCGCCTTCGACCAATTGATCGCGGCGTCGATACAGGCGCTGCCGCAGGGTCTCGGCATCCAAATCCAACAGCGGCGCAGAATCGGACTGCAGATCGCAAACGATCAGGGCGTTGCGATTGCGGGGGTGCCAGGCCAACGGCAAGACCACCGACAAGTAATGCCGGGCGCCGGCATGGCGCCCGGAAATATGCACCAGCGGTTGCAGCAGTTTTACCTGCTCGAGCACCTGCTGTTTGCTGCGCAAGCGGTACAGGTAGTCGTAAAGCTTGGGCTGCCGGGCACGGATCAGGCGGGCCAGGGCGATGGTGGCGCGCACATCCGACAGGGCATCGTGAGCCTGGCCGTGCTCCAGGCCATTGGCGGCCGTCAGACGCTCCAGTTTAAGGCTGACCCGCCCGTCTTCCTCGGGCCACTCGATCCCCTGGGGCCGCAAGGCATAGGCGGTACGCACCATATCGATCAGGTCCCAGCGGCTGTTACCGCCCTGCCACTCGCGGGCATAGGGATCGAAGAAGTTGCGGTACAGGCTGTAGCGCGTCACCTCGTCGTCGAAGCGCAGGCTGTTGTACCCCGCACCGCAGGTGCCCGGAACCACGAACTCGGCGTGCACCCGGGTCATGAATTGCGCCTCGCCCAAGCCCTGCTCGGCCAGACGACCCGGCGTGATGCCGGTGATCAGGCACGCGGCCGGGTGCGGCAGGATATCGTCGCTGGGTCGGCAATAGAGATTGAGGGGCTCATCGACTTCGTTCAGCGCCTCGTCCGTGCGAATGCCGGCCACCTGCAACGGACGATCGTTGCGCGGGTTGATACCGGTGGTTTCATAGTCGTACCAGAATATGCTGGCGGCCACGGGCGGCTCCTGAAAAGGCTTGGGCCGGCAGTCTAGCATCCGCGCTCGCCGAGCCGGACCGCCCGTACCGGGTCACATCGCGGGCGGAAAACATGACGCGGCGCACATTCGGTCGATGACGCTGACAATCAACTTGCCGGCCACTTGCCAGCACCGCTAGCATGTATAAACAAACCAGCCATCACAAGGAAGTACCCGTGACTGACGCCACCCTCACCGCCCCCTCGCCCTACGCCGCTCCCGCCAGCGATTTGCAGAAGCTGCCCGAAGCCGGAGTACCACTAACCGTCGAACAAGCCCTGGCGCGCGGCTATGATTTCGGCATCCTTGCCCTGCTCGGCGAAGCCTGGGAACGGACCAAGGGCACCAAGCGTGTGATCTTGGGCAGCTACCTGCTGTTTACCGTGGTGATGATGGGCCTGTCCTTTATCTTGCCGATGGTTTTGATGGGCGTCGGTGCACTGAGTGTCGCCTTACTGCAAGGGGTCGGTATCGTTTTCAGCGTGCTGCTGAGCATCGCCGCCTTTATCTTGGTCATGGCGTTGATCTACCCCTTCGTAGTCGGGGTGCTGTTGGTGGGCATACGCCGCGCCGCCGATCAACCCATAGTCTTTGGTGAAGTCTTCAGCCATTTCGGTCGCACCCTGCCGCTGGTCGTCGCCGCTGTTCTGATGACGATCCTGATCTCCATCGGCAATCTGCTGTTCCTGATTCCCGGCATCTATCTGGCCATAGCCTACTCCCTGACATTGCCATTGATCGTAGAGCGAGGCCTGTCACCCTGGCAGGCAATGGAAGCCTCGCGTAAAGGCATTTCCCAGCACTGGTTCAAGGTCTTTGGTCTGTACCTGCTGTTGGGCCTGATCATAATGGCCAGCATGCTCACCCTGGGCATCCTGCTGATCTGGACCCTGCCCATGATGGTCGTGGCCAACGGCATCCTGTACCGCACCATCTTCGGCGTGCTGCCGCAAACCAAGTAAGCCCGTCGAGTCACGGGCCAGCATGCTGGCCCGGTTGCTTCCTTGCTTCCTTGCCTGCTGCTGGCTAGCATCGGGCTTTCCTCGACACAGTCCGCCGATGCCTTTCCCGTCTCCCGCCGCTATCCGCCCCTCAGCTTCGGCGTCCGCCGTGCTGCTGGACACCTGCTACCCGCTGGAAACCCCTGAAGGCATCGACTTGATGCTGCGACCCGCCGGTCTGGTACCCAGAGCCCTGGCGTTCGCCATCGACCTGGGCATTCGCGGCGTGGTGATGCTGGTCATGGCCTTGGTGCTCTGGCTGCTGGGCCAGGTCGGCGTGGGCCTGGGCAGCCTGCTGCTGTTCGTGCTGAATTGGTGGTACATGGTGCTGTTCGAAGTCCTTAATCAGGGGCGTTCGCCGGGCAAGCAAATAATGAAGCTGCGGGTGGTGCACGACGATGGCACGCCGATCGGCTGGGGCGCCTCCCTGACCCGCAACCTGCTGCGCTTCGTCGATATGCTGCCTTTCGGCTACGCCCTGGGCGCGCTCAGCTGTCTCAACCATTCGGCCTTCAAGCGCCTGGGCGATCTGGCCGCGGGCACCCTGGTGGTCTATCGCGATGAGCCGCCGGCGCGCCCTCCGTTGCCGGAAGCCGAGGCGCAGCGGGCGCCCTTTACCCTGGACCTGGCCGAACAGCGCGCCCTGCTCGGCTTCGCCGAACGCCAGGTCACCCTGTCCGCGGCGCGGCGCACGGAGCTGGCCGGCATTCTCGCCGAGCCGTTGCAGGTGCCAGTCGAGCAAGCCGAGGCACGGCTCAACGGTATCGCCCACGGCCTGCTGGGGCAGCCATGAAACAGAGCCTCTTCGAGAGCCGGCATCAGCCCGACTGGCAGCACTTCGCGCAGCAGCTCGAGGCCCTGGAGCGCGGCAAAGCCGACCCCAAGCGCAGCCTGGGCTTCGCCCCCGCCTACCGGCGTCTATGCCAGCACCTGGCTCTGGCCCAGGCGCGCGGCTACAGCAGCCACTTGATCGATCAACTGCAGCAGTTGGCCATGCGCGGTCATCAGCAGTTCTATCGCCACCGCAGCCACCTGGGCGCCCAGCTGATCGGTTTCGTGCTCGGCGGCTTCCCCCGAGCGGTGCGGGCCGAATGGCCATTGGTGCTGGCCGCCAGCTTGCTGTTTTTCGGCAGTCTGATCGGCATGGGGTTACTGGTGTACCTGTTTCCAGACCTGATCCACAGCGTGATGGACCCTTCCCAGGTCAGCGACATGGAAACCATGTATGACCCCGACACGAAGCGCATCGGCCGTTTCAGCGAGCGCGACGCGGGGGACGACTGGATGATGTTCGGCTTCTACATCATGAACAATATCGGCATCGCCTTTCAGACTTACGCCAGCGGCCTGCTGTTCGGCCTCGGCAGCCTGTTCTTCCTGCTGTTCAACGGCCTGACGATCGGCGCGGTGGCCGGGCACCTGACTCAGATCGGTTATAACCAGACCTTCTGGTCCTTCGTCATCGGCCACGGCGCCTTCGAGCTGACGGCCATCGCCCTGGCCGGTGCCGCGGGCCTGAAGCTCGGCTGGGCCCTCCTCGCCCCGGGCCGCCTGACGCGTGCCGAGGCCCTGCGGCTGGCAGGCGGACGCAGCGTGCAACTGGTGGCAGGGGTCATTCTGTTTCTGTTGATCGCCGCCTTTATCGAGGCTTACTGGTCGTCCATGACCTACACCACGCCGGCCGTCAAATTCGCGGTCGGCGCGGTGTTGTGGCTCTTGGTATTCGCCTACCTGGGCTTTGCCGGACGCACGGGGGATCGCCGCCATGCGCCTGACTGATGCCAGCGTTGCCATCCGCCCGCGCACGGCCTGGGAAGCCATGGACCTGGGCGTGCTGCTGGCCCGTCGTCACGCCGGGCTGCTGATGGCCAGCTGGGCACTGCTGACGCTGCCGCTGTTCGCCCTGCTGAGCCTGCTGCTGTGGGACTACCCGAGCTGGGCCGTGCTGATCTTCTGGTGGCTCAAGCCCCTCTACGAGCGCCTGCCCTTGTTTATCCTGTCGCGCGCCTTGTTCGGCGACACCCCGAGCCTCGAGCAAGCGCTCAAGGCCCTGCCGCGGCTGCTGCGGCCGCAACTGCTGGCCAGCCTGACCTGGCGACGCTTCAGTCCGACCCGCAGTTTCGATCTGCCCGCCATGCAACTGGAGGGTCTGTCCGGGGCGGCACGCAGCCAGCGCCTGGCCATTCTCGGTCAGCGCGACGCCGGCGGCGCGACCTGGCTGACCCTGGTCGGCATGCACCTGGAAGGGGTGCTCTATATCGGCCTGATCAGTCTGTTCTACCTGATGCTGCCGGCGCAGGTCGAGCTGGACTGGAACTGGCAGACCCTGGTCCAGGCCGCCAGCGGCGAGCTGCGCTGGCTGGAACACCTGTCCAATCTGTTCTACGTGCTGGCGCTGGTGATCTGGGAGCCCATCTACGTGGCCTGCGGCTTCACCCTCTACCTGAACCGTCGCACCCTGCTGGAAGCCTGGGACATCGAGCTGGTGTTTCGCCGTCTGCGCCAGCGCCTGACCGGCGCCGCCTATGCGCTGCTGCTCGGCTGCGGCGTGCTGCTGATGCAGGCCCCGGCACAGGCCCTGGCCGCCGACGTCGCCAGCAGCTGCCCGCTGCCGGTGGAGGATCCCGAAGGCCCCGAGGCCGAGCGCCTGCTGCTACAGCCCCTGACCAGCGTCGCCGCCCGTCAGCAGATCGAGCAATTGCTGACGCAACCGCCGTTCGAACACCAGGAAAGCGTGACCCGCTGGCGCTTCGGTCCGGAGGAAAAGGAAAAGCCCGCCGAGGAACTGACGCCGGAAGACATCGACAGCCTTAAGGACCTGCTGGAGGCTTTTATAACACTGGGTGCGCTCTGGGGCGTGATAGGCGGCCTGGCCGTGTTCTTCGAGGTGCTGCTCTGGGCCGCCCTGGCCAGCCTGCTGGCGCTGCTGATCTGGCGCTACCGCGAGTGGTTGAGCACCTTTGCCGCTCGTGTGGGCCTGCCGCAACGCAAGCGCCGCAATGTCCCCGCCGTGCTGTTCGGCCTGGAACTGGCCCCCGAAAGCCTGCCGGCGGATGTCGCGACGGAAGCCGAACGGCTGTGGGCGGATCACCCCCGTGAAGCCCTGGGGCTGCTCTATCGCGCGCTGCTCAGCCGCCTGCTGCACGACCTGCGATTGCCGCTCAAGGGCTCGCACACCGAAGGCGAGGTGCTGCAGCTGGTACTCGCGCTGGAGCAAGCCGAGCTGGGCCGCTTCGCCCAGGTGCTGACCCGCCACTGGCAGAATCTCGCCTACGGCCATCGCCTGCCGCCGGACAACCTCAAGCGTGGCCTGTGCGAAGGCTGGCGACGGCTGTTCAAGCCGCAGGTCACGGCATGAGCCGGCGCAGCGCTATTTTTCTCGGCACCCTGGTGGTGCTGTTGTTCGGCCTGCTGGGCTTGTACCTGTACAGCATCGCCGAACCCTACCAGGAAACGGTCAAGCACGGTCCGGCGCCAGAGGTCAGGGCCAACCCCTTCCTGGCCGCCGAGCACTTTCTGCAGCGCCGGGGCCTGACCGTGCAGCGCGCCGACAGCCTGGGCATGCTCAGCGCACTGCCCAGCCCAGGCCAGACCCTGATGCTGTTGGGCGATCGCGGCGAGATGAGCCCGCGCCAGGCCGAGCGCTTGCTGCAATGGGCGGCCAAGGGTGGTCATCTGCTGTTTGTCGCGGAGCGGCTGTGGGAAGAAAATGAGGGTAAGAGCGGCGACCTGCTGCTCGATAGCCTGGGGATTCAACAGCTGCTCAGTGAAGACCTCGACACCGAGGAAGAGCACGCCGAGACGGACGAATCCGAAGAGGCCGAAGAGGCCGACGAAGACTGGGAGGATGTGGAAGACAGCAGTGAACAGGCCGAATCCCCTGCCGATCGGTCCGCCGAATCGGACATGCCGCCCCCACAGCCCGGTACCTATCCCGAGCTGACCAAGCTCTATCTGGAAAACGAGCAGGCCCCGGCTTATTTCGACTTCGACACCGACTATCACCTGTTCGACGCGCAGAACCGAGCCCATGCCTGGGCCAACAGCGCCGAGGCGACCCACCTGTTGCAGCTGTACCACGGTGACGGCCTGATCACTGTACTGACCGATAACCTCCTCTGGCAGACCGACGAGATCGACGAGTACGACCACGCCTGGCTGCTCTGGTACCTGTCCCAGGACACGGCGGTCACCTTGCTCTACAACAGCGACCACAGGGGCCTGGGCAGTCTGCTGCTGCGTTATTTCCCTCAGGCCCTGGCAGCCGCGGCTTTGCTGATCCTGCTTCTCCTGTGGCACGTCGGCCAACGTCATGGCCCGCTGCAGGCACCGGCCAGCCGCGCGCGCCGGCAACTGGAGGAACACCTGCGCGGTAGCGCAGATTTCATGCTGCGCCGCAGCGGCCAACAGAGCCTGCTGCAGGGCCTGCAACAGGATATCCAGCGCCGTGCCCGGCGCCGTCATCCCGGTTTCGAACGCCTCGGCGTGGCCGAACAATGGCAGGTGCTCGGTCGCCTGACGCAACAGCCGACCAGCGCCATCGGCCAGGCCATGCGTCCGACGACTCAGCGCCTTTCCGCCAGCCAGTTCACCCGCCAGGTCGCGCACCTGCAAAGCCTCAGGAATGCCCTATGAGCGAACAGACGCACGCTCTCCTCGGCGGCCCGGTGCCCCCCAGCCCAGCCGCCACCCCTGTCACCCATCCCGCCCGCCAGGTCGCGCACCTGCCAAGCCTCAGGAATGCACTATGAGCGAACAGACGCCAGACCCCATCAGCAGCCCGGCCCCGGCCCCCGCAGCCATCGCCCCGATTGCCCCCACCGCTCCGGCCGCCAACCCGACGGCGCAGCGCCAGCGCGCCAGCCAGTTGGCCCAGGCCCTGCGCCAGGAACTGCAGAAGGCCCTGATCGGCCAGGGCGCGGTGATCGAGGACGTACTGACCGCGCTGATCGCCGGCGGCCATGTGCTGATCGAAGGCGTTCCAGGGCTGGGCAAGACCCTGTTGGTACGGGCCCTGGCACGCTGCTTCGGCGGCGAGTTCTCGCGCATCCAGTTCACCCCCGACCTGATGCCCAGCGACGTCACCGGTCACGCCGTCTATGACCTGCAGACCGAGCAGTTCAAGTTGCGCAAGGGTCCGGTGTTCACCAACCTGCTGTTGGCCGACGAGATCAACCGGGCGCCGGCCAAGACCCAGGCCGCCCTGCTGGAAGTGATGCAGGAGCGCCAGGTGACCCTGGAGGGCAATGCCCTGGCCGTGCCGCTGCCCTTTATGGTGCTGGCCACCATGAACCCCATCGAACAGGAAGGCACCTACCCGCTGCCGGAAGCCGAGCTGGACCGCTTTATGCTCAAGCTGCGCATGGAGTACCCACTGGTGGACGAAGAGCTGAGCATGGTGCGTCAGGTGACCCGCTCGTCCCGCGCCGACATGCTCGACGTCACCCCATTGCGCACCCTGTTGCAGGCCAAGGATGTGCAGGCCCTGCAGAAAATCGCCAGCGAACTGGCGCTCGACGAGCAGGTGCTGGACTACGCCGTGCGCCTGGCGCGGGCCACCCGTACCTGGCCGGGCCTGGCCATGGGCGCAGGCCCACGCGCCTCGATCGCCCTGGTGCGTGGCGGTCGCGCCCGGGCGCTGCTGCGCGGCGGCGACTTCGTCGTGCCCGACGATATCAAGGGCTGTGCCCTGGCCGTGCTGCGCCACCGCGTTCGCCTGTCCCCGGAACTGGATATCGAGGGGTTGTCGGTGGATCAGGTGCTGAAGCAGCTGCTCGATCAGGTTCCGGCCCCGCGTCTATGAAGACCGCACGCCCATGAAGCCTTCACGCGTGCTGTTGGCGCTGCTCGGCGTCCTGCTGGCCGTCGCCATCCTGCTCGGCAGCCTCACGGCGCTTGCGATCAAGCTGCCGGCCAGCCTGAGCCCGCTGTGGTGGGGATTGCTGCTGGCCCTGGGCCTGATCGCGACGGTCGACGCCCTGTGGCTGCAGCGTCTGCCCTCGCCGTGCCTGGAGCGCAACCTGCCTGGCAACCTGCCGCTGGGCCGCTGGGGCGAAGTACGCCTGACCGTGCACCACGTCTATGGCCAGCCGCTGCAGCTGGAGGTATTCGATCACGTGCCCGAGGGCCTGCAGTTCGAATCCCTGCCCCAGCGTGTCGAGTTGCACCCGGGGGAGCAGACCCAGTTCGGTTACCGCGTGCTGCCCCTGGTGCGGGGGCATTTCCGCTTCGCCCGTTGCGAGATCGGTCTGCCCAGCCCGCTGCGTCTGTGGCGTGCTCGCCGCTACCTGGCGCTGCCCGGCGAGACCCGGGTCTACCCCGATTTCGCCCGCCTCTACGGCGCCGAGCTGATGGCGGTGGACGACTGGCTCAGCCAGCTCGGCGTGCGCCAGCGTCCGCGCCGCGGCCTGGGTCTGGAGTTCCATCAACTGCGCGAATTTCGCGACGGCGACACCCTCAGGCAGATCGACTGGAAGGCCACGGCGCGCAAGCGCACGCCCATCGCCCGGGAGTACCAGGACGAGCGCGATCAACAGATCGTCTTCCTGCTCGACTGTGGCCGGCGCATGCGCAGCCAGGACGGCGATCTGGCGCACTTCGACCATGCACTCAATGCCTGCCTGCTACTCAGCTACGTAGCCCTGCGCCAGGGCGATGCGGTGGGCCTGTCGACCTTCGCCGGCGAACAGAGCCGCTTCGTTGCCCCGGTCAAGGGGCCGGCGCAGTTGAGCGTGCTGCTCAACGGTGTCTACGACCTGACCAGCAGCAAGCGCCCGGCGGACTTCGCCGCAGCGGTCGATACCTTGCTCACCCGCCAGCGACGCCGGGCCCTGGTGGTAGTGGTGACCAATCTGCGCGACGAGGACGACGAGGAGTTGCTGGGCGCGGTCAAACGCCTCGGTCGGCAGCACCGCGTGCTGGTGGCCAGCCTGCGCGAGGAGGTACTCGACGGCCTGCGCCACACGCCAGTGCAGGGCTATGAAGACGCCCTGGCTTACTGCGGCACGGTGGACTACCTGAACGCCCGCGCCGCCCTGCATGAACGCCTGGCCGCCCATGGCGTACCCGTACTGGACGCACGTCCCGGCGAATTGGGACCCGAACTGGTGAGCCGTTACCTGGCCTGGAAAAAAGCTGGCGTTCTGTAGCGCGAAGCGAAAAAGGCCCCGTGTATCGCCGCCAGACAACCTGGCTTATCGGTACCTGAGGCGATAGGGACCTGTAGCGGGTCGACGCTGCGCGCCGAGACCCCGCACGTGTCGTGCTCGAGGCGCCACCTGAAAGGAGAGCCCTCGGCGCGACTTAGCGGGCCGTTAGACCGAGGCTGCCAGGGGCCGAAAACTGAAGTAGCGCTGCAGGGTCTGGATCATCTCAGCGTACTCGGCGGGCGCGGCCTCGAGGCTGAAGCCGCAGTCGTAGCTGCCCGGCGTCACATCTTCGTGGCACCAGTGGCAGACGGCCGTGAAGTCGAGCCAGTGCTCGCGGGCGTCCACGCCCGGCATCTTGATCCGCAGATCAAAACGCCCGCCCACCAGCATCTTCAGTTGGCTGATCAGCATCAGGCCGTCCAGCGACAGATTGCCGATATAGCCCAGTGGCTTGTCATTGTACTGGTTGAAGACTTTGAGGTAGTAAGGCAACTGGTGACGTTCGATACGGCGTTGAGTAGACATACTGTCATATCGCTATAATTGGCCATTCAGTAAGGCCGCACTACTACGGTTTCATCGGACTAACCACACCGTTCGGCAATGCGACGGGACAATCGATCCTGTGCGCTTTGGATTTCCTCGTCGCTATGGAACACCGGCTCGCCTTGAGCATCACGGGAGTAGTAACGACCACCCTTTGACAGCTGTGCCAAGTCGCGGCGCAGCCCGAGGCACTGCCGCTGATACTGGGCCTGCCGATCGGCCGTCTGAGCCGACACCTGTGCCCGCTCGTCCCGCCGCGCCTGGTAAAACCGCTCGGTATGCGCCTCGCGTTCACGCGTCTGGGCATCCCGCTCGATCACCTGGGGCTTGATCTCGACCGGCTGGGCACCTGCACCGGGACGCTCGCTGAAATGCACGCGGCCTTGTGCGTCGGTCCAGCGATAGATCTCGGCCATGGCCAAAGCAGGTAACAGCAGCACGCAGCACAACAGGCGACGCATGGAATTCCTCCCTGAAAATTCTAGCCCAAGGGTTTGAGCGTTGCCGGAAAAAACTACGACTTTCCGTAATTAAAATAGCGCCCCACCTGTGTGGCAACTTCAGCGCGCGGCGCTGGAGGCCTTGGCCGGCACGTGCATGGGATAGTGACCGAGCTGGCGCAGGGTTTCCAGTCGCGCGTGGGCGCGAAATGCATATTCGCTGGTGGGGTAGCGTGCCTGCAGGAATTCATAAGTCTGCGCAGCGTCGACAAAGAGCTTCTGGCGCTCCAGGCATTGTCCGCGCAGCAGGGATATTTCCGGCTGCAGATAGCGGCGCGAGCGACTCTTGCGCTCGGCATTGGATAGCTCCAGCATCACGCGTGCGCAATCACCTCGCTCATAGGCGCGGTAGGCATTGTCCAAGTGCTGGTCCAGAAACCAGCGGGTGCAGCCCGACACACTCAGGGCCACCACGAAAACGAGCAAGGTACGCATAGGCAAATCCTCCGATGACTCTGTATCGGCCGCTACCGAATAATCTTCAAGGCTCCAATCGCCAGGGCATAACCTCCGATGGGTCGCGCCTGGCCGGCGTCTTGCCGGCGCGGCCGCGCTGCTAGACTGCCGGCCCTTATCGATGCGACCAGGAAGCCTCATGCGTGCCTTCTGCCTCGGCGTACTTGCCCTCGGCCTGCTCGGTGGGTGTGCCCCCACCACACCCTTGTTTATCGTCCAGCTCACCACCCAGGAAGTGGTGGAGTACAAGACCCTGAAAGACAACCGCATGAGCGCAGCGATTGAAGAGGAAGGCGACCTGCTGACCTTCAGTGCCTTGGCGATCCGCGACAATACCAGCAACCAGGCCGAGCGGCTGTACCTCACTGGTTACCGCGACACTGCGCTCAGTGACGAGGTACGCGCCATTGCCCTGTACCAGAATGGCCTGCTGTATATGAACCGCTACAACGACGCGCACGACGACGACAAGGCGCTCAATTACTTCTACCGCGTGCGCGACGAGTTCCCCAGGAGTCGCGCCGCCGAACGCGCCGAACAACGCGTCCAGTTGATCCGCCAGCGCAAGCGGGAATCGGTGCAGCAGAGTTCACGCGAACGTTTGGCGCAGTGGAAACCGGGCCGAAACCTGGACCTGTACAAAGCCAGCCTCGACCCGGACCTGACCCTGCTGTCGCGCCGCGCCGTGCTCAAGAACCGCATCAGCGAGGCGGAAGAGCTCTATCGGCTGGCCCTGGGCGACCCGGGAGTGCCGGACGTCATCAAGGAGAAAGCCCTGTACCAGTTGGGCCTGATGCACCTGGCGGCGGACAACCCGCAACCCAATCGCGACCAGGCTATCGGCTACCTTCGCCGCCTCTTGCAGGATTACCCAGACGGTCCCAGCCATAGCCCCGCTATTCGATATGCACCACCGTCAGGCTGCCAGCGGGCCCCGCAGTCCCGGGCTGGCCCGGGTTTCCCGGCCGGCCGGCACGCGCACCCTCGGCGCGGTAAAGCAGGCAACCCTTGCCCGCGCCGCCCGGCCCCGCCTCGCCAGCGGCGCCGGCTGGACCGCCCGGCCCACCGTCGAGCAGCACCTTGAAACTATCCAGGGGAAAATCCCGGGGCACTTCCAACCTTACCTGGGCGCCCGCTGCACCGGCCGAACCGTCGCTGCCGGCCTGACCGTCGTGCCCCTGTCCGGAACGGCCCCAGGTGCAACCGGCGGCTTCACCGGCAGCACCGTCCAGACCACGAAATCCCGGGGCGCCGGCGCCACCGCGGGCATCCAGCACAAGGCCGGCCAGGCTGGCATCGGCCAGGCGCAGGCTCAAGGCGCGTCCAGTTGTAGGCGGTTTCAGCTCGGTACCGGGTGCTCCGCGTACACTCAGGCGACTGTCGGCATTGACCTGCCCATGCATCACCTCCAAACGAAACGCTCGTTCGCCCGGGGCGATGCCGATATACGCACCCGGACCGAGCACCAGCTCGGTTACCCGGATTTCGTGCAGGCTGGCCGGCACCAGCAGGGTGCCGTTCGCACCGATTTCCAGCCGCTCCAGCTGCAGGCTGTCGCTGGTGATCGGCAATCGCAGAAGACTGTGGGCCTCGACCTTTAACTGCACATCGGCCAAGGCCAAGGGGCTGCACAACAACGTCATTACCAGCAGGCTACGCATGGCGAACCCCCTTGGCACGCGGCTGCGGCAAGGCGTACAGATGAAACATACCGAAGACCAGGCCTTGCACATGATCCAGCCAGGGGCGGGAACGACCCAGCAAACGCCCCTGCATCAACACCAGCTCGACCAGGTGGAGCAAGGCGATCGCGCCGCCCACCAGCCACAGGCCCAACGCAAAGGGATAAGCGAAAGGGGTGAAGAAATTAATTGCCAAGGCCAGCCAGAACAGCACTGCCAGCACCTTGCCCAGCCCGAGAAAAACCTTCATGTCATCCCTCTGTGATTTATTGTTTGGCGGCACCATAACCGCTTATTCGGGCCGCCGGCCAGCGTCCCGCGCAAACCCCCGGGGCGACCCGCGGCAGGCACGCTGTCCCGCAAACCCCATCCGAGACTAGCAAGCTGTTGCAGAACAACCTGCGAGCAAACGCCTTCGGACGAACGCAGTGAGAATGCCTGCAAGACAGCCCTAAGGGCGAGCGCAGCGAGTCATGCTCATTTGCACCCCGTAAACTCATCAGCGAGCCCAGTGCGTGTCCTTATCTGTTTTTGTGCGGCCAACTAAGTGGGAGGGCGCCTGGGCCTTGTCTTGACTGCCTCGTCCAGGTTTTTCAACGCTCTACTAGGCCCCCTACGCGCAGCGCGCTAATCTTTGCGACCCTGATCGAGGATTTGCGATGACCGACGGTTTTTCCACCCGCACCCCGCAGCAAGCCCTGGCCGCCCTGCTCGACCGTTATGCGCCGCAACGCCTGCTACTGCTCGGCGCTAGCGGACTGCCCGCAGTGGAGGCCTTCCAGGCCGCGCACCCCGACAGTCGGCTGGCTCAGGCCGCTCCTGGGCCCCTGCCGACCGAGCTGGCAGCGCAGCGCTTCGATCTGGCCTTGCTGGTCGACTGCCTGGAGCACCTGCCCAAGCAAACCGGGCTGCAACTGCTGGGCGGCATTCGCAATCTCAACGCCAGCCGCCTGGCCGTACTGGTGGACCTCACCGCCTGCGACTGGCAGGAAACGGACTTCTTTGCCCTTGCCCTGCAGGCCAGCGAGCGATTTCAACGAGGTGGACAGACCTTGAGCCTGTTCACCTACGACCTGCTGGACTACAAACAGGTACCCGATTGGCTGAATGCCAAGTTTTGGGCCAACCCGGAAAACTTCGGCAAATACTGGTGGTAGGCCCATGAGTCCCGAACCGCTCTGTCCTTGCGGCAGCGGCAGCGCCTTGGCCCTGTGCTGCGCCCGCTACCACACCGGCGACCAACCCCCCAGTGCCGAAGCCCTGATGCGCTCGCGCTACAGCGCCTATGTACTGGGGCTGGTCGACTACCTGATCGACACCACACTCCCCGCCCAGCAGGCAGGGCTGGATCGCGCGGCCATCGAGGCCTGGAGCAGGGGCAGCACCTGGCTGGGGCTGTTGGTAGACACGCACGAATCCTTTGCCGGGCACCCCGAACATGCCCGTGTCGGTTTTACCGTGCACTGGCACGACGGCGACCACGCACAGCAACACCACGAGCACTCGGCGTTCGTCCGTTCAGGGGAGCGCTGGTATTTTATCGATCCCACGTCCCCGCTAAGGGTCGGGCGCAACGACCCTTGCCCCTGCGCCAGCGGGCAGAAGTTCAAGAAGTGTTGCCATGATTATCTGTCGTGAAAGCCCATCCGGTAGGCGAGACGAAGCATGGGCTCGCAGCGATCCGATAGGCTTGAAAACCTCTAGGGTAGATACCGCGAGGATTAACCCAGCGTGGGTGAGGAATAAACATTGATCCGGGTGCAGCATCACAAGCAAAAAAACATACTCATCAATACATTCAAGTGAAAGAAATCAATGGCTGAAAACTCGGTAGCTCCAACCCCCGCCCTGGTCATACAGCCGATAGAAATACTCAGAGCACTGGCCTGCCTGATGGTCATTTACTGCCACTTGGTGGGACGTTCCACCATAATATTTCAAGAACATTGGGGACCTCATACGCTGGTCAACAATTTTATTATAACCCCACTGGGTATCATTCAAGATTTCGGCTTTCTCGGCGTTGCCTTGTTTTTTTTAATTAGCGGATTCATTGTCACCCACACAGGGCTTAACGAGACGCGCTGGAGCTTCCTGGCAAAGCGGCTGCTGCGGATTTACCCTGCATTGATTATAGCCGTCGGCGCCACCGTTCTTTTAGCAACCCAGGCGGCGGCGGCGGGCTGGACCGACGGGGCCATGGGAATAGGTTATACCAATGCGCTATTATCCGCCGTCGGGCTGGACACCGGGCTCACGGGGAAAGCGGTCTTGGATGTAGGCTGGACCATTACCATCGAACTGCTCTTCTATGCGCATCTGGTAGTATTTTTACCCTTGGTAAAAATCAAGACCGACGCTGACAACACTGTTCTTCATTGGCTGGTCGATCTTTCTTACCTACACAGGACAGGTGCATCCCACCCTGACAACGCCCGCCTTGGCAGCCCTCGCCAAGCTGTGTGCGTTCTTTCCTATCTTCGCCCTCGGCATGACAATCTATTTCGGCTGGAGCAAAAAAATCGCCTTGGGCACGGTCGCGGGATTAGGGCTTGCTGCCTGGAGCGCGTTGATCATTAACTTCAGCATTACGTATCCGGATAAAATCCCCCTGCCCAATTCGCACACGTCCCAGGTTGCTTATGCACTGTTCATCTTTCTTGCCGCGTTGTGGATTTACCATGGGCGTCACATTAGAAATCCTGCCTCTGTGACCTTCTTTGCAAACATCAGTTATTCGCTATATTTGATCCATCTTCCATTTGGCGCAGCGGCAATGACTTTCCTTTACCCGAAAATCGGTTTAGCCATGTCGATAGGCACCGCCTTTATCTTGGTGATCACACTGGCGTCTTCCATATACTTTATTATTGAAAGACCGGTACAAAAAGCTGGACGAACACTATTATCAATACGCCCGGCCACCATCAGAAACGGCTCAGCGCTTTAAGGAAAAACCATCTGGATATTTCAGCCCTCTATGCTCACCATTATTCAGCACGGACAGGCATCCTGACTTGCCACTTCTAATCGCTGTTTTTGCTCTGCAAGCCTACAGCTTTCTATCGCTGCCATGATGCACTCCGTTAACCAGCCCCCATCACTGCTGCTCACGGCCCATAGAACACTGAACCACTCCACGCGGGAAAACAGGTCATGGCCTGTTGCCAGCCATCAAGAGGTGCCGCGCCGCCGCGGGCCGTTCGCGTTTATTGCAACTTAAGGTGCGAGGTATCCGGGGGCGGACCCGCCGGTTTGGCCTTGATTTCGCCCATGTCGCTGCCCACCGGGGCCAGGCTGAACTGCGACAGGTCAACTGACGGTGCCTGAGGCTCCGGCCTGGCGTCCTGCAGGTCGACACCCACAGGCGCGATGCCGAAATCCGGCGCATCCACCTCGCTGAAGGCCGCCATGTATTCGTCCCGGGGTTTAACCTTCAGGCGAGCGCCCGGGGTGGTCGGCACGGACGGCATGGCTGTGGGCCGCATCGGCTCGGCCACTGGCGGCGGTGCCAATTCGATTTCTTCGATAGCGTCGTCGGCCTCGAGCGCCTGCACCTGAACCAAGGCTCCGGCGCGTTCCAGGGTGGCGCGATACTTTTCCGCGCCGGCAGCATCCAGGTTGCTCTTGAGCACGATGCGGCGTCCGGAAAACAACAGGGCGATACGCTGGGCATCTGCCTGGAATAGCTTGGCCAGATTGGCCTGCACCAGTTCCGGCTGCGCACCGGGCAATACCTGGCCGGAAAAGGCGATCTCGTAGAGGCTCATGGTCACACTCCTGTCCAAATTACCGGTCAGTATGGCGCAGCTTTCGCCACCTCTTCAGCAGAGCCTGAGCGAAATAATTTATATCTGCGACAACGATCATTATTACTGCATCACGGGACTCCATTGAGGGGCAGGCTTGCCATTCCCCGCGCCGACTGCGACCCCCTCCTGTCAAGACCCACCGGCCATCGGCCTGTAGCAGTTCCACAGGCATAAACCACCCTTTCTATTGCAGCCACTGCCTTGCTTGTTACACTGAAGTGTCACACGGAGTATTGAAATGTTTTCTCAGGCGCAAATGATAAGAATTCTCAGCCTATCCTTGTTTTTCGGCCTGCTTTCAGGCCTCACTGGTTGTTCCACCTGGTTCTCGGGCGGCTTCCAGGACCCTGATGTTCACCTCGTCGAAGTCGAGGTGGTCAAGGCACGGCTTACGCAGCAGAAATTCATCCTTCGTTTTCGCATTGAAAACCCCAATGATGTCAGCCTGCCGGTGCGAGGACTGGTCTACAGCGTGCAGCTGAACGAAGTGCAGCTGGCCGAAGGCGAGTCCGACAATTGGTTCACGGTACCGGCCCACGGCCAACAGGTGTTCGAGGTGCCCGTGCGCACCAACCTCTGGCGGCATGTACGGGGCATCGTCAAGGCACTGGAAAAGCCCGAGGCGCCGATTCGGTATCGACTGATCGGTCAGGTGAAAACCGGTTTGATGTTCGGACGTAGCGTGCACGTGGCGCGAAATGGCGAGATAATTCCTGGCGATTTCATTCCGGAGTAGTACCCATGAGCCAAGAACCCCACGTCCACGGTCCCGACTGCAACCATGCCCACGAGCATGACCACGGTCATGTTCATGGTCCAGGCTGCGGCCATGTCCAGGAGCCGGTGCGCAACAGCCTCAAGGAGGTCGGACGCAACGATCCCTGTCCTTGTGGCAGCGCCAAGAAATTCAAGAAATGCCACGGCGCCTGACGCCTCGATGAGCCATCTGACCCTGGCTTTGATTCTGCTCGGTTCGCTGGCGTTACTGACGCTGGGTGCCTATGCCCTAGTGTTGTGGCGCCGTGTTTGGGCCCGGCAGCAGGCACAGGCAATCACTGCTCAGGCACAGCAGCAACGCCAGGGCGAAGACTTGCGACTGCTGGCCGGCAGTTTGCTGGACGAGCAACTGCCACTGATCGAGGGCGCGATCCGGATCAAGGTCCTGCTGGACCACTATGCCCTCGAACTCAGCCGGCATCCGCGCTGCGAAGTTTTCCATCGGTTGTTCGAAGCCACGGCCCAGGTCCCGACGCACGAGGCCTGGCAGGCGCTGGACAAAATCGAACGGCGCCGCCACGAAGTGCACTTTCACGAACTGGAGCTGCAGCACAAGGCCGATGCACGCGCGGCCGCGCGCTGGCTGCTGGAAGAAGGCCTCGTGCGCTCCTGATCACACCTACGCTGAAGGGTCTCGATGCATTCTGACGCATAGCGGTGCCGGTTGATGCCAGTATTGCGCGCTTGCCAGAAATCCCGCGCCTTACTACTTTAGCCAGCGGCCCGCCGCTTGGCGTTGCGCGTGCACCGAGGTGCGACCGGCAATCCCCGCTAACCCTTGTTATGTCTTAAGCACCACGCCCGATCCGGAGTCCATCGAATGCCACCGCGCCTCTTCCGCCCATTGCTCAATCTGAGCCTAGGCGCCGTCGTCGGCCTGCTGGGCCTGACGGGCTGCCAGTCCTTTCTCGAAGGCCGCTACCGTGAGAGCCTGCCACCGAACAAGGGCACCGTGCTGGTCCAGGGCCTGGCCCAAAGCGTGTCGATCCGTCGAAATGCCCTGGGCATGCCGCTCATCGAGACCAGCACCTTCCACGACAGTCTGTTCGCCCTGGGGTATGTGCATGCCAGCGATCGCCTGAGTCAGATGGTCGAGCTGCGCCTGATGGCTGAAGGTCGCCTGGCGGAAATGGCCGGTCCCGGCGCACTGGATATCGACCGTTTTATGCGTACGGTCAACCTCAAGCAGAACGCCGACGAGCTGTACAAGAATGCCTCGCCCCGGCTCAAGCAGTTCTTCGAAGTCTATGCCCGCGGCGTTAACGCCTACCTCTTTCGCTACCAGAACAAGCTGCCGATGGATCTGGCCGAATTCGGCCACAAGCCGGCCTACTGGAAACCCCAGGACTCGGTACTGGTGTTTTGCTTGATGAATTTCGGCCTGGCGGTCAATCTGCAGGAAGAGGTCGCCGCCTTGGTACTGGCACAGAAAACAGGCAGCGATCAGCTGGCCTGGCTGACGCCGACCTACCCGGACGAGCCGCTGCCGTTCGAGGAGGCGGAGAAACTCAAAGGCCTGAAGCTGGGCGAAACACTCCAGGGCTTGGCCGCCGTTAATGACACCGTCCAGCAGATCGCCGCACTGGACATGCTCGGGGTGGCCGCCTCGAACAACTGGGTCATCGCGCCGAAAAACAGCCGCAGCGGCAAGAGCCTACTGGCCAACGACACCCACCTGCCGCTGTCCATACCCTCGGTATGGAATTTCGTGCAGCTGCGCTCGCCCAAATACCAAGCCGCTGGCGTCTCCATCGCCGGCGTGCCTGCCGTGATCGCCGGCTTCAATGGCAAGCTGGCCTGGGGCATGAGCATGGTCATGGGCGATAACCAGGACCTGTTCCTGGAGCAGATCAAGCGCCAGGGCGATCAGCTGCTGTACCTGGCGGACGGTAAATGGCTACCGGCGCGCGAGCGCCAGGAGACGTTTTTTATCAAGGGCGAGCGCCCGGTGCGCGAACGCATCTACGAAACCCGCCACGGCCCGCTGCTGAACTCGGCATTGGGCGAACGCAAGCACCGCCTGCAACCCCTGCAGATCGTCAGCGGCTATGGCCTGGCCCTGCAGACCGCCTCGCTGGCGAACGACCGCAGCCTGGACGCCTTCTTCGAACTGTCCCGCGCCCAGTCGGTGGACCAGGCCTTCGAAGCCACCCGGGAAATCCGCAGCATGGCCTTGAACCTGGTGTTCGCCGATGCCCAGCATATCGGCTGGCAGGTCACCGGGCGCTTTCCCAATCGCCGTGCCGGCATCGGCCTGCTGCCCTCCCCTGGCTGGGACGGTCGCTACGATTGGGACGGTTACGCTGACCCGATGCTGCACCCCTACGACCAGGATCCTGCTCAGGGCTGGCTGGGCACCGCCAACCACCGCACCGTCGCCCGCGGCTATGGCATGCAGCTGTCCAATTCCTGGTACTACCCCGAGCGCGCCGAACGCATCGCCGAGCTGGCCGGGCGCGGCAAACACGACACACCCAGCATGATCGCCATGCAGTACGACCAGAAATCCTTGTTCGTCGGCAAGCTGCAAGCCATGCTGGTGGCACCCACGATGGCCCAGGCCCTGACCAGTGCCATCGACGCCCAGCCCCAGACCGAACGTACCAAGGCACGAGAAGCCCTCAACCGGCTGCTGGCATTCGACGGTAAGCTGGGCGCTGCCTCGGGCGATGCCGCCTTGTATCAGGCGTTCCTTCACGAAAGCGCCCGGCAGACTTTTCTCGACGAGCTCGGCCCGGTCAGCAGTGCGGCCTGGCAGGCACTGGTGGCTAGCGCCGACCTGTCCTATTCGGCTCAGGCCGACCATCTGCTGGGCCGCGACGACAGCCCGTTCTGGAACGACGTCAGCACCGCCCAGCGCGAAGACAAAGCCATCATCCTGGCGCGCAGCCTGGCGAGTGCCGTGACCCTGCTCGAGGCCAGATTGGGCGCCGAGCGTAAAGCCTGGCAATGGGGCAAACTCCATACCTACGCTTGGACCAGCGGAACCAGCCAGATGGCGAACTTAGTGAGTCCTGCTCAGCGCAGCGGCATCAATGCCCTCAGAGACTACCTCGATCGCGGCCCCCTCCCGGCCGGCGGCGACCACAGCACCCTGAACGTCTCGGCTTATCATTGGGGCCGGGACTTCGATACCTGGCTGATTCCAGCCATGCGTATCGTGGTCGATTTTGCCCGCCCCGAGCCCCTGATCGGGGTCAACAGCACCGGACAGTCCGGCAACCCGGCCAGTCCGCATTACGCCGACGGTATCGATGCATGGCTCAAGGGCCAATACATGACATTCCCCTTCCAGTCACAAAATCTGGACAAGGCCTACGGTACCCAGCGGCTTTTGCTAACACCGCGCTAACGACCGCTTGTCTGCCCGCGTGAACTAATCGCCGCACGATCACTCTTACTCACGGACTTACTCCATAGCAAGTTTTAAGGGCGCCTTCCCAGGCGCCCTTTCTTTTGCCCCTTGTTTATCCAAAATCCAAACGAACGCCATTCATTCTTCAATGACAAGGCAGGGGCAGCGCTCGCTTTAGTCCCGCTGAAGTTTCGACGCCTGTCGCAATGACCAAGCCTTGTAAGCGCAATCGGTTGGTCGACGCCCCCGTAACTACGAGGCCAGCTGCAGCTCAACAACAGCCCGACCCTTCCCGCATTATTCGCATAGGTTAACCGTTCAGACTGAGGCTACTGGCGCTTTGCTGCCTAGACAGGCCCATTGGCTTTGCTATAGTCGAAAGTCAGCATTTGGCACGGAGCCATCAGGATGAACCAGCTGTCTACCCAGGAGATCGAGCAGATACTGGAGGCCTGCATGCCTTCATTCCAGGCGTTTTGCTCACGCAGTGCGAATGGGTCGTTTTCCTTTCAGTTCCAGAGCCGCTTCAATCCCGATTGCTTTGCCATCGTTGGGATTCGCTCCGAAGACTGCGCGCGACCACAGCAGGTGCGCAGACTTGCCAAACTATTTCTCGAAGACATGGTATTGGCCACGGCAGGCCGCATACCACCTCGGCTAATGGAAATTTCAAGCCCGTATCGGATCTCCAAAACCCCAAAAGCGGCTGGCCATAATAACTGAACCTATCCCTCACTCGCGTCGGAGCAGTGACGGATCTACGCTGCGTCAAATACAACCTCTTACGGTAAACCAGCCCAGCCTGTAAAGGACGGTCGAAGTGCACACGTCGGTGAACCGCGGCGCGCTGGCGGCCTCATATAGCTGGATACGCCCATCGATTCATATTCTGGAGAAGCAGCATGCCGCTATATCGCCTGATAGGTTTTCTCGCCCCCCTGGCTCTCGTACTGCCGCTCACCGCGCAGGCCGCTTGGCCGGAAGGAGCGCGTGATGCTTATATAAAGGAGTGCGTCGCCGCAGCCAATATCGATGCACAACAAGCGCAAAAGCAGTGCGCCTGCACCGCAGAGGTCATCAGCAAAGAATTTACCGAAGCGGAAATTCAATCCCTCAATAACCAGCAGAACGCAATACCGGCGCCGTTGCAGGATCGCCTGGTCAAAGCCGTTGGAACTTGCAACACCTGACAGGCCAGGCTCTTCCCTGCACCGCCAACCCTGTTAGCCTTGGTTGCGCATTCTCCCCCGACGGGATCAATGCCAGGACGGCCTAGCGAATCTCGCAGCACCAGCGCTGTGAGGTTCTTTGAACTGCAGCTAAAAGGCCGAATGCCTAGCGAAGAAAAGTCGCAAGCTGCGCAGCCTCGAAAGGCCACTCCAGCTCGTCGCCGTTATCCACGCGGCGCAGCACTGGAATACGCAAAGCATAGTCGTCGATCAACTCCTGGTGTTCGGCGATATCCACCAGCTCGACCAACAAGCCGTGCTCGACAAAAGGCATCAGCACCGCCTCGGCTTGCTCGCACAAGTGGCAGCCGAGGGTGCTCATGAGTTGGCATTCGGGAATCATGGGCGATTGCACCTCATACAGGCAGAGGTGCGCAGTCTAGCACCGGCCTCAGGCCTTGCTCGCAGCCACCGACGTAGCGGACTGGAGGATGCTGTCCAGCCCATCGAGCAAACGACTGTTGAGCTGCTCGGCCTTGTCCAGACGCGGCTTGTCGAAACGCTCGTCGAGGCTGTTCGCGCCCTTGAGCAGATCCGCGAGAGTGCCCTTGGGATTATCGCTCACCTCATCGGCGGTACGCAGCGACTGCAGCAGATTTTGTGCGTATTCCATTAAGGAGCCATTGGCCACGCTGGCGGACTGACCGCCCTGCTCGGACACCGCCCGGTAGGCGTCGCTGGACTGGCGCATGCTGGTCTGGGTCAGTTGCAAGGACATGGAGGCTAACTGTTGGCTATCCATATCCAACGCCATGGCCCGGTCGAACGCACCGCTCAGATCGCCCGCATAGAACTTGTTGGAAATGTCCTGAACTTGGCCGAACAGTTTTTCCAGGGCCGCGCGCTCCTGATCGTCCAGTTCGCCCTCGACCTGAACCTGCCAACCACCGATCTGCATGCTACCGGACTGACTGCTGCCAACTACCGCCGTACCGCTGCCATTGCTGGCTGCCGCCGCGCTGGACTGCGACCAGCTGGCCGATGCCTGGGCTACCGAAATGCGCAGGCGATCGCCATCGCGGGTGGTCACGGACAGCTCGAAGGTTTCCGCTTGTGCGGCGAACCGCTCGCTGTAGGCGGCCACGCCCGTAGTCGCACCCGCTGCCGGCGGCGGCGAACCGAACCGCTGGTTCAGATCGGTAAAGCCGTCCTGGATGCGCGCATAGGTGTCATCGATATCGGTTGCTATCTGGCCCTTGAGCACACCCATACCGTCGAGAATTGCCCGGGCCTCGGCGAAACCTTTTTCCACACCTTCCTGGGCCTGCTTGAGCAAGGCTTGCAGCTTGCTGGGATCGGCCCCGCTGGCCGCCTCGTACTCCAGTCGCTGGCCGATGAAATCGAGGATGCGACCGGCCACTTTCTCCGGGGTGTAATCGTTGCGCTTGCCGTTGAGCGAGCCCGGCTCCATACCGAGACGCTCGGCCAGGCGGTTAGCCAGGGTCTGCTGGGCATCGGCGGCGTTGCGCACGGCCGGCTGAGTATTAAGGGCCGAGGGGCGCGAGGCCGAAGGGAGGGTAGAAGATGGCGTCTGCATGGCGACGTTCCAGGGAAGAGGGCTGTATCAGGTTGACGGCCGCGTTTCTGGAAAGTTAAGCAGAAAAAGCCCTGTAAGCGACCAACGGTTCCGTTGCGACGCGCATCCACCAGGCAGGACGGCCCATAGAGTCATTATCAACCGAAGTCACGGCCTGTAGGCGTCCTTGCTTGCTTCAGATACCAGCCGCGTTAAGCAGCAGTTCAGCGGCGACTTTGGCATCCCTCGCCTGCTGCCCCGGCCCCTGCATGTGGGCCATGGTGAGCGCCCCCTCCAGCAAGAATTGCAACTGTCGGGCTAGTTGCTCGGCCTTTGGCGCGTTGAGAGCTTCCAGCAGTACACGAAAATGCGCATGAACGCCGGCCTTGGAAGCGGCTGCTTCACAGTGCACCGGGTGATCGCGATCGTGAAATTCTGCAGCAGCATGAATGAACAAGCAGCCATTGAACCCCGCCCGCTCTATCACTTGGTGCAAACCGTCGAACGTTGCCAGCAGCGCCTCACGCGCCTGTAAACGCTCACGGGACTGAGCCATGCGCTCGTTGAAATACTCACGGCGCCACGCCAACACCGCCAGGATCAGCTCGTCCTTGGACTTGAAATACTTGTACAAGGTCATTTTGGCCACACCGGACTCAGCCAGAATGCGATCGATGCCTGTGGCGTGATAACCCTCGCGGTAGAACAATTTAGAAGCAGTCTGAATCAGTTGTTCGCGCTTGTTCGATGCCATGGGAAGCCTCCAATAGGCAGTCATTATGCGCAAGCCAGTCAGCCGACTCAAAGAGGCACGCACGTACAAGAATGGAAAAGACACTTGAACTATACAGACCTGTCTGTATAGTTCAAGTGTCACCCCTCAAGAGAGACGCCGTGAAACCGCTCGTCTTCGACCTGTCCGGCTATTGCTACGAAGCCCCTCTGCTCCGGAGTCTGACCAGACGACCCGCCGGCCTCGGTCCGGTAATGCTCGCTCGGCGGTGCAACTGCCTGAATGCCTGGGTCAACCAAGGTCATGCCCTTTACCCAGTCGTTCGGCAACGCCTCCAAGACCGCCAAGCAGGCCATCGAACGGCCTGCCGGGCTCTTGGAGCAGGAGAAAGGACCCGACGCGCACTGAGCAACGGCCGTGGCAAATCGCGGGGCAACCTGCTGTCGGAGCAGCCCGCCGCAGACCCTCGAGGCGCTCACCTCTCACTTCTTACCCACCTAGGAGCCCGAACCCATGCGTCCTTTATCCCTTGCACTGCTCGCCCTGCTGAGCGTGACCACTCTTGCCAGCGAGGCGGCCGGCCTACGCTTCAGCTTGGTGAAAACCGCAGAAATCCCGACGCCCGATGTTCCGGTCGGCACGAACGGTTACCGTGCAGAAAAACAGCCTTCCGACCATATCGCCGTGCTGATCGAGCATCATGCGGCCACCCTGCTACTCGACACGTCCCTGGGGCGTCAGGTGGATAGCCAGTTCGCCGCGCAGGCACCGCTGCTTGCCAAGCTGCCGCGGCCGTACGGCCCGGTCACACCCGCGCGCGACCAACTCGACCGCGATGGCATCCGCATCGACCGCATCCTCCTCACGGACACTCGCTGGAACAGCGCCTCGGGCCTGGCCGACTACCCGGAGATACCCGTCTGGGCCCCTTACGAGGCAATCGACTCTAGCAGGATGACCGCCGCTCCAAGCATCTTGCCCAATCAATTCAATCATGGCGTGAACTGGGTGCCTTACGTCTTCGAGCCCCTGGCCCGAATGGGCTTTTCCGAAAGCCTCGATCTGTTCGGCGATGGCAGCTTGGTGCTGGTGCCCCTGGCGGACTCTACGCCCGGGTCGGTAGGTCTGTTTCTGACCCTGGACGACGGTCGCCAATTCTTTTTCAACGGCGCTGTCGGCGAATTTGAGACCTCCGAAGCCCGCGAGGAACAACGCAAAGCGAGCCGGGTTACGGCGGACCAGGACGCCGGGCTTCTGGTACGGCAACAACTACGCAGAATGACTGCCCAGAATCCCGACCTGACCATCATCCCGGCCCACGATGCCAGGGCGAATCAACCACTGGGCTACTACCCACAGTGGGTCGAATCACAGATTCAATGATTCAAGGCTGCCAACAGGAATGGACAGCCGCCCAGCAAAAAGCCCGCTGTCACCAGCGGGCTTTTTCTGTTTCAGGCTGGGTAAAATCTCAGTCCTGACTGACCGCCCCGATCTTGTGGATCGACAGGTCGGCGCCCTGGTATTCCTCTTCCTGGCTCAAGCGGATACCGACGCTGGCCTTGAGCACGCCGTACACCAGGAGCCCGCCCAACAGGGCCACCAGCACACCCAGACCGGTACCGATCAGCTGACTGATCAGGCTGACGCCACCGAGGCCACCCAACGCCTGCTGACCGAAAACTCCGCAGGCGATCCCGCCCCAAACCCCGCACAGCCCGTGCAAGGGCCAGACGCCCAGTACATCGTCTATCTTCCACTTAACCTGGGTCGCAGTGAAGGCCCAAACGAACAGGGCGCCAGCGATAGCACCGGTCGCCAGCGCACCGATCGGATGCATCAGATCGGAGCCGGCACAGATCGCCACCAACCCGGCCAGAGGGCCGTTGTGCAGAAAACCCGGGTCGTTGCGACCGACCAGCAACGCCGCAATGGTGCCACCGACCATGGCCAGCAACGAATTGACCGCCACCAGGCCACTGACCCCTTGCAGGGTCTGGGCACTCATCACGTTAAAACCGAACCACCCGACTATCAGGATCCAGGAACCCAGGGCCAGAAACGGGATATTCGACGGCGCGAAGGCCACCAGACGGCCGTCGCGGTAGCGCCCATTGCGCCGCCCCAGCAACAGCACGGCGCCGAACGCCAGCCAACCGCCCATGGCGTGTACCACCACGGAACCGGCGAAGTCGTGGAAGCCGAAACCGAATTGTCCCTGCAGCCAGCCCTGCAAGCCGAAATTTCCGTTCCAGATCAGCCCCTCGAAAAACGGGTAGATAAAAGCCACGATCAGGAAGGTCGCGCACAGTTGCGGGCCGAAGCGCGCACGCTCGGCGATACCGCCTGAAATTATCGCTGGGATCGCTGCCGCGAAGGTCAGCAGGAAAAAGAACTTCACCAGCCCATAGCCGTGATCGGCCGTCAGTACCGCCGCAGGTTGTAGAAAGGTCACGCCGTACGCCACCCAGTAGCCTATAAAGAAATAGGCCAGGGTCGAGACGGCGAAGTCGGAGATGATTTTCGACAGCGCATTGACCTGGTTTTTCTGCCGTACCGTACCCACCTCGAGAAAGGCGAAACCGGCATGCATGGCCAGCACCATCACGGCGCCGAGCAGGATAAACAGGGTGTTGGAGCCGTGAATCAGGGTCTGCACGGCACTGCTGAGATCTTCCATCGGCAAATAAAACTCCGGGCACGGGAAAAAGCACCAAAGCCGAACACCGCAGCCATAAATCGCACCAATTAGCAGCACGACCGCCACGAGCACCGACTCTCACATGACTCGGCGCGCACCAAAAAAGCGCAAACAGAAACACGGAGGAGGATACTTAATCTTTTATTATCAATGATTTGGTTAACCGTTCAGCCATCCTGGCCAGGTTCATCAAAGCCCCATACGAGGGCGAGTCGAACCGAACGCGCACCAGCAAGATGCAAGCGCTGTACCACCGTGCCATTAGCGTTAAACTGAACCACGGCGGGCACTACGACTCTGAACCTTTGTCATTCATTGCACGTTTAGCCAAGGAAATACCCATGCGCCTTAAAGCCACGCCCAAAGACACCAAAGACGAACTGCTCGACGACTTCCAGGCCCTGGTCACCGACACCGAGAAGTTGCTGCAGCATTCCGCCAGTCTGGTGGGCGAGCAGGCCGACGAGCTGCGTGAACATATCCGCACCACATTGGGCCGCGCCCGCGACAGCCTGCGAGGGGCTGAAGGCTCTGTTCGCGAGCAGGGCAAGGCCGCCGTTCAGGCTACCGAGACCTACGTGCAGACTCACCCCTGGCAATCACTTAGCATTGCCGCCGCCATCGGCCTGCTGTTGGGCATGCTGATTACCCGCCGCTAATCCAGGCGTCACCCCCCTTTCGGCAGTCCTTTAAGGAAGCATCTATGGAGGCCAGTACGCCCCCGTCCGATCACGGCGCGTCACCGCGTCGTCTGGGCGCTTCGTTGCTCGGCCTGTTGCAGGGGCATGTGGCCCTGTTCGCCGAGGAACTGAGCGAACAGCGCGCGCAAGCCTTGCAGGTGACCTTGCTCGCCGGGCTCTGTCTGGTGTTTGGTTTGCTGCTGCTTATCGCCGCTTCGGCGGTGGTGCTGATTCTGTTTTGGGACAGCTATCGGCTGGAAGCCGGCCTGGCCCTGTGCGTACTCTATGGCCTGGGCCTGCTGCTGTGCGTGTTGCGCCTGAAAGACAGCTTGCGCCACGCGCCTCCTCCCTTCAGTGCTTCCCTGGAAGAACTGGCCCGCGACCGAGAGCAACTGCTGCCATGAAGCCGCCCGAACTGCCTGCCAACGCCTCGCGCCAGGACTTGCGTAAAGCCATGCTGCGCTTGCGCTTGGAGATGCATCGCCAGGAACTGCGCCATGAAGGGCTGCAATTGCTGCAGCCGGTGATCAAGGCGCGTCGGTTCACCCAAAACCTTCGCCAGGAGTTGCATAACAGCAGTGCACCGTTATGGCTCACCGGCGGCGCCCTGCTACTGGCCACCCTCGGGGCGCGCAACCAGAATTGGCGACGCTGGATACGCATCGCCGCCATTGTGGTACCCCTGCTCAAACGCAACACCCGCAGCGCCTCGGCGAGCGAACCTCAGCCTTAACGCCCAGCCCCACGCCGGGCTCAAGGCTTCAAGGGACTGGGTTTCGTGGCTCAACCCCTTGGGAGTTCACAACGTCTGACCTTATCCGTGATCCCTTGCTGTACGGCTCGCGGCAGAAACTGCCACCCGAGACAAGCCTGGCTGCCTTCTTGCTAATGCAAACAGGTCTGCGCCGTTAACGCGCAGACCTCATTTGCCTGCCGCAAGGATATGCCCGTGCTCGAGGGTCAGCCGGTCGCCGTGTTCCAACCCTTTATCGATACCGCCACCGGCCTGATAGCCGGTGTCGAGGCCCTGGCACGCCTCAAAGGCGAGGACGGCGTACTGCGTTCGGCAGGTCCGCTGTTCAGCGACCCGAAGACCCCGCCCGCCGCCCTGCGCCGCCTGGACCGCGCGGTGCGCGAGCAGGCCCTGATGCGCTTTGCACTGGCACCGGCCGACTGGTTTCTCAGCCTGAATATCTCGCCGCGCTGGATCGGCCGTCTGCGACCCGGCCAGCCGCTGCCCAGCCTCAAGCAGGTGCAGCGCAGCGGTGTGACGCCGGGGCGCATCCTATTCGAGATCACCGAGCTGGGCGGCGCCAGCCAGCGCCTACCCGGCGTGGTCGAGCGCTACCGCGACGCTGGCGCGCGTATCGCCATCGACGACTTCGGCGCCGGTTACTCACAGCTCGACCGGGTGCTGGCACTGCAGCCCGACATCCTCAAGCTGGATATGCGTCTGTTTCAAGAAGCCGCGCGCGGCGGCCCAAGCGGCGAAGTGGTCAAGGCCCTGGCCAAGATGGCTGAAAAAACCGGCTGTTGGATCATCGCCGAAGGTGTGGAGACCGAGGCCGAGCTGGAGTTCGCCTTGGAGTGCGGTGCCCGTTACGTGCAGGGCTTCCTGTTTGCCAGACCCGAACTGGAGTTCTTTGCTGCCGACGCCTTCGTCAAACAGTTCGCTCGGCTGCGCGACCAGTACGTACAGCACAAACTGGCCGAACGCGCACGCCTGATGACCCTGCGCCAGCATCTGGTCGAGCTGATGGGCCGGCTCCGACCTTGGGCCGAAAGCGGAGACGCCCCTCAAGCGCTGGAAGCCTTGAGCGACTACCCCTGGCTGATCCGCATTTACCAGTGCGACCGCTATGGCACCCAGCTGAGCCCGAACCTGGAATGGCAGGGGGATCACTGGCACGAGGACTCCCGCTGCCTGGGCCACAACTGGTCATGGCGACCTTATTTCTACCAGCTGCTGACCGAAGGCTGGGAGGAGCGGCGTCTCACCCTGTCCAGCACTTACCGCGATGCCACAACCAACCAGTACTGCCTGACCGCCGGGCAATTTATCGACCAGGGTCGCCGGCTACTGCTGGTGGATATCGAGGCGGCGGGCTTCTAGCGCACCTCGCCATGGCCTGGAAGCATGCCAAGGCCTATATCAGACCGGAACGCTTGAGCTGACTGGCCGGTCGAGCGCCTGTACACGTGCCTTGAGTCGATGACGGCTTGCGGCAGCTTAAGCTGACGAACCGGTCACAAACGAATAAAAAACAACCACCCGCTATTGCCGCCCGGGCGGGTTATTAGCAAAATCGCCGGCCTTATCCTTGATGGAACTTCACGAGATGGACCTTCGCGCGCCCCAATGGCTGCCCCCCCTGCTTTCGCTTTGCCTGCTCCTTTGCCAAGCCCCCGGCAGTGCCGCCGAGTTCGAAAGCAATCCCTGTGAGATCGAAACCGCCTATGCGGATCTGAACGCCACCGAGCTGCTGAACGCAGCCCGTCAGGGGCATGCCTCCGCGCAATACAGTCTGGCACTGAGCTATGACGAAGGCAGTGACGGCTTCAAGCAGAGCGTGAAGGAGTCTGCCCACTGGTACCAGCAAGCGGCTGAACAAGGGCACGCCTGCGCCCAATTCAATCTGGCCGTCGCCTATGACGAAGGCTCGGGTGTGAAGCAGGATGAGGAAAAAGCGTTCTACTGGTACAGCCTCTCCGCCGAGCAAGGCGACAGCGATGCCCAGTACAACCTGGCTCTTTGTTACGAGCTGGGCACCGGCACCGCCAAGGATAATGCCAAAGCGCTGGCGTGGTACCGCAAGTCCGCAGACCAGGACGACCCGGACGCGCAGTTTGAAGTCGGCAACTTCTACGCCCAGGGCATTGCCGTGACACAGGACGACAAGCAGGCAGAGCAATGGTATCGCCAGGCAGCCGAGCAAGGTCACGAAGGCGCGGCCGAGGCGCTGCAGGCATTGGCTGACTAAGCCCAGGCCCACCCAGGATCAGGCCTTCGACACGGAGCCCGGCCCCGTGCCCCAAGGCCACTGGACCCTTCTTATCGACATGCTTCGAGCCTGGCACCTATCCCCAGGTTTAAGTCCCAGGTGTTATATGGGTAAAAAAACGAAGCTTGAAATGATTTAAAAACAGTTATTTACGGCCGAAAGATACCACTACACTTCAACTCGAGCGACTCACCACCGCTCTCGGCCGGGCCCGATCCGAGCCACAGATGCTGCCATGCACCCGGGCCTGCGCCGATCTCTCTCTGCGAGGGGTTTATGGGTATCGCCGCCAGCGAGCTGTGCCAACACGTCATTCGTCCCACCCTGATCTACCTGGACCGCCATTGCCCCGGCGCAGAAGCCTTGCTGCTGGGCGCTGCCGCCAGCCAGTCGGCCCTGGGCTGGGCCCTCGACGATCGCCAAGGCCATGGCCTCTACCGTATCGCCGCGCGACGCCATCAGCAGCTATGGGACCGCCACCTGGCCCGCGACCCGGACCTGGCCAGCCGAATCAGAGGACTGGCCAGCCAGCATGCCTTTCTGGTTTCGCCACACCTGGAGCTAACGGTCAATCTGCGTTATGCCACTGCCATCGCCTGGATGCTGATCGAGGCCGACAACGCCCCGCTGCCCGAGGCCGATGACCTGCTGGGACTGGCCAGGGTCTGGCGACGGGTATTCCACCCACAGGGCCGGCTGCAGGATTTCACCGAGGCCTGGTACCGCTGCATCGGCACATTGAACCAAGTCGCCTGACCGACGGCTCCCCTTGGCCCAGCCAGGCGCCACGCCAGGACTGGCGCGGGCACGCGGCAAAAACAAGCGATAAACCTGCCTATTTCACGCCGAATTGTCGGACAATTCCTTTAAAAATCATGAACTTCTGTGATTGGCAGGAGTCTGGAAACTTTGTTAGTTTCCGCACTCTTCGCATACGGCTCAGGAACCTTCGATGCAGCACTTCCGCTTTAAAACCACCCTCGCCCTGACTCTAGGCGCCTTATCCGGCCACAGCCTGGCCAACGGCATCGCCATCAACGAGCAAAGCGTCAGCGGCATGGGCACTGCATTCGCGGGCCGCGCGTCCTCCGCCCAGGACGCCAGCACCCTCCACGGCAACCCTGCCGGTCTATCCAAGCTGACTCGCCCCGAAATCACTACCGGCCTGGGTGTCGTCAAGGGCAAGGTGGATATCCAGAACGCGGACAGCGCAGCCAGCGGCACCAATAGAGGCGACATGGTACCGCTGGCCTCGGTACCCTTTGCCTTCTACGCCACGCCGGTGAACGAAGACTGGAATTTCGGCTTGGGGCTGTACGTACCCTTCGGACTTATCAGCGATTACGAGAAGAGCTTCCAAGGGCGTTACAAGGGCCTGTACAGCAAGGTCCAGGTGGTCACCCTGCAACCGACATTGAGCTACAAGATCAATGACAGGGTCGCCATCGGCTTCGGCCCCACCGTCAACAAGATCGACGGCAAGCTGAGCAATCGATTGGCAACCCGGGGTATTGCCAGCGAGAAAGACGCCAAGATCGGTATCAAGGGCGACGACCTGGCCCTGGGTTATAACCTCGGCGTGCTGGTGGACCTCACCGAGCGCACCACCTGGGGCCTGACCTACCACTCCAAGGTCGACTACGAACTTGAAGGCCGTACCCGCGTGGTCAATGCACCGCTGAACCTGAGCGGCACCTATGACGCTTCGCTGGCAATCACCCTGCCGGAGTCGGTCGACAGCTCCCTGACCCATAAGCTGGATGATCACTGGACCCTGTATGGCGGTGCGACCTGGACCCGCTGGAGCCGCATGCAGGAGATCCGGGTGGAGAACCAGGGAGTTCCGCCCCTCGGCCAACTCCTGGGCTTTTCCAGCCTGAGCGAAGCGCTGCAATGGCAGGACAGCTGGGCCTATGCCCTGGGCGCCGCCTACCAGCTGAACCCGCAATGGGTACTGCGCACCGGTATCGCCCTGGACGCAGCACCGACCACCAATGCGCACCGCAGCGTGCGCATTCCGGTAGGCAACCGCAAGGTGTTTTCCCTCGGCGCAGGCTGGTCGCCCAGCTCCGAAATGACCCTGGACGTCGCCTACACCTACTTGCGAGAAAACACCGCCCCGGTCGATCAACAGGAAAGCAATCTACAGCCGGCCTACAGAGCCGAATTCAAGAACAGCGCTCATGCCCTGGGGGGGCAGATCACTTACCGTTTCTGATCCCCAGGACGTATTGCGTTACACTTGGGCAGCGCGCACAAACACAAAAAAATCGCGTAAGGAATGCCATGACAGCGCTCTACTCTGCCCTGCCCGAGCGGCTCGCCCTGCTCCTGGTGGATGATCACCGGATCTTTCTCGACGGTCTGGCGTTGGCCCTCGGCCCACTCAGTCCCAGCCTGCAAATCCGGACGGCGCAGACGGCCGCCGAAGCCGAGACCTGGTTGCAGAGCCAGGACTTCGACCTGATTCTGCTCGACCTGCGTCTGCCCGACATGCCGGGCCTGGAGTTGCTTCAGCGCTGGCAACTGGCCGGTCGTATGACCCCGGTGGCGATCCTCAGCGCCAGCGACTCCCCACAGGATGCCGAGGCCGCGTTGGCCGCCGGTGCCCTGGGCTTCATTCCCAAGAGTGCCGACGGCGACAACCTGCGCCAGTCGATCACCCGGGTGCTGCTGGGCGAGACCCTGCCGCCACCGGCCAAGGACAAGGGCAGCTCCCTCACACCCCGGCAACGGGACATCCTCCTGCTGCTAGCCGATGGCCTGCCAAACAAGGCCATCAGCCGCAAGATTGGTGTATCCGAAGACACCGTAAAGACCCACCTGCGCGCGTTGTTCCACGAGTTCGACGTGCACACCCGCACCGCCTGCGTCAGTGCGGCGCGGCAGCGTGGCTGGCTGTAACGGCCGGCGGCAACAGCAGGGCCAGGGCCTGACGCAGCCGTGCCGGCAACAGTGGCTTGGCCAGGAGCGTGACATCCACCAGGGAGCAGCGCTCCTGCAGCTCCGGACTGACATCCGCGCTGATCAGCATCGCCGGCACCATGCGCCCGCAACGCTCGCGCAAATGCTCGATGGCCTGCAGGCCATCTTCCGCCGCGCCGAGGCGATAATCACTGATCAGTAACTGCGGCGCCGTCTGCTCCAGGGCCCGCAAGGCACCCTGCAGATCGCCCCAGGCTTGCACCTCGCAGCCCCAGCGCAGCATCAACCCGCACAGCGCCTCGCGCCCGGCCGCATCGTCCTCCAGCAGCAGAATGCGTCCGGTCAGTACCTTGCTCGCCACCGCGGCCGGCAAGGCCGGACCGGCCCCGCAGGGCCGCAGACGCAGACGGAAGCGCGCGCCCTGGCCGGGACTGGATTGCAGCAGCAAGGGATGATCGAGCAGCATCGCCAGTTGCCGCACGATGGCCAGCCCCAATCCCAGCCCGCGTTCGGCATTGCGCCCGGGGTTCTCCAGCTGGCGGAACTCCTCGAAGACCACCAACTGCTCGTCGCTGGTCAGACCGCGGCCATCATCGCCGACCTCGAGAATCACCAGGTCGCCCAGCGCCTCGGCGCGCAGCCAGATGTGCTGGGCGCGGGCATGCCGTTGGGCATTATTCAACAGGTTGCGCAGCAGGCGCTCGAGCAGCAGCGGATCGCTGTGCACCCAGAGCTCACCGCAGTGTGACTCCAGCCGGGCGCCCTGCTGCCCGGCATCGACCCGCGCCTCGGCGCTCAGGCGTGCCAGCAGCGGTTGCAAAGCGACCGCCTCATGGCGCGCATGCACGCCGCCGGGCAGGGTCAGCCGGGTGTAGTCCAGCAACGACTGCAGCAGGCGACTGAGCTGCTCCACCGAAGTGGCCAAGCTGGCGCAGACCTTCTCGATTGCCGGCTCGCTGGCCTGCTCCAATAGGTGCTGGGCATACAAGCCCATGGCATTGAGCGGCTGGCGCAGGTCGTGACTGGCCGCCGCCAGCAGCCGCAGCTTGCGTGCATCGTCGGCCTCGGCGCGCAGGCGCGCCAGGTCCAGCAGGCGCAGGTTGAGCCAGGCGCTGCGCTGGCCATGCTCCTGCAGATAGGCGCCGACGCTGCCGATCAGGTTGGCGCAGCCGAGGAACAGCCCCTGGTAGGCCAGGTTCGCGCCACCCTCGGTCAGCAGCAGGCCCAGCAGCAGAAACAGTCCGCAGAATCCCCAGGCCGTCAGGCTCGCCGCGCGGAACGACAGGCCCAGCAGCACATAACCGAACAACAGAATCAGAAACAGCCCGTCGTAGGGCATGGCCACGCCCTGGGCCCAGCACAGGTGAATGATCACCGCGACAGCGCCGCCGTTGAGGGCATAGGCCAGGCAATAACTCGCCAGCGCCCGCCGAGACGGGCTTTGCGAGCGCCGGCAGTAGAGAAAGGCCTGCAACAGGCCGAGCAGCGCCAGCAGGCGCAAGGGCAAGGCCGACAAGGCCACGCTCATGGGCATCAAGGCAAAATCCAGCCCGGTGTAGATCAGCTGGAACAGCGAGGCGGAACTGGCAATCAGCAGCAAGCGCTTGCGGATGCGTTGCACCCGGTGATCCAGAAAAGCCTGCTCGAGTTCAGGCCCGAAACGCAGCGCAGTATAACCGCGGCGCTGCTGACCCAGCAGCAGGCGCTCCTCCTGCTCCGCGGGCATCATCCCTTAGAGCCCAGGTGAATCCTCGGTCTGGTTTTGCTTGGCGGCAATGGCGTCATAGGTCTCCACCCGGTGCTGATCTTCGACAGTGAACAGACGCTGACGCAGACGCTCGCGCTCCACCTGCTGATCCTCGACGCTAAGCCCGCCGCGGGTCAGGTTCGCCAGTTCCTGGCGATAGGCATCGTAGTGCTGCTGCCAGGCGCGATCGGCGCGCTGTTCGGCGAGCAGTCGCTCGACCGTGGGCGGATCATAGGTCAATTCGAAGAAGCGACGTACCTCTTCCTCACTGGCACCATCCTGCCACAGGCGCGTGCTTTCGGCCTGTTGCGCCAGCGCCTGGACCTGACGTTCTTCGCTGTTGCGCATGGCTTCCGGCAATTGGCCGCGCAGGGCTTCTACCGCGGCGGCCTTGGCTTCGGCGGACAGGTCCTCGCGCGCCTGCACCGTTATGGCTGCCAGGGTGTAGCGACCATAGGCTTCTTCCGCGCCGAAAAAGGCCTCGCTTGCCGCGGCGCTCAAGTGCTCGCGGCGCAGCTGTGCCAGGTTGTCGAACGCCTGCTGCAGGGCGGTCAATTGCGAGCCGGGATCGGCCTGTTGCTGCGCGCTCAGGGGTTGCTCCATCAAGGCCATGCTGGCGCGCTTGTAGTCCAGGTAATCGCCCAGCAGACGGGACAGCTGGCCCAGGGCTGGCTCCTGCAGGCGTCCGCTGGCGTTCTGCACCAGGGCGCCGACCGCGGCTTCCAGACCGGCCTGGTCGGCGGCGCTGAGGAAATAATCGAAATAATCCCGTACCGCCAGATCGAGGATCAGGTTACCGGCGGCATCGGTCTTCAGGTCGCCATCGATTTCGGTGCCGGCCATGCCGGGCAATAGCGGCGGGACGGCCGGACGCGCCGCGACAGCGGGCACTGCCGGTGCCGGTGCAGGCGCGGCGGCCGGCACGACCGGGCCGGGGGTCGACGGTGCGGCTCGGGGTGCGAGCGGTGGTGCAGACTCGTCCACGGGCCATTGCCAGTAAAGGGTCAGACCGCTGGCCGCGACCACCAACATCGCGGCCAGGCTCAGCTGAACAAGGGGATTGGCCATCTCGACTCCGCGTTCGGCGCAGCGCAAGCGAGCGAGACGCCGGGTATCAGGAAAGGGGGGCCCGGGCAACGGGCGCTAAGCATTGGGCGCAGAAAGCCGCAAGCCCGCCGGAAACGAATACGGCGGGCGTTGCGGTGTGCGCGATCCGGTGCGCGGATCAGACGCCCTTGAGCTTCAGGCGATTGGCATGTTGGCGATACAGGGACACCGGATCGGTCCAGCCGCGCACACCGAACAAGTGGTTGATGGCATCGACGTGGTTCATGTTGTAACCGTCGCCGAGCATCTCGCCCAGGTAGCTGGCGCAGGTGCCGACCAGGCCGTCGCTCTGCTCGCTACCGAAGACCGCACCAGTGATGCCGAGGAAGGGGTCGGCCGCATCGAGGATGTTGGTATATTTCGCATTGCCAGTCCAGGAGTAGTACAGGATGGTCTGACCGCGCACGTTCTGCGTGGCCGTGGACCGGGCGCAGTAGCTGGAGTTGTTCACGCCCCAGGGATGGCGGCTGTTCAGGGCGGCGGTGCCCGGGGTGGTCAGGGTAGACAGCGCGGCCAGGCCGTTCTGGGGATTGTTGCTGCCCGACAGTTTGTTGATCACAGTGCCGAGGGCGTTGGCAATGGCACCGGCGCCACCTTCGATGCCGCTCGCTGGCGGAATGATGCCGCGGATCACGTCGGCGACTTTCGAACCCTTGTTGACACCGTTGACCGAGGTCACCGAGGCCACCAGATCGGGGCGCAGCGACGCGGCTACGCGTGAGGTCGGCGAACCCTGGCTGTGACCGATCAGGTTGACCTTGCCGCCGTAGGCGGTGGCCCAGGGCACGATCTGCTGCGCCAGAGCCGCGCCACGCTGTTCGCTGTCGTTGAGGGCCGAGACGCTGGCAACAAAGACCTTGGCGCCGTCGCGCTCGAGGTTCCAGGGAATGGTGTGGAAGTAATTGATCAGGCCGCCGATGGTGTCGAACCCGGTGACGCCATGGACCAGCACGATGGGGTATCTGGTCTGGGTGTAGTTGGCTTGGGCTTCGACCGCGCCTATCAGGGCCAGGCCTGCCAGGGCAGTAGTCAGTACGCGACGCATATGTGCCTCCTATCTTTTTTATTTTTATGGAATGTTCGGCCACGCCGGGAGACTGCATCCGGCGTGCGGCGAGTCTAGGCACCCTCGCTATCCCGGCCTATCGCCCAGATGGGTGAAGCCCAACCAAGGTTGGCTGGTGCGTGGAGCTGTCTGTGCTAACGGCCTGTTTGGCCAGTTCGATCCCCTCGAGTTAATCCCTCAGCAAACAGGCCATCCCATGCGCGGACCATCGCTTAGGCCAAAGTCGGGGCGAAAAAAAACCGGGCACCAGGCCCGGTTTTTTTGGCTTAGGCTTAGATAGGCGTTACGCCTTGGGGTCGCGCTTGCTCAGATCCGGCCCGCGTTGTGGGGGCACGGGAGGCGTGGAGTCCTGAACGACCACAGGCTTCTTGCGACGCAGGCGGCTGAACAACCAACCGGCAATGGCCAGGGGCACGAAGAAAAACTTCTTCAACAACAACAGCGCGGTCACCGCCAACCCGGCCTGGGCCGCCCTCTCGCCGGAGATCAGCTCCTCCATACCCTGCTCAGCGACCTTGTCCTGCTCCGGATCGAACTCGGCGTAGCGATTACCCGGGTTGAACTCGATCATGGCCAGCACACCCGGCAGATGCCGTTCGATGTCCGGCAGCTGGTCCATATTGGCGATGAAGTTGAGCACCAGCACGCCTCGACGACCCAGCACACGGATGTTGTAGTTCAGGGTGTTGTACTCGGCATCGCCGAATTTCAGCTCCTTGGCCCAGTGCAGTTTCTTGCCCACGGCATCGTAGTGAGGCTGGGCCGCCCAACCGACCAAGGTGACGGCCTCGTAGCCGTTTTCGCGGCGCCACTGGTTGTCGGCGTCGGACTCCTCCTGCAACTCCTCGAGCATCTCGGTGTAGTCGATGTCGGCGGCATCCTTATCGGATATATGACCGTCCTGCTCGTACTCCACGGTAACGGCCCAGGACTCCTCGGCCAGGGGCGAGATACCCTTGGGGATAATCATGCCCAGCGGCAGCGGCTCACTCGGTGGGTTCCCCCAGGCCTCGACCAGCACCCGCTCGGCGTCCTGGCTATTGAGAAACACCAGGTCCTGGGGTAGGTCGAAGGTCGCCAGGTTATCCCCCACCTGCACCTTGCCGGACTGGAACTTCAGGCTGGCGAGAAAGGCATCCTCCTCCAGACCCTCCTCTTCCTCTTCTTCCTCTTCTTCCTCGATTTGCTCGGCAGCTGCACCCGCCCCGACGCTGGCCGCATCGCCGGTAACAAGAGCAGTGGCATTGGCCAGGGTGTAGGGCATGGCGAGAGCCATCAGCAGGCACGCGAGCATCAATTCCTTGAGCGACATCGGCAATTCCATCATCAGGGGGATTTCCGCCTAATTTAGCAAAATGCCAGTACTGCAAGCGGACATGCTTTGCAAAATCCAGCAACAATTGCGCGCCAGCATTGCGAGCCCCGTCCCGGGTGTCACAGCTTCAGGGTCGGGAGGCGATAGCCTGCTCCACGGCTTCGACCAGGGCCGGATCGTCGGGGGCGGTCTGGCTGGAGAAACTACCGATCACCCGCCCTTGGCGGTCGACCACGTACTTGGAGAAATTCCAGCGTGGCGCACGACTCTGGGCCGCCAGCTCCTTGAACAGGGGAATGGCCTGTTCGCCGCTGACCGCCTGCGACTCGCTCATGGCGAAGGTCACGCCATAATTGACGTAGCAGACCTTGGCGGTTTCCCCGGCGTCGTCGGCTTCCTGGCGGAAATCGTCCGAGGGCACGCCCAGCACTTCGAAGCCCTGGGCCTTGTAGCGCTGATAGAGGGCTTCGAGCCCTTTGAACTGCGGGGTGTAGCCACAGAAGCTGGCGGTATTGACCACCAGCAGCGGCTTGCCGGCAAAGCGTTCGCACAGGTCGATGGAAGTCTTGGCCCGCAACGTGGGCAACTCGCCCTGCAGCAGCGCTGGACATTCGGCGGCCACGACGGGCGCTGCTGCAGTGCTCAGCAGGATCGACACAAGCAGGGGGCGAAGCATCATGGCGGAATCCTTGCGGGCAAATCGAATCCTCACGCTACTCGAGCGGCGGCAGCCCGGCAATCGCCACGCTCAGCAGATCCCCAGGCCCAGTTGCAACAGCGCCAGGCCACCGTACTGCCAACTCCAGAACACCAGCCCCAGCAACCCGAGCAGCAATGCAATGCCTACAGCCATAAACGCCAGGCTTCTAGTCATGCCGCACCGACCTGCAGGCGCGCCACCGGCTGCTCGCGCACCGGCCAGTTGAGCGCTGCCGCCACCAGGCTCAGACCGATGCTGACCTGCCAAACCAGGTCATAGCTGCCGGTGCGGTCATAGACATAGCCGCCCAGCCAGCCGCCGAGGAAGGCCCCCAGCTGGTGAAACAGAAACACGATGCCGCCGAGCATCGACAGGTTGCGCACACCGAACAGGGTCGCCACGGTGCCGTTGGTCAGTGGCACCGTGGACAACCACAGCAGGCCCATGGCGATACCGAAGGCATAGGCGCTCCAGACGCTGACCGGTGCCATGACGAAAGCCCCGATCACCACCGCCCGGGCCAGGTAGAGCCCGGTCAGCAGGCGCGGCTTGGACAGGCGCCCGCCCAGCCAGCCGGCGATATAGGTACCGAACACATTGAACAGCCCCACCAGGGCCAGCACCGTTGTGCCGGCCAGGGCCGGCAGCTGCTGGTCCACCAGGTAGGCGGGCAGGTGCACGGCGATAAACACCACCTGAAAACCGCAGACGAAAAAACCCAGGGCCAGCAGCCAGAACCCCGAATGCACCGAGGCCTCGCGCAGCGCCTCGACCAGGCTCTGCTCGAAGGCCTGCTTGGGCAACGGCCGGTCCCGCAGCATGCCGGCCAGGGGCAGGACCAGCGCGACCAGCAGGCCCAGGGCCAACAGCGCCGCCGACCAGCCCAGCCAGCCAATGAGCCCCAGGGTGCCAGGCAGCATGGCGAACTGGCCAAAGGAGCCGGCGGCGCTGGCGATGCCCATAGCCATGCTGCGATTTTCCGCCGGGACCGCACGGCCCACCGCGCCGAGAATCACCGAGAAGGAGGTTCCCGACAGGCCCAGGCCGACCAGCAGCCCGGCGCTCAGCGACAGGGTCGCGGGCGAGTCCGACAGGCCCATGCACAGCAGGCCCAACGCATAGAGCAGGCCGCCGACCAGCACCACCCGCGCCGCGCCGAAGCGGTCGGCCAGGGCGCCGGTAAAGGGTTGGGCCAGGCCCCAGACCAGGTTCTGCAGGGCGATGGCGAAGGCGAACACCTCGCGACCCCAGCCGAACTCAGCGCTCATCGGCGCCAGGAACAGGCCGAAGCCATGACGAATGCCCAGCGCCAGGGCGAGGATCAACGATCCGCCCACCAGCATCCACAGACTCGCCCGCCAAACCGCCGTCATGCCCCACTCCACTGCGGGAGGAGGCCCGCGCCGCGTGAACAAACGAACAGTTTGCAACCCTGTTCGACTGGGCCCAGGTTGCCTTCGAACAGGCAGGGGCGCAATTCGACTTTCGGTCGATCGGCTTCGCCGGCCGCCAGCCCCTCCGGTCAGACCGTACGAACCTCGCCGGGCACCTTCCGGTCCACTGTCTACACCAATCAGAAGTGGATATAAGAAATGAATAACGCCCAGCGCTACCTGCCCGTGATCCAAGCCTGCAATGCCTGCGTAGTGGCCTGCGAAGCCAGTGCGGCGGCCTGCATCGGCGCCAAGGACAACCAGCCCCTGGATATCGGCATCACCCTCAACCGCGACTGCGCCGATCTGTGCCGCTTGGCCGCGCGGCTGATGGAGCGCGAAAGCGGTTTGGTGGATGAAGTCTGCCGCCTGTGCGCCATCACCTGCGAGGCCTGCGCCCAGGAGTGCCGCAAGTACGACCTGCCCGAATGCCAGGAATGCGCCGAAGTCTGCGCGCGCTGTGTCGAGCAGTGCGAGACCATTACCGCTGGGGCCTAGGATCCTAGGATCAGCCCATTGACTGATCGGGCATAAGCGCCGCTTTGCAGCTCGAAAAAGCGCAGCGCAATCCGGGATCAGCCGGAACCGAGTCGCACCCGGATCGACAGCAGCGAATGCCGTTGTTCTGGCATAGCGCGCCGGCCCAGCCGGACCCGTTTCAGCCTGTTGTCCCGCGCATCAGAACAGCGCCAAACCCACCAGCACCGCGCACTCCACCAGTTCCACCAAGGCGCCGGCGGTATCGCCCGTGGTGCCACCCAGGCGCGCAAGCATCAGGCGGCGCAGCCCGATAAATAACCCGCCGGCCAACGCCAGTGCCAGCACGCCGCTCCAGCCGCACAGCAGCAGCGCCACGCCGTGCGCCGCCAGCATCCAGGGCAGTTGCCGGCGCGGCAGATGATCGGCCAGAGCCTGGCCCAGGCCACCGGCCCGCACATAGGGGGTGGTCATAAACAACAGCGGCAACAGGCCCCGTGCCAGCCAGGGCGCGAGCAGCAAGGCCGCGGCCTCGTCCTGCTCCAGCACTGCAACCAGGGCGGCGAACTTGAGCAGCAGCACCAGCAGCAGCACCACCACGGCCATCGGTCCGCTGCGCGGGTCCTTCATGATCAGCAGGGTACGCGCGCGATCGCCCAGGCCGCCGAGCCAGGCATCGGCGCTGTCGGCCAGGCCATCCAGGTGCAGGGCGCCACTGAGGGCGACCCAGAGCGCCAGCAGCAGCGCCGCGTGCAGCAGCGACGGCGCGCCGCCGAGCAGGGCACTCATACCCCAGAGCAGCAGGCCCAGCAGCAGCCCCACCAGGGGGTAGCAGAGCAGCGAACGGCCCAGTTGCTCGGCGCTGGGCATGCCCGCCAAACGCACGGGCAGGCAGGTGAGAAACTGCAGGGCGATCAGCAGTGGCTGTAGGCGCCTCATGCTGGGTCGGCCTTCAGCCGCAGCGGTTGCACGTCGCTCACCGTCAGCCCGAACAGGGCGCCATGGCCAACTTCCACCTGCAGCAGCTGTTCGCGCGGCAAGCCGCGGGCCTGGGCCAGCAACAGGCGCATCACCCCACCATGGGTTACCAGCAGTAAACGCCGACCGGCAAAGCGCCGGTGCAGGTCCTCCACGGCGGCCAGCACCCGGGCGGCAAAGTCGACCATGGGTTCGCCCTCGGGCGGGGTAAAGCCATAGGGATCGGCCCAGAACAGCCCCAGGGCCTCGGCCTGGGTCTCCATCAGGGCGGCGGCGCTGTGGCCTTCCCATGCACCGAAATGCAGCTCGCGCAGCCCCGCTTCCAGATGCAGGGGCAGCCCGCGCTGCTCGGCCAGTTCGCTGGCGAAGCGGGCGCAGCGCTGCAGGGGCGAGCTGACGATCAGGTCCCAGGGCCCGGCCCTGTTTTCGGCTTGCGCCCGCGTCACGGCATCGCGCATCTGCGCCCAGCCGGTGGCGGTCAGGGCATCGTCCAGGCTGCCGCGAAAACCGCTGCCCCGCTCGGTCTCGCCATGGCGCAGCAGATCCAGCCGCAGGCTCATGCCGGTTTCTCGGCCACGGCCGCCTCGGCGAAGGTCGCCATCTCGTTGTGCAGCCGACAAGCCAATTGCAGCAACGGCACCGCCAGCGCCGCACCGCTGCCCTCCCCCAGGCGCAGGCCCAGGTCCAGCAGCGGCTCGGCGTCCAGGCTGTGCAGCACGCGGCGATGGCCCGGCTCCGCGCCGCAATGGGCGAACAGCAGCCAGGGCCGGCAGTCCGGGTTAATGCGCACCGCCAGCAGCGCCGCGACGCTGCAGATAAAGCCGTCCACCAGGGCCGGTACGCCCTGCTGGGCGCAGGCCAGGTAGGCGCCGACCAGCGCGGCGATCTCGAAACCGCCCAGGCGGCGCAGCACCTCCAGCGGGCTGTCCAGCCCGGCGCCATGCAGCACCAGGGCACGCTCGATCACCTCGGCCTTGCGGGCCATGCCGGCGCTGTCCAGACCGGTGCCGGGGCCGACCAGTGCCTGGGCCGGACAGTCCAGAAGCGCACAGGCCAGGGCGCTGGCCGCGGTGGTATTGCCGATGCCCATCTCGCCCGCCAGGTACAGTTCGACCCCCGCCTCCCGGGCCCGGTCCAGGCTGTCGCGTCCGGCCGCCAGGGCCAGGGCCAGTTGCTCGGCGGACAGGGCCGGTTCATGCAGGAAATTCGCGGTGCCGGCACCCAGTCGCAGATGGCGCACCCCTGACAGGGGCTCCAGGGCCACCGCGGTGCCCAGGTCGATCAGTTCCAGGGTCGCATTCAACTGCCGGGCCAGGACGCTGATCGCCGCGCCACCGCCGACGAAGTTGCGCAGCATCTGCCCGGTCACGGCCTGGGGAAAGGCCGACACGCCCTCGGCCACCACCCCGTGGTCGCCGGCGAAAATCGCGATCCACAGCCGCTCCACGGCGGGCCGCGCCCGGCCCTGCAACGCCGCCAGGGTCACGGCCGCCTGCTCCAGGCGCCCCAGGGAGCCCGCCGGCTTGGTCAGCTGCAGCTGCCGCGCCAGGGCTTCGCGCCGTATCTCGGCATGAGGTAACCGACAGCTCGCCTGCCACCACGCAGCATTCATAACGCCTCTCCCTTCAGAACCATCGGCAGGCCCGCCACGGTAAAGATCACCCGCTGGCACTGGGCGGCCAGGGCCTGGTGCAACCAGCCGGCCTCGTCCACGTAACGCCGGGTCAGCTCGCCCAGGGGCACCACCCCCAGGCCGGTTTCGTTGCTCACCAGCAGCAGCCGCCCGGGCAGGTCCGCCAGGCAGGCCAGCAGCGCCTCGCGTTCGGCGCGCAAGCGAACCTCGTCGTCGAGCATCAGCAGGTTGGTCAGCCACAGGGTCAGGCAGTCCACCAGCAGGCAGTTCTCGTCGGCGGCCTGCTCGCGCAGCACCCGGGCCAGGGCCAGGGGTTCTTCCACCAGGTCCCAGTGCGCGGGGCGACGGGCGCGGTGCTCGCGCACCCGCGCGCTCATCTCGCCGTCCAGCGCCTGGCTGGTGGCGATATAGGTCACCGGCCAGCCGCTCTCGGTCGCCAGGCGTTCGGCCAACCGGCTTTTGCCGGATCGGGCGCCGCCGAGTATCAGTTCACGCATAGGTCACCTTGTCTCCCTGTAGGGTGGATATCACTTTTTACCTCCACCATCACGCCATTCATGGTGGATCGATAAAGCGTGATCCACCCTACAGCCCACACAAGGCTCGCAGCTTTGCGGTATCCAGGTACGTCTCGACCATATCGGCCAGGCGCTCGATATCGCGCTCGCGCAAGGCGTGGTAGTCCACCCTTTGCACGTCCTCGAGGCCGGCCCAGCGCAGCAGCGCGCTGCAGGCCGCGGAAGACTCGAACAACCCGTGCAAATAAGTCCCGAGCACCTGCCCGTCGGGACTGACGGCGCCGTCGCAGCGACCGTCGTCCAGGCTGACGGCGCAACATGCCAGCCCGGGACCGCTGCTGACCCCGGCATGAATCTCGTAGCCTGTGACAGGCGCGCCCTCCAGGCTCAGACGACCGCTGACCAGGCGCAGCTGTTTCTCGGGGTGGAGCACGGTGTCGATCGCCAGCAGGCCCAGGCCCTGGCTGCAACCGGCCGGGCCTTCCAAGGCATGGGGATCGTCAATGGACTGGCCGAGCATCTGCAACCCGCCGCAGATGCCCAGCAGCTTGCCGCCATAGCGCAGGTGGCGCTGCAACTCGGCCTCCCAGCCCTGATCGCGGAGAAAGGCCAGGTCCGCGCGCACGCTTTTCGAGCCTGGCAGGATGATCAAATCCGCCGGCCCGATGGCCTGGCCAGGACCGACGAACTGCAGGTCGACCTGGGGGTGTAGGCGCAACGGGTCGAAGTCGGTGTGGTTGCTGATGCGCTTGAGCACCGGCACCCGCACCCTGAGCACGCGCTCGGCCTTGGCGATCTGGCGCTGGTCGATGGCGTCCTCGGCCTCCAGGTGGAAATCCATCAGGTAGGGCAGCACCCCCAGCACCGGTTTGCCGGTGCGTTGCTCCAGCCAATCCAGGCCCGGTTGCAGCAGGCTCAGGGCACCGCGAAAACGGTTGATCACGAAGCCCTGGATGCGCGCCTGCTCGGAGTCGGACAGCAGCGCCAGGGTGCCGACCAGGTGGGCGAATACGCCGCCGCGGTCGATATCGGCGATCAGGATCACCGGGCAATCCACCGCTTCGGCGAAGCCCATATTGGCGATATCCCCGGCGCGCAGGTTGATCTCCGCCGGCGATCCGGCGCCTTCCACCATCACCACCCGGTAGGCCGCGCTCAGCCGCCGGTGGGAATCCAGCACGGCCTGCATCGCCACCTGTTTGTAGTCGTGGTAGGCCGCCGCCTCCATGCGGCTGATGGCACGGCCGTGAATGATCACCTGGGCGCCGGTGTCGCTGTTGGGCTTGAGCAGCACCGGGTTCATGTCGGTGTGCGGCGCCAGACCGCAGGCCTGGGCCTGCACCGCCTGGGCGCGGCCGATCTCGCCGCCGTCGGCGGTGACCGCCGAGTTCAGGGCCATGTTCTGCGGCTTGAACGGCACCACCGCCACGCCCTGGCGTTGCAACCAGCGGCACAGGGCCGCCACCAGGGTGCTTTTGCCGGCATCGGACGTAGTGCCCTGCACCATCAAAGTAGCGCCCTGACCCATCTGGGTTGCGCCCTGTGTGTCGGGAACGTTCATGGCGACTCCTGGGTGTAAGCCTGCAGGGCCGCGTCGAGGCGCTGCCAGCCGGTTTCGTCGGGGGGCAGGCCGAAGCGCAGGCTGGCGGGCTGGCTGAACAGGCGTAGCAGAATGCCGCGGCGGGCGAGAAAATCCTGTAGGTCAGCGGCCCTTTCATGGCGCAGCCACTGGAACAGCGTGCAGCCGCCATCGGGTGTCAGGCCATGGCGCTCGAGCAAATCGCTCAGGCGTCGGCTGGCCGCGGCGGCGCGCTCGCGCTGCCGGACCTGCCCCGCGCGATCGTCCAGGCAGACCTGACCCACCCAGCGTGCCGGGCCGCTCAGGGTCCAGGGGCCCAACTGGTCGGCGAGCTGTGCCAGCAGCTCGGCTTCGGCCAGCACGAAGCCCAGACGCGCACCAGCCAGGCCGAAGAACTTGCCGAAGGAGCGCAGCACGATCAACCCGGCGCGCTCGGTAAAGGCCGCCAGGCTGAGATCGGGCGTGCAGTCCATAAAGGCCTCGTCGACAATCAGCCAGGCGCCACGCCGGGCCAGGCGTGCGTGCCAGTCCAGCAGTTGCGCGGGGGAAAACAACCGGCCGCTGGGGTTATTGGGATTGACCAGCACCAGCACGTCGAGGTGCTCGAGCCGCGCCTCGACCTGCGCCTCGTCCAGTTCCTGCACCCGGTGGCCGGCCTGACGCCAGGCCCGGGCGTGCTCGGCGTAACAGGGCGACAGTACCCCGACCTCGCCGCCAGGACGAAGGCGCGGCAGCAACTGGATCGCCGCCTGGGAGCCGGCCACCGGCAGCAACCGGGGGGTCCCATAAAAGGCCCGGGCGGCGGTTTCCAGGCCGTCCTCGGTTTCCGGCAGCCGCGCCCAGGCACGCAGCGGGATGGCCGGCAAGGGCCAGGGCCAGGGCGCGATGCCGCTGGACAGGTCGAGCCAGTCGGCCTCGGCGATGGCGTAGCGGCGCGCCGCCGCCTGCAGACGGCCGCCGTGTTCGAGTCCCGGCTCAACCAAGCAGGTACCCTCCCAGCAGCAGGACCAGCAGCCAGAGCAGCACACCGCGGCGCACCAGTTCCAGTGCCCGCTCGATGGTCTCGGCGCGGGCCGTAGGGCCTTCGCCCAGCGGCGGCCGCTGGTGCAGCTCGCCGTGATAGAGGGCCGGCCCGCCGAGGGCCACGCCCAGGGCACCGGCACCGGCGGCCATCACCGGCCCGGCATTCGGGCTGTCCCAGGTCGGCGCCTGGATCAACCAACACCGCAGGGCCAGGCGGGTGTCGCCGAGCAGGGCGTAGGTCAGGGCCACCAGGCGCGCCGGCAGGTAGTTGAGCAGATCGTCGATACGCGCCGCGGCCCAGCCGAAGCGCTCGAAGCGGGGGGTGCGGTAGCCCCACATGGCGTCCAAGGTGTTGCTCAGGCGATAGAGCACCACGCCCGGCGCGCCGAAGAGGGCGAACCAGAACAGCACGGCGAATACCGCGTCGCTGCCGTTTTCCAGCACCGACTCGGTGGCGGCGCGGGCCACACCCTCCTCGTCCAGTTCGGCCGTCTGGCGGCTGACCATATAACCCACCCGCCGACGCGCCTCGACCAGGTCATGCCGCAGCAAAGCCTCGGCCACCGGCCGGGCGTGCTCGCCCAGGCTGCGCAGGCCCAGGGCGGCGTAGAGCGCGACGACCTCGACCAGCCAGCCGACGCCAGGTAACAGGCTCAGGACATGGGCCAGCAGGGTCAGGGGTAGCACCGCCAGCACCCAGGCCGAGACGCCGTGGCTGCGCCAGCCACGGCCAGCATTGGCTTTCCCGGGCGATGCGGTCGTCGCCTGGGGCTGTAACGAGGGGATGAAGTAAGGCCGATTGAACTGCCGCTCCAGGCCATCGGCCAGGCGTCCGAACGCCACCAGGGGATGCCAGCGCCGGGGCTCGCCCAGTAGCGCATCCAGGGCCACGCCGGCCAGGCTCAGCAGCGCGAGACTCATGGTCGCTCGCCCCAGTGGTTGTCGAACAGCAGCTCGCTCAGGGGCCGCGGCTGCGCCCAGCCCTGCTGCTGCAGCATGGGCTGCGGATAAAAGGCCGGCACCGGGCCCAGGCACAGCACCGCCGCCGGTTTGGCCCCGGGCGGCAGGCCGAGCAGCGCGCCCAGGGCCTCGGGCTCGAACAGCGAGACCCAGCCCAGCCCAAGCCCCTCAGCCCGGGCCGCCAGCCAGAGGTTCTGGATGGCGCAGGCCAGGGATGCCAGGTCCATCTCCGGCAGGGTGCGCCGGCCGAAGACATGGGCCTCGCGTCCGTCCGCCAGGGCCACCACCAGCAGCTCGGCGCATTCGCGGATGCCCTCGACCTTGAGTCGCATAAAATCATCCGCGCGCTCGCCCAGGGCTTCGGCGGTACGCAGCCGTTCGGCCTCCACCAAGTCGTGAATGGCTTCGCGCAGGGCTGGCAGGCGGATGCGGATAAAGCGCCAGGGCTGCATCAGGCCGACGCTGGGGGCCTGGTGCGCCGCTTCGAGCAGGCGCGCCAGCAACTCGGGGGCGACTTCGCCGCCGCTGAAGTGGCGCATGTCGCGGCGCTCGGCAATGGCGCGGTAGACCGCCGCGCGTTCAGCGTCGCTGAAGACCGGATCGCTCATGAACGGGCGCCACGGGCCTGAGCCCGGCAAGGCGACGCCAGCGGAAGGGGGGTACAGCGCATGACAGACTCCGTCTTGCCGGCCGGGAGGCAGCGAAAGCAGACGGAGACAGGGCGCGCGTGCAGGCCGGAGACGGCCGCATGCCCGCCAGACAAAGCCCTCCGCAATGCCGTGGACTGCAACAGGCCGGTCTCCGGGCTCACGAGCGCACTCGTCTACCGTTGCGGGGGCAGCGCCGGAATGGGTGGGCGGGCGGCGGGATTGAATGACTCGGCGCGAGTGATTCGACAGACGCCCGGCAACGTCACCGGCTTCCCTGTTTCACCCCGTCGCGCATGACGCGGGGACACCTGAAGCAAGCCGCGCAGGGTAGAGGGTTGCCAGGGGAGCGTCAATCCGCCTCGCCCCGCCAGGCCTGCCAGGGGCGCTGCGCCAGGCCGATAACCGCTGCGCCGATTCGCTCACAGCGCAGTGTTTTTTTGCCGAAACGCGTCGCTAAGGCAGGTATGCTGTGCGCCATGAAAAATGACATCACCTCCCTTATCCAGATTTCCGACACCCATTTCGGCACCGAGCAGCCCGCCGTGGTCGCGGCCCTGGAGGCCCATGTCCAGGCCCGCGGCGCGGATTTGCTGGTGCTCTCCGGGGATATCACCCAGCGCGCCCGCGGCAGCCAATTCGCCGCGGCCAAGGCCTTCGTGCAGCGCCTGGAGGGCCATGGCATCCCCGTCAGCCTGGTGATCCCGGGCAACCATGACCTGCCGCTGTTCAATGTGGTATCGCGTTTTCTCGCGCCCTACGACCAGTACCAGGCGCACTTCGGCGACGACCTGGAACCCAGCTTCGAGAACGACCACCTGCTGGTGATCGGCCTCAACACCACCCACCCGAAACGCCACAAGGACGGCCTGGTCACCCACGAACAGGTCGAGGCCGTGACCCAGCGCCTGCAGCAGACCGACCCGGGCAAGCTGCGCATGGTGGTGGCCCATCAGCCCTTCGGCTCCCTGGTCCTCAGCGACCTGGAGAACCTGCAGCACGGCGCGCTGGCGGCGCTGACCCGCTGGGCCGATGCGGGACTGGATATCGTCATGGGCGGGCATATCCACCTGCCCTATGTCCTGCCGCTGCGCAATCAGTATCCCAGCCTGTCGCGGGAAATCTGGATCGTCCAGGCCGGCACAGCCTTGTCGTCGCGGGTGCGCGGCACGGCACCGAACTCCTTCAACCGCCTGTACCTGGACTGCCGCGACGGCAAGCAGGTGGCGGTGGAGCGATGGGATTATCAGGGCGACCTGTCGAACGGCCAGTTCGTGATCGGCGAACGCTTCGAGCTGGACTGGAACCGCCCGCGCTAGATATTCGCCCTACGAGGGCAAGGCTTGCGAGCTAGGCGCCATGGCCACCTGGTCGCTCCCCCACGACCTCCGCCAGCCCCTCTCAGCGCTTGCGGCACAGGGTCAGGCCATCGCCCAGGGGCAGCAGGGACAGGTCCAGGCGCTGATCGTTTTTCAGCCGTCGATTGAGCACCTGGATGGCGCGGGTATCGGCGCTTTCTGCGTCTGCTTCGAGCACCCGGCCGCTCCACAGGGTGTTGTCGAACAACAACAGGCCACCGGGACGCAACAACACAAGGCCATGCTCCAGGTAGGCCAGGTAGTTGGCCTTGTCAGCATCGACGAAGATCAGGTCGAAGCTTTCGCTCTGCCCCGTGCGCTCGAGGGCGGTCAGGGTGTCCAGGGCCGGCGCCAGGCGCAGGTCGATGCGTTCGGCGACGCCGGCCTGGCGCCAGTAACGCTGGGCGATATCGGTGTACTGCCGGTCGGTGTCGCAGCAGATCAAATGCGCGTCCGCCGCCATGGCCTCGGCCATGCACAGGGCGCTGTAGCCGGTGAAGGTGCCGATTTCCAGCAGGCGCCGGGCGCCGATCAGTTTGACCAGCAGCGCCATGAACTGACCCTGCTCCGGGGCGATCTGCCAGCGCGCCATGGGCAGTGAGGCGGTTTCTTCACGCAAGCGCTTGAGCAGGGGCGTCTCGCGCAAAGACACATCGAGCAGGTAGCCGTAGAGCGCATCGTCGAGGTTGAGGCTGCGATTGGTCATGGGCCGTTCCGATGGCAGAGGGACAAATAAGAAGGTAAAGCGGCGTCAGGGATTACGCGCCACGAAGGCGCTGTCGAGCACGCGTTTGGCGCTCAGGTAGCTTTTCTGCCAATAGGCCTCGCTGAGGCTGTTCAAGCGCACGGTCCCGCCGCTCGAGGGAGCATGCACGAAACGCCCTTCGCCGACATAGATGCCGGCGTGGCTGACCCGGTTGCCACCGCTGGTGGCGAAAAACACCAAATCGCCGCTTTGCAGGCCCTGGCGCGGCACATTCGGCGCGCCCAGGCCCTGCAGTTCACGGGTTGAACGCGGCAGGGCCAGATTGGCGGCATTGGCAATCGACAGGCCGATCGCGATC
>JAZKHB010000062.1:0-7744 GCA_040385585.1 Pseudomonadota bacterium | reverse complement strand
GGCATCGCGGTAGACGAAGCCGATCAATCCACTGCAGTCGAAACCGCCGGCCGGGGTGTTGCCGCCGTAGCGGTAGGGGGTACCGACCAGCCCCAAGGCGCGGAACAACACGTCTTCTGCGCCAGGGGAGAAGGCGGCAGGTGAGGTGAACGGGGCGTCGGAGTGGGGTTCGAGAGAAGGCGAGCGGTCTGCGCAGGCACCGAGCAGGGCTACGAAGACGAGCAAAAAAAGTCGGGCCATAACAGGCATAAGCGCAGGGTCCTGGGCGATATGCGCCCTACTCTGCCGCGCCCGGCGGCCCCGTGCAAGCACGGCGCCAGTGGGCGACCTCAGCGCGGCAGGGCTTTAGCCTGACTGGGGGCCATGGCCAGGGCACGCTTGGCCTGCATAAAGGTGCGACTCCAGTAGCGGTCGCCCAGACTGTCGATACGCACACCACCGCTGCGGCTGCTGGAGGAATGAATAAACTGATCGTCGCCCAGGTAGATACCGGCATGGCTGACACGGCCGCGACCGTTGGTGCCGAAGAACAGCAGATCGCCGGGCTTGAGATCGGTGCGAGCCACCTTGGGCGCGTCGATATTGAGCATGTCACGCGAAGAGCGCGGCAGTTTCATCCCGGCCTCTTCCTTAAACAGGTAGCCGATAAAACCGCTGCAATCGAAGCCGGAGGTGACCGACGTACCGCCGAAGCGGTAGCGCGTGCCCACCAGAGACAAACCGTGGGCCAGGATACTGTCGGCGAAGGCTGGCAGGGCGTAGGGCTTGCCGTTGGCGAAGTCACGCCATTCTGGCGTTTCTTCTTCGGGGGTGTCGGCCAGAGCGGTCTGGTCGCCCAACGCGCCGAATGTCGCACCCAATGGGGCCGAATCTTCGACCTGGGGCTCGGACGACGGGGATGTCGGACCATGACTGGCGCAGGCCGACAGGAACAGCACGAGTGCGAGGGGCACGAGGGGTGCTAAGCGTATGAGCATGGGCACGACCGTGTCTGAAAATTTAGAAGACGCGACTATGCCGCCTATGGCTTCCATATGCAAATTCAATGACTACAAATGTGACTCACTAGTTCCGGCAGAACATCCAACGCGCGCGCATTCAAGTGCACATCGACCAAGTCGCTGAGGTCGGTCATGCCCGGATTGATTTCCAGGCTAAAGGCGCCAGCTCGACGGGCCCGCAGCACCGGTTCGACGATATAAGGAAAGCTCGCCGTGGTACCCACCGTCACCACGGCCTCGAATCCAAGGCCCAAGGCTTGGTCAAGGCGTGTCAGGGCCGCCCGGGGCAGCATTTCCTCGAACAGCACCACCGGCGGACGCAATACCCCGCCGCATTGTGTGCATAAAGGCGGCAGCGGGCGCCGTAGGTGCTCGGCCAGTTCGGCGCTCGTCTCGCCACAAAGCTGGCAAAAGAGTGGCGACAGCTGGCCATGGATCTCGATCAGACGCTCGGGCGGGCTACCGGCCGCGCGGTGATAACCGTCGATATTCTGGGTCAAGACCCAACACTGCGGCTTATGCCGCTGCAGTTCGGCGATGGCCCGGTGCCCGGCGTTGGCCTGGGCGCCGAGGCAGGCCTTGCCCAGCTCGGCCAGGTATTTCCAGCACAGCGCCGGGTCGCGCTGCAGCATCGGCCCGGACAGCGCCGTCTCGATCGGCAGCCCCTCGGCGGTCAGGCCGTTGTACAGACCGCCCAGACCGCGGTAGGTCGGCAGGCCGGAATCAGCGGACAATCCCGCACCGGTGATAAATAGAATGCGCTCGGCCCCGGCGAGGACCTGGGCGACGCGCGCGATGCTCTGTTGCATAAAGACCTCCCTGGGTGGATGCAGGCCCCACAGGCTGGGCAGGGACTCCGCCTGCTAGGGCCTGTTGACATTAACATCGCGAGTCGCGTTGCCGTGAAGAAGGGTCCCAGGCAAGGCGCGGAACGCGGGCAATGGTCATTCCCTTGCCCAGTTTCGCAACGCCGAATGGGGCGCTTATTCGCGCAACCCGCAAAGCCGGATCTGTTTTGATGCGATAAGAGATAACTCTCCGCTCGTTCTGAAGCCCCCAACGGCGCGCTTCATGCCGGGTCTAATTTCAAAACCAGGTCTGGCGCGGCCGTGCGGATAGTGTCAACAGGCCCTAGTGATTGACCGTATGGGCCAACATCACCGACAGCTGACACAAGGGCCGGCCACTTTGTGCGTGCCATTGATTGAAAACCGCCTGCACGGCCGCCAGGTCCTTGAGGCTGGTGGGCACCTTGTCGATCACCTGCTGAGCCTTGAGGGCGGCCACCAGATCGTCGGTGGGAACGAAGCTGTCCTTGCCGACCATGCGCAGCAGGCGCGGTGCCGACAGCCCACCCAGCTGGCTGCCGCGCTTGGCCAGGTACTTCCACAGACCGACGATGTCGGTCACCGGCCAGTCGGCGATCAGGGCGCCGAAGCTGCCTTTTTCCTGGGTGACATCCAGCACCAGCTGGGCATTGCGCGGCACGCTTTTGAGTTTGCCCAGGTGCCGGATCAGCCGGGCGTCCTGCATCAACCGCTCGATATGCTCGCCACCCATCAGCACCACCTTCTCCGGATCGAAGCAGAAGAAGGCCTGCTCGAAGGCCGGCCACTTGGCGTCCACCAGGCTGTGCTTGAGGCCAGCGCGAAACACCCGCAAGGTGATCAGCGACAGGTAGCGGTCATTGCCCAGGGCGCGCAGTGCTTCGGCACTGCGGGGCTGAGGTAACCGTGCCTCCAGGGCGGCCGCCGAGCCGAAGCGGTTGAGGCAGTACTCGTGAAGCCATTGGTAGTCGCGCATGCACCGTCCTTACCGCATTGACCGCATCAGAGGTTCATCACACTGACGAAGCGCGACGCGGCACTCTCGTCGATGCGCAGGCTGGCGAAGTCGAACAATTTGCGGTCCGCCAGCTGCGAGGGCATGACGTTCTGCAGGGCACGGAACATGCTCTCGCTGCGGCCCGGGGTCTTACGCTCCCACTCCTGCAACATGTCCTTGACCACCTGGCGCTGCAGGTTCTCTTGGGAGCCGCAGAGGTTGCAGGGAATGATCGGGAACTGCATCAGCCGGGCATAAGCCTCGATGTCCTTCTCGCAGCAGTAGGCCAGCGGACGGATCACCACGTTGCGCCCATCGTCGGCCAGGAGTTTGGGCGGCATGGCCTTGAGGGTGCCGCCGTGGAACATATTGAGGAAAAAAGTTTCCAGGATATCGTCGCGGTGATGCCCCAGGGCCATTTTGGTCGCGCCGATTTCATCGGCAAAGGTATAGAGCGTCCCGCGGCGCAAGCGTGAGCACAGCGAGCAGGTGGTCTTGCCCTCCGGGATCTTTTCCTTGACCACCGAGTAGGTATCCTTTTCCACGATGTGGTAGGCCACGCCCAGGGCTTCCAGGTAAGTGGGCAAGACCTGTTCGGGAAATCCCGGCTGCTTCTGATCCATATTCACCGCGACGATCTCGAAGCGTATCGGTGCGACCTTCTGCAGGTGCAGCAGCACATCCAGCAGGGTGTAACTGTCCTTGCCGCCGGACAAGCAGACCATCACCTTGTCGCCGTCCTCGATCATGTTGAAGTCGGCCACGGCCTCGCCGGCCTGGCGGCGCAGGCGTTTTTGCAGCTTGCTTTGAGTTACCGAAAGAGTGCCCATGGTGCCCTGGAGTCCGCGATGCTGCCAAAGTGCGGCATTTTACGCAGAAACGCGCGCAAGCCCTAACCCGGCGAGCGGCCCAGCCGTCGAAGGGGCTGCCGTGCTAGGCTCGGCCGATGAATCGCGATCTGGATCCTTCCCTCGACCTTACCGAGCATGTGCTCGAACTGCTGCGCGAGACACCCGACGGCTGCAGCGAGTACCTGCTGATCCAGGCACTGCGCAGGCGCGGCTCGCCGCATATCCCGGACGCGAGCCTGACGGACACCCTGGTGTTGTTTCGCACCCACTTTCTGGTCTTCAACGCCCTGTATCGATTGCGCGAGCGGCTGTGGCAACAACAGAACGCCCACTTGGCGATCAGTCCCCTGTGCCTGCAACTGCTGCCCTACCAGGCCGGCCGCGCGGCATTGAGCGAACACGACCCGCTGCGCGACTACTACCTGAACCCGAAGCATCTGCAGGAAACCGGCAGGGATGAGGTCGAACAGCTGCTCACCGATTTCTGGAAGCGCCTGCGCGGCGGCGACGAAAAACGCGCGGCCCTGGAACTGTTCGAACTGGACGCTGCCGACACCACCATGACCCTGGCCCGGATCAAGCACCGTTACCGGCAGCTCGTCAGCCAGCATCATCCGGACCGCGGCGGCAGCCATGAACGGCTGCAGTCGGTCAACCTGGGCATGGAAATACTTGAACGCTATTACAGTTAATCTTTAGAGACTAATTCGCTCTATACGCCCACCCTCCTCGTCTTCAGCCACTGCCTATACTGCGGCATACGGTCGCAGCAGTTCGGTCCGGTCATGCTTCAGGCAGATCGATGCCCTGCTGGGGGGGCGGCCGCCATAACAAGAGGAGGTATTGGCATGATCCATCACGTTTGGGGGCTCTTCGCTCATCCGAATCAGGAGTGGCAGGAAATACGCGGCGAGGAAGAAAGCATCAGCCACATGTACCTGACCCATGTGCTGATTCTGGCCGCTATACCCGCTGTCTCCGCCTATATCGGCACCACCCAGGTGGGCTGGTCCATCGGCAGCCGGGCGCCGGTGATGCTCACCGAAACCAGTGCCATGCAGCTGACCATCATGTCCTACCTGGCCATGCTTGCGGGGATTGCCGTGATGGGGGCCTTTATCAACTGGATGTCGCGCACCTATGACGCCAGCCCGAGCATGGCGCAATGCGTGGTATTCGCCGCCTACACCGCCACTCCGCTGTTTATCGGCGGCCTGGCAGCGCTCTACCCTAATCTCTGGCTGGCCATGATGGTCGGCACCGGAGCGATCTGCTACACGGTCTACCTGCTGTATATCGGCATCCCGACTTTCATGAACATTCCAACGGACGAGGGCTTCCTGTTTTCCAGCTCGGTGCTGGCGGTGGGCCTGGTCATGCTGGTCTCGATGATCGCCGTGTCGGTGATTCTCTGGGGCAGTGGTGTAGGGCCGGTCTATACCAGCTGACTGCGCGCTGAACAGAGCCTACAGGTCCTGAAACGAAGCCGCCCACCGGGCGGCTTCGTTCGTTGTGCCCCGGGTCCAATCCTGAAAGCGCTCGGGCACGGCACGCACCAGCCCGGATGCAATGCCGGCCTGCCTCACCCCTCCTCCGTAAAAGGACGAAACCTTGGTAGCGATCGTCATCTAAAAAACGGCGCGGCCGATCCGGCGTAGCGGGATCGATTGCAACCATGACATTCATTGCAAGAGACATTCCGATGATCGCCCATGGCCCATGTCCTGATCCTCTGCACCCGGCCCGACCAGGCCTGGCTGCGCTTTCGCCAGCCGTTGGCTGGCCATTGCGGTCTTGCAGCTGGCGGGGCTGCATGCGAGCTATTTGCTGTTCGTCGGCCTGCCGACCTTTATGCGCCTGGACAGCAACAAAAGCCTGCTCTACGTCAGCAGCGTCCGGGCTTAGCCCTGCTGACTCTGGTGACCCTGCTGGTTTCGATCATCCTGCTCTGGCAGTCGGCCCTGCAACCGCGCTACGAGCGCAGCGCAGGCGAGGACCAAAGCCATTCGCAGCAGAACGAGCACCCCAATAAATCCCAGGCGACCGCTGACAGCAAACGGCCGAAATTTTGCGGCATAATTGCGGGCATCTGGAGAGAGTCCTGCCCATGCCCGACCTGCTCAACGCCCGCGTCGAGACCTGCTATCAACAGGCCGAAGCGTTTTTCAAGCGCAGTTTTGCCCGGCCGCACGTCAGCCTGAAGCTGCGCGGGCAAAAAGCTGGCGTAGCGCACCTGGACGAGAACCTGCTGCGCTTCAATTTGCAGCTATACCGGGAAAACCCTGACGACTTTCTCAAGCAAACCGTGGCCCACGAAGTGGCACATATGGTCGCCCGGCAGATGTTCGGCTCGCGCATCGCGCCCCATGGCGAGGAGTGGCAGCTGATCATGCGTGGGGTCTACGAATTGCCGCCGAACCGCTGCCATACCTACGCCATCAGCCGCCGCGCGGCGACCCGCTATGTCTACCACTGCAAATGCCCGGACAACGATTTCGCCTTCTCCTCCCAGCGCCACACCCTGGTCAACAAGGGGCGGCGCTACCTGTGCCGCCGCTGCAGCGCCCCCCTGGTGTTCAGCGGCCAGCAGCGGGTGGAGTAGACCGGCCCTGCCTTGACGCCGTCAGTCGGCAAAGGGGGCGGCGCGAATCAGGGTGTTGAGCGAACACCGCCGCCGGTTGCGACAACAGCAGCACCAGCGCCGCCAGGGGCGCAAGGCCCGCCGCCACGACGCAGGCCGAACTGCCAAACGGCCGAAACGCTCGGTCAGGAGCGGCAAGTCCAGTCCGAGAAAAGGCAAGGCGATAATCAGCGCCAGCACCATCGTCACGCCCCGTTGATGCAAACCCGCAGTACGAAGCATGCTGCAGCGCATACCGGCGGCACAGCCCGCCGCGCCGTGGAGAAACCCCGGCAGTGGGCCATAAAAAAGCCGGACCAGTCATGCACCGATCCGGCTCGCCCAACAGGCATTAGGGACTGACGCGGCTGGTACCATCGACCGTCAGCACCCGCACCCGCTGACCGACGCGAAACACCTGATTGGGCTCCACCTCCTGCACATAGGCCCGCAGGCTGCCATCGTCTTCGCGCACGGTGATTTCCACGCCCTGGGCGCGGGTAATGCCTTCTTCGGCCGCGGAGCCCAGCATGCCGCCGGCCACCGCACCGATCACCGCGGCCACTGCACTGCCGCGCCCGCCGCCTACACCGCTGCCGGCGATGCCGCCGATTACCGCACCGGCACCGGCACCGATGGGCGTCTTGGTACCCTCGATCTTCACCGGACGCAGCATCTCGATGGTCCCCATGCGAACCACCTGCACGGCCCGCGCCTCGTCGCGCGAATAGGTATCACCGGTCAGGCTGGACTGACACCCCGCCACCCCCAGTATCATGGCGGTGAGGACGCTCAAAAAAACTGGTTTTTTCATCGCTTGACTCTCCATGGTAACCCGAGCAGTAGACACTGCCGCGCGTGCGCGTGTCCTGTCAGCCTGTCACAAAAGCTTGCAGGCAAGCTCCTCACGGCTCAGGGCGCCAGACGCTCGCGCAGCCAGGCAGCATCCTGCAGCCGGTAATTGAGGCGGTCGTGCAGACGGCTGGAGCGTCCTTGCCAGAACTCGATGCGATCAGGCACCAGGCGATAACCACCCCAGTGTTCGGGACACTGGGGCAATTGATCCTGAAACCGCTGCTGGGTATCGGCCAGCAAGGCTTCCAGCTCGGCGCGATCGGCAATCACCCGGCTCTGGGGCGACGCCCAGGCGCCCAGGCGGCTGCCCAGGGGGCGAACCTGGAAATAGGCGTCGGACTCCTCCAGGCTGACCTTTTCCACTCGCCCCTCGATGCGCACCTGGCGCTCCAGGCTGGGCCAGAAGAAGGTCATGGCGGCAAAGGGATGGACCGCCAGGTCCTGCCCCTTGGCACTGTCGTAGTTGCTGAAGAAAGTGAAGCCGCTGCCCGCATCATCGCCCGTGAAGACTGAATCGCCGATGCGGCGGTAGGAAATCTCCGGCACGCGCTCCACCTCGGCCTGCTCCTGGTAGAGATCCGAGGAGGTGACAA
>JAZKHB010000061.1:0-2755 GCA_040385585.1 Pseudomonadota bacterium | reverse complement strand
CCTGGTAGATCGGCACCGTGCCGATCGGTACCGGCGAGTTGCGGATGATCCACTCGCGGGTCTCGTGGATATGCTTGCCGGTGGACAGGTCCATCACGGTATCCGAGCCCCAGCGGATGCCCCAGGTCAGCTTGGCCACCTCTTCCTCGATGGAAGAGCCCAGGGCGCTGTTGCCGATATTGCCGTTGATCTTCACCAGGAAGTTGCGGCCGATGATCATCGGCTCCAGCTCGGTGTGGTTGATGTTGGCGGGAATGATCGCGCGGCCCCGGGCGATCTCGTCACGCACGAACTCGGGGGTGATGATTTTCGGCACGCTGGCGCCGAAGCTGTGACCGGCGTGTTGCTGCTCCAGCAGACCCGCGGCCCGCGCCACTTCCAGCTTCATGTTTTCGCGGATGGCGACGTATTCCATCTCGGCGGTGATGATGCCCTGGCGGGCGTAGTGCATCTGGCTGACGTTGGCGCCGGGTTTAGCGCGACGCGGGCTGTTGACGTGGGCGAAGCGCAGCTTGGTCAGCTCGGCGTCGGCCAGGCGCTGCTGACCGAAGTGCGAGCTCAGGCCCGGCAGGCGCTCGGTGTCGCCACGGGACTCGATCCAGGGCGAACGCACGTCGCCCAAGCCCTTGCGCACATCAATGACCACGTTCGGATCGGTATAGGGGCCCGAGGTGTCGTAGACCACCACCGGGGCGTTGATCTCGCCACCGAAATCGGTCGGGGTGACGTCCAGGCTGATTTCACGCATCGGCACGCGGATATCCGGCCGCGAGCCGGACACATAGATCTTCTGCGAACGGGTAAAGGGCTGAACGGACTGCTGGTCGACCTGAGCGCTGTCGCTCAGGTTCGTGTGTAGTTGTGTGCTCATCGGGAAACGCTCCACAAAATCAGCCCAGGCCTGGGCGGCATGAATTGTCGGAGGGAAAACCTGAGGGGGCGTGCAGAGCGCACCGGGCCGGTGCCAGAGGACTCGCCGGACGGCGAGCAATCTTGTTCCCTACGCAGGCGCTAACCTGATCAGGTTCAACGGGATCCGGAATTATCCGATCTCAGCCTTCACTCAAGGCACCCCGACAAGAACCAGGCCAGTCTAATCAAGGCGCGCCCAGAAAACCAACCTCGGGCTCAAAAAACCGACCGATACGTCGGAAAGTGACGACCGAAAACCGCGGCGATTGTTCCCACGGGGCAACATAGCTTGTTGCAAACCAGTCTGTTGAACTCATCAGCCCGCTTGACCCCCCAAGCGGCGGGACTTAGCCTTGCGGGTCTTATCCGCTGCTTATCAAATCAGGATTGCCCCATGCTGCGCAGACTCTCGTTGGCACTGGCCGTGGCCACCGCCTCCCATGGATTGGCCTGGGCCGCAGAGGCGCCTCTGTCAGCCAGGACCGACTTGATCTCCCTTTATCAGGAGGCGGCGCGCAACAACGCCGACCTGGCCGCTGCCCGGGCCGACTACCAGGCCCGCCGCGAGGTCGTTCCCCAGGCCCGCGCCGGCCTGCTGCCCAACCTGAGCGCTGGCGCCGAGCTGAGCAACACCCGCACCGAACTGGACCAGCCCGCCAGCAGCAGCTCGCGCAGCGGCATCGTCTACCAGGCCAACCTCAGCCAACCGCTGTTTCGCGCCGACCGCTGGTTCCAGCTGCAGGCCGCGGAAGCGGTCAGCGAGCAAGCGGCCCTGGAACTCTCGGCCACCGAGCAGGACCTGATCCTGCAGAGCGCCGAAGGCTACTTCGCCGTGCTGCGCGCCCAGGACAACCTGGCGGCCACCAAGGCCGAAGAAGCCGCGTTCAAACGGCAGGGCGACCAGGCCAACGAGCGCTTCGATGTCGGCCTCTCGGACAAGACCGACGTGCTCGAAGCCCAGGCCGGCTTCGATACCGCGCGGGCCAACCGCATCATCGCCCAACGCCAGGTGGACGACGCCTTCCAGGCCCTGGCCACCCTGACCAACCGCGAGCACAATGCCCTCGAAGGCATTCTGCACACCCTGCCGATTCTGGCGCCGACGCCCAACGACGCCAAGGCCTGGGTCGATACCGCAGCGGCGCAGAATCTCAATCTGCAGGCCAGCACCTACGCGATCGAAGCGGCCGAAGAAACCCTGCGCCAGCGCAAGGCCGGTCACGCGCCGACCCTGGATGCCGTGGCCAGCTACCGTAAAGGCGACAACGACAGCCTGGGTTTCAGCAACAGCGAGTCCAGCGCCCTGAGCGGTCGCCGCTTCGGCAGCGACGTGGAGCAGCGCAGCATCGGCCTGCAACTGAACATTCCGCTGTACAGCGGCGGCCTGACCAGCTCCCAGGCGCGCGAGTCCTACCAGCGCCTGAACCAGAGTGAGCAACAGCGTGAAAGCCTGCTTCGCCAGGTGGTGCAGAACACCCGCAACCTGCACCGCGCGGTCAACACCGACGTGGAAACCGTGCAGGCGCGCAAGCAGTCGATCATTTCCAACCAGAGCGCCCTGGAAGCCACCGAGATTGGCTATCAGGTGGGTACGCGCAATATCGTCGACGTGCTCGACGCCCAGCGCCAGCTCTACAGCGCGGTGCGCAATTACAACAACGCGCGCTACGACTATATCCTCAACAATATGCGCCTCAAGCAGGCCGCCGGCACCCTGAGCCCCACCGACCTCGAGGCTCTGGGCAGCTTCCTCAAGCCGGACTACGACCCGGACCGGGATTTCCTGCCGCCGGACCTGGCCAAAGCCGCCGAAGCCGAGCTAAATGGCAACGGGGACTATTGA
>JAZKHB010000060.1:0-10064 GCA_040385585.1 Pseudomonadota bacterium | reverse complement strand
CCACCACGGCGTTGACTATGGCTTTCTCGTCGACGATCCGGCACAGCGGTAGGTAGTCGCCGCTCTGCCGGGTCAGGCGGGTGACCTGGCGCGCCGCCTCGCGGGTCAGCGCGTCGCGCAGTGGTGTGTAGGGATTGACGAAGGACGAACCCGGCAGGTGCAGGCCCATGATCTCCATCACCACCTGGTTGGTGTTGGCGGTGCCGTAGAAGGTGCAGGTGCCGGGGCTGTGGTAGGACTGCATTTCCGATTCCAGCAGTTCCTCGCGGCTGGCCTTGCCTTCGGCGTAGCGCTGGCGCACCTCGGCCTTCTGCTTGTTGGGAATGCCGGAGGGCATCGGCCCGCCCGGCACGAAGATCATCGGCAGATGACCGAAGCGCAGCGCCCCGATCATCAGGCCCGGGACGATCTTGTCGCAGATGCCCAGCATCAGGGCGGCGTCGAACATGTTGTGGGACAGGGCCACGGCGGTGGACAGGGCGATCACCTCGCGGCTGGCCAGGCTCAGCTCCATGCCCGGCTCGCCCTGGGTCACGCCGTCGCACATGGCCGGCACGCCGCCGGCGAACTGGCCGACCGAGCCGATCTCGCGCAGGGCTTCCTTGATCATATCCGGAAAGTACTGGTACGGCTGATGGGCCGAGAGCATGTCGTTATAGGCCGAGACGATGCCGACGTTGGCGGCATCCATCAGGCGCAGGCGCTGCTTGTCGCCGGTCGAGCCGCACCCCGCCACACCGTGGGCGAAGTTGGCGCATTGCAGGCCGCCGCGCTGCGGCCCCTGGCTGGCGGCGGCGCCCATCTGTGCCAGGTAGCGCTCGCGGGTGGCGCGGCTGCGGGCGATCAGACGGTCGGTGACCTCGAGTACGCGGGGATGCATGTGATGAACTCCAGGCGGTTAATTTGTTTACTTAATAAAATATTGCCACTTGAAACGCTTGATTTCTACAAAAACGAGAATAATCTTGTAATTCTAACAACAAAACCAGACAGGACCACCCCATGACCTTGCGTATAGCCATTAACGGCTTCGGCCGCATCGGCCGCAACGTGCTCCGTGCCCTCTACACCCAGACCTACCGTCAGGACCTGCAAGTGGTGGCCATCAACGACCTGGGCGACACGGCGATCAATGCCCATCTGTTCAAGTACGACAGCGTGCATGGCATTTTCGACGGCCAAGTCGAGGCCGACAGCGAGCAGCTGATAGTCAACGGCGACCGCATCGCCGTCAGCGCCCTGCGCAACCCGGCCGACCTGCCGTGGAAGGCCCATCAGATCGACGTGGTCTTCGAATGCACCGGCCTGTTCACCGACCGGGACAAAGCCGCCGCGCACCTGACGGCCGGCGCGCGCAAGGTGATCATCTCCGCACCGGCCAAGGGCGCCGACGCCACCGTGGTCTATGGCGTCAACCACGGCGTGCTGCGCCAATCCCATAGCATCATCTCCAACGCCTCCTGCACCACCAACTGCCTGGCGCCGGTGGCCCAGGTGCTGCACCGTGAGCTGGGCATCGAGCACGGCCTGATGACCACCATTCACGCCTACACCAACGACCAGAGTCTCTCCGACGTCTACCACAGCGACCCCTACCGGGCGCGCTCGGCCACCCAGTCGATGATCCCGACCAAGACCGGCGCCGCCGAAGCGGTGGGCCTGGTGCTGCCGGAACTGGCCGGCAAGCTCACCGGCATGGCCGTGCGGGTACCGGTGATCAATGTCTCGCTGATCGACCTGACGCTGCAACTCCGGCACGAAACCACGGCCGAACAGGTGAACGCCCTGCTCCAGGCCGCCAGCCGGCAATCGCCGGTGCTGGGCTATAACAGCCTGCCGCTGGTGTCCTGCGACTTCAACCACAATCCGCTGTCGTCGATCTTCGATGCCAACCACACCAAGGTCAGCGGCAAGCTGCTCAAGGTCATGGCCTGGTACGACAACGAATGGGGCTTTTCCAACCGCATGCTCGACAGCTGCCTGGCGCTGTGCAAGGCACCTTGATCGGGCATCCCACGGATTAGCAGCCCGGTTAAGCGCAGTGCCTGAACGCCTCGCCCGCCAGCGGGCGCAACGCCGTCCTTTGCCGTTTCGAGAGGCCAAAATGAACCGTATCAGCTTTACCACCGCCCAGGCCCCGGTGCGCAAGCGCATCGCGCTGGTGGCCCACGACCACTGCAAGGAGTTCCTGCTGGACTGGAGCGAACGCCAGCGCGAGCGGCTGGCCCGCCATGAACTGCTGGCCACCGGCACCACCGGCCTGCTGCTGGGCCGACGCCTGAAACTGCCCGTCGAAAGCATGATCAGCGGGCCACTGGGCGGCGATCAGCAGCTGGGCGCGCGCATCGCCGAACGCCGGGTGGACCTGCTGGTATTCTTCTGGGACCCCTTCGAGCAGCAGCCCCACGACCCGGATATCAAGGCCCTGCTGCGGGTGGCCGCGGTGTGGAATATCCCGGTGGCCTGCAACGAAAGCAGCGCCGACTACCTGCTGGGCAGCCCGCTGCTGGAGCAGGCCCACGAGTACCGCATACCGGACTACGCGCGCTACCTGGAGACCCGGGGCTGACAGGCGCGGACACAGCGCTGCGACGCCGCTAGCGCTCCTCGGCCTGGGCCTGCCGCTCTTCCGCCATGGCCCGCTCCAGCGCCTCGGCTTCGTCTATTGCTTCGACCTTGTCGGCGTATTCCACGGTCTGCCGTTCCTCGGCCGGCACGACCGCAAGCTCGTCGACCGGGCGCTCCAGCTCTTGCTGCTGCTCCTGGGGCAGGTCCTGGAAATCGATCTTCAAGCCCAGTTCCATGTCGTCCAGCTCGGCCAGCAGGCTGCGAAAGCTGGTCTCGTCCCGCGGCGCTCGTGTCGTCGCTTCACCATCGGGCGCATCTGCCCGGGCCTGCAGGTCGGCCGGTACCGGCAGGTCGTCCTCGTCGAAGGCCAGCATGGGTTCGGGTTCCAGCTCGCGCAGGGCCGCCAGGGGCGGCAAGTCGTCGAGGTTCTTCAGGTTGAAGTGATCGAGAAACTGCCGAGTGGTGGCGAACATCGCCGGCCGGCCCGGCACGTCGCGGTGACCGACCACGCGCACCCACTCGCGCTCCAGTAGGGTCTTGATGATATGGCTGTTGACCGCCACGCCGCGCACGTCTTCGATCTCGCCACGGGTGATCGGCTGGCGGTAGGCGATCAGCGCCAGGGTCTCCAGCATCGCCCGGGAATAGCGCTGCGGGCGCTCCTCCCAGAGCCGGCCGACCCAGGGGGCATAGCGCTCGCGCACCTGCAGGCGATACCCGGAGGCCACTTCCTTGAGCTCGAAGGCGCGCCCCTCGCAGGACTTGCCCAGCAGGACCAGGGCCTTCTTGAATACCGCTGGCTCGGGCCGCTCGCCCTCTTCGAACAGTTCGAACAGCCGTTCCAGGGATTGCGGCTTGCCGGAGGCCAGCAGAAAGGCTTCGAGCAACGAGGCCAGCTCGCGGGGATCGGTCAGGTTCATGGCTGTTCTACTCGGCGCGTGCGCGCACATGGATGGGTCCGAAGACCTCGTTTTGCACCAGTTCCACCAGGGACTCCTTGATCAACTCGAGCACGGCCATGAAGGTCACCACGACGCCGAGCCGGCCTTCCTCGAAGGCGAACAGCGCGACGAAGGGCACGAAAGCGCCGCCCTTGAGGCGCTCCAGCACCGCGCTCATCCGCTCGCGGGTGGACAGCGCCTCGCGGGTGACCTGGTGGCTTTCGAAGCGGTCGGCCCGGCGCAGCACCTCGGCCATGGACAGCAGCAGCTCTTCCAGGCTGACATCCGGCAGCAGCTTGCGCGCCCGCGCCTCCGGGGCATCCAGCTGCGGCACCCGGTGATCGCGGCCGACCCGCGGCAGGCCGTCGAGCCCTTCGGCCGCGGCCTTGTAGCGCTCGTACTCCTGCAGGCGGCGAATCAGCTCGGCCCGTGGATCGTCCTCCTCGGCCTCGAGCTCGGCCGAGCGCGGCAGCAGCATGCGCGACTTGATCTCGGCGAGCATGGCCGCCATCACCAGGTACTCGGCCGCCAGTTCCAGGCGCACGGTATGCATCAGCTCGACATAGCCCATGTACTGGCGGGTGATCTCGGCGACCGGAATGTCCAGGATATTGATGTTCTGCTTGCGGATCAGGTAGAGCAGCAGGTCCAGCGGGCCCTCGAACGCCTCGAGAAAGACCTCCAGGGCATCCGGCGGGATATACAGGTCCAGCGGCAGTTCGGTCACCGCCTGGCCATAGACCAGGGCGAACGGCAGCTCCTGCTGCGCGCTGGCCTGGCTGTCGGGGGATTCGGGCGGCAGGTTCTGCATCGGTTTCTCGTTACGCGGCGGCATGACTAATGGGGGCAAGACTAAGACGGGCAAGGGTTGAAACACACGGGCAGCACCTGCAACAGCTTCGACAGCCGATCAGCGGTAACTCAGGCCCATGGCCTGGCGCACTTCGACCAGGGTCTCGCGGGCCTGGTCGCGGGCGCGCTCGGCCCCTTCGGCCAGAATGCTGCGCACCAGGTCGGGACTGCTCTCGTACTCGGCGGCGCGGCGCTGCAGGGGGGCGAGCTCATGCTGGATCGCCTCGATCAGCGGGCCCTTGCAGTCCAGGCAGCCGATACCTGCGCTGCGGCAGCCCTGGAGCACCCAGGCGCAGGTGTCGGCGTCGGAATACTGCTGGTGCAGCGCCCATACCGGGCAACGCTGCGGCTCGCCAGGATCGCTGCGGTGTACCCGCGCCGGATCGGTGGGCATGCGCCTGAGCTTGTCCTCCACCTCGGCCGGGGTATCGCGCAGGAAGATCGCGTTGTTGTTGGACTTGGCCATCTTGTGGCCGTCCAGTCCGGTCATGCGCGGCGCGGCACTGAGCAGCGACTGCGGCTCGGGCAGCAGCACCTTGCCGCCGCCCTCCAGGTAGCCGAACAGCCGTTCCTTGTCGCCCAGGGTGATGCTTTGCACCTCTTTGAGCAGCGCCCGCGCGGTTTCCAGCGCTTCGCCGTCGCCCTGTTCCTGAAAAGCCCGGCGCAGGCTGTTGTAGAGTTTGGCGGTCTTCTTGCCGAGTTTGAGGATTGCCGCCTCGGCCTTGTCTTCGAAACCCGGCTCACGGCCGTACAGGTGGTTGAAGCGCCGTGCCACTTCCCGGGCGAATTCGATATGCGGCACCTGATCGGCCCCCACCGGCACCAGTCCGGCGCGGTACAGCAGGATATCCGCGGCCTGCAGCAGCGGGTAACCGAGAAAGCCGAAGGTATCCAGGTCCTTGTGGTGCAATTGGTCCTGCTGTTCCTTGTAGGACGGCACGCGCTCCAGCCAGCTGAGTGGGCAGATCATCGACAACAGCAAGTGCAGCTCGGCGTGTTCCGGCACCTGGGACTGAATGAACAGGGTGGCGGAACTGGGACTGACACCCGCCGCCAGCCAGTCCACGGCCATGGCCATGACGTGCTGGGCGATCTGCCCGGCGTCTTCGTAGTCGGTGGTCAGGGCATGCCAGTCGACGATGCAGAAATAGCAATCGTATTCGTGCTGCAGCCTGACCCAGTTCTTCAATACGCCCTGGTAGTGCCCGAGGTGCAAGTGCCCGCTGGGACGCATGCCGGACAGTACGCGCCGCTGGGAATCGACGAGACTCAAACCGCTTTCCTTAAAGAAACCAACAGGGGCCGATTATAGCCATGCTTCAGGCATCTTCGGCAAAAGGCGCGGGATCACCGCAACCAACCCGGATGAGCTGCGGCTCGCCCTCGGCCAGGTTGACCACGGTGGAGGCCTCGAGACCGCCGAAACCGCCGTCGATGATCAGGTCCACCTGATGCTCGAGCAGTTGGCGCATCTCGTAGGGATCGCTCAGCGGCACAGACTCGCCCGGCATGATCAGGCTGACGCTCATCAACGGCTCGCCCAGCTGCTCCAGCAACGCCAGGGCAATGGGGTGGCCCGGCACGCGCAGGCCGATGGTGCGCCGCTTGGCGTGCAGCAGCATGCGCGGTACCTCGCGGGTGGCGCTCAGGATAAAAGTATAAGGCCCGGGGGTATGGGCCTTGAGCAGGCGAAAGGCCCCGGTGTCGACCTTGGCGAACAGCCCCAGTTGCGACAGGTCGCTGCAGATCAATGTGAAGTTGTGCTTGTCGTCCAGCTGACGCAGACGACGGATGCGCTCGATCGCCGTCTTGTCGCCGATATGGCAGCCCACGGCGTAGGAGGAATCGGTGGGAAACACCACCACGCCGCCGGCCCGGATGATTTCCACGGCCTGCTTGATCAGACGCGCCTGGGGGTTTTCCGGGTGGATCTGAAAGAATTGACTCACGGGAGCTCTCTTTTCAAAGGGAAGCGCTTCAGCAGGCAGTGGACTGGGCATGCTCGAACCGTGCCCACAGGGGCGCAAGGTCATCGGGTAGCGGGCGGTACATGCCCAGTTCGGACCAGTCGCCCGGCGCATGGAAATCGCTGCCGACGCTGGCCAGCAGACCGAATTCGCGGACCAGGATGGCCAGGCTGCCGATCTGCTCGGCCGGCTGAAAACCGTTGACCACCTCCAGCGCCTGGCCGCCGGCCTGGACGAAGTCGACGATCAGTTTGCGCCGCTTGCTGCGGGTAAAGTCGTATTGCATGGGATGAGCCAGACTTACCCAAGCGCCGGCCTCTCGCAGGGTCAGCACCGTCTGTTCCAGGGTCGGCCAGTGCTGCTTCACATCGCCCAGTTTGCCCGAGCCCAGCCACTTGCGAAACGCCTCGGCGCGGTCCTTGACATGCCCGGCGCGCACCATGAATTCGGCGAAATGCGGCCGCGCCGGAGCATTGCCGCTGTCGCCCAGTTCCTGCTGCACCGCCCGAGCGCCGTCAAGCGCCCCGGGCATGCCCTTGAGCGCCAGGCGCCGATCGATTTCCTCGGCACGCAGCCAGCGCCCGGTGCGCAAGTCGGCAATCGCCTTGACCAGCGCCGGCGCTTCGGCGGCGAAGGCATAGCCGAGCACATGAATGGTGGCGCCGCCCCACACGCAGGAGAGTTCGATACCGTTGACCAGCTGCATATCCAGGTCACGGGCCGCGGCACGGGCCTCGTCCAACCCTTCCAGGGTGTCGTGGTCGGTCAGGGCCAGCAGGCGCACACCGCGCTCATGGGCCCGAGCGACCACCAGGGCCGGCGCGAGGGCGCCGTCGGATGCGGTGCTGTGGCAGTGCAGATCGACGCTCATGGGGTGTTTCTCTCTCCGCTGAAAACGCTCGTCCCGAGGTGTTCAGCCAGGCCCGACCCCTTGCACGGCCGGACGGGGTTCTAATAAGTTACAGCGTAGCGCCTGTGCGGACGGGTGGCACCTTGTGCGCCACGGACTGCCCGTAGTAATCGGCGTTTCGCCGTGGGAATGCTTTGTTATTATGCCGGCACATCCCGCTCCTGGCTGCCACCGTGAAACAATTCCTCGACTTCGTTCCGCTGTTGCTGTTCTTTATCACCTATAAACTCGACCCACGCAGCATCGAACTGGCCGGCCAGGCCTATGAGTTCGGCGGTATTTACAGCGCCACCGCTGTCCTGATCGCCAGTTCAGTGCTGGTCTACGGTCTACTGTTCGTGCTGCAGCGCAAACTGGAAAAGAGTCAATGGCTGACCTTGATCGCCTGCCTGCTGTTCGGCGGCTTGACCCTGGCCTTTCACAGCGAAACCGTTCTCAAATGGAAGGCTCCGGTGGTCAACTGGCTGTTCGCGCTGGCTTTTGCCGGCAGCCACTTTATCGGCGAAAAGCCCTTGATCCAGCGCATGATGGGGCATGCCCTGAACCTGCCCGACCCCATCTGGCTGCGTCTGAACCTGGCCTGGATCGGGTTTTTTCTGGTCTGCGGCGCGGCCAACCTGTTCGTTGCCTTCACCTTCCCCAGCATCTGGGTCGACTTCAAGGTGTTCGGCAGCTTGGCCATGACCCTGCTGTTTATGCTGGCCCAGGGTCTTTACCTGGCCCGGCATTTGCGAGACAAAACACCCGTTTCCGCCCTGCCCGACCCTGAGGACTGACATGCTCTACGCGATTATCGCCACCGACGTGGCCCACTCCCTGGACAAACGCCTGAGCGCCCGCCCGCACCACTTGGCCCGCCTCGAACAGCTGAAAAATCAGGCCCGTCTGGTGCTGGCCGGCCCGCACCCGGCTGTGGACAGCCTCGACCCGGGCGCTGCAGGTTTTACCGGCAGCCTGATAGTCGCCGAGTTCGAATCCCTGGACGCCGCGCAACGCTGGGCCGACACCGACCCTTACGTCGCCGCCGGGGTCTATGCCCAGGTAGTGGTCAAACCCTTCAAACAGGTTTTCCCCTAGCAGCCCCAATCCCCCGCTGGCCACCCTAATAAAAAACCATCGTCAGGAGTTCCGATGCAACCAGGTCCGCTGCCCCTCGTATTAGCGTTAGCGTTGTTCTGCCTGGCGTCGCCGGTGCAGGCCGAAGACACCAGCAGCGTTGCGCCCCTGGCCGGCGCAACGGCCGAGACCCAGCTCGACAGCCTCGAACAGCGCCTGGCCGAGAGCGAGCAGGCCCGTACCGAGCTGCTCGCCCAACTGAAGGCCGCCGGTTCCGACGAACGCGACAATGCCCAGCTGCTACGCCTGCGCCAGGACAATCAACGTCTTAAACTGCAACTGCGCGAGGCCCAGGCCGGGCAACCGCCGCGCCTGCTCAGCGAGCAGCAGCGCTGGTTCGCCATCGGCGCGGGGGTTGCTCTGCTCGGCACCTTGTTCGGCGCCCTGTTGCGCGGCAAACGCCGATCACGCAGCCAGTGGGCCAATTGACTCCTCTATGAGCGAACTTCTGCTGATCGATGACGACATCGAGCTCTGCGAACTGCTGACCAGCTGGCTCAGCCAGGAAGGCTTCGAGGTGAGTGCCTGCCATGACGGTGCCAGCGCCCGTGAGGCCCTGGCCAGCCAGGCGCCCGCGGCGGTGGTCCTGGATGTGATGCTGCCCGACGGCAGTGGCCTGGCGCTGCTCAAGCAACTGCGCAGCGATCATCCGGAGCTGCCGGTGCTGATGCTCTCGGCCCGCGGCGAGCCCTTGGATCGCATCCTCGGACTGGAGCTGGGCGCCGACGACTACCTGGCCAAGCCCTGCGACCCGCGCGAGCTGACCGCACGCCTGCGTGCGGTGCTGCGCCGCAGCGTGGCCCCGGCGGTGGCCCGTCAACTGGAGCTGGGCGACCTGTGCTTCAGTCAGGCTCGGGGGGTGGTCAGCATCGGCGACCAGGAGGTGGTGTTGACCCTGTCCGAGGGTCGCCTGCTCGAGGCCTTGCTGCATCGACCGGGCGAGCCGGTGGACAAGCAGGTCCTGGCGCAACTGGCCCTGGGCCGCAAGCTGACCCTGTACGACCGTAGCCTGGACATGCATGTCAGCAACCTGCGCAAGAAGATCGGACCCCATGCCGACGGTCGTCCACGGATTCTGGCACTGCGCAGCCGCGGCTATTACTACAGCGCCTGAGGCCTGGCGCGCAGGGCTTTACCAAGCCTTTACCCTGAATTGACCGCCCTTGACCTGGCAGTCCCTAGACTGGGCACATCCGGTAGACACCGGCACCCAGACAAGGAGCACCACCATGCGCAAGACCCTGATCGCACTGTTGCTGAGCACCACCTTCCCCGCCATGGCCATGACCGAACACGGCCAGGGCGCGCACGAAGGCAGAGAGGGCGGCCATCGTCACGGCCATATGCTCAGGTCCCTGGACCTCAATCCAGAACAGCGCCAGCAGATGGGCCCCCTGATGCGCGAACAGATGAAAAACCGCCACAGCATTACCCAGCGTTACTTGGAGAAGCTGCCGGCAGCCGAACAACAGGCCATGGAAGCCGAACTGCAGGCCGCGCAGAAAGCGAATGAGAGCGCCATCCGCGCCCTGTTGAACCCCGAACAGCAGAAAGCCTTCGATGCACAGCAGGCCAAGCATCAGGAACGCCGCGCCGAACGCGCCGAGTTCCAGGCTTGGAAAGCCCAGCAGGCCAGCAAGACCGAGTAGGTTAGGGCCTGTTGACACTACCCGCACGGCCGCGTCGAAACCGGTTTTGAAACCAGACCCG
>JAZKHB010000059.1:0-17302 GCA_040385585.1 Pseudomonadota bacterium | reverse complement strand
CTACCCGCGCACCACCAACAAGATCCTGCGCGCCTTCCTGCACAGCAAGGGCGTGGCGGACAAGGACATCGAAGAGGTCTACACCCCCTTCGGCCACAGCGATTACCAGACCATCGTGGCCAACATCAAGAAGTTCTCCGCCGGCGGCAAGACCGCGGTGATCTCCACGGTCAACGGCGACTCCAACGTGCCCTTCTACAAGGAACTGGCCAACCAGGGCCTGGAAGCCACCGACGTGCCGGTGGTGGCCTTCTCCGTGGGCGAGGAAGAACTGCGCGGCATCGACACCAAGCCCCTGGTCGGTCACCTGGCGGCCTGGAACTACTTCCAGTCCGTGGAAAACCCGGTCAATAGCGCCTTCGTCGACAAGTGGAAGACCTACGCCAAGGCCAAGGGCCTGCCGGGCGCCGACAAGGCCGTGACCAACGACCCCATGGAAGCCACCTACGTGGGCATCCATATGTGGGCCCAGGCGGTCGAGAAGGCCGGAAGCACCGACGTCGACAAGGTTCGCGAGGCCATGGCCGGGCAGACCTTCGCCGCGCCCTCGGGCTACACCCTGACCATGGACAAGACCAACCACCACCTGCACAAGCCGGTGATGATCGGTGAGATCCAGGACGACGGTCAGTTCGAAGTGGTCTGGCAGACCGAAGGCCCGATCCGCGCCCAGCCGTGGAGCCCCTTTATCGAAGGCAACGACAAGAAGCCGGATCACGCGGTGAAGAGCAACTAAGCAACGGCCGGATCGAACCGGTTCCGGATCCCCTCCTCCCGAGGGGCTCCGGACCTGGGTCGTTCCCCGAACCCGCGCGTATTCCTTCTTGACCTTCGCACGGCACCGCCCATCTCCGCCAAGAGAGAAACCGCGGCGTTACAGGACCTTCAGCATGCCCACTGCCTTGCACCGCTTTATCCTATTCCTGACCTTGCTGCTGCCTCTGGTCGGCCACGCCGACGACGCCAGCGACTTCGTCGCCGCCAACCCCGCGCAACAGGCGAGCCTGCTGGAACGCTGGGCCGCCGAGCCCGATCCCGCGCGCCTGGCGCTGCTCGACGCCCTGCAGCAGGGACGCCTGGCCGCCGACGGCGCCAAGCGTGCCTTTATCGAAACCGACGGCGCCTACCGACTTGCCGAAGGGCTTGCCGAAGGGCTCGCCGAAAGGCTCGCCGAGCCAGGTGCCAATACAGCGATCGAGACCACGACCGTCCTCGACGCACCGAAAAAACTGCGCCTGAACAATCGCCTGCGCGGCTTGATCAATACCGCCCACGCCAGTCATCAGCTGCTGGCCGAAGACCCGGCCGTGCGCCTGGCCGCCGCCCAGCTGCTGCAGAAAAGCGCCAAACCGGCCCAGCTCGCGCTGCTCAATGCCCGCGTGGCCGGCGAGGAAGACGATCAGGTGCGCGGCGCCCTGAGCCTGGCCCTGGCCAATCTGCAACTGGTCGACCGCGACCCGGCGATCCGCCTGGCCGCGGTGCGCCTGCTCGGCGAAACCGGTGAGCCCCTGGCCCGCACACGCCTGGAAGCCGTGCTCGAGCCTGGCGTGGAAAGCGACGCCACGGTGCGCCATGCCGCCGAAACCAGCCTGGCCCAGGTCAAGCGCAAACTCTTGCTCGGCGAGCTGCTCGGCCAGGCCTTCAGCGGCATGAGCCTGGGCTCGATCCTGCTGCTGGCGGCGCTGGGTCTGGCCATCACCTTCGGCCTGCTGGGGGTGATCAATATGGCCCACGGCGAGATGCTGATGCTCGGCGCCTACAGCACCTATATCGTCCAGTTGCTGCTGCAGCGCCACGCCCCCGAAGCCCTGGCGTTCTACCCGCTGCTGGCCTTGCCGGTGGCTTTCTGCGTCACCGCCGTCATCGGCATGGCCCTGGAGCGCACGGTGATCCGCCACCTCTATGGCCGCCCCCTGGAAACCCTGCTCGCCACCTGGGGCATCAGCCTGGTGCTGATCCAGCTCGTGCGGGTGACCTTCGGCGCGCAGAACGTCGAGGTGGCCAACCCGGCCTGGCTGTCCGGCGGCCTGCAGGTGCTGCCCAACCTGGTGCTGCCCTACAACCGCCTGGTGATCATTGCGTTCGCCCTGTGCGTGGTGCTGCTCACCTGGCTGCTGCTCAACCGCACCCGCCTGGGCCTGAACGTGCGCGCCGTGACCCAGAACCGCAACATGGCCGCCTGCTGCGGCGTGCCCACCGGACGGGTGGACATGCTCGCCTTCGGCCTCGGCTCGGGCATCGCCGGCCTCGGCGGCGTGGCCCTGTCCCAGGTCGGCAACGTCGGTCCGGACCTGGGCCAGAGCTACATCATCGACTCCTTCCTGGTGGTGGTCCTCGGTGGCGTCGGCCAGCTGGCCGGCAGCGTGTTCGCCGCCTTCGGCCTGGGGATAGCCAACAAGATCCTCGAACCGCAGATCGGCGCCGTGCTGGGCAAGATCCTGATCCTGGCGCTGATCATCCTGTTTATCCAGAAACGCCCCCAGGGGTTGTTCGCCCTCAAGGGGAGGGTCATCGATTGAACCAGCCATTACTGTTGAGCGCCGCGCAGAAAGCCGGCCCCACCCTCACCCTGACCCTCGGCGCCCTGGTGCTGAGCCTGCTGCTGGCCTTGCCGCTGCTCTCGCTGCTGCCGGCCGAGCATGCCCTGCACGTGTCGGCCTATACCCTGACCCTGGTGGGCAAGATCCTCTGCTACGCCATAGTCGCCCTGGCCCTGGACCTGGTCTGGGGCTACGCAGGCCTGCTGTCCCTGGGTCACGGCCTGTTCTTCGCCCTGGGCGGCTATGCCATGGGCATGTACCTGATGCGCCAGGCGGCCGGGGACGGCCTGCCGGCTTTCATGAGCTTCCTGTCCTGGAGCGAGCTGCCCTGGTACTGGGTCGGCACCCAGCACTTTCTCTGGGCCCTGTGCCTGGTGGTGCTGGTGCCCGGCAGCCTGGCGCTGGTGTTCGGCTTCTTCGCCTTCCGCTCGCGGATCAAGGGCGTGTACTTTTCCATCATGACCCAGGCCCTGACCTTTGCCGGCATGCTGCTGTTCTTTCGCAACGAGACCGGCTTCGGCGGCAACAACGGCTTTACCGATTTCCGCAGCATCCTGGGGTTCGGCATCACCGCGCCGGGCACCCGCGCGGTGCTGTTCCTGGCCACCGTCACGCTGCTGTGCACCAGCCTGTTCCTCGCCTGGCGCCTGGCGCGCAGCAAGTTCGGCCGGGTGCTCACGGCCCTGCGCGACGCGGAAAACCGCCTGATGTTCTGCGGCTACGACCCGCGCGGCTTCAAGCTGTTCGTCTGGGTGATGTCGGCGGTGCTCTGCGGCCTGGCCGGCGCGCTCTATGTGCCCCAGGTGGGGATCATCAACCCCAGCGAAATGTCGCCGACCAACTCCATCGAGGCCGCCGTCTGGGTCGCCCTGGGCGGACGCGGCACCCTGATCGGCCCCTTGTTGGGGGCAGGCCTGGTCAACGGCATGAAGAGCTGGTTCACCGTGGCCTTCCCGGAATACTGGCTGTTCGCCCTGGGCTTTCTGTTTATCCTGGTGACACTCTTTTTACCCCGGGGCGTGATCGGCCTGCTGAAGAAGAAGGGAGACGCCTGATGCGCAGCGCACCCATTCCCGAAACCCCCATCGCCGCCTACGACCCCAGCCGCGATGCCGGCGCCAGCGCCGAGGCCAGCGGCCTGGGCCATCGCGCCGACCAGCAGCTGGACGTGCGCCACGGCACCATCCTCAGCCTGGAGGACATCAGCGTCAGCTTCGACGGCTTCAAGGCGCTCAACGGCCTGAACCTGTATATCGGCGTCGGCGAGTTGCGCTGCATCATCGGACCCAACGGCGCGGGCAAGACCACCCTGATGGACGTGATCACCGGCAAGACCCGCCCCGACAGCGGCAGCGCCTGGTTCGGCGAAACCCTGGACCTGACCCGCCTGAGCGAGGTGCAGATCGCCCAGGCCGGCATCGGCCGCAAGTTCCAGAAGCCCACGGTGTTCGAGGCCCTGAGCGTGTTCGAGAACCTCGAGCTGGCGCAGAAGACCGACAAGTCGGTGTGGGCCAGCCTGCGCGCGCGGCTGAGCGGCGAGCAGCGCGCGCGCATCGAGGAGGTGCTGCGTACCATCCGCCTGGAGGGCGCGGCCCATCGTCCGGCGGGCCTGCTGTCCCACGGCCAGAAGCAGTTTCTGGAGATCGGCATGCTGCTGATGCAGGAGCCGCAGTTGCTGCTGCTGGACGAGCCGGTGGCCGGCATGACCGATGCCGAAACCGAATTCACCGCCGAGCTGTTCAAAAGCCTGGCCGGCAAACATTCGCTGATGGTGGTCGAGCACGACATGGGCTTTGTCGGCGCCATCGCCGACCACGTCACCGTGCTGCACCAGGGCCAGGTACTGGCCGAGGGTTCCCTGGAGCAGGTGCAGGGCAACGAGCGGGTGATCGAGGTTTATCTGGGCCGGTGAGGGATTCGTAGGGTGGATGACGTTTTTTTCATCCGCCGCGCACACCACACGGTGGATCGGTAAAACGTGATCCACCCTACAAGGTTGATGGTTCCCACGTCGAGGCGTCGCACCGTCCGCGCGGGAACGATCAAGGAACACAAGGACATCGACATGCTGCAAGTCCAACAGCTTCACCAGTACTACGGCGGCAGCCATATCCTGCGCGGCCTGTCGTTCGAGGCCCGGGTCGGCGAAGTCACCTGCCTGCTCGGGCGCAACGGCGTGGGCAAGACCACCCTGCTCAAATGCCTGATGGGTCTGATCCCGGCGAAAAGCGGCGCGGTCACCTGGGACGAGCGCTCCATCGCCGCCCTCAAACCGCACCAGCGCGTGCAGGCCGGCATCGCTTACGTGCCGCAAGGGCGGGAAATCTTCGGCCGCCTGAGCGTCGAGGAAAACCTGTTGATGGGGCTTTCCCGTTTCGGCGCAAAGCAGGCCAGAGCCGTGCCCGAATTTATTTACGAACTGTTCCCGGTGCTGCGCGAGATGAAGGGCCGACGCGGCGGCGACCTCTCCGGAGGGCAACAGCAGCAGCTGGCCATCGGTCGCGCCCTGGCCAGCCAGCCGCGCCTGCTGATCCTCGACGAGCCCACCGAGGGCATCCAGCCCTCGGTGATCAAGGAGATCGGCGCGGTGATCAAGCAGCTGGCCGAGCGCGGCGACATGGCCATAGTGCTGGTGGAGCAGTTCTACGACTTCGCCGCCGAGCTGGCCGACCAGTACCTGGTGATGAGCCGCGGCGAAATCGTCCAGCAGGGCCGCGGTGAGACCATGGAAGCCGAAGGCGTGCGCGGAATGGTAGCGATTTGACGGCCGCCCTCGCCGCCGCGTTCACCCCCAGCTGGCTCGCCGAACTGGAGCTGGGCTATGGCCGCGACGGCGATTGCAGCCGCCCGACCCTACGCCGCCACAGCGGCCCGCTGCGGGTGCAGAAACACCTATACGCCGAAGGCCCCGAGGTCTGCCAGCACATCATCGTGCATCCACCAGGCGGCATCGCCGGCGGCGATCGCCTGGCCATCAGCGCCACCGTCGGCGAGCGCGCCTGGGCCCAGCTGACCAGCCCCGGCGCGGCCAAGTGGTACCGCGCCGCCGCGCCGGCCTACCAGCACCTGACCCTGCGGGTCGAGGCCGGTGCCACCTTGGAATGGCTGCCCCAGGAGACCATCGTCTACGCCGGCGCCCAGGCGCAGCTGAGCACCGAGATCGAGCTGATCGGCGACGCCCGCCTGTGCTACTGGGACATGGTCGCCCTGGGCCGGCCAGCCAGCGGCGAGCGCTTCGACAGCGGGCATTTCCAGTCGCACCTGGAGATCAGCCGCGACGGCCGCTTACTCTGGCACGAACGCCAGCGCGTAAAAGGCGACGACGGTCTGCTCGACTCGGCCATCGGCCTGGGGGGCCAGCCGGTGTTCGCTACCTTGCTGATCAGCGGCGAACTCGACCCCGCGCTGCTGGAGCGTTGCCGCGCGTTGCCCGCCGTGACCGCTGGACAGCTGCGCGGCGACCTGACACAACTGCCCGGCCTGGTCGTGGCCCGTTGCCTGGCCAGCGAAGCCCTGCACGCCCGCGCCTGGCTGATCGAGCTGTGGCGCCTGCTGCGGCCGGCCCTGCTGGGACGCCACGCCGTTCCTCCAAGAATCTGGAGCACCTGATGGACCTGACCCCCCGCGAAAAAGACAAACTGCTGATCTTCACCGCCGGCCTGGTGGCCGAACGGCGCCTGGCCCGTGGGGTGAAACTCAACTACCCGGAAGCCATGGCCTATATCTCCGCCGCCCTGCTGGAAGGCGCCCGCGACGGCCGGACGGTGGCCGAGCTGATGCATGTCGGCACCACGCTGCTGACCCGCGACCAGGTGATGGAAGGCATTCCCGAGATGATCCCGGAGATCCAGGTAGAAGCCACCTTTCCCGACGGCACCAAGCTTGTGACCGTCCACCAGCCGATTGCCTGAGGAACCCATCCAATGTCTACTGCGCTTGCTCATGCTGCGTTGCAAATCGGTTCGGATTGCTCATTGACGGGCGTCAACTGCGCATCCTCGCCAACTTGCGCCTTGCCTGAGCGGCGCTCGCTACGACCTTGAATGGATTCCTGGAGCACCACATGATCATCCACGACGCCACCCCCGACGACCTGCCGGGCATCCTGGCCATCTACAACGACGCGGTGCTCAACACCACGGCCATCTGGAACGAGACCGAAGTGGACCTGGCCAACCGCCAGGCCTGGTTGGAGGAGCGCCGTGCCGCAGGCTTTCCGGTGCTGGTCGCCCGCGACCCGGAGGGCGAGGTACTGGGCTATGCCAGCTACGGCACTTGGCGGGCCATTCAGGGCTTTCGCCATACCGTGGAGCACTCGGTCTATGTGCGCGCCGACCGCCACGGCCAGGGCCTGGGGCCCCGGCTGATGCAGGCGCTGATCGAGCGCGCCCGGTGGGCGGGCCTGCACGTGATGGTCGCCGCGATCGAGGCCGAAAACGCCGCCTCGATCCGCCTGCACCAGCGCCTGGGCTTCGTCGTCACCGGCCAGATGCCCCAGGTCGGGCGCAAGTTCGAGCGCTGGCTGGACCTGACCTTTATGCAGCTGATCCTCACACCGGAAGCGGCCTGATGACTGCCGCAACCCTTGACGCCCCGCTACAGTTGCTCTGCCTCGGAGCAGAACAGTTTGAAACCTACCGTCCAGGCCTGGTCGCACTGTTGCTGGATGCGGTGCGCAATGGCGCTTCGGTGGGCTTTTTGGCCGATCTGGACAGGCCACAAGCCGAGGCCTACTTCGACAGGGTGTCGGCCGGCCTCGCCGAGGGCAGCTTGCGGCTGTGGCTCGTCCATGAGCAGGAGCGGGTGCTTGGCAGCGTGCAGCTGAGCCTATGCGTGAAAGCCAATGGCCTGAACCGCGCCGAGATACAGAAGCTGCTGGTGCTGCAAGACGCACGCCGCCGGGGCATCGCCCGCAGGCTGATGCAGGGCCTGGAAGCGCAGGCCGGCACACTGCAGCGCGGCTTGTTGTACCTGGATACCGAGGCCGGCAGCCCGGCCGAAGCCTTTTATCAGGCGCTCGGTTATCAGCGCGCCGGCGAGATCCCCGACTACGCCGCGGGTCCGGACGGCGTTTACCGCCCCACCGCGCTCTACTTCAAACTCCTCAGGAGGCCCGCATGATTCCCGGCGAATACCAGATCCAGGACGGCGAGATCGAACTCAATGCCGGCCGCCGCACCCTACGGTTGAACGTGGCCAACAGCGGCGACCGGCCGATCCAGGTCGGCTCCCACTACCACTTCTTCGAAACCAACGATGCGTTGCTCTTCGACCGTGCATCCGCGCGAGGTATGCGCCTGAACATCGCCGCCGGCACCGCCGTGCGTTTCGAGCCGGGCCAGTCGCGCGACGTCGAACTGGTGGAACTGGCCGGCTTGCGCCGGGTGTACGGTTTCGCCGGTCGGGTAATGGGCGAGCTCTGATCGACCGCAACCGCCTCGTAATCGTTATTCCCGCGAACGCGGCAAACCACACGCCCAGGCCGCGTCAGGTGCAGAACCGCTGCGCATGCCGCACCCAAGAGGAAGCCAAGCCATGAAGATTTCCCGCCAAGCCTATGCCGACATGTTCGGCCCCACCGTCGGCGACAAGGTGCGCCTGGCCGATACCGAGCTGTGGCTGCAGGTGGAGCAGGACCTCACCGTCTACGGCGAGGAAGTGAAATTCGGCGGCGGCAAGGTGATCCGCGACGGCATGGGCCAGGGTCAGCTGTGCGCCGCGGACGTGGTCGATACGGTGATCACCAACGCGCTGATCCTCGATCACTGGGGCATAGTCAAAGCAGACGTAGGCCTCAAGGGCGGCCGCATCCAGGCGATCGGCAAGGCCGGCAACCCGGATATCCAGCCGGGCGTGACCATCGCCATCGGCGCCGGCACCGAGGTGATCGCCGGCGAGGGCATGATCCTGACCGCCGGCGGCATTGACACTCATATCCATTTCATCTGCCCGCAGCAGATCGAAGAGGCGCTGATGAGCGGGGTCACCACCATGATCGGCGGCGGCACGGGACCAGCCACCGGCACCAATGCCACCACCTGCACACCCGGGCCCTGGCATATGATGCGCATGCTCCAGGCCGCCGATGCCTTCCCGATGAACCTGGGCTTTACCGGCAAGGGCAATGCCTCGCTGCCCGAACCCTTGATCGAGCAGGTCGAGGCCGGCGCCATCGGCTTGAAGCTGCACGAGGATTGGGGCACCACCCCGGCGGCCATCGACAATTGCCTGAGCGTGGCCGATCGGTACGACGTGCAGGTGGCCATCCACACCGACACCCTCAACGAATCCGGTTTCGTCGAGACCACCCTGGCCGCGTTCAAGGGCCGCACCATCCACACCTACCACACCGAAGGCGCCGGCGGCGGTCATGCCCCGGACATCATCAAGGCCTGCGGCTTCGCCAATGTGCTGCCCAGCTCGACCAACCCGACGCGGCCCTTTACCCGCAACACCATCGATGAACACCTGGACATGCTGATGGTCTGCCATCACCTGGACCCGAGCATCGCCGAGGACGTGGCCTTCGCCGAAAGCCGCATTCGCCGCGAAACCATCGCCGCCGAGGACATCCTCCACGACCTCGGCGCTTTCTCCATGATCAGCTCCGACAGCCAGGCCATGGGCCGGGTCGGCGAAGTGATCACCCGCACCTGGCAGACCGCCGACAAGATGAAAAAACAGCGCGGCGCCCTGCCCGGCGACGGCGAGGCCAATGACAACTTCCGCATCAAGCGCTATATCGCCAAGTACACCATCAACCCGGCGATTACCCACGGCATCAGCCACGAGGTCGGCTCCATCGAAGTGGGCAAGTGGGCCGACCTGGTGCTCTGGCGCCCGAGCTTTTTCGGAGTCAAACCCAGCCTGATCCTCAAGGGCGGCTCCATCGCCGCCAGCCTGATGGGCGACGCCAACGCCTCGATCCCCACGCCCCAGCCGGTGCACTACCGGCCGATGTTCGCCAGCTTCGGCGGTAGCCTGCACGCCAGCAGCCTGACCTTTATCAGCCAGGCGGCGCTGGCGGCCGGGCTGCCCGAGCGGCTGGGCCTGAAGAAGACAATCGCCGTGGTCAAGGGCTGTCGCGACGTGAAAAAAACCGACCTGATCCACAACGACTACCTGCCGAGCATCGAGGTCGACGCGCAGAACTACCAGGTCAAGGCCGACGGCCAATTGCTCTGGTGCGAGCCGGCGGACGTGCTGCCCATGGCCCAGCGCTATTTCCTGTTCTGAACCGAAAACCCCGGGCGCAAGAACGTCTCGGACCGGCACTTGATTGCGGGTCTGGCTGCGCTACGACCAATGAATGCGACGATAGCCGGGTGCGCCGAGACAAAGCCGGTTAAAGTTTTCGCAACCCTCCACAGACAGGCCGTAACGACCCGACCCCGAGGCGCGTCGACAGCGACGAAAAACCAAGGAAGCGTTTTTATGAAAGCTCGCCTGGCGCTCCTGGCGCTGAGCTGCATGAGTCCGATGACTGCCCCGGCAGTCGAGCCCATCACCGTGGCTTGGCGCAACAAAGCGCCTTATCACTACATGGAAAACGGGGTCGAACACGGCTTCCTGCTGGAGCGCGCCAAGGGGTTATTCGCCGCCGCCGGCGTACCCGCGGTGTTTATCGAACAGCCGTCCAAACGCATCTGGCACAGCTTCGAACAGGGCAAGCAGGCCTACTGCTCGATCGGCTGGTACCGTCTGCCCGAGCGTGAGCGGCTTGCCCAGTTCAGCCTCGCCTTTCACGTGGATCCACCCCACCTGCTGCTGGTCGGCTCCGCGGCGCTCGCGACCATCCGCAGCCATGCCAGCTTTGCCGCCTTGCTGGCGGACAACAGCCTTACTCTCGGCGTGGTCGATGGCGTTTCATACGGTCCGGCGCTGGACAGGCTGATCCAACACAGCACGAACCGGATCGAACGGGCCACGGTGGAGCCGGCCAGCATGATGCGCATGGTGGCCGCCAATCGGGTCGCCTATATGCTGGCCGATCAAGCCGACTGGCAGTACCAGCGCAGCCGTCAGCACGACTGGGCCGGCATCGCCGAGTATCACTTCAACGATATGCCGCCTGGACTCGAGCGTTTTATCGTCTGCAGCAAGGACGTATCGGCCGACGCCATGGCTCGCCTGAACCAGGCCATCACTGAGCTGGCGATGCCGGCTTATTCGCCCTGAGCAGGCCGCGCCCGGCGAACCCGCCAGTGCCTATGCTTGCAAGACCGACGTACTCCGTGTGTGGGAAATAAAGATCATGGCCTTGATGCGCCTCTGGCTGGTTTTCGCGGTCAGCCTTATCCCCAGCCTCCTGCATGCCGCAACCCTGGTGGTGGTCGACAATTCCAATCCGCCCTTCATGTATCAGGACGCAGGACAGGCCAAGGGCCTCTATCCCAGCCTGCTGCAGGCCCTGTTCAAACGCCTGGGGGAACCCGTCGAGGTGCAGGCCGTGCCGTGGAAGCGCGCCCTGATGCTGAGCGCAAGCACCGAAGCCGGTGTAGGGGGCATTTACAAGAATGCGCAACGCCAACAACTCTACGACTTCTCGGAACCCTTGTTCGAAGAGAAAATCCTGGTCTATGTGCGCCGGGACAACAGCTTCGCCTTTGAGGCACTCGACGATCTGGCCGGCCGAAAAATCGGCACCATCCGCGGCTGGAGCTATAGCGAGGCGTTCGACCAGGCGGCCAGAAACGGGCGCATCCTGGCCAGGGAAAACATCTCGGACGACGCCAACTTCAAGATGCTGGCCTCCGGACGCCTGGACGCGGTACTCGCCATCGAGCAGGCCGGGCAGCAAACCATCGACCGATTGAAACTGCAGCAAATCGTCGCCCTGGGGCAGCCGCTTCATAGCAACCCGACCTACCTGGCCTTCGGCAAAAATACCGATCGGCGCGCCTTGCTCGCGCGAATCAATACCCTTTTGCATGAGATGCAGGCAGACGGCTCGTTGAATGAGTTATTGCAGCAGTCCTTGAGTACCGAATAATTCCCTTTCAGGCCCACATGCCTGTCTCGGGTTCGATGCCTGGGGTTTGAAACAAGGCGCTGCGGCCAGTCATAGCCCGCCAGGCCGCGGAGCAGCAACATGCCATCTGGGCCCTAGGGCCTGTTGACACTACCCGCACGGCCGCGCCGGAACCGGTACCGGAACCGGTTTTGAAATGAGATCCGGTATGAGACGCGGCTCCGTGTGGTTCAGAGTGAGCGGTGAGTAATCGCCTATCGCATCAAAACAGATCCGTCCCTGCGGGTTGCGCGAATAAGGGCCCCATTCGGCGTTGCGAAACTGGGCAAGGGAATGACCATTGCCGGCGTTCCGCGCCTTGCCTGGAACCCTTCTTCGCGGCAACGCGAGTCAACAGGCCCTAGCGCAACTGGCTGTCCTTGCTCCCGCGTCGGTTATAGCCTGCGTGCTGGGCCTGCTGCTTGTCCTGCTCGGTCTGGCAGGCCACGCACAGGCGCACGCCGGGAATCGCCTTACGCCGCGCCTCGGGAATGGGCACGTCGCACTCTGCGCAGCGACTCAGGCTCTCGCCGCTGGGCAGTTGGCTGCGTGCTCGCTGCACGGCGTCCTCGAGGCTGCTGTCGATCTGCTCCTGTACCGCACCGTCATTGCTCCAGCCACCGGCCATAAGCACCTCCACGGGTATGGGCGCCTTTATCTGCGCCGCCTGGGTTGGGATATCCCTGAACCGTTGCCGTTCAACCCGACATGGGGCCTGAAGACGGCAACCCGACACGGGGCGCCTACACTCAACGCACATTCATTCACCAGGGACGGTGAATCATGGCCTATCCACGCGCCAATGCAGGCGACGATCCCTCCAACACAGTACCCGCCGGCCTGAACTTTTTCACGGTCAGGCTGGCCGATCGATCGGCCACCACCCTGGTGGACCATATCGACCTGCTGCGAGACACCCTGCGCCAGGTCAAGGCCCTGCACCCCTTCGAGATCGTCGCCATGGTGGTGCTGCCCGATCATTTACACGCCATCTGGCAGTTGCCCGAACAGGATCAGGAGGGTCGCCTGCGCTGGAACCTGATCCAGCGCGGTTTTGCCCGCGCCCTCGACCCCGGCGAGCCGGTGCGCCTGTCGCGGCGCATCAGCCGGGCACGCGGGCTCTGGCAACAGCGCCACTGGCAACTGCCGATCGGCCATCCGGACGAGCTGCTGCAACGCATCGAGTACATCCACAGCAATCCGGTCAAGCACGGCTATGTCGACCATGCCGAGCAGTGGCCCTATTCGTCAGTGCACCGTTTTCTGCAGGCGCAACGCATCAGGCCCTTATAGACGGCCGGGCACGCAGATAGAGCGGTTATCGCCGGTTCCACTCGGCCCGCGGATCGAAGGCGGCTTGCTCGGCCAGTTGCGTCCATAGCGCGCGGACCGTCTCGTCGTGCCGCGGCGGCATCACGATCTTGTACAGGGCATACAGGTCGCCCCGGTCGCCGCGCTTGTCGACCAGGCCCAGGCCCTTGAGGCGCACGCGCTGGCCACCCTGGCTGTTGGGCGCAACGGTCAGGCTGATCTGCCCGGTAAGGGTTGGCACCCTGACCTTGGCCCCTAGCGCCGCTTCCCAGGGCGCCAGGGGCACGCCGATCACCAGGTTGTGGCCTTGCACCTCGAACAGCGGGTGGGGCACCAGGCGGATGGTCAGGTACAGGTCGCCGTTCGGCGCCCCGCCGCGACCCGGCGCGCCCTGCCCCTTGAGGCGGATTCGTTCGCCATCGATCACCCCGGCGGGGATTTTCACGCTCAAGGTCTTGCTGGCTGCTTGACCGGCGGCGCCTCCCGACGGCACCGCGTAGGTCAGGGCCTTGCGCTCCTCGCTCAGGGTTTCCTCGAGCAGCACCGGCAGGTCCATCTCCACGTCCTGTCCCCGCAGGGCCGGGTTTGCGGTATCGGGCCGGGGCCTGCGGGCACGCCCGGCCGAGCCGAACACGGATTCGAAAAAGTCGGAGAACTCCGGCCCTCGACCATGGGCCGCCCCGCCCCGAGGCTGCCAGCCCGGCGGTGGCTGAAAAGGTCGACCCTGGCGTCCGTACTGGCGCAACTCGTCGTACTCGGCGCGCTTCTCGGCGCTCTTGAGCACCTCGTAAGCCTCGACCACGTCCTTGAAGCGCAACTCGGCATTCGCCTCCTGGCTGACATCCGGGTGGTATTTACGCGCCAGCTTGCGGTAGGCGGCCTTGATCGCCGAATCGTCCGCACCCGGTTCGACTCCGAGAATCTTGTAGTAGTCCTTGAATTCCATGCGGGTACCTGTGGTTTGACTGCGCCCACTCGACAACTCAGGTGCAACTGGGTTAGACAGCCTCGATCCAGGGCGTTCGGTATCGATCGCCATGGAGCTGGGCCGTTATCAGGCGGGTATATTACCGGCGCACGGCGCCTGACAAGATGCTCTGATCAGAGCCCTGGCGGCAGCTGGGGCTGGAAGGCCGCTCCAGCGACCAGGCCGTAGGCCATCCAGAGCATCAGTCCGCCATAGACCAGACGCGGTCCCCACACCGCCAGCTCCTGCTGGAAACTGTCCACCGCCTGCGTCTCGCCCTGGGCATGACGCAGCAACATGGCCGGCAGGGTACCGCTGCCTTCACCGGTGCGGATAAAAGCCAGGGCTTGCCCCCGATTGGGAAAATTCAGCGGTTCTATGGCCTGGGCCAGTGACTGGCCGGCGGCGACCCGCGACTGCAGCGCCGCAAAATCCCCGCGCACCGACGACTGGCCGAAGGTCGCGCAGGCCAGGGGCAGGGCCTCCAGCAGGGGCAGGCCGGCCTCCAGCATCAACGCCAGGCTTTCGAAGAAATCGCGCACCCGCCGGCGCAGGATAAAGGGGCCGAACAGCGGCAGTCCCAGCAGCACGCGCTCCACCTCCTGGCGGCGTGCCGAGGGAAGATCGCTCTCCAACCAGCGCCAGCCCTGGCGCACCAGATAGACGGCCGCGGCTAGCAGCAGCAAAGGCTGCAGGCCGGCCCACAGGTAACCGACCAGCCCCAGGGAGCCGCCGACCAGGGCCGGCAGCGGCTGGATAAACAGCGCCAGAGCGAACACCAGCAGCGGCCGACGCAGTTGGGTTCGCACCGTCGCGGCATTGCGGGCCTGACGCGTGTAGGTCTCGGCCAGGCGCTGATAGACCGGCGCAGGGCTGCCGACACTGAGCGCGGCCTTGAGCAGGGTGACGTCCAGAGGCGTGAACAACCCCGCTTTGTACCCCGCGCTCGCCACGTCCTGACCCTGGCTCAGCTGTTGGCGCATGCGCACCACCCGACGCTGGGGCTCCGCTGCCAGATTCAGCAGGGCGAACGCCTGATCGGTGGGCATCCCGGCCTTTTCCATGGCGGCCAGGTGGGTGAACAGCTGGGCGCGGTCAGTCAGGGCCAGGGGGGCTTGAGAAGCGAGGGGCATAGGGGGGTGGACTCGGTCTAGGCCTGGCCGGCCAGTGTTGCCCAATTACCGCCGCCAGGCCAGCGCGATGCACCTTGATCAAGGCCGGGCAGTCCGCGACGAAAAAGCCGCCCTGCGTGTAGGGCCTCGCCGGCCAGTGTTGTCTGATTGCCGCCGCCAGGCCAGCGCGATGCACCTAGCTACAGACCGAACAGCCCGCGGCGCCAAAGCCGTCCTGCGGGGTCGGAGCTGCAGCTTTGGTACAACTCGACCGCCAGGTTTTCTCTCGGGCATTTTCAAATAAAACGGCTAATATGGGCGGCGCGCAGCGCAAAGCGCCTCAGCCAGCCAGGTAATTCCGATGCATCTTGCCGATTTTATTGTACAAAACGTCGACCTTTTCGTTGACGAATGGGAGCAGTTCGCCAAGACCCTGAAACCGGCCGCCGATCATCTGGACAAGGACGGGCTGCGCGACCATGCCAGGGTCATTCTGTTGGCCGCCGCGCGAAACATGGACACCTCGCAGACCGAGCACGAACAGGCGGCCAAAGCCAAGGGCTTGGGGCCTGAGAAAACCCCCAGTCTGAACAACGCCGCCGCCGACCATGGCGAGCTGCGCTATGTGGTGGGCTTCAACCTGGTGCAGATGACCTCGGAGTTCCGTGCCTTGCGCGCCAGCGTGATCCGCTTGTGGGTCAAGGAGCTGGGCACTCCGGAAATCCACCATTTCCAGGAAATGATTCGTTTCAACGAGGCCATAGACGAAGCCCTGGCCGAGTCGACCGCCGCGTACGCCGATCAGGTCGCCCGCTCGCGCGACATCTTCTTGGCGATCCTGGGGCACGATCTGCGGGCGCCCTTGCAGACCCTGATGATGTCCACGGAGCTGTTGACCGGCAAACATGGCGACGATCCCAGCAGCCTGGTCGCCCTTGGACGCATCAAGCATGGCGTGCGGCAGATGAATGCCATGGTCAGGGACCTGCTGGAATTCGTGCGCAGCCATCTGGGGGCGAGCCTGCCCATAGAGCGCGCGCCCCTGGAACTGGCCGAGAGCTGCCGCAGCGCCATGGAAGACGCCCGCCTGGCCAATCCCAAATGCGAACTGGTGCTGGAGGTCAGCGGCGATACCCACGGCGAGTGGGACCCGGGCCGCGTTGATCAAGTGCTGATGAACCTGATCGGCAATGCCGTGCAGCATGGCGCGAAGAACCGCCCCGTGACCCTGAGGGTACGCGGCGAAGCCGAGCAAGTGACGCTGGAGATGCACAACTTCGGCGAACCCATCTCCCCCGACACCCTGGTGCATGTCTTCGATCCGTTGGTGCGCGGCCCGAGTGAAGAGCTGCATGTCAACAATTCGACCAGCCTCGGCCTGGGCCTGTTTATCGTCAAGGAAATGGTCAGTGCCCATCGGGGCAGTATCCAGGTGCAGTCCAACGGCGAACAGGGCACGACCTTTACCCTGGCACTGCCCAAACGCGCCTGAGTCCGGGCACGAGGCCACCCAGGCGATAGCCGGGCTGGCACTCGGCGCGCGGGCAAGGGATGATCCGGGGGGTGTTTCTTTCGGCACCACCTGGCTTGTAGCGTGAATCGACTTTATTGAACCGACCAGACAGGCCACCCGTAATGACCGACCCGCAGCGCACGACAGCCACCCACAAGCCCAGGCCCCTGATCGACCTGCTGGTCAGCATCCTGCTGCCCTCGCTGATCCTGATGAAGCTCAGCGGCGAGCAGTACCTGGGCCCGGTCGACGCCCTGCTGCTGGCGCTGGCCTTCCCCCTGGTCTGGGGCACGTTCGAGCTGATCAAGTACCGCAAATTCAACTTTATCGCCCTGCTCGGCCTGGTCAGCGTGCTGCTCACTGGCGGCATCGGCCTGCTGCAGCTCGATACCCAGTGGCTGGCCGTCAAGGAAGCGGCGATTCCCGGCCTGATCGGCCTGGTCGTATTGGCGTCCACGCGTACCCGCTACCCGCTGATCCGCACCCTGGTATTCAACGAATCGATCCTGAATATCGAAAAAATCCAGCAGCAGCTGGCGCAGAAAGGCAACACCGCGCTGTTCGACCGGCGCCTGCTGAGCGCCACCTACTGGTTGAGCGGTACCTTCTTCTTTTCCGCGGGGATGAACTACGGGTTGGCCAAGTGGATCGTTTCCAGCCCGGCCGGCAGCGCCGCGTTCAATGAAGAGCTGGGTCGCCTGACCCTGGTCAGCTACCCGATGATCGCCATTCCTTCGATGCTGATGATGATGGGGATCTTCTATTGGCTGTGGCGCACGCTGCACGGTCTGACCGGCCTGGCCCTGGAAGATGTCCTTGATCAGCTCGCGGTAGCGCGGCCCGAAGCAG
>JAZKHB010000058.1:15905-39928 GCA_040385585.1 Pseudomonadota bacterium | reverse complement strand
GGCGGTTCCGTATCGAAAGCGCAAACCCAGTAACCACCAGTAAAAAGCCCCGAGCGTTCGGGGCTTGTTTTTAGTCGGACGCTGTCCGTTCGCCGCAATGGCGGTATTAAAAAGGGGCCGCCGCAGCTACTGGCTTTTCTGATGATTGCCCGCCAGCTCCCTGGCCATTTCCAGGTGGTGCTCGAGCTTGGGCAGGGTGCGGGTGGCAAAGGCCTTGATCTCGGGGTCTTCGCCGTCCGCGATCTGCTCGCGGAACAGTTCGACGCTTTGCTCGTGTGCCACGACCTGGTTGTTGGCATAGGCTTCGTCGAAATTCTCGCCCGAGCGCAGCTGCAGGATCATGGCCTTGGCCTTGTTCATCAGCTCGGCCTCGTCGGCCACTTCCAGTTCTTTTTGCTGGGCGATCTGCGCCAGTTCCTGATTCGCCTGGGTGTGGTCCTTGATCATCTGCTCGGCAAAGCTCTTGATGGCCGGGCTGCTGCCTTTATCCAAGGCCATCTTGCTGGTTTCGATTTCGGCGATGCCTTTGGCCGAGGCTTCATCCACGAAATCGGCCGGGCTGTCTGCGTGCGCGATATTCGCCAGCGAACCGACGGCTAAGGCGAAACCGGCCGCCAGCAGGGTTGGGTTGAGTCTGTTCATGGTGGGTTCCCTCTCGACAATGGCCGCGCCGAAACACGGCATGAATGAGCACGGTGATACGGGTGCCATTTAAATGACCGAGGGGGGTAACAAGGGTTCAGCGCAGTTGAATAGTGAAAAACAGCCTGGGAAAAGGCTCGAATCAACGCTTCGGATAAGTGCTTCACGGGACCGCTGTTGCGGGTGCAGGACCGGGATCAGGCGCATATCCGGTCGAGTTACGGCGCGAATCATCGAGCAGGCCCGGGCGCCTGGCCTGCCGTTCTGGGGAGGGTGTGGGTTGCCCGGGCCTCGAGGCGGCGGGCAACCTGTGCGGTTACATGCCGTTGGCGAAGGCCGGGTTGCTCATGTCGATGGCCGCGCGCACCGGCTGGAGGGCTACGCCATATTTGACCAGTACATCCAGGGTGTAATCGATGCGCGCACGCAGGCGTTGGTCGTCTTCGCCGGCGGCTTCGGGGGTGTTCAGCACCTTTTCCACCTGGCGCACGATCAGGTGTTCGGGCAGGTAGCAGAGCCGGCAGTTCTTGTAGCTGGAGGCGCGCAGTTCGCTGATCGGATAGGCACCGCCGACGCCGGAGGACACGCCCACCAGCAGGCCCGGCTTGTGTGCCAGCTCCGCCTTGCCGGCATAGATAAAGAAATTCTTGATGCCCGGGCAGGCCATGCCGTTCCACTCCGGAGCGACCACCACCAGGGCATCGGCAGCCACCAGCTGCTGGGCGAACAAGGGCCAGGGGCCCTGATCTTCGCCGGGCCAGAGGGGCAGGGGCGTCAGTCCCAGGTCGATCACACTGCTCTGCTCGGTGCTGGTTTCACCCAGCTGGATCAAGCGTTGGCGCAGAAAGCGGGCAACCTTGCCCGACTGGCTATTGGCGCGGCTGGAGCCGGCGACGAAGGCGATATTGAGCATGGCGAGCGATTCCTGAGCGAAAAGTGGCCTCAGGCTAACGGCGCCGAGGCGCCGCGACAAGCCAGGCGTGCCGGCTCAAACCTTGAAGTGATCCATCAGCTCCTGCTGGTGGTTGGCCAGACGGTTAAGCGACTGGCTGACCCGTGCCGATTCATCGGCCTGACCGGCCAGGGATTCGGTGACGTCGCGGATACTCGCCACGTTGCGGGTGATTTCCTCGGCTACCGCGCTCTGCTCTTCGGCGGCGCTGGCGATCTGCAGGTTCATGTCGGTGATCACCGTGACCGCCTCGCCGATGCGATGCAGGGCAGCGACCGCCTGTTCGACCTGGCCGACGCTACCCTGGGCCTGGGCATGGCTGTCGTGCATGGAGCCGACCACCTCGCGCGTACCGTTCTGCAGGCCTTCGATCACCTGGCGGATTTCTTCCACCGAGTCCTGCGTGCGTTTGGCCAGGTTGCGCACCTCGTCGGCCACCACGGCGAAACCGCGACCGGCTTCGCCGGCCCGCGCCGCTTCGATGGCCGCGTTCAGCGCCAGCAGGTTGGTTTGCTCGGCGATCGAGCGAATCACCTCGAGCACCGAGCCGATCTGCGCGCTGCTACTGGCCAGGCCCTGAACCTGGGCCATGGCGGTGTTCAGGGTGACCGACAGGCTGCCGATGCTGCGGGTGGTCAGGTCGATCACCGCCAGGCCCTGATGGGTGGCCTGGTCGGCGCCGCGGGCGGCATCCGCGGCGAGGGCGGCGTTGCGCGCGACAGCCTGGGCGGTGCTGCTCATCTCCTGGGAGGCGGTGGCCACCTGATCGACTTCGCGGTACTGCTGCTGCATGCCGGTGCTGGTCTGGCTGGCGATGGCTGCGGACTGGTCGGCGGTGCCGCGGGCGTCCTGGACCGAGCGTTTGACGTCGGCGACTATGGGTTGCAGTTTGTCTAGAAACCGGTTGAACCAGCCGGCCAGCTGGCCCAGCTCGTCCTGCTTGGCATAGGCCAGGCGCCGGGTCAGGTCGCCCTCGCCGGTGGCGATGTCCTCGAGCATGGCCGCCACGCCCAGAATCGGCCGGGTCACACCACGGGCGGTGAGGCCCATCAGGACCAGGCCCAGCAGCACCGCCGCCAGGCCGATGCCCAGGACCAGTACGCTGTCGGAGGTGCGGCGTGCCTCCAGCTCGCCGGCCAGCTGCTGCGCCGGCGCCTGCAGTATCGTTTCCTCGATTTCCAGCAGAACGGCCCAGGGCTTGGACTCCGGAATCGGCAACAGAGGATGCAGGATGCGCAGCATGCCGCTCTGGTGCAGCACGTGGGGCTGGCCGCTGGCGGTGCGTTGGTTCAGCTCGCTGCCCTGTTCCGGATAACCCTTGTCCACGGCTTCGCCCAGCAGGGCGGGGTCACGGCTATGGCCGGCCAGGCGCCCGGTGGGACTGAGGATGCTGACATGCCCCTGGCCTTCGAACAGTTCCTGGCTGGCCTTTAGGCTGATCTGCTGCAGGCTTTCCAGGCTGATATCGACGCCCAGTACACCTATCACCTTGCCCTCGACTTCCAGGGGAAAGGCGATGCTGGTCATCAGCATCGGCTTACCGTCGACCTCGTCGATATAGGGGTCCAATACGCAGGCTTGGCGCGTATCCCGCGGACAGGTGTACCAGGCGTTGTAGGGCTGGCCCCCGGCCCCCGGGGTGGCATCGTTGAGCTGGCTCTCGGTCATCGCCTCGGATTCCAGCTTGCCGGGTTTGGCCTGGGACCAGTAGAGGGCGAAACGCCCTTGCTCGTTGCTGCCCAGCTTGGGTTGGTCGCCGAACAGATCGTCCTTGCCGTCCAGGCCATTGGGCTCGAACACCACGTACAGCCCCAGCAGATGGGGGTTGGCCTCCAGCGCGCTCTGCACCTGACGGGTCAGGTCCTCGCGCAGGTCGAAGGCATCGAGAAAGCGCTTTTCGGCCTGCTCCTTGAGGAACAGTACCTGGCGGGCGAAGCCTTTGCCGTATTGGTAGCTGTCCATGAAGTAGCGCTGGATGCGCAGGGCCTGTGATTCGCCGCGCGCCTCCATGCGTAGCCGGGCCGATTCATTGAGCATCGCGCTGCTGGACTGACGCACCAACTCGGCGCTGCGCTGCGCCTGATACAGCGAGGCGCCTACCAGCAGGGTCACGATGCCCAGCAGGCAAAGCCCGGCCAGCAAGGTGATTTTCCATTGAATGGTCAGGCGGCTAGGGCGCATGGGCTGATCCTTATAATTGTTATGGGGCCGGTATAACGCTATCGGCGCATCCGCGCCGTTCTTGATGATGCGATTTTTTGGTCAGCTCCGTCATGACCCGCCGACCTGCGTGCGCGCAACGGCTTATGGCAACTGCCTAATATTTAGCACAGTGCCATTATCTTAGGCTCGGTGACCACGCTTTGTCCGTTGCAGTACTGCGAGCAGGCGCGTTAACCACGCGGCTTCAGAGTTGCACCGAGCGGCCGATACCAGGGTGTGGCAATTTTATGGACCTGTGGCGCCCGCATGCCAAGGCTGTCCTTCTGATGAGGTAAGACCATGCAAATGACGTTGAAATCGAAGGTGCTGCTGCTGGCGCTGGTGCCGGTGATGCTGTTTGCGTTGGCGCTCAGTGGGGCGACAGCCCAGGTGTTGCACAGCCTGGCGGAGGATGAGGTCGAGGAAACCCGTGAGCGTCTGATGGCGGAGAGCCGCGGCGCGCTTGAAAACTACCTGCGCATCGCGCTCGGCGCCGTTCAGGCCCTGTATGACAGTGCGCAATCGGGCGACATGGAAAGTCGGGCGCAGGCCATCGCCATTTTGTCGAAAATCAAATATGCCAAAGACGGCTATTTTTTCGGCCATGACAGCCAGGTCGTGCGTTTGTTTCGGGGCGACAATCCGGTGGACGTGGGCAAGAACCTGAGTGACCGCCAGGACCCGAACGGGATCTACCTCAACCGGGAACTGGTCAATGTCGCCAAGAACGGCAGCTATTACCTCAATTATTCCTCGCCCTTGCCCGGAAATGAGAAAGTGCTGGTTCCCAAACTTGCCTACAGCTACTACCTGCCGAAGTGGGATATGGCGCTGGGTACCGCCATCAACCTGGATGGCGTGGAAGCCCAGGTGGCGGAGGTACAGGCGGCGATCGATTCACGCATCCGTACCGTGGTGACCAGCATCGTAGTGATTGCCGGTGTGCTGCTGGTGCTGTTGGGCATCGCCGGTCTGGCCCTGAGCAACTCGATTCTGCGGCCGCTGCAACTGCTCAAGGCCAACCTGGACGATATTGCGGCGGGCGAGGGTGACCTGACCCGGCGGCTACCCGTGACCAGCCAGGACGAACTGGGGATGCTGGCCGGCTCGTTCAATGACTTCGTGGCCAAGATCCAGGCGCTGGTGCGCCAGATCGCCGAAATGACGGGTCAGCTGACCGAGCTGGTCGGGCAGGTGTCGGCCCAGACCCAGCGATCCGATCAGGCCATGGGCCGCCAGCGACAGGAGACCGATCAGGTGGCCACGGCCATCAATCAGATGTCCGCCGCGGCCCATGAGGTGGCGAAAAGCGCTCAGGGCGCCGCGGAGGCGGCGCAGAAAACCGATCAGGAAGGTCAGGCCGCGAAGAAGGTAGTGGACGGCAGCATCACGCGTATCCATGCCCTGGTCACGGATATCCGCAGCAGTGGTGTTTCCCTGGACAGCCTGCAACAGGACGTGCAGTCCATCGTCAGCGTGCTGGCGGTGATCCGCTCCATTGCCGAGCAGACCAATTTGTTGGCCCTGAATGCCGCCATCGAGGCCGCCCGGGCCGGAGAGGCCGGGCGCGGCTTTGCCGTGGTGGCCGACGAGGTGCGTGCCCTGGCCAGTCGCACCCAGCAGAGCACCCAGGAAATCCAGGAGATGATCGACCGCTTGCAACAGGGTACCCGTGCGGCCGTAACGGCCATGCGCCGCTCCAGCGACGCGGGCGACGCCACCAGCGAGCAGGCCAACCAGGCCGGCCTGTCCCTGGACGCCATCGCGCACCTGATCGGTACCATTAATTCCATGAACGCCCAGATCGCCAGCGCCGCGGAGCAGCAGACCGCGGTCGCCGAGGAAATCAACCGCAGCGTGCACCAGATTGCCAGCGCCGTGGACAATGTCGCCGACGAAACCCAACAGAGCGCGCAGACCGCCCGCAACCTGGCTGAGCTGGGCCAGCGCCTGGGTGCCCTGGTGCGCCAATTCCGGATTTGAGCCCCCGGCGTTGCGGCGGTGTCCTGTGCGGTTATCCGGGGCCGGGAGGCGCGGGTGCGGCGCAGCCGCCTTCCCGGCACCCCACCCGGGGTTCGGGTGATAAAGAAGTGGCACTTGCCCCACCCGGCGCGGACTAAGGTTCACCTTTGACGCAAGCGTGAGCCGCCATGATCGATACCACCCTGGAAAAGAACAGCTTCAAGCTGCTGCTGGCGGCCGTGACCCTGGCGTTTATCTGGCTGTTATTACCCTTTTACGGTGCGCTGTTCTGGGCGGTGATCCTGGCCATTCTGTTCAGTCCGCTGCAACGGCACTTGGCGCGCCGTTTCAGCCTGTCGCGCAATGTGGCGGCCGTCACCACCCTGTTTATCTGCCTGGTGATCGCCATCTTGCCGGTGGTCTTCACCACCACCCTGCTGATCCAGGAGGCCGGTGGCCTGTACAGGCAGATCGAAAGCGGCGAGTTGGATCTGGGCGCTTACCTGGTTCAGCTCAAGGAAATGCTGCCGTCCTTCGTGCAGCAGCAGATCAACCGCCTGGGGCTGAGCAATTTCAACGGCCTGCGCGACAAGGCCATGAGCGGCGCCATGCAGGGCAGTCAGGTGGTCGCCAGCCAGGCGTTCAGCCTGGGACAGAACACCTTCCAACTGTTGGTGAGTTTTTTCGTCATGCTCTATCTGCTGTTCTTCTTCCTGCGCGACGGCGCCGAGATGGTGCGCAAGATTCGCGGCGCCGTGCCCCTGGGCGAGCCGCAGAAACGTCGGCTGCAGTTGAAATTCACCCGCGTGGTCCGGGCCACGGTCAAGGGCAATATGCTGGTCGCGGTGACCCAGGGGGCACTGGGCGGCCTGATTTTCTGGGCACTGGACGTTCCCAGTCCCTTGTTCTGGGGCGTGCTGATGGCGTTCCTGTCCCTGCTGCCGGCGGTGGGCGCCGCCATTGTCTGGGCGCCGGTGGCGGCGTTCTTCCTGCTCAGCGGTGCGATCGCCCAGGGCGTGGTGCTGATCCTGTTCGGCGTACTGGTGATCGGTCTGGTGGACAATATCCTGCGGCCCATTCTGGTGGGCCGGGACACGCGCATGCCGGACTGGCTGGTACTGGTATCGACCCTGGGCGGCTTGACCCTCTTCGGGCTCAATGGCTTCGTCATCGGCCCGCTGATCGCGGCGCTGTTCCTCTCCAGTTGGGGCATCTTCACCGGGGCGAAGAAAGTCGTGCGTTTGCCCTGAATAGAAAAACCCGGCCATGGCCGGGTTTTCTCTGTGCTCATTAAACTCAGGGCGCGAGCACCAGGCCGGCCTGCTGCACCAATTCCAGCAACGGCTGGGGGTAGACGCCGAGGACGAACGCCAGCAGGGAAATCGCCAGCAGCATCAGCCCACCGGTACGTTGGCCCCAGTTGAACGGCGCGTCGTGGCGGCGCAGGTTGGGCTCGATCAGGTACAGGGTGACCATGACCCGCAGGTAATAGAACACACCGATGGCGCTGCCCAGCACCAGGGCACCGAGCAGCCACCACTGCTGGGACTGCACGCCGACCGCGACCACGTAGAACTTGCCGATAAACCCGGCGGTCAGCGGAATGCCGGCCAGCGACAGCATCATCACCGTCAGCACCGCGGTCAGGTAGGGGCGGCGCCAGAACAGCCCGCGGTACTCGTACAGCGCGTCGCAGTCACGGCCGTTGTAGGGGGTGGACATCAAGGTGATCACGCCGAACGCGCCGAGGCTGGTCAGCACATAGGTCGCCAAGTAGACGCCCACCGCCTCGACCGCCAGGCCCTTGCTGGCGATAAGGGCGATCAGCAGGTAGCCGAAGTGGGCGATGGAGGAGTAACCCAGCAGCCGCTTGAGGTTGTTCTGGGTCAGCGCCAGCAGGTTGCCGATCAGGATCGAGGCCACCGCCAGGGCGGTCAGCACATCGTTCAACAGCCCGCCATTGGCCACCGGCGAGAGTTGGAACAGCCGCAGCAGCACGGCGAACACCGCCACCTTGCTGGCAGTGGCCAGGAAGGCCGCCACCGGTGCCGGTGCGCCTTCGTAGACGTCCGGGGTCCAGAGGTGGAAAGGCACCAGCGACAGCTTGAAGGCCAGGCCGATCAGCATCATGCCCAGGCCCAGTTGCGCCAGGGGGCTGGGCAGGCCGCTCTGGGCCAGGGCGGCGCCAATGCCGGCGAAGCTCAGGCTGCCGGCGTCGGCATACAGCAAGGCCATGCCGAACAACAGGAAGGCCGAACCGGCCGCCGACAGCACCATGTACTTGATGCCGGCTTCCAGCGAGCGCTTGTTGAAAAAGGCGTAGGCCACCATGCCGTAGACCGGCACCGACAGCAGTTCCAGACCGATGAACAGCCCGGCCAGGTGCTGCGCGCAAACCAGCACCAGGCCACCGGCGGCGGCCAGCAGGATCAGCAGGTACAGTTCTTCGCGGTTGCCCGGGTAGCCGGCACCGGACTCGGCCCCCAGGTAGGCGTGCACCAGGGTTACGCAGGCCAGGGTCGAAACCAGGATCAGGCCCATGTAGAAAATCGCGAAGCTGTCCACCTGCAAGAGCGCGGTGACCGCCAGCGGGGCGGCCTGCAAAGCGGGAATCAGCGACAGCAGCGCCAGGTTGAGGCCGATGATCGACAGCACGAACGTCAGGGCATGGTTACGCCGCCAGGCGATCGCCAGCATCACGACGACCAGGGTGGCGCAGGTGACGAGCAATGGCAGCAGGGCGAGCAGGTGTTGTGTGGTGAATTCCATAACGCGGCTTTCCATTACAGGCTACCGGCCCGATGCAAGTTGAGTGAAAGCGGCAGCGAGCCACTGCTGGACGCCCTGCATGCTGGCGGTGGTGGTGTCGAGCACCGGCTGCGGGTAGACCCCGAGCAGGATCAGCAGCACCGCCAGGCCCAGCACCATGGCCAGTTCGCGGCCATCCAGGCCCTTGAGCGGCGCGTCGGACTGGGTCGGACCGAAGTAGGCGCGGTGGATCATGATCAGCGAGTAGACCGAGGCGAACACCAGCCCGGAGGTGGCGATCACCACACTCCAGGGCGCGCTCTTGAAGGCGCCCATCAGGATCAGAAACTCGCCGACGAAGTTGCCGGTGCCCGGCAGGCCTAGGGACGCCGCGGCGAAGAACAGGCTGATCGCCGGCAGGTAGGCGATGCGCGACCAGAGGCCGCCCATCAGGCGCATGTCGCGGGTGTGCAGGCGCTCGTAGAGCTGGCCGCAAAGGATGAACAGCGCCGCCGCCGACAGGCCGTGGGCGAGCATCTGCACCACCACGCCCTGCAGCGCCATCTGGCTGGCGGAGTAGATGCCGATCAGGATAAAGCCCATGTGCGAGACACTGGAGTAGGCGATCAAGCGCTTGATGTCGGTCTGGGCGAACGACAGGATGGCGCCGTAGAAGATACCGACCAGGCCCAGGCCCATGGCGATCGGCGCGAACTCGGCCGAGGCATTGGGAAACAAGGGGATAGCAAAGCGCAACAGGCCATAGGCCGCGGTTTTCAGCAGGATACCGGCCAGGTCCACGGAACCGGCGGTCGGGGCCTGGGCATGGGCATCCGGCAGCCAGGAGTGAAAGGGTACCACCGGCAGCTTTACCGCGAAGGCGATAAAGAAACCGAGCATCAGGATGTATTCGGTGCCGGGCGCCAGCTCCGCCTTGAGCAGCTGGGCGTAGTCGAAGGTGATGACCCCGGTCGTGTTGAAGTTGACGAAGACCAGCCCGAGAATCGCCACCAGCATGATCAAGCCGCTGGCCTGGGTGTAGATGAAGAATTTGGTCGCCGCATGGATCCGTGACTTCTTCCCGTCGTCCGAGCTGTGGCCCCAGAGCGCGATGAGGAAATACATCGGCACCAGCATCATTTCCCAAAAGAAGCAGAACAGGAACAGGTCCAGGGCGAGGAACACCCCGACCACGCCGCCGAGTATCCACATCAGGTTGAGGTGGAAGAAGCCGACGTGTTGCTGGATCTCTTTCCAGGAGCAGAGCACCGACAGCACACCGAGCAGGCCGGTGAGCAGGATCATCAGCAACGACAGGCCATCGAGGGCCAGGTGCAGGCTGATACCGAAGCGTTCGATCCAGACCTGCTTGAATTCCAGGGTCCAGGTTGGATCGGCACCGGGTGCCGGGGCCAGGCTGTAGTCGCCGGTGCTCCACAGCCACAGGCCCAGGCCGAGCTCCAGCAGCATGGTCAACAAGGCGATCCAGCGCGGCAGGGTGGCGCCGAAGCGCTCGCCTTGCCAGCACAGCAGGCCGCCGATAAAGGGGATCAGGATTAGCCAGGGCAGAATCATGACGGGCTCAATTCCTTTCGCAAATACGCAAATTCATTTCAGACAGCCGCCAGCAGGACGGCGCCCAGAACCAGTACCGCACCACCGACGATGGACGCGGCGTACCAGCGCAGATTGCCGGTCTCGCTGCGACTCATCAGGTGATGACCGCCGCGCACCAGGCGCGGCACCAGATTGATCGTGCCGTCCACCGGATCACGCGCCAGCAGGCGGGTCAGCATCAGGTAGGGTTTGACGAACAGCAGGCCGTAGAGCCAGTCGAAGCCCCAGGCGGCGTACCACCAGGCCGAGAGCAGGCGCCCGGGCGCGCTGCGTGCGATGGCCGTGACCAGGCTGCGCTTGCCCAGAAACAGCAGCGCGGCGAGCAGGATACCGGCCAGGGCGATGGCGCCCGAGGCGATTTCCAGGCTGTGTTTGGCCTCGCCACCGGCATGTCCGACACTCTGCGGCAGGACTCCTGCCAACGGCGGGCTGATCAGCGCGCCGATAAAGGTCGACAGCAGGATCAGCACACTCAGCGGCAGCCAGTGGGCCACGCCGTGGCCGGCATGGGCCTCGGTCTTGGCCTCGCCGTGGAAGGCGATGAAGATCAGGCGGAAGGTGTAGAGCGAGGTCATAAAGGCGCCGAACAGGCCCGCATACAACAGCTCATGATGACCACTGGCGAAGGCTTCCCAGAGAATCTCGTCCTTGGAGTAGAAACCCGCGGTGACCAGGGGCAGAGCGGCCAGCGCCGCGCCACCGACCACGAAGCTGGCATAGGCCAGCGGCAGTTTCTTCCACAAGCCGCCCATCTTGAAGATGTTCTGCTCGTGATGGCAGGCGACTATCACCGCGCCGGAGGCGAGGAACAGCAGCGCCTTGAAGAAAGCGTGGGTCATCAAGTGAAAGATCGCGCCGTCCCAAGCCCCGACGCCCAGGGCCAGGAACATGTAGCCGATCTGGCTCATGGTCGAGTAGGCGAGGATACGTTTGATGTCGGTCTGCACCAGCGCGGCGAAACCGGCCAGCACCAGGGTCAAGCCGCCGATGATGCCGACCAGCTCGAGGATCTCCGGCGTCAGGCTGAACAGGCCGTGGGTACGGGCGATCAGGTAGACGCCGGCGGTGACCATGGTCGCCGCGTGGATCAGGGCCGAGACCGGGGTCGGACCGGCCATGGCGTCGGCCAGCCAGGTCTGCAGCGGCAGCTGGGCCGACTTGCCCACCGCGCCGCCCAGCAGCATCAAGGTCGCCAGCCATAACCAGGCGTCGCCGGCGATGTATTTCTGTGGCGCCACTACCAACAGCTCCTGGATATTCAGGGTCCCCAGGTGCAGGAACAACAGGAACAGGCCGATGGCCATGAACACGTCGCCGACGCGGGTGACGATAAAGGCCTTGAGCGCCGCGTTGCCGTTGTTGCGGTTGCTGTAGTAGAAGCCGATCAGCAGGTAGCTGCACAGGCCCACGCCTTCCCAGCCGAAGTACAGGAACAGCAGGTTATCGCCCAGCACCAGGAACAGCATGCTGGCGATAAACAGGTTGGTGTAGGCGAAAAAGCGCGAATACCCGGCCTCGCCGCGCATGTACCAGCTGGCGAACAGGTGGATGAGGAAACCGACGCCGACCACCACGCCCAGCATGGTGACCGACAGGCCGTCCAGGTACAGGGCGAAGTTCGGCGCGAAGCCGTCCACCGACATCCACTGCCAGAGCACCTGGGTGTAGGCGCCGCCCTCGGGCGGGGCGACGTTGAACTGCCAGATGACCCAGGCCGTGACCAGGGCCGACAGGCCGATCGAGCCGACACCGATCAGGGCGCTGAGGTTTTCGGACCAGCGCCCGCGCGAGAACGCCAGCAGCAGGAAACCCAGCAGGGGAAATACACAGGTCAGGAATAAGAGGTTCATCCGCGCATCTCGCTGGCTGCGTCGATATCGAGGGTGTTGAAGCGCCGGTACAGCTGCAGCAGGATCGCCAGGCCGATGCTGGCCTCGGCCGCGGCCAGACTGAGCACCAGGATAAACATCACCTGGCCGTCGGGTTGGCCCCAGCGGCTGCCGGCGACGACAAAGGCCAGGCCCGCGGCGTTCATCATGATTTCCAGGCTCATCAGCACGAACAGGATATTGCGCCGCACCATCAGACCGGCCAAGCCCAGGCAGAACAGCACGCCGGCGACCGCCAGGCCGTGCTCCAGGGGGATCGCATTCATCATTCTTTCGCCTCATGACGGCCGAGGTGGAAGGCCGCGACCAGTGCGGCCAGCAGCAGCATGGACGCCAGTTCGACGACCAGCAGATAAGGCCCGAACAGGCTGATGCCAACGGCCTTGGGCCCGACCGTCTGCAGGCCCAGGGCGGCGCCGCTGGACGCGGTGGCGAACAGCACATAGAGCAGCTCGACCAGCAGCGCCAGCGCCAGCAGGCCGGGGCCGGCCCAGATGCCGGGCTTGAGCCAGCCGCGTTCCTGCTCGATGGAGGCGGGGCCCAGGTTGAGCATCATCACCACGAAGACGAACAGCACCATGATCGCGCCGGCGTAGACGATGATCTCCAAGGCCCCGGCGAAGGGCGCGCCGAGGGCGAAGAAGCACATCGACACGGCCAGTAGCGAGATGATCAGGTAGAGCAGGGCGTGCACCGGGTTGGTGTTGGTGATCACCCGCAGGGTGGATACCACGGCAACGCCGGCCGCGAAGTAGAAGGCGAACGCCATCATGGCAGCAGTCCTTTCACATTGATCGGCTCGGCTTCGTCTTGCGCGGCGCCCTTGGGTTTGCCGGCAATGGCCATGCCGGCCACCCGATAGAAGTTGTAGTCCGGGTTCTTGCCGGGGCCGGAGATCAGCAGGTCCTCTTTTTCGTACACCAGGTCCTGACGCTTGTACTCGGCCATCTCGAAGTCCGGGGTGAGCTGGATCGCGGTGGTCGGACAGGCTTCCTCGCACAGGCCGCAGAAGATGCAGCGCGAGAAGTTGATGCGGAAGAAATCCGGATACCAGCGGCCGTCCTCGGTTTCGGCTTTTTGCAGCGAAATGCAGCCCACCGGGCAGGCCACCGCGCAGAGGTTGCAGGCCACGCAGCGTTCCTCGCCGTCGGGGTCGCGGGTCAGCACGATGCGCCCACGGTAGCGCGGCGGCAGGTAGACCGCTTCTTCCGGGTACTGCAGGGTGTCGCGCTTGCGGAACGAGTGAGAGAACACCATCACCAAGCTGCGCAGCTGGGTGTAGGTGCCATGGATGATGTCGAACACGTACTTCAACATGTTCATTCTCCTTAGTTGACCGTGCCGGACGGGGCGCTCAACAGCACCACCGCCGCGGTCACCAGCAGATTGATCAAGGTCAGCGGCAGGCAGAACTTCCAGCTGAAACTCATTACCTGGTCATAACGCGGCCGGGGTATCGAGGCGCGCAGCAGAATAAACAGCATGATGAAGAAGCCGGTCTTCAGTGCGAACCAGACGAAGGCCAGGGACGGCAAGATGCCGAACGGACCGTGCCAGCCACCGAAGAACAGGGTCACCAGCAGCGCCGAGATCAGCACGATACCGATGTACTCGCCGACGAAGAACATGCCCCATTTCATGCCGGCGTATTCGATGTGGTAACCGTCGGCCAGTTCCTGCTCGGCTTCCGGCTGGTCGAAGGGGTGACGGTGGGTCACGGCCACGCCGGCGATAAAGAAGGTACAAAAACCGAAGAACTGCGGAATGATGAACCAGAGGTTCTGCGCCTGGTATTCGACTATGTCGCGCATGTTGAACGAGCCGACCTGGATCACGATGCCCATCAGCGCCAGTCCCATGAACACTTCATAGGACAGGGTCTGGGCCGAGGCCCGCAGCGCGCCGAGCAAGGCGAATTTGTTGTTGCTCGACCAGCCGGCGAACAGCACCGCGTAGACCGACACACCGGCCATGGCGAGGAAAAACAGCAGGCCGATATTAAGGTCCGCCACGCCCCAGGTCGGAGTGATCGGGATGATCGAGAAGGCGATCAGCAGGGCGCTCATGGCCACCACTGGCGCCAGGGTGAAGATCATCTTGTCGGCGAACGGCGGCGTCCAGTCTTCCTTGAAGAACATCTTCACCATGTCGGCGGCGATCTGGAACATGCCGAAGGGGCCGACCCGGTTCGGGCCGTAACGGTCCTGCCAGAGTGCCAGCAGGCGACGCTCGACCCAGCTCAGCAGGGCGCCGCAGATCACCACGGCGAGCAGGATGATCACCGCGCGGACCACGGCGAGGAGGATGTCGATCACCTCGGGAGTGAACCAGCTCATCATTGCGCGGCCTCCTGCAGGCTGTCGACGCTGCGTCCGGCGAGTACCGGCGGAATGCCCGCCAGGCCGACGGGCAGACCGACCAGGCCGGCGCCCAGTTCCTCACGGATCCGCAGCGGCAAGCGCAGGGTCTGGCCGTTTAGCTTAAGGCTCAGCAGGGCGCCGTCATTGACTCCCAGGCGGTCCGCCTCGGACTTGGCCAGGGCCACGTAAGGCGCCGGAATGCGTTCCTGCACCGGTGCCGCACGGGACGATGTCTCCTCGCTGCCGAACAGGTGATGCAGCGGCACTACCTGCCAGGTGCCGGCAGCGGGGGCGAAGGGGGCCGGTACCTGGGCGAACCAGCCCAGGCCATCGCCGCGGGTTTCGATCAGACGCACGCCGGGGTCGCCGGCGCGCAGATGCCCACCGACCTCGTCCTGGAACTTGTTCCAGGCCTGGGGCGAGTTCCAGCCCGGAGCCCAGGCGAAGGGGATCTGCTGGCGCGGCTCGGCCGAGCCCGAATAGCCTTCCATGGAAAAGGCGAAGGCCGAATCCTGGTCCTGGGGCTGGCGCGGCTCGTGCACGCTGATATTGGCGCGCATGGCGGTGCGGCCGCTGTAGCGCAGCGGTTCGCGGGCCAGTTTCATGCCCTTGACGCGGAACGAGGCATTCGGCGCGGCGCCACCGATGCCGGCCAGCAGCGGAGTGCTGGCGGCGGTGGCGGCGGTCACCTGGTCCAGTTGGGTCCAGTCCACGGCCTGGCCCAGCAGGGTGCTGCGCAGGGCGTGCAACCAGCGCCAGCCTTCGTGGACCAGGATGCTGGCGTCCAGGTAGGTCGGCTCGAACACCTGGAAGAAGCGTTGGGCGCGGCCTTCCTGGCTGACCAGGGTGCCGTCGCCTTCGGCGAAGCTGGCGGCTGGCAGCACCAGGTGGGCGCGGGCGGTGGTGGCGGTCTGCTGATGGTCGGCGACTATCACCACCTTGGCCGCTGCCAGGGCCGCGTCGACCAGGCTGGCATCGGCGCGGGTGTACAGATCGTTTTCCAGCACCACCAGCGCATCCGCCTGGCCCGAGGTCAGGGCCTGCAACGCGGCATCGGCTGAGTCGCCACCGAGCATGGCCAGGCCCAGGCTGTTGGCCTCGGCCACCACCAGGCTCAGGGAACCGTTCTTCTCGCGGGCCTTGAGGGCCTTGGCGATGTTCGCCGCCGCCTCGATCAGGCCGCGGTTGCCCAGGGAGGTGCCGGCGACAATCAGCGGCCGTTTGGCCGCCAGCAGGGCCTCGGCGATGCGCCGCGCCAATTCCTCGGCTTCCGGCTCGAGGCCGCTGACCGCCGGTGAGCCGGCGTCGAGGATATGCGCCACGGCGAACCCCAGGCGCGCCAGGTCGTCCGGCGCCGCGTGCACGCAGGCTTCGGCAACGTCGTCCAGGCGGGTTTCATCGAGACTGGCGATAAACAGCGGATGCAGCGCGTCCTGGCCGATGGTCTGCACCGCGGCATTCAGCCAGGGCTGGATCTTGATGGCCTCGGCCATGGCCACGGCCTTGCCTTTTACCGTCTGGCGCAGGGCCAGGGCCAGGCGCGCGGCGGTTTGCGTCAGGTCTTCGCCGAGCACGAATACCGCGTCGTGCTCTTCCACCTCGCGCAGGGTCGGGATCGGCAGCGGGCTGTCCTGCAGCACCTGCAGCACCAGGCGCAGGTTGGCCAGCTCATGGGCGGCGATGCCCGAATAGAAGTGTTCGGCGCCGACCAGCTCACGCAGGGCGTAGTTGCTTTCCAGGCTGGCGCGCGGCGAGCCGATGCCGACGATGGTGCGCCCGCGCAGCAGCTCGGCGGCCTTGTCCAGTGCCGCGTCCAGGCCGAGTTTCAGCGGTTCCTGCCCGGTACCTTGCAGCAGCGGCTGGCGCGGTCGGTCGGCCCGGTTGACGTAGCCATAGCCGAAACGGCCCCGGTCGCAGAGGAAGTACTGGTTCACCGAGCCGTTGTAGCGGTTCTCAATGCGGCGGATCTCGCCGTAGCGCTCGCCGGGGCTGATGTTGCAGCCGCTGGAGCAGCCGTGGCAGATGCTCGGGGCGAATTGCATGTCCCACTTGCGGTTGTAGCGCTCGGAGTGGGTCTTGTCGGTGAACACACCGGTCGGGCAGACCTCGGTGAGGTTGCCGGAAAACTCGCTTTCCAGGGTGCCGTCCTCGACCCGTCCAAAGTAGACGTTGTCGTGGGCGCCGAACACGCCCAGGTCGGTGCCGCCGGCGTAGTCCTTGTAGAAGCGCACGCAGCGGTAGCAGGCGATGCAACGGTTCATTTCATGGGCGATGAACGGGCCGAGCTGCTGGTTCTGGTGGGTGCGCTTGCTGAAGCGGTAACGGCGCTCGTTATGGCCGGTCATCACCGTCATGTCCTGCAGATGGCAATGACCGCCTTCCTCGCAGACCGGACAATCGTGGGGGTGATTGGTCATCAGCCATTCGACGACGCTGGCGCGAAACTGCTTGGCTTCCTCGTCGTCGATGGAGATCCAGCTGTTGTCGGTGGCGGGGGTCATGCAGGACATGACCAGGCGACCGCGCGTGTCGTTCTCGTCGGCGTACTGCTTGACCGCGCACTGTCGGCAGGCGCCGACGCTGCCCAGCGCCGGGTGCCAGCAGAAGTAGGGGATGTCGAGGCCCAGCGACAGGCAGGCCTGGAGCAGGTTGTCCGCACCGTCGACTTCGAGCGCTTTGCCGTCTACGTGGATAGTGGCCATGGTTCAGGTTTCTTCGTTGACCCGCTTGTGACGGGTGTGGCTAATAGAATTCAGTGCTGCCGCGCCTCGGTCGCTGGGGTGGGAAGAAGGGCAATGACCCGCAGGCCAACTTCCCCCGTCCCGCCCCCGCGTCGAGGGCGCGGGTTACAGGCCGGCTGGCACGGGTCGCGCCAGCGCCACGGCCGTGGTACGCGAGGGGGCGATGCCCGCCTCGAATTCCGGCCGGAAATACTTGATCGCACTGCCCAGTGGCTCCACGGCGCCCGGTGCATGGGCACAGAAGGTCTTGCCCGGGCCGAGGAAGTTGCACAGCTGTTCGAGGGTTTCGATGTCGCCGGCCTGGCCTTCGCCACGCTCCAGCGCGCGCAGCAACTTGACGCTCCACGGCAGGCCATCGCGGCAGGGGGTGCAGAAACCGCACGACTCGCGGGAGAAGAACTCCTCCATATTACGCAGCAGGCTGACCATGTTGACGCTCTCGTCCACCGCCATGGCCAGGCCCGTGCCCATCCGCGTGCCGACCTTGGCGATCCCGGCGGCGAACATCGGTGCGTCCAGGTGCTCGGGCAGCAGGAAGCCGGTGCCGGCCCCACCAGGCTGCCAGCACTTGAGCCTGAAGCCATCGCGCATGCCGCCGGCATACTCCTCGAACAGCTCGCGGGCCGGGACGCCGAACGGCAGCTCCCAGAGGCCGGGGTTCTTCACCTTGCCGGAGAAGCCCATCAGCTTGGTGCCGTGGTCTTCGCTGCCGGGACGGGCCAGGGATTTGTACCAGTCGACGCCCTGGCCGACGATGGCCGGCACGTTGCACAGGGTCTCGACGTTGTTCACGCAGGTCGGCTTGCCCCAGACGCCTACGGCGGCGGGGAAGGGTGGCTTGGAGCGCGGGTTGGCGCGACGGCCCTCCAGGGAGTTGATCAATGCGGTTTCTTCGCCGCAGATGTAACGCCCGGCGCCGGTATGCACGAACAGCTCGAAGTCGAAGCCGCTGCCCAGGATATTCTTGCCCAGCAGCCCGGCGGCCTTGGCCTCTTGTACCGCGCGGTTGAGATTGATCGCCGCGTCAACGTATTCGCCGCGCAGGAAGATATAGCCGCGGTAGGCCTTGAGGGCGCGGGCGCTGATCAGCATGCCTTCGATCAGCAGGTGCGGCAGCTGCTCCATCAGCAGGCGGTCTTTCCAGGTGTTGGGCTCCATCTCGTCGGCGTTGCACAGTAGATAGCGCAGCTTCAGCGACTCGTCCTTGGGCATCAGGCCCCACTTCACCCCGGTGGGGAAACCCGCACCGCCGCGGCCCTTGAGACCGGAGTCCTTGACGGTCTGCACGATTTCTTCTTCGGAGCACTGAGCGAAGGCCTTGCGCGCGGCGGCGTAGCCGTCCTTGGCCTGGTATTCCTCGAGCCAGACCGGGGCGCCGTCGTCGCGCAGGCGCCAGGTCAGCGGGTGGGTCTCGGCGCTACGGGCGATCAGGTTGGCCGGGCCGAAAGAGGTCAGGCGCTGGGTCGAAGCGGACGTCATGGGTAGGCCTCCAGCAGGGCGGCCACGCCGTCCGGCGCGACATCGCCGAAGGTGTGGTCGTCGATCATCAGGGCCGGGGCCTTGTCGCAGTTACCCAGGCAGCACACCGGCAGCAGGGTGAAGCGGCCATCGGCGCTGGTTTCGCCCAGGCCGATACCCAGTTGCTGTTGAATGCTGGCGACCACCGACTCGTGGCCGCCGATGTAGCAGACCATGCTGTCGCAGACGCGGATGATGTGCCGGCCCACCGGCTGGCGGAAGATCTGACTGTAGAAGGTGGCGACGCCTTCGACGTCGCTGGCCGGGATGCCGATCAGCTCGCCGATGGCGGCAATGGCGCCGTCGGGCACCCAGCCACGGGCGCGCTGAACGATCTTCAGCGCCTCGATGGACGCGGCGCGCGAGTCCTCGTAGTGGTGCAGTTCATGCGCGATGGCTTCGCGCTCGGCTTCGCTCAGGGTGAAACGGTCGGTCTGAATCAGCGTCATATCAGCGGTCCACGTCGGCCATAACGAAGTCGATACTGCCCAGGTAGGCAATCAGGTCCGCCACCATGCTGCCGCGGATCACCGAGGGGATCTGCTGCAGGTGCGGGAAACTGGGGGTGCGTATCCGGGTGCGGTAGCTCATGGTGCCGCCGTCGCTCGTCAGGTAATAACTGTTGATGCCCTTGGTCGCCTCGATCATCTGGAAGGCTTCGTTGGCCGGCATGACCGGACCCCAGGAAACCTGCAGGAAGTGCGTGATCAAGGTTTCGATGTGCTGCAGGGTGCGCTCTTTCGGCGGCGGCGTGGTCAGCGGATGGTCCGCCTTGTACGGGCCTTCGGGCATGTTGCGCAGGCACTGGTCGATGATCCTGATGCTCTGGCGCATCTCCTCTACCCGGACGATGCAACGGTCATAGGCATCGCCATTGACCGCCAGCGGCACTTCGAACTCGAAGTTCTCGTAACCCGAATAGGGCCGCGCCTTGCGCAGGTCGAAGTCCAGGCCGGTGGAGCGCAGGCCGGCGCCGGTCACACCCCATTCCAGGGCTTCCTTGGTGTTGTACTGGGCCACGCCGATGGTGCGGCCGCGCAGGATGCTGTTCTTCAGGGCGGCCTTTTCGTATTCGTCCAGGCGCTTGGGCAGCCACTCGACGAAATCCTTGACCAGCTTCTCCCAGCCGCGCGGCAGGTCGTGGGCGACGCCGCCGATGCGGTACCAGGCCGGGTGAAGGCGGAAGCCGGTGATGGCTTCGATCACCGTGTAGGCGCGCTGGCGGTCGGTGAAGGTGAAGAACACCGGGGTCATGGCGCCGACGTCCTGGATATAGGTGCCGAGGAACAGCAGGTGACTGGTGATGCGGAAGAACTCGGCCAGCATGACGCGGATCACATCGACCTTTTGCGGCACCTTGATCCCGGCGAGTTTTTCCACTGCCAGCACATAGGGCAGGTTGTTCATCACTCCGCCCAGGTAGTCGATCCGGTCGGTGTAGGGAATGAAACTGTGCCAGGACTGGCGCTCGGCCATTTTCTCGGCGCCACGGTGGTGGTAACCGACTTCCGGCACGCAGTCGACGATCTCTTCGCCGTCCAGTTGCAGGATGATGCGAAAGGCGCCGTGGGCCGAGGGGTGGTTCGGCCCCAGGTTGAGGAACATATAGTCCTCGTGCGGACCCTGGCGTTTCATGCCCCAGTCTTCGGGCTTGAAACGCGCGGCTTCTTCTTCCAGGTTCTGCTTGGCCACCGACAGGCTGAAGGGGTCGAACTCGGTCGCGCGCGCCGGGTAGTCCTTGCGCAGCGGGTGACCTTCCCAGGTCGGCGGCATCATGATGCGGGTCAGGTGCGGGTGACCTGCGAAGGTGATGCCGTACAGGTCCCAGACCTCGCGCTCGTACCAGTTGGCGTTGGGCCAGATACCGGTGCAGGTCGGCAGGTTGAGATCGTTTTCGGACAGGGCGACCTTGAGCATTACGTCGCTGTTACGCTCGATCGACAGCAGGTGGTAGAACACGCTGAAGTCGGCACCGGGCAGGCCGCGCCGCTGGGTGCGCAGGCGCTCGTCCATGCCATGCAGGTCGTAGAGCATGACATAGGGCTTGGGCAGCTGACGCAGAAAGGTCAGCACCTCGATCAGCCGTTCCCGTGGCACCCACAGTACCGGCATGCCGGTACGGGTCGACTGGACGGTGAAGGTCTCGGCGCCGAAGCGCGAATTCAACTCGACGACCACGTTTTGGTCGTCGGCCTTGTAAGGCGGGATGTACAGGGCGGTGTCCGCAGTCATGGTCTCGGTCGCTATGGGTCAACGTACAGAATCGAGCGCGCTTTCTTGTGGAAAGGACTGGCTCAGACTTCGTCGGGGCTGCGCAGGTTGGTCACAGCAATACGCTGCTCGCGGCGCTGTTCCTTTTGCGACGGCATGTCGGCGCGGTACACGCCTTGTTCGCCGACGACCCAGGACAAGGGGCGACGTTCCTGGCCGATGGAGTCCTGCAGCAGCATCAGGGCCTGCAAAAAAGCCTCGGGACGCGGTGGGCAGCCGGGTACGTAGACGTCCACCGGCAGGAATTTATCCACGCCCTGGACGACCGAATAGATATCGTACATGCCGCCGGAGTTGGCGCAGGCGCCCATGGAGATGACCCACTTGGGCTCCAGCATCTGCTCATAGAGACGCTGGATGATCGGCGCCATTTTGATGAAGCAGGTGCCGGCGATGACCATGAAGTCGGCCTGGCGCGGCGATGCACGAATGACCTCGGCACCGAAGCGAGCAATGTCATGGGGGGCGGTAAAGGCCGTCGTCATCTCCACGTAGCAGCACGACAGGCCGAAGTTGTACGGCCACAGGGAGTTCTTGCGCCCCCAGTTAACCGTGGAATTCAGCACGTCCTGCAGCTTGCCCATGTAGATGTTGCGGTGAACCTGACCTTCTAGCGGGTCGGAAACCATCTCCCGCTCGCCGATCGGATACTGCTCGTTCGGCGCATCCGGGTCGATCCTGGTAAGTTTGTATTGCATCGCCAAAGCCTCATTGTTTTAGCTTCGCTTGTCGCGCACGACGACTTTCGGGTGCCCAATCGAGCGCCCCGATCCGCCATAGGTAGACAAGACCCGCCAACAGAATTGCTATAAAAACGGTAGCTTCGACAAAGCCGGCCCAGCCGCTTTCGCGAACGGACACCGACCAGGCAAAGAGAAAGAGGGCTTCGACGTCGAAGATCACGAAGAGCATCGCGACCAGATAGAATTTTGCCGACAGGCGCAGACGCGCACCGCCGGTGGGCAGCATGCCGGATTCGAAGGGTTCGTTCTTGCTGCGGCCCCAGGCCTTGCTGCCCAGCAGGCTGGATACGCCCAGCATAAAGGCGCACAGGCCTACGACACCCAGTAAAAATACAGCAAAACCCCAGTTGTGCGACAGGGTGACAACAGCCTCAGTGGGCATGCCCGAACTCCTGATACTAAGGAAGGGTAGCGGTCATTAAGAATAAAACACTGCCAAAATAAGTGCTTGGCAGGTAATCAATGGACATAATTCTAGGCCTGTTGGCCCGGTTTAGTAAATTTTCCTTTATAAATAAAAACGCATTCGCCTCGGCTGGTTCGGCTCATCCCCCCCTAGGCTCAGGTATCACGGGGCTATGCAGGTTTTAGGTCTTGTCCAATTAACTAAAAATTCCTGCCGCATGCTCGAAACTGGCCATGAGGACCCATACTTTTAACGACAGAGAGTGTCGCTTTACTAACTTTACTGTTGCCCGTCTTGCTGGTTCGGCCCATTGCAGTGTCCGGCCCATCCAGGGTACGAGGCGCTTATCCCCTAACCAGTGCAAAGCGTTCTTCCCGCTATTACCAAGCGGTCTGTCGAGCAAATATTCCTGTACTAGCGTACACATGGCGCCATTGCGGCGTGCCCGGTCCGATAAACAGGACCGGGGTCGCGGGTCTGCATGTTGAGCAGGCGGTGAGGCATGCCGGTTTTGGGGAAACCCTGGGATAAGGGCTTGACCATGCCTTTCGCCACACTGCTTCGCCGTTTACTTGTCACGCTGCCTTTCTTGTATATCCCGCCCATTCAGGCCGAGTTGGGCGACTACAGCGTCTGGCAAGCCCTGAGCAATCTGGTCGCGCCGCCTGCCCCGGACAATCCGGTGACCCCGGCCCAGCGCCTGGGGCCCTATCCGATGCTGGCCAATCCAGCCGGCTTCGACAGCGGCTTCGTCCCCGGGCATTACTATGCCTGGCAGCGGGTGCAACTGGCGCCGCAGACAGGTGCGGTGTGCGGCAACGGCTCCAGGCTCAAGGCGGCTATCGCCAGGCCTGCGCTGAGCAGCCAGGCCGTGCGTCGACGGTGCATGCCCGATCCTCGCTGATGGCCGTGCGGCGAGCCTAGACCACTGAATCCCTCATCGCAAAAGCCTGCGCCTGCCAGGCAAAAAAAGACCGGTCAATGAGACCGGTCAATGGGGAAAGCTTTTTTCGAGACGGCTACATCAGCCGCTTGCCGTCCTGGCGTTGGACGATCACCGTGGAAGAGCGCGGTCGATTGCCCGGGCCGTCCGGCCAGGTGCTCAGCAGGTTGGTCGCGGTCGAGCCTTCGCCCGGGTGCTGGATATTGACGAAGAGGGTGCGGAAGTCCGGCGTCGCGGTGATGCCGGTGACCTCGGCGCCCAGTGGGCCGACCAGAAAACGTTTCATCTCGCCGGTACGCGGGTCCGCCACCAGCATCTGGTTATTGCCGAAAGGGCCATCGCGCAACTGACTACCGCTCATGTCGGTCTGGATCCACAGGCGACCGTCTTCGTCGAACCACAGCCCGTCCGGACTGGCCAGGCGATTGTCGGCGGTCAGGCTCATGCCATCGGCGCCGCGGCTGTCCTCTTCCGGGCCGGCCAGCAGGAACAGGTCCCAGGTGAAGATGTCGCCGCCATGGTCCGAGCGCTTTTCGCGCCAGCGGATGATATGGCCGTAGGGGTTGGCCGCGCGCGGGTTGGCCGCATCCGGCTCGGTGCGCGAGCTGTTATTGGTCAGGGTGAAGTAGACCTCGCCCGTTTCCGGATTGACCGCGCCCCATTCCGGGCGATCCATCTTGGTGGCGCCGACGATGTCGGCGGCCAGGCGAGTATTGATCAGCACCTCGCCCTGGTCGGCGAAGTACACCCCGGCAGCGAGGCAGGCGGCCTGAAAAACCGGGTTGTCGATATCCAAGGCCAGCCATTCGCCCTTACCCCCGGCCTCGAAGCGGGCGACATACAGGGTCCCCTCGTCCAGCAGCCGGGTCTGGCGCCGGCCGGAGCGGTACTTGTCGCGGCTGACGTATTTATAGATGTACTCGTTCTGCGAGTCGTCGCCGGAATAGCAAACCAGGGGTCTGCCCTCTTTGGGTTCGGCGAACACCAGGCCCTCGTGCCCGGCCGCCAGGGCCTGCAGCGTGCCTACCG
>JAZKHB010000058.1:0-15895 GCA_040385585.1 Pseudomonadota bacterium | reverse complement strand
GCGTTTGACCGGCACGGCGTCGGGGTCGAAGGGGTCGATTTCCACTATCCAGCCGAAGTGGTTGGGCTCGTTGCGGTAGTCGTCATGGGCCTGGGCGGCCATGCGGGTGGCGTCGAAGCGCTCGAATTCATCGCCGGGCAGGGTATCCCAGCCGAAACGGCTGGTGCTGCGCAGTCCGTAACGCTTGAGCTCGCGCGGCAGTTCCGGATCGCGGGTGGCGAAGTAGCCCGCCCAGTTTTCTTCGCAGGTCAGGTAGGTGCCCCAAGGGGTGAAACCGCTCGCGCAGTTGTTCTGGGTGCCGCGGCTGGCAATGCCTTCGGGGCTGTAGCGGGTGGTCAGCAGGGCATTGCCGCGGGCGGGGCCGCGGATATCCATGGGAGTGGCGGCGGTGATGCGGCGGTTGCGCGGGCCTGGCACCAGGCTCCACTCACCGCGTTTGTCGCGGCGTATCTCAACGACGGATACACCGTGCGCATTGATTTCCTTGCGTACCTGCTCGGCACTGTCGCGCTTGCCCTCTACCGTGGTCGGGCCGTTGGGGTGCAACAGGGGGGCATCGATGTACTCGTGGTTGAGCACCAGCAGACCGTGATCGCTCTGGCGTCCCCGTCCGCGCTGGGCGTCGATGGGGAAAAAGTGCATGCCGTCGTGGTGCATGCCGAGCTGTTCGGCCTGGTCCTGGGCGCTGTTGCTGCCATCGCCCCGGTAGGCCGGGAAGCTGCCGGTGATCGGCGTGCCCCAGGGTATAAACGGCGTGGCGATGTAGCCCTCGGGAACCGTGATGGTATCCGCGCGGTTCACGGCGACCGGGGTAAACGGCAAACGGTTGCGGCGTTTGAACAGCGTGTCCAGGGAAGTGGGCGGTGTATTCCCAGCCTCGGCCATGCCAGGCAAGGCCACGCCAAGGAAACCCAGGACGCCGAGGGCCGTGCCGCCAGCCAGTACCTGGCGACGGCTGATGGATTCGATCAGCTCGTTGAAATGGGGGTTCTGAGAATGGTTGCTGGGCAACTCGTCGCCATCGCCAAACAGCACGGCATCAGGGTTATCAAGGCTCACGGGCAAGCTCCATGTAGGCGGAAAACGGAACCTGTACCCTAAAGAGCGAAGACGACGATACGGTGACAGCCACTGTGGTCTGACGCACAAATTGGCCAAACGGCGGACATGAAAAAGGCGAGCCGAGGCTCGCCTTTTTTATGATTCAAGCCCAGGCCAGGCCAGGGTTTGAATCTTCACACCCTGATCAGTGGAACTGGTTCATGGTGTTGTCTTTGCCGCCGGCTTTCAGAGCCGCTTCACCTGCGAAATACTCCTTGTGAGCGTCGCCGATGTCGGAGCCGGACATGTTCTGGTGCTTGACGCAGGCAATACCCTGACGGATTTCCTGACGCTGAACGCCTTTCACGTAGGCCAGCATGCCTTCCTCTGCGAAGTACCCTTTGGCCAGGTTGTCGGTGGACAGCGCGGCGGTGTGGTAGGTCGGCAGGGTGATCAGGTGGTGGAAGATACCCGCCTGAGCCGAAGCGTCGCGTTGGAAGGTGCGGATCATTTCGTCAGCACGAGCAGCCAGGTCAGTGGTGTCGTAGTCAACGCTCATCAGCTTGGCGCGGTCGTAGGCGGAAACGTCTTTGCCTTCGCTAACCATGATGTCGAACATTTGCTGACGGAAGTTCAGGGTCCAGTTGAACGACGGGCTGTTGTTGTAGACCAGCTTGGCGTTCGGGATGGTTTTACGGATTTCGTTGACCATTTCTGCGATCTGGCCGACGTGGGGCTTCTCGGTTTCGATCCACAGCATGTCCGCGCCGTTCTGCAGCGAGGTGATGCTGTCCAGTACGCAGCGCGCTTCGCCGGTGCCAGCACGGAACTGGAACAGGTTGGACGGCAGACGCTTGGGACGCAGCAGCTTGCCACCGCGATTCAACACTACGTCGCCGTTGTTCAGGTCGGCAGCGGAGACTTCTTCGCAATCCAGGAAGGAGTTGTACTGGTCGCCCAGGTCGCCCGGCTGGTTGGTCACGGCGATCTGCTTGGTCAGGCCGGCACCCAGGGAGTCGGTACGCGCAACGATCACGCCGTTGTCTATGCCCAGTTCGAGGAATGCGTAGCGAACAGCGTTGATCTTGGCGAGGAAGTCGGCGTGTGGCACGGTGACTTTACCGTCCTGGTGGCCGCACTGCTTCTCGTCGGATACCTGGTTTTCGATCTGGATGCAGCACGCACCGGCTTCGATCATCTTCTTGGCCAGCAGGTAGGTGGCTTCCGGGTTACCGAAGCCAGCGTCGATGTCGGCGATGATCGGCACCACGTGGGTTTCGAAGTTGTCGACCTGGGCCTGCAGTTCGGCTTCCTTGGCCTTGTCGCCAGCGGCGCGGGCGGTATCGATAGCGGTGAACAGCAGGTCCAGCTCGCGGGCATCAGCCTGGCGCAGGAAGGTGTACAGCTCTTCGATCAGGGCGGAAACCGAGGTTTTCTCGTGCATCGACTGATCTGGCAGCGGGCCGAATTCCGAACGCAGGGCGGCAACCATCCAGCCCGACAGGTAGAGATAGCGCTTGTTGGTGGTTTTCAGGTGCTTCTTGATCGAGATCAGTTTCTGCTGACCGATAAAACCGTGCCAGCAACCCAGGGACTGGGTGTAGACGGAGGAGTCGGCGTCGTACTCAGCCATGTCCTTACGCATGATGTCGGCGGTGTACTGCGCGATTTCCAGACCGGTCTTGAAGCGGTTCTGGGCACGCATGCGAGCCACGGACTCCGGGTTGATAGCGCTCCAGCTGCTGCCTGCGGCTTCTTTAATGGCGGCAACGGCTTTGATGTCGTTTTGATAAGCTGACATGATCAATCCTTCAAAGTATGTGTTTGGTTGAGCACGAACATTCCCGAGCAAAAACCCCTGTACTGAAGGTTCTTGTCGTGGTGCGGCACACCGCAGAGCATTGAAATATCGACTGGGACGCAGATGAAGCCGAGAGGAGGGTGGCAATCACGAACAGTGAATGACAGCTGCGGCAGATGACCCAATGGATCGGAGCATCTGGTGCGGGTCTGACCCTGGGGCGACTCGCAAGGCGGAATCTGTCGATCGTGCTGCTGCGCTAAAACGCTTCCCCGTCCCTCGGGACAACTTCGTTCCAGTCGCCATCTCGTCGAACTGCCTTGTGGGCTACACAACACGCATCGGCTCAAGTCGGTAAATCAGAGCGCGGTGCGGAGACCCTCAAGCAGGGCCTCTGATTAGCGGGAGCGAGGCAATAATGCACTTTCAAACAAGCGTTCGTCAAATGTTTTGTAGTGACTTTTTAGGGACTACTACATAAATCGACGAGCGACCTCGAGGCGGGTGTTCGAGGCTTCAATCCAGGCTTTCGACCTTGACCCGCAGGCTCATGTCTTCGCGGCCCTGGGTCGAGCGGCGCTGCAGGATGCCGTCCCGGGTGCTGCTGCTTTGCTCGCTGACGCCCCCCAGGCTGATCCATTCGCCGAGCCGCCCGCTGACCCGTGTTTCGGTGCTCTGAATATCGATGGCGCCGGGTTGCGATTGGCTGAGTCGATCGTTGTTGCTGCTGATGCTCAGGTGCACCTGGTCACCGGTCAGGCTGGCGGTGACATAGAAGCCGCGCGTCACGTTGCGGTATTGGGTGCCCTGGTAGACCTGGCCGTAAGCGTCGGTGCCCTGGGTGGTGAGCGGCACGCTCTGGCCGACCTGGATCAGCGCCGGGTAGCCCTCGGTAGCCTGCACCTGCTGGGTACCGCCGTCGCGGCTGGCGGTGCTGCGGTCGATGATGCGCACGCTGTCGCGGCCGTGCCGTTCGCCCTGTCCGGCCTCGATCTCCACACCGCCCACGCTGGCAGAGCCGTTGACCTGATAGCCGCTGTCGGTGCGGTTGCTGCCTTCGGCGGTATCCACGGTGATCAGCAGGCGCTTGGGCTGGGTGTCCATCTGCTCAAGCAGTTGGCGGATCTCCTGGATCTTCTCTGGCGAGGCATTGATCACCAGTTGATTGCCATAGGGGCTCACGCGTCCCTCGTTGCCCAATACCGATTGCACCACCGGCATGACATCTTCGGCGGTGCGGTAGTTGAGCGGAATTAGTTCGGTGGCGGCCAGCAGGGGCAGGCTCAGGCCGAGCAGCAGGCTGGCGAGCAGGGCGCGTGGCGTCATAACAGAAAACTCCGCAGGTCTGGATCGGTCAGGCTGGCCTCCCAGGCCTGGTCGAACTGGACCTGGCGTTGACGTGCCCGCGCCGGGTCATGGTAGAGCGCGTAGCCGGCTATCTGCTCGGGTTCCGGGCGCAGCAAGAACCCCTTGGCATCGGCCAATAGAAAGGTGACGTCCTCATTGGGATGGTCAGGGTTTAATTTGCGGATCTGGCAGGCGCTGGGCAGGCGTCGCGACAGGCTCATCAGGCGATGACCCTGCTTGACGACCGTGGTGACATCGCGCAGCAGGATGCGCAGACGATTATGCCGATGAGCCAATAGAAACTCGGTGCAGGCCTCTAGCACGCTGCTGTGATGGTAGAGCCAGGGCTCGAGATCCGAGCTGTACAGGCACAGGCTGCGCCGTGCCTGCTGCAGGAGCGCCATCGCATGGGCGCGGGCCTGACCCTTCGTAGCGAAGCGCTCCAGTGACGTGTGTTGACCGAGCACGAAAGGCGCCGGCTCCCAGACTTCGGGTTCCGGCAGATGCGAGTCCGGGTTGTGCACGCTGAAACGCCCCGGAGACTCGAACTCGATCACCGGCAGGGCTTCATCGTCTTCGCGCGGTTCCGCTGGAGCGTTATCGTCGTGCATCGCGACCTCAGTTACTTTGGCGCAGCATGTCCACATGGGGAAGGCCGGCGTCGAGAAACTCGCCGCTGACGATTTCAAAGCCTAGTCGCTCGTAGAAAGCCGTAGCGTGCACCTGGGCGCTGAGTTTCTGCTGGGCCAGGCCCTGACGCTCGGCCTCGGCAATAACAGCTTGCATCAGCGCGTCGCCGACCTTCAGTCCCCGCCAGTCCTTGAGCACCGACACTCGGCCGATATGACCGTCCGGCAATAGGCGGGCGGTGCCGATGGCGTAATCGCCATCCATGGCCAGAAAGTGCACGGCGCCCGGGTCGTCGGCATCCCATTCCAGTTCGGGTGGTACCGCCTGTTCGGCGATAAACACCGTTTCCCGGATGCGTCGCAGGTCGGCATTATCCTTATGCCAGTCGGCGATGCGGATATGGATCTCATTCATCTGCAAACTCCAAGCTTCCTTGTTTGAGTAACTCCACCAGCAGATTACGCCCCTCGTCGTCCGCCAGCCATGGTTCGAGGTTTTCGGCATGTAACGCGTCGGCGGCACAGATCAGCTTCAGCAACTCGCGCAACCCGGCCGAGAGCAGCCGGCTCTGGCCGCTGGCGAACAACACCAGGTCTTCGCCGACTTCCGACCAGGCCAGGCGGGCGCTGGGATTGCGCACCAGCACGGCGCCGTCCTGCAGGCCGGCCAATAGCTCGTCCTCGTTCAGTTCGGTGCCGGCTACTCGCTCGGGGTAGCGGGGTTCGGTCATGAATTGACCGAACCAGGTCATCAGCAGGCGTTCATCGCCCATGTGCTCGGCCAGCAGGGCTTTCAGGCGGTCCAGGGAGTCGCGCTGGATCTGGTGGGGGTCGTTGGTGGGCGCGGTGCCAGCGTCGCTGTAGCGTTCCTCGTCGGGCAGGAACTGGCCGAGAAAATCGGTGAAGTGGGTCAGCACTTCGGCCGCGCTGGGGGCGCGAAAGCCCACGGAATAAGTCATGCAGTCGTCCTCGGCGGTGCCGTAATGAGCCAGACGTGGCGGCAGGTAGAGCATGTCGCCGGGCTCCAACACCCATTCGTCGGTCTGTTCGAAATGGGCCAGAATGCGCAGATCCGCGTGCTCGAGCAGCGGGCTGTCGGCATCGCACACCTGGCCGATCTTCCAGCGCCGTTGTCCCTGGCCCTGAAGAAGAAAAACATCGTAATTGTCGAAGTGCGGGCCCACGCCGCCGCCGGGGGTGGCAAAGCTGATCATCACATCATCGATGCGCCAGCTGGGCAGAAAGCGAAAGTGCTGCAGCAGGTCGGCCACCTCGGGCACGAACTGGTCGACGGCTTGCACCAGCAGGGTCCAGTCGCGTTCGGGCAGGGTGCTGAAGTCGTCTTCGGCAAAGGGGCCGCGGCGCAGTTCCCAGGGGCGTTCGCCGTGCTCGAGCACCAGGCGCGACTCGACTTCCTCTTCCAGCGCCAGGCCGGCCAGTTCATCGGCGCTGATCGGGTTTTGGAAGTCGGGCAGCGCCTGGCGGATCAGCAAGGGTTTCTTCTGCCAGTAGTCGCGCAGGAAGACCCGTGCCGTGAGACCGCCGAGAAGTTGCAGGGGAGTATCAGGATTCATAGCTAAGCCCTTGAATTGTTTTTAAGCCCATAAATAAAAACGCCCGGCACTGCCGGGCGTGCAAAGGGCGGTGACGGTCAGACGCGTTTGGCCTGGGCGGCGGCGTTGCCGGCGTAACCGGCGGGGGTCAGAGCGCGCAGCTGGACCTTGGCCTCGGCAGGAATCACCAGGCCATCGATAAAGGTCTGCAGGGCTTCGGCGCTGATGCCCTTGCCGCGGGTCAGCTCCTTGAGCTTCTCATAGGCGTTTTCCACGCCATAGCGGCGCATCACGGTCTGGATCGGCTCGGCCAGCACTTCCCAGCAGGCATCGAGGTCGGCGGCAATGCGCGCTTCGTTGAGCTCCAGCTTGCTGATGCCTTTGAGGCTGGCCTCGTAAGCGATCAGGCTGTGGGCGAAACCCACGCCGAGGTTGCGCAGTACGGTGGAGTCGGTCAGGTCGCGCTGCCAGCGCGACACCGGTAGCTTACTGGCCAGGTGCTGCAGCAGGGCGTTGGCGATACCCAGGTTGCCTTCGGAATTCTCGAAGTCGATGGGGTTGACCTTGTGCGGCATGGTCGAGGAACCGATTTCCCCGGCGATGGTGCGCTGCTTGAAATAGCCCAAGGAGATGTAGCCCCAGATATCGCGGTCGAAGTCGATCAGGATGGTGTTGAAGCGCGCAACCGCATCGAACAGTTCGGCGATGTAGTCATGTGGCTCGATCTGGGTGGTGTAGGGGTTGAAGCCCAGGCCCAGGTCCTGCTCGATGAATTCCCGGGCGTTGGCTTCCCAGTCTACTTCAGGATAGGCCGACAGATGGGCGTTGTAGTTGCCCACGGCGCCGTTGATCTTGCCCAGCAGCGGTACGGCGGCGACTTGGGCGATTTGCCGCTCGAGGCGGTAGACCACGTTTGCCAGTTCCTTGCCCAGGGTGGTGGGCGAGGCGGGCTGGCCGTGGGTGCGCGAGAGCATCGGCACTTCGGCAAAGCGCACGGCCAGTTCGCGAATGGCCTCGGCCAGCTGACGCATCAGCGGCAGCAGCACCGTATCGCGGCCTTCGCGCAGCATCAGGGCGTGGGACAGGTTGTTGATGTCCTCGCTGGTGCAGGCGAAGTGGATGAATTCGCTGACCTTGGCCAGCTCCGGCAGCTTCGCCACCTGTTCCTTCAAGAGGTACTCCACGGCCTTGACGTCGTGGTTGGTGGTGCGCTCGATTTCCTTGACGCGCTCGGCGTGTTCGAGCTGGAAACCTTCGGCCAGGGCGTTGAGCAAGGCGTTGGCTTCGGCCGAGAAAGGCGCGACTTCCGGAATGCCGCTGTGGGCCGCCAGGCGCTGGAGCCAGCGTACCTCGACCAGGACACGGCAGCGGATCAGGCCGTACTCACTGAAGATCGGGCGCAGGGCGCCGGTTCTGCCGGCGTAACGGCCGTCGACAGGGGAAACCGCGGTGAGCGAGGAGAGCAGCATGGAGGGCATTCTCGGACAGTCGGGTAACGAAAAGGGGCGCGCATCATACCTGAAAAACCGTCGCTGGACCTCAGCTGGGCATCAGGTGCGTCGTCGGGTTATCGACAGCAGACTGGCGGCCACGATCAATGCCGCGCCCAGCAGTGAGGTCAGGCTCGGGATTTCGCCCCAGCGTAGCCAGGCGATAAGGCCGGCGAAGACGATGGCCAGGTAGGCGAACGGCCCGATCAGGCCCGGCGGTGCCAGGCCGTAGGCCTTGGACATGATGATCTGGCTGGTGGTGGCGAGCAGGCCGATCCCCATCAGTAGCCACAGGTCATGGGGTTGCAGGGGCTGCCAGGCCCAGGCCAGCGGCACGGCGGAGAGCAGGGCGCTGAACAGCGAGAAATAGAAGACGATGCGAAAGGCCGGCTCGCTATTGCTCATCTCGCGGATCGAGACGAAGGCCAATGCCGCCAGCAGGCTGGCCGCCAAGCCGATCAGGGCCTGGCTGTCGAGAAGGGCCGCGGAGGGCTTAGCCACCATTAGTACGCCGATCAGGCCAATGCCGCTGGTGAGCAGCATGCGCCGGGTCAGGGGCTCCTTGAGCCAGTAGCGGGCAATCAGCGGGGTGAACAGCGGAGCCGAATAGGTGAACAGCATGGCGTCGGCGAGCGGCAGGTGGGCAATGGCGTAGAAGAAGCAGTACATGGCCGCCAGCCCGAAGGTGGTGCGCCACAGATGAGACCTGAGGCGACGGGTCTTCAGGGGCGCCGTGCCGCGCACGAGTATCAGCGGTAGAAAGAACAGGACGCCGACCAGGTTGCGGAAAAACACCACCGACTCGTTGTTGACCGTAAGAGAGACCTCGCGAACGCCGACCCCCATCAAGGCAAACAGCAGCGCCGAGAGGGCCAGCAGCGCGGCACCCTGCAAGGGCTTGACCGCACGGCTGGGCAGAGGCTCTGGCACGGTTCAGCCACGCAGCAGCGGGCGGAGGCCTTCGAGCAGCTTGCCGCGGCTGAAAACCAGTTGCCAGCGGTGGCCACCCAGTTGACGCCACAGGCGGGCCGAGCGGATACCGGTCAGCAACAGGGCGCGAATTTTGGCGGCGTTGCTCGGTTGCTGCAGATGGCGCACATCGCCCTGCACCTGGATACGTTGGCGAAAGGTGCTGATAGTATCCTGGTAAAGGCTGCCGCTGGCGGCGATAACGTTGTCGTGGGTCAAGCCGAAGTGCTGCACCTGCTGCTGTATCTGATCCAGGCGGCTGCCGATCAGCTGCAACATATCGTCGCGCTTGGCCAGTTGGCGTTCCAGGCCGAGCAGGGCAAGGGAGTAGCGCAGCGGTTCGCGCTGAAGGCTGGCGGGGTCGCGCTCCAGGGCGCTGAGCAGCGCGCGGTAGCCGTCGCGCAGGTTCAGGTCATCGCCGCCGTAGACCTCCAGGGTGTTCTTCGGGTCGCGGATCATCAGGCTGCCGAGCAGGCAGGCCATATCCGCCTCGTTGATCTGGCCGGTCTTCGCCAGCTTGTCCACCAGCACCGCGGATTGAAAAACCGCGCCCAATGCCACCAGTTGCTCTTGCACCGGGGTCATGCCGACAGGTCCTTGCGGGTCCAGGGTTCGGCGACTTCGATCACACCGCCCCCCAGGCAGATCTCACCGTCGTAGAACACCACGGATTGGCCCGGCGTCACCGCCCGTTGCGGCATGGCGAAGCGAGCGCGATAGCCCTCGGCGTTCTTCTCGAGGACGCAACTCTGGTCGCTCTGGCGGTAGCGCACTTTGGCGGTCAGGCTGCGCGGTATGCTCAGGTCGATGGGATTGACCCAGTAGATCTCCGAGCAGAGCAGGGCGCTGGCGAACAACCAAGGGTGTTCGTTGCCCTGGCCGACCACGAGCACGTTGCGCGCCATATCCTTGCTCAAGACATACCAGGGTTCCTCGCCGGCGTCCTTCAAGCCGCCGATACCCAGGCCCTGACGCTGACCGATGGTGTGGTACATCAGGCCGTGATGACGGCCGATGACTTCGCCCTCGGTGGTTTCGATTTCGCCCGGCTGGGCCGGCAGGTACTGTTTGAGAAAATCGCTGAAGCGCCGCTCGCCGATAAAGCAGATGCCGGTGGAATCCTTTTTCTTGGCGGTTGCCAGCGCGTGCCGCTCTGCCAGGGCGCGGACGGCCGGTTTCTCCAGCTCGCCCACGGGAAACAGGGTCTTGGCCAGCTGTTCGCCGCCCACCGCATGCAGGAAATAGCTCTGGTCCTTGTTCGGGTCCAGGCCTTTGAGCAGCTCGGTACGGCCGTCGCAGTCGCGGCGACGTACATAATGACCGGTGGCGATCAGGTCGGCGCCAAGCAGCAAGGCGTAATCGAGGAAGGCCTTGAACTTGATTTCGCGGTTGCACAGGATGTCCGGGTTCGGTGTGCGCCCGGCTTTATATTCGGCGAGAAAATGCTCGAACACGTTGTCCCAGTATTCCGCAGCGAAATTGGCCGTGTGCAGCACGATGCCCAGCTTGTCGCAAACGGCCTGGGCGTCGGCCAGGTCATCCATGGCAGTGCAATAGTCAGTGCCGTCGTCCTCTTCCCAGTTCTTCATGAACAGGCCTTCCACCTGGTAGCCCTGTTCCATGAGCAGGAGGGCGGAAACGGAGGAGTCGACGCCGCCGGACATGCCGACGATCACGCGGGTTTGAGTTGGCTCAGGCATAGGGCTTCGGCAGGGGGCTTGGACAAAGACGCCAGTCTATCAGGCGCGGTCGTCACGCGGCGATTCGGCTGGATCGCGGATCAAGCTCAGGGCGAATCGCTCACCCGCCAGATAGTCGTCGATGCAGCGCAACACCAGCTCGCTGCGCCAGCGTTCAGGCTGTGCCAACAGCTCGTCACGTGTCAACCAGCGCGGGCCGATGATGCCTTCGTCCAGCGGATGGTCCAGACGCTGGCGCACGGCCTGTCCGGCAAAACAGACGCGCTGGTAGGTCACGCCATTGCTGGGGGCGGTGTAGAGGTAGATGCCGGTGACTGCGGTCAGCTCGATCTCCCAGCCGGTTTCTTCCAGGGTTTCGCGCACGGCCGCCTGCATCAGACTTTCGTCGGCTTCCAAATGGCCGGCGGGCTGATTAAATACCGCCCGGCCTTCGGCCATTTCCTCGACCAGCAGAAAACGACCCTGATCTTCGATAACGGTAGCGACCGTGACGTGGGGAGTGAAACGCATGAATTGAGCTCCTGAGGTGTCGCTCGGGAATATACCGGGGCTCGATCCCGGTCGCGAGCCGCGCCAATCGAGGGAGCAGCTGCTAGGATTCCCGGGATCTGTCAGAAGCATTCTGTAGTACAACTACACAGCAGCGGCAGGACTGTGGTGGCGCGCCTTCAGGCGCTTGGCGACCGCGGTAGAGACTGGAAAAGGCGTGACTTTCTGTAGAAAAACTACAAGAATGATCCGCCTTTACGAGACCCAAAAAGATCCATTCGCCACGCCATACGCGTGGTGGGATGGCAGACCACGAGAGCAACGGAGTCCAGCATGGGATACCAAAAGATCCAGGTGCCAGCAGTCGGTGACAAAATTACCGTTAATGCCGATATGTCCCTGAACGTACCGAATAATCCAATCATTCCCTATATCGAAGGGGATGGCATCGGTGTTGATATCAGTCCGGTCATGATCAAAGTCGTCGACGCGGCCGTGAACAAGGCTTACGGCGGCGAGCGCAAGATTTCCTGGATGGAAGTGTTTGCGGGCGAGAAAGCCACCCAGGTTTACAGCCCCGATACCTGGCTGCCGGCCGAGACGCTGGAAGCGGTACGTGACTACGTGGTGTCCATCAAGGGCCCCCTGACCACGCCGGTCGGCGGCGGCATCCGTTCGCTGAACGTGGCACTGCGTCAGGAACTCGATCTTTACGTCTGTCTGCGTCCGGTGCGCTGGTTTACCGGTGTACCTAGCCCGGTGAAAAGGCCGCAAGACGTCGATATGACCATCTTTCGCGAGAACTCCGAAGACATCTATGCCGGCGTCGAGTGGAAGGCCGGTTCCGACGAGGCGAAGAAAGTCATCAAATTCCTCACCGAGGAAATGGGCGTCAAGAAAATTCGCTTTACCGACATGTGCGGTATTGGCATCAAGCCGGTCTCCGAGGCCGGTACCAAGCGTCTGGTGCGCAAGGCATTCCAGTACGCAATCGACAATGACCGCAGCTCTGTGACCATAGTGCACAAGGGCAACATCATGAAGTTCACCGAAGGTGCCTTCAAGGATTGGGGGTATGAAATCGCCAAGAGCGAGTTCGGTGCCGAGCTGCTGGACGGTGGTCCCTGGATGCAGTTCAAGAACCCGAACACCGGCAAGAACATCATCGTCAAGGACGCCATTGCCGACGCCATGCTGCAGCAGATCCTGTTGCGTCCGGCCGAGTACGATGTGATCGCGACCCTGAACCTGAACGGCGACTACCTCTCCGACGCGCTGGCGGCCGAAGTGGGTGGTATCGGTATCGCGCCGGGTGCCAACCTGTCTGACACCATCGCCATGTTCGAGGCCACCCACGGTACCGCACCCAAATACGCCGGCAAGGACCAGGTAAATCCGGGTTCGTTGATCCTGTCCGCGGAAATGATGCTGCGCCATATGGGCTGGCTGGAAGCGGCCGACCTGATCATCAAAGGCGTCAATGGCGCGATCTCGGCCAAGACCGTGACCTACGACTTCGAGCGCTTGATGGAAGGGGCTAAATTGCAGTCCTGCTCGCAGTTCGGCGATGCCATGATCAGCCACATGTGAGCTGATCGGCCTCCGCTCTAGCGGTTGCGCTGATAAAAAGAAGGCCGATCATCACGATCGGCCTTTTTTATGCTTGATGAGTGCCTCTGGTCAGACTTCAGCCTTGGCGCTGTGCGGTTGGCTGCTAGCGGGGGCGGTATCAAGCGAGGCCGACATGGAGCTGATATTTACAGCATGGAGCCCTTTTGGGCCCTGAATAATATCGAATTTTACCGGCTGTCCAGCTTTAAGCGTTTTGTAGCCGTCCATTTGGATTGCCGAGTAATGGGCAAACAGATCTTCATCCCTGCCGTCAGCCAGGATAAAACCGTAGCCCTTGGCGTTATTGAACCACTTGACCTTACCGCTGAGCATACTCATATCCCTCTGCATTGAACCCCATCACTGGAGTATCATCCATGTTGATCTCGCGATCGGCATTCCCTGTCTCAGGGGGCCTTGCGTGAGACCTCTACTACCCGATACCGGGTACTAAGTGTTTGTAACACCGTTTTGCCGATAGTCAAGCTAATGCTGCAGCCGGCTGCGAAGCAGGTCAAACTCCGTCTGCATCCGTGCGCCCAAATATGGACCTTTCATCCCAGCATGCGTCTAAATAGCCAGATTCGACTAACCTTCAATCAAGATCACTCCCAGCCTCACGAGGATGATTCGTCTGGCTTGGCTGTGCAGGAAGCCAAGCCGGCATTGCAGGTTCCGCCTTTGTACCGGGTGATTTTATTCAACGACGATTACACCCCGATGGATTTCGTGGTCGAAATACTCGAGGTGTTTTTCGGCCTGAATCGGGAAATGGCGACCAAGGTCATGCTGACCGTCCATACAGAGGGACGGGCAGTGTGCGGCATCTTTACCCGCGATATTGCTGAGACCAAGGCCATGCAGGTCAATCAATACGCGAGAGAAAGTCAGCATCCGCTACTCTGTGAGATAGAGAAGGACGGTTAATACCGACCGCTTGGGAATGAGGTGAAGCCATGTTAAACCGAGAGCTCGAAGTCACCCTCAATCTGGCCTTCAAAGAGGCCCGCACCAAGCGTCATGAATTCATGACGGTTGAGCATCTTTTGTTGGCTTTATTGGACAATGAGGCCGCTGCCAGCGTCCTGCGCGCTTGCGGCGCCAACCTCGACAAACTGCGACACGATCTGCAGGAATTTATCGATTCCACCACGCCCCTGATTCCCAAGCATGACGAAGAGCGCGAGACCCAGCCTACCCTGGGTTTCCAGCGCGTGCTGCAGCGTGCGGTATTCCACGTGCAGAGTTCGGGAAAGCGTGAGGTGACCGGTGCCAATGTGCTGGTGGCCATCTTCAGCGAGCAGGAAAGCCAGGCCGTGTTTCTGCTCAAGCAGCAGAGTGTTGCGCGAATCGATGTGGTCAACTTCATCGCCCACGGCATCTCCAAGGTGCCAGGGCACGGTGGCCATACGGACAGCGATAGCGAGATGCAGGACGAGGAGGGCGGCGAGTCCGCAGCGTCGAGCAATCCCCTGGATGCCTATGCCTCCAATCTCAACGAGTTGGCGCGTCAAGGGCGTATCGATCCGCTGGTTGGGCGCGAGCTGGAGGTCGAGCGGGTGGCGCAGATTCTTGCGCGGCGGCGCAAGAACAATCCACTGCTAGTGGGCGAGGCCGGGGTAGGTAAAACCGCCATCGCCGAGGGGTTGGCCAAGCGCATCGTCGATGGGCAGGTGCCGGATCTGCTGGCCGACAGTGTGGTCTACTCCCTCGACCTGGGTGCCTTGCTGGCCGGTACCAAATACCGCGGCGATTTCGAAAAGCGCTTCAAAGCGTTGCTCAACGAGTTGCGTAAGCGCCCCCATGCCATCCTGTTTATCGATGAGATCCACACCATCATTGGTGCAGGTGCGGCTTCCGGTGGGGTGATGGACGCCTCCAATCTGCTCAAGCCGATGCTGTCCTCCGGCGAGATCCGCTGCATCGGATCCACCACCTTCCAGGAATTCCGTGGGATCTTCGAAAAAGACCGTGCCTTGGCGCGGCGCTTTCAGAAGGTCGATGTGACCGAGCCTTCGGTCGAAGACACCATCGGCATCCTGCGCGGCCTCAAGGGTCGCTTCGAGCAGCACCATGGCATCGAATACAGCGACGAGGCGCTGCGTGCTGCCGCCGAGCTGGCATCGCGCTATATCAACGACCGGCACATGCCCGACAAGGCCATCGACGTGATCGACGAGGCCGGTGCCTATCAGCGTCTGCAGCCCTTGGAAAAGCGGCTCAAGCGCATCGAGGTGGCACAGGTGGAGGACATCGTGGCGAAGATCGCACGCATCCCCCCCAAGCACGTCAGCAGTTCGGACAAGGAGTTGCTGCGCAACCTTGAGCGCGATCTGAAGCTCACGGTATTCGGACAGGATGCGGCCATCGATTCGCTGTCCACCGCGATCAAGCTGTCGCGGGCCGGGTTGAAGGCTCCGGACAAGCCCGTCGGCTCTTTCCTGTTCGCCGGCCCTACCGGCGTGGGCAAGACCGAGGCGGCGCGTCAGCTGGCCAAGGCCATGGGTATCGAGCTGGTGCGCTTCGACATGTCCGAATATATGGAGCGCCATACTGTTTCACGTCTGATCGGCGCGCCGCCGGGCTATGTGGGTTTCGATCAGGGCGGTCTGTTGACCGAGGCTATTACCAAGACGCCGCACTGTGTGTTGCTGCTCGATGAAATCGAGAAGGCGCATCCCGAGGTGTTCAACCTGCTGCTGCAAGTGATGGATCATGGCACCCTGACTGACAACAACGGGCGCAAGGCGGATTTCCGCAATGTGATCGTGATAATGACCACCAATGCCGGGGCGGAAACCGCCGCACGGGCGTCGATCGGCTTTACCCATCAGGATCACTCGTCCGATGCGATGGAAGTGATCAAGAAAAGCTTCACGCCGGAGTTTCGTAACCGCCTGGACACCATTATCCAGTTTGGTCGCTTGAGTCATGAAGTGATCAAGAGCGTGGTGGACAAGTTTCTCACCGAGCTGCAGGCGCAGCTGGAAGACAAGCGGGTCATGCTGGAGGTCAGCGATGCGGCGCGTAACTGGCTGGCAGCGGGCGGCTACGATGCGCAAATGGGCGCCCGGCCCATGGCGCGTCTGATCCAGGACAAGATCAAGCGGCCACTGGCCGAGGAGATCCTGTTCGGCGAGCTGGCCGAGCACGGCGGTGTGGTCCATATCGGTGTCAGTGAAGGTGAGTTGACCTTCGACTTCGAGACCACGGCCGAACTGGCCTGAGGCCCTGCGAGCGGGTGTCACCACTCGTTCGTTGCGGT
>JAZKHB010000057.1:14649-48343 GCA_040385585.1 Pseudomonadota bacterium | reverse complement strand
CCCACCTGATCAAGCTGGCGGCGCTGCCGCGAATGGCCAACGGCAAGCTCGACCGCCAGGCGCTGCCGGACCCCACCAGCCGCGCCGACGACAGCGCCGCGCAGGCCCCTCGCGATGCCCTGGAAGCACTGCTGGCCGACCTCTATGCCGAGCTGCTGGAGCGCGACGCGGTGAGCACCGCCCACAGCTTGTTCGACCTGGGCGGCCATTCGCTGATGGTGATCAAGCTCTGCGCGCGGCTGCGCAAGCTGCTGCAGATCGACGTGGCCCCGGGCCTGGTCTTCGACCACCCGAGCATCGCGGCGCTGGCCGGGGCCCTGCGCAAAGGGGAAAGTCCACCCGGCCGGCTGGTGCAGGTCGCCGCACTGCGGCGCACGCTCGCCGCCATGAGCCCGGAAGACCGCGCGGCCTTGCAGGCCCGCGCGCAGTCGAGCGCAGGAGTCGTCCAGTGAACAACCTGACTTTCGACGCTCAAGCCCTGGCCGAGCGCATCGCTCGCCTGGACCCGGACAAACGCCAAAGCTTTATCCGCGCCCTGGCCGACAAGGGCATCCGCCTCAGCCGCCTGCCGATTGTCGCGGTCCCGCGCAGCGCCCCCCTGCCCCTGTCCTATGCCCAGCAACGGCTGTGGTTCCTGCAGCAGCTGGAGCCGGGCAGCGCCGCCTACAACATGCCGGCCGCGCTGCGCCTGCGTGGCGAGCTGGACCTGACCGCGCTGCAACGCAGCTTCGCCTACCTGGTGCAGCGCCATGAAACGCTGCGCACCCGTTTTCACCAGGCCGAGGGCGAAGCCGAGCAGATCGTCCATGCCGCGCGGCCTCCGGTCATGGGCGAAACCGACCTGGGCGGATGGCCGGCCGTCGAGCGCGAACAATGGCTCCGCCAGCTGATCGACGTCGAGGCCAACGCGCCCTTCGATCTGGGCCAAGGCCCACTGCGTCTGCAGATGGTACGGCTGGCGGCGGATGAGCATGTGTTGCTGCTGACCGCCCACCATATAGTCGCGGATGCCTGGTCGCTGGGCGTCCTCACCCGCGAGCTGGCGGCCTGCTACGGCGCTTTCGCGCAAGGTCGCGAGCCGACATTGACCGAGCTGCCGATCCAGTACGCCGACTATGCGCTGTGGCAGCGCCAGTGCCTGGACGGAGCGGCCCTGGAGCCCGAGCTGGCCTACTGGACCGGCCAACTCGGCGGCGCGCAACCCGTGCTCGAATTGCCCGGCGACCGGCCCTGGCCCAAGCAGCCGAGCGGCCGCGGCGGGCGCCACGACCTGAGCCTGGACGCGGAACTGAGCGCCGACCTCGATCGCCTGGCCCGCGACCAGGGCAGCACCCTGTTCAGCCTGCTGCTCGCGGCCTTCGCCGTGCTGCTCTACCGCCTCAGCGGCCAGACCGACCTGCGGATCGGCGTGCCGGTGGCCAACCGCACCCGCCTGGAAACCGAGGGCCTGATCGGCTGCTTCGTCAACACCCTGGTGTTGCGCGCCGCGCTGGACGGCCAGCTGCCCTTCGACGCGCTGCTGGCCCAGGTCAAGGCCACCAGCCTGGCGGCCCAGGCCCACCAGGCGCTGCCGTTCGAGCGCCTGGTGGAAGCGCTGCAACCCGAGCGCGACCTGCAGCACCCGCCCTTGTTCCAGGTACTGTTCAACCTGTTCGATGGCCAGCAGCCGCGCCGGCTCGAATTGCCGGGCCTGGCCATCGAGGAGATCCCGCGCGTGCAAAACGCCGCGCAGTTCGACCTCAGCCTGGACATGGCCGAGCGCGCCGGCCAGTTGCACGCCAGCTTCAGCTTCAGTCGCGACCTGTTCGACGATGCCACCATCGCCCGCTACGCCGGTCATTTCGTGCGCCTGCTGCAGGCCATTGTCGCCGACCCACGCAGCCGCATCGGCCAGGTGCCGCTGCTCGCCGACACCGAGCAACGGGCGCAGCTGGGCCAGTGCCAGGCGCACCTGCCAGTGCCCGCCGCGGACCTGGTGCACCTGCGCCTGGCCGCCCAGGCCGCCGCCACGCCCCAGGCGCCTGCGCTGGTACTGGACGACCGCACCTGGAGCTACGCCGAACTCAACCGGCACGCCAACCGTATCGCCCACCAGCTGCTGGCCCTGAAGCTGCCGGGCGAGGCGCGGATCGGCCTGTGCCTGCCGCGCGGGCTGGAGATGGTCGCGGCGCTGTTCGCCAGCCTCAAGGCCGGACTGGCCTTCGTCCCCCTGGACCCGGCGTTTCCCGCCGAGCGCCTGGCCCATATGATCGAGGACGCCGGCATCCGCCTGCTGCTGGTGGCCCCCTCGACCCTGGAAGCCTGCGCGGTCCAGCCGGACGTGCCGCGCCTCGAGATCGGCCGGCTCGGCGACATCCCGGAGCAGGGCTCGGCGCACGATCCGGCGCATGCCGTGCACCCCGCCCAGCTGGCCTACCTGATGTACACCTCCGGCTCCACCGGCAAGCCCAAGGGCGTGGCCATCGCCCACCAGGCCCTGGCCGGGCACAGCGAAGTGGCCCGCGGCTGCTTCGCGCTGAGCGCGCAAGACCGGGTGCTGCAGTTCTCCACCTTCAACTTCGACGGCTTCGTCGACCAGCTCTTCCCCGCCCTCGGCTGCGGTGCCTGCGTGGTGCTGCGCGGCCCGGAACTGTGGGACAGCCGGGAATTCCACCAACGCCTGTTGCGCCATCGCATCACGGTGGCCGACCTGGCCACGGCCTACTGGTACCAGCTGGCCCAGGATTTTGCCGCCGAGCCGCCCGCCGATTACGGCGCGTTGCGCCTGGTCAGCGCCACCGGCGAGGCGATGCCCCCCGAGGGCCTGAGTGCCTGGCGCCAGGCCGGGCTTGCCGGGGTGCGCCTGCTCAATACCTATGGCCCCACCGAGGCGACCGTCACCGCCAGCGTGCAGGATTGCCAGGCCTGGACCCAGGGCGGGCAGGCGTTGCCGCTGCAGATGCCGATTGGCCAGGCCCTGGACGGCCGCGCTTTCTACCTGCTGGACCGCGACGGTAACCTGGCGCCGCCCGGCGTACCGGGCGAGCTGTGCATCGGCGGCGAACTGCTGGCCCGGGGTTACCACGGTCGCCCGGGATTGACCGCCGAGCGCTTCGCCCCCGACCCCTTCGGCCCGCCGGGCAGCCGCCTGTACCGCAGCGGCGACCGGGCCCGCCGCCTGGCCGATGGCAGCCTCGAATACCTGGGGCGGATCGACCAGCAGGTCAAGCTGCGCGGCTTTCGCATCGAACTGGGGGAAATCGAGGCGCGCCTGCACAGCCACCCGGCGCTGCGCCAGGCCCTGGTGATAGTGCGCGAAGACCGCCCCGGCGACCGCCGCCTGGTCGCCTACCTGGTCCCCCACGCCGAGGCGCCCAGTGGCGCGGCCTTGCGCGAACACCTGGCCTTCAGCCTGCCGGACTATATGCTGCCCGCCGCCTTCGTCAGCCTGCCGGCGCTGCCGCTGAGCCCCAACGGCAAGCTCGACCGCCACGCCCTGCCGCTGCCGGAATACGCCAGCGACGGCGAGGCCCCGACGCGGCCACGCACGTCCCTGGAGCAGGTCCTGGCCGAGGTCTGGCAAAGCGTGCTGGGGCTGGAGTCGCTGGGCATCCACGATAACTTCTTCGCCCTCGGCGGCCATTCGCTGCTGGCCACCCAACTGGTGGCCCGGCTGCGCCGGCAGCTGGGGGTGGAGCTGGCCTTGCGCACGATTTTCGAGGCACCGACCATCGCCCAGCTGGCCGAATGCCTGCCCGCGGCCACGGTCGCCGTGAAAGCCCCCATCCCCCAGGCCGCACGTGATGACGCACTGCCGTTGTCCCACGCCCAGCAAGGCCTGTGGTTTATCCAACAGCTGGCGCCGGACAGCGCCGCCTACCATATCCCCAGCGCCGCGCGTCTGCGCGGTACGCTGAACTGCGCCGCCCTGCACCGCGCCTTCCAGGCCCTGGTGCGGCGCCACGAGGCGCTGCGCACCAGCTTCCATGAACACAGCGGCGAACTGGTGCAGCGCATCGCCGGCAACCTCGACATGCCGCTGCCCCTGATCGACCTGGGTCACCTGGCCGTTCATGAGCGCGAGCCGGCGGCCCGGCGCCTGCTGATAGGCGAAGCCACCCGGCCCTTCGACCTGACCCAGGCGCCGCTGCTGCGCCTGGCCCTGGTGCGGCTGCACGCCGATGAACACCTGCTGCTGGTGGTGCTGCACCACATCATCGCCGATGGCTGGTCCATGGGCGTGCTGGTCGAGGAATTGGCCCAGGGCTACCGCGCCGCCCTGCAAGGCCGCGAGGCCGAGCTGCCGGCCCTGCCGATCCAGTACGCCGACTACGCCGTCTGGCAACGCCAGCGCCTGGATGCGGCCGCCCTGGAGCGCCAGCTCGGCTATTGGCGCCGCGCCCTGGGCGAGGCGCAGCCGCCACTGGAACTGCCCGGCGACCGGCCGCGACCGGCCGCGATGAGTGGCCGTGGCGGGCGTTATCCTTTCCGGGTCGAACCCGCCACCACCCAGGCCCTGAAAGCGCTCTGCCAACAGCAGGGGGCGACGCTGTTCATGGGCCTGCTCGGCGCCTTCCAGATTTGGCTGCACGCCCACAGCGGCCGGCTCGACCCCATAGTCGGCACCGATGTGGCGAACCGTGGCCGGGCCGAAACCGAAGGCGTGATCGGCTTCTTCCTCAATCAGCTGGCGCTGCGCGCCGACCTCTCCGGCAACCCGAGCTTCCAGGCGCTGCTGACCCGTTTGCGGACGCAGGTGCTATCGGCCTACAGCCATCAGGAACTGCCCTTCGACAAGCTGGTGGAGGCGCTCAACCCGGTGCGCAGCCTGGCCCACAGCCCGCTGTTCCAGGTCAAGCTGGTGCTGCAGAACCAGCCGGAAAGCCCCCTGCGGATGCCCGGACTGGAGGTGCTGCCCGAGCCGATCGAGCACGCTCAGGCGCAGCTCGACCTGCACCTGTCCCTGGAAGAGAGCGAGCAGGGCCTGGACTGCACCTTCAAGTACAGCGCCGACCTGTTCGATGCCACGACCGTGGCGGCCTTTGCCGAAGAGTTCGGCGCCCTGCTGGCGCAGATGGCCGCCGACCCGCACCTGCAGGTGGCGAACCTGGCCCAGCGCATCACCCAGCGCGCCCGCGAACGCCGCCTGGACGAGCAACGCACCCGCAGCGCGCAAGGCCTGGAGCGCCTCGGCGCGACCCGGCGCAAATCCCTTGTCAGCCCCGAACCCCTGGAGCGCTAGACCCATGACCCTATCCCCTCCCCTCGGCGGCCCGCGGCGCAAGCCGATCCGCCTGGAACAGGAAAACCTGGTGCGTTTCAGCCCGCTGCTGCCCGGCCAGTCCTTCCCGCTGCTGTGCGAACCGACCACCGCCGGGGTCAGCCTGCCGGCCTGGGCCGAACAGCAACGCGCGCTGCTGGAAAGCCAGCTGCTGGAACACGGCGCCATTCTCTTTCGCGGCTTCGCGGTGGCCTCGGCCGGCGAGTTCGACCAGTGCATCAGCGCCCTGTCCGGCGGGGCGCTGGAGTACCGCTTCCGGGCCTCGCCGCGGACCCAGGTTGATCCGGCGCTGAATATCTACACCTCCACCGACTACCCCCAGGACCAGCGGATCTTCCCCCATAACGAGCACTCCTACTCGCCGGTGTTCCCGCTGAAAATCTTCCTCTGGTGCGACGTCGCCCCCGAATGGCGCGGCGAGACGCCCATCGGCGATACCCGGGCCATTACCCGGGCCATCGACCCGGCGGTCCGCGAGCGCTTCGCCGAGAAAGGCATCATGTACGTGCGCAACTACGGCGATGGCTTCGGCCTGCCCTGGCAGACGGTGTTCCAGACCGAGGACCGCGCCCAGGTCGAGGCCTATTGCGCCAAGGTCGGCATCGCCGTGGAGTGGAAGGCGGACAACCGCCTGCGCACCCGCCAGGTCGGCCCGGCCCTGGTGCGCCATCCGCGCAACGGCGAGATCCTTTGGTTCAACCACGCCACCTTCTTCCACGTCAGTACCCTGCCGGCCTCGGTGCGTGGCGCCCTGCAAGCCGACTTCGCCGACGACGACCTGCCGCAGAACACCTTCTACGGCGACGGCAGCCCCATCGAGCCCGAGGTGCTGGAGCACCTGCGCGCGGTCTATCTGCGGCAGATGATCGAGTTCCCCTGGCAACGCGGCGACGTGCTGTTGCTGGACAACATGCTGGCCGTGCACGCGCGCAACGAATTCAGCGGCCCGCGGCGCATCCTGGTGTCCATGGCCGAAGCCCTGAACAGCCAGGATGTGGCGCTCCCCGCCAGGAACGACAAAGAAGCGAGCTGAAGCCTATCCGCCAGGGTCATCGCCGCATAGGCGGCAGGCCGCCGCGAAGCTCTAGCCATGAGTCGTCATCCCCGCGACTGCGGGGACCCAGAGGCGTATTCCCAACGCATCCCCTCCTCGATTTAAAGGCCAACGGACATGTCCATCGAAGGTTTCCGCCCCTCCCTGCAACAGCGCCGCCACTGGCGCCTGAACCCTGCCAACGCCGCCGTCGCCCAGGCGCGCGCCGAGTTGCCAGGCCGCCTGGACCCGCAGCGCCTGCACGCCGCCCTCGGCCAGCTGCTGGCCCGCCACGAAATACTGCGCAGCCGCCTGACCGCCGTGCCCGGCCTGCAACTGCCGGTGCAGGTGATAGCCGAGTCGCTGGACTTCGGCTGGCAGGTGCTGGAGGTCGGCGACCAGGAAATCCAGGCCCTGCAAGCGCGCCAAGAGGCCGAGCTGGCGGCCCGCGTGCGGGACCTCGCGCAACCGCCCCTGGCTGTCACCCTGTTGCGCGGCGACCCAGGCGACCGCCTGCTGCTGGCGCTGCCGAGCGTCAATGCCGATGCCGCCACCCTGCGGCGCCTGCTGTGGGAGCTGGCCGCCCTTTACCAGGGCCAGTCCCTGGACAGCGAACCGGTGCAGTACGCCGACTTCGCCGAATGGCAGCACGAGCAGGCCACAGGCGCGGACGGCGATGCCGGCCGGGCCTTCTGGCAGCGCCAGCAGGCCGCGGACTTGCTCGATCTCGCCCATCCCTTCCAGCGCGCCCGCTCGGGCACCGGCCCGGCCCGCGTCGAACGCACACCCGACGCCGCCATCCAGGACTGCCTGCAGAGCAACCTCGCGGGGCTGCGCGCCCAACCGGCCAGCCTGTTCGGCCTGTGCTGGGCGGCGCTGCTGCAACGCCACTTGGGGCTGCCGCGCCTGCTGCTCGGCTGGTGCCACGAGGGTCGCAATGAAGCCACGCAAACGGCCTTGGGTCCCTACGCCAAGGTCCTGCCGCTGCTCCTGGCCCTGGACGAAAGCAAGCCCCTGGCGACACTGATCGAGGCCTTCGACCCGCTGCTGGCCGAAGCCCAAGCCTGGCAGGAAAGCTGGCCGGGGGATGCCACGGGGCCGAGCATAGGCTTCGCTTACCGGCCATCCATCCAAGAGCCTTGGCCGATCCTGGCGCTGCGGGCCGACGACGAGCCCTTCGCCCTGCTGCTCGAGGTGCGGGAGCAGGACGGTGGGTTCGCCTTCGCCCTGCAGTACGACCAGGCGCGCCTGGAACGTCCCGCCGCCGAATTGATACTCGGGCAGTTCCTCGCCCTCTGCGAACAGGCCTGCCTCGCCAGCAGCCGGCCCCTGCGCGAAGCCAAGGGCCTGGACACGCGGCAGGCCGAGTGGCTGGCCACGCTCAACCGCACGACTGTGGCTATCCCGGCCCCGGCCCTGCTGCACCAGCTGTTCGAGGCCCAGGCCCGGGCCAACCCGACCGCCATCGCCCTCAGCCACGGCGGCCGGCACCTGAGCTACGGCGAGCTGGAGCAGCGGGCCAACCGGCTCGCCCTGCGCCTGCGCCACGCCGGCCTGTCTGCCGGGCAGCCGGTCGGGCTGTTTCTCGGGCGTTGCAGCGAGGCGATAGTGGCCATTCTCGGCATCCTCAAGGCCGGCGGCGCCTACCTGCCGCTGGACCCGGCCTACCCCGGCGAGCGCCTGGCCGACATGCTGGCGCAGACCCGGGCGCCGCTGCTGTTGAGCGTCAGCGCGCTCGCCGAGAGCCTGCCGGCGGGCGACTACCGCCGCCTCTGGCTGGATGCCGAAGAGCCCGGCGAGGGCCTGGCCGACCTGGACCAGTCCGTACCCGCCGCGCCTGGCCACCCGGACCAGTTGGCCTACCTGATCTTCACTTCCGGCTCCACCGGGCGCCCCAAGGGCGTGATGGTTTCGCACCGCAACGCCGTGCATTCCACCAGCGCCCGCTGGCTGGGGTATGGGCAGCCCGTGGAGGCCTTCCTGCTGGTGTCCGGCCTGGCCTTCGACAGTTCGGTGGCCGGGCTGTTCTGGACCCTGAGCCAGGGCGGCACCCTGTGCCTGCCGGATAACGAGCAGGTGCAGGATGCCCGGGCCCTGGGCTGGCTGATCGCCGAGCAGCGCATCAGCCACTGCCTGATGCTGCCCTCGCTCTATGCCCAGGTGCTGGAGCAGACGGACGGCGACCTGCCCAGCCTGCGCTGCGCCATAGTCGCCGGGGAAGCTTGCCAGGCGGCGGTCGCCGTCCGGCACCATGCCCGTTGCCCACAGGCCGCGCTGTACAACGAATACGGCCCCACCGAGGGCAGCGTCTGGTGCAGCCTGTACCGCAGCACGGGCGACGAACAGGGGGTGCTGCCGATCGGCCGCGCCATCGCCAATATGCAGGTGCGGGCGCTGGACGAGCGACTCGAAGCGGTTGCGCCCGGCATCGCCGGGGAGATCTACCTGGGCGGCGCCGGCATCACCCAGGGCTACCTGGGACGTCCGGATCTCACCGCCGAACGCTTCCTGCCGGACCCCTTCGGCGCGCCGGGTAGCCGTCTTTACCGCAGTGGCGATATCGGCCGGCTGAACGCGGCCGGCGACCTGGAGTTTCTCGGCCGCACCGACCACCAGGTGAAGATCCGTGGTTTCCGCATCGAGCTGGGCGAGATCGAGGCGCGCCTGCTGCAGCACCCGGCCATCCGCGAAGCCGCGGTGATCGCCCGCAAGGGCCCGACCGACGAGGTCGAGCTGCTGGCTTATCTGGTCTGCCGCGCTGCCTGCCCCGGCGCCCAAGCGCTGCGCCAGCACTTGGCCGAGCAGCTGCCGGCCCATATGCTGCCCGCCGACTACCTGATGCTGGCGGCCCTGCCCCTGACACCCAACGGCAAGCTCGACCGCGCCGCCCTGCCCGCCCCCGAGCGCGGCAGCCAGCGCGGCTATAGAGCGCCACGCAACGAACGGGAAAGCTTACTGGCCGGCCTCTGGGCCGAGGTACTGGGGGTCGAGCGGGTCGGTCTGGACGATCATTTCTTCGAACTGGGTGGCCACTCGCTGACCGCCACCCGCTTGATCTCGCGCCTGCGCAGCGCCCTGGGCCTGGAAGTGCCGGTGCGCGCGCTGTTCCAGCACCCGACCCTGGCCCGCTTCGCCGAACAGGCGCTGCCGGCCGCCCCCACCTCCAGCCTGCCGCCGCTGCAACCGGCACCGGATCAGACGGGCCTGCCGCTGTCCTTCGCCCAGGAACGCCTGTGGCTGTTCGATCGCCTGCACCCGGGCAACCCGGCCTACCAGGTCGCCGAGGCGGTGCGACTGACCGGCGAACTGGATCACCGGGCGCTGGAACGCAGCTTCACCGAGTTGCTGCGCCGGCATGCCAGCCTGCGCACCACCTTCGTGCTGGTGGATGGCTCGCCGAATGGCTCGCCGAACGGCTTGCCGAACGGCGAGCCGCAACAGTGCATCGCCGCGCCACGGCCCTTCCCCCTGCCGCTGCTGGACCTGGGCAGCCTGAGCCAGGCCGAACGCGACCAGGAGTTGCGCAGCCAGCTGGACAGCCAGGCGCTGCAGCCCTTCGACCTGGCCCGCGGGCCGCTGATCCGCGCCGGGCTGATACGCCTGGAGGCGCGGAGCCATGTGCTCTGGCTGTGCCTGCACCATATCGTCACCGACGGCTGGTCCATGGGCGTGCTGACCCGCGAACTGACCGCGCTCTACACGGCGTTCAGCGCCGGCATGCCTTCGCCCCTGAACGAGCCCGGGCTGCAGTACGCCGACTTCGCCCATTGGCAGCGCCGCCGACTCGGCCCCGCAGCCCTCAAGCCGCAGCTGGACTTCTGGCTCAATCATCTGGGCACAGGCCGGCCGCTGCTGCAGTTGCCCGGCATGCGCCCGCGGCCGGCGCTGCCCAGCCATCGCGGCGCGCAGCATGAGTTCGGCCTGGACATTGCCCTGACCCGGGCGCTGCACGCCTTCAGTCAACGCCAGGGCGTGACCCTGTTCACCAGCCTGCTCGCGGCCTTCAAGGTGCTGCTGGCCGGCCACAGCGGGCAGACCGATATCCGGGTCGGCATCCCCATCGCCAACCGCAACCAGCAAGCCCTCGAGGGGCTGATCGGTTTCTTCGTCAACACCCTGGCCCTGCGCAGCGATCTGGGCGACAACCCCGCGTTCACGTCGCTGCTGGCCCAGCTGCACGAGCACCTGCTGTCCGCCCACGAGCACCAGGACCTGCCGTTCGAGCAACTGCTGCAGGCGCTGCCCACGCCCCAGCAGCAGAGCGCGCCGTTGCTCCAGGTGATGTTCGACCTGCACCGCGAGCGCATCCTGGGCTCCAACACCTTCGGCAACCTGCAGATCAGCCCCGAGGAGGAAGGCAGCAACCACGGCACCCTGTTCGACCTGATGCTGGATATCGGCGAGCGCGAACAGGGCCTGGTCGCCACCTTCACCTACAGCACCGAGTTGTTCGACGCCGCCCATGTCGAAGCCCTCGCCGAGGACTACCGGCACCTGCTGCAACGCATCCTGGAACGCCCCGAAGCCAGGCTGGACGAACTGAGCGTCCCGCTCAGCCAGCAACCCGCAGCCGCCGGCCGCAGCGCGCTGAAAGCCCAAACCCAGGTCTACGCCCTGCTGGAGGAACTGCTGGAGCAACCCGTGCTGGATCCCCAGGCGAGCTTCTTCGAACAAGGCGGTACCTCGCTGCGGGCCGTCTTGCTCTGCGCCCGGCTGCAAGTGCTCTGGGGCACGGCGATCCCGCCGCAGCTGGTGTTCCTGCACCCGCAACTGGCCGACCTGGTGCGGGTGCTGAGACCCTACGCGGGCAAGCGGGCCTACTGAGGGTATGTTTTGAGCGAAGGATAAATGCTGGCCAGACCCGGGGCCGCGGTGCCCCGGGTGGCGCTGCGCTTATCCGGGCTACTTTAACAAACAGGCTTTTCCAAAAAATGCTCTAGGGCCTGTGGACACTACCCGCACGGCCGCGCCGAACCGGGTTTTGACGCCAGACCCGGCATGAGACGCGACTCCGGGTGGTTCACAACAAGCAGCGAGTAATCGTCTATCGCATCAAAACACGTCCGGCCCTGCGGGTTGCGCGAACAAGCGCCCCATTCGGCGTTGCGAAACTTGGCAAGGGAATGACCATTGCCTGCGTTCCGCGCCTTGCCTGGGACCCTTCTTCGCGGCAACGCGACTCGCGATGATAATGTCCACAGGCCCTAGCCAGCGAGGGCACCGATACTGATCCGCTGCTCGCTTGCCATCCGCGCGATCATTTATCGCCCTCAACCCGCTGGGCAACGATGCCCCCGGATCGCTATGATCCGTGACCATGACGCTCCCTCTGCAAACCCGCTCACCCTGCCCGCCCGGCGCCTGCAATTGCGACCGTGAGCGACTGCTGGACGGCCCCGGAGCCGATCAGCGCATCCTGCTGCTCACGCGCCAGGAGGAAAAGCGCCTGCTGGAGCGACTGGAGAATATCCAGAGCCTGGCCGACCTCGAGCGTCTGCAGCAGCGGCTCCACGCCCAGCTCGGCATCCGCCTGAGTATCGCCCCGGGCAGCGGCGAAGTGCGCAGCATGCGCGGCATCGCGATCGAGATCGACGAGCTGCCCGGGCTGTGCCGCAAGACCCGCCAGGCGATCCCGGCGGCGATTCGCCGGGGCCTGGAAAAAACACCGGAAATCGCCTACCGGCTGCTCGATGCCCACGACCTATTCGGCGGGGCCTGAAGGGTTCGCTGATCGCGCCGGACGCGCGCGGGACCGGCAACGTCCGCAGGCCTCGGCCCCACCGGCGCAGCCGATCTGTTCCTCAGTATCTATAGGTCGCGCCGACAGTGGCATAGCGGCCCGAGGGCAGGCCCGCGCCTTGGAGCACGTCACCGGCGGCAAGGTGCTCGTAGTTGAAGAGCAGGCTCAGCTGCTGGCTGAGGTTCCAGCTGCCGGCGATACGGGTCAGGTCGCCGATCCGGTGACCCGTCACCTGCTGGGTGCCGGCGTAGGCACGCATCCCCCCGGCATAAACGGCGTCCTTGTCATCGAGGCGCCGGGCGAAGCCGTATTCGATGGCCAACTGGGTGGTGGCGGTGGGCGAGACCGCCATACCCGGGGCGATCAGCAGCAGGTTGCTCAGGCTCAGGAAGCCGCCCTCGCCGAGGTAGTTGGAGCTGGCATAGAGCGGGTTGAAGCCGTTGTGCGTGCCGCGGCCATAGGCACCGCCCGACGCCAGGTCGATATGCGCGGTCAGGCGCGGCTTCCAGCCCTGGCTGGAAAGCGCCAGGCTGTAAAGGCTGAACAGGCCCCAGGCCTGGATGTCCCGATTACCCCAATGGCCGCTCTGCTGCGCCAGGGTCCAGTCGAACTTCAGCGCACCGCGCCGGCCCCAGAGCCGCACGCCCAGGGTGTCCCGTTCGTCCAGGCCAAGGTGCCCGCCTGAACGAAAACCCGGCTTTTCGCTGTGGATCCAGAAGGGCTCCAGGTAGGCATTGGGTCCGGCGCCGGACGAGAGGATCAGGCTGGCGTTGAGCCCGCCCAAGCGTTCGCCGGCATTGACCCGCTCATCGAAGGCGCCGGGCGCCAAGGCCGTGGCGCGCAGCTGGTAGGCCCCCACTCGCGCCCGCTGGCCGTGGGCGTAGAGCCGCACGCCGTTCCAGCTGCGGTGCAGGTTGGGTCCGTCGCTCAGGCTGATCAATTGCCGCGGACCCTCGGCGAACTCCTGGCGTCCCAGCATGGCGCCCACCAGGGTTTCGCCGGCATAGCCCCGCGCATCGACGAACAGCTGCTGCAGCGAGGCGTCGTTCTGGAAGTTGGCGCCGGCACTGTCGCGGCGGCCGTCCACCTGGCCGCTGCCGACCTCGCCATACAGCCGCACGTTGGACGTGAGCCGCACATCCGCCCCTAGCACGGCCCGCAGCAGGCCCTGCCGATCATGGTTGCCACGGCTCAGCTGGCCATTGTCGAAGGCGTCATAACGCAAACGCGCTTCGGCGCCCAGGGTCAGAGAGGCCTCGCCGCCCAGCGGGATCGCCTTGAACGGCCGCGCCTCGCCAGCCGCGCGCATGCCGCTCCAGTCCTCGGCCCAGCGGCTGGCCATCAGCCCGTTGCCGAGTTCCGGTCCCCAGCCCGCGGCTTCCAGCGGGTAGGGATCGGCCGCCGTGGGGGCGTGGCCGCCGGGTGCGATGGCAGCTTCGCAACGGCTGGATGCGGCATGGGCAGCCGGGCATACCCACAGGAGCAAGAGAAGGTTCAGGCTGACGCCGAAGGCAGGGCACTTACTCATGACCACAGGCCCCGCATTCTGCCGTTGCCTGCGGCCGCGCGCGCAGCGCGAACCGTCGAGCGATTGCAACGATGACCAGCCCCAGCAGGATCAACCCGGCGGCCAGGGCAAAGGTGAAGCGCATGCCGCGTGTGACCGCCTCGGGCGCGGCGCTGCCGATGTCGAGGGAGGCCGAGGCGGCCATAAACACCGCGCCCATCAGCGAGGCGCCGGTGATCAGCCCGAGGTTGCGCGACAGGTTGAGCAGGCCGGAGACCAGGCCTCGCTGGTCGGGGCGCGCATCGGCCATCACCGCGGTGTTGTTGGCCGCCTGGAACAGGGCATAGCCGGCGGTGATGACGATCAGCGGCGCGACGTAACCGGCGACGCCAACACCGCTCGGCAGCAGTGGCAACAGCGCAGCACCGGCGAGCATGGCGACCAGCCCACCGAGGCAGGTCAGGTGACTGCCGAACCGGTCGACGATACGCCCGGCCGGCACACCGGCCAGCGCCGAACACACTGGGCCGACCGACAACACCAGGCCCACCTGCAGCGCCGCCAGCCCGAGGCCACGGGCCAGATAGAAGGGCCCCACCACCAGCGTCGCCATCATCACGGTCGCCACCAGCAGGTTGCCGGCCAGGCCCGCGCACAGCAGCGGGTCGCGAAACAGCGTCAGCCGAACCAGGGGTGAGGCCACCCGTGCCTCGGTCCAGACAAACAGGCCGACACCGACCGCGGCAGCCAGCAGCAGCGCCAGATTGAGCCCTCCGAAATGACCGCGTCCCAGGGTCATGGCCAAGGCATAGGCGCCGAGTGTCAGGGCCAGCAACAGGCTGCCCAGCGGATCGAAGCCGCCCCGCTCGCCCTTGCGTCTCGGACGGTCGGGCGGCAGGTAGCGATAGGCCAGGGCCAGGGTCAGCAACCCCAGCGGCAGGTTGAGCAGAAAGATCGCCCGCCAGCCGAATTCGGCGATCAGCAGGCCGCCCAGTGAGGGGCCGAGCGCCGTCCCGATGGCGGACAGGGTCCCGAGCAGGCCCATGGCGCTGCCGGTCTTTTCCTTGGGCAGCGTGTCGCCGATAAAGGCCAGGGTCAGGGCCATCATCACCGCTGCGCCAAGACCCTGGGCGACCCGCGCGGCGATCAGCCATTCGAGGGTCGGCGCTAGGCCGCAGCCCATCGAGGCCAGGGTAAACAGCGTTATGCCGGCGACCAGCAGACGGCGGCGACCGGTCAGGTCGCCGAGCCGGCCGACGCTGACGACCAGCACGGTGATGGCCAGCAGGTAGGCCAGCACCACCCATTGCACCTGCTGGAATGCGGCGTCGAAGGCCTGCGCCAGGGTGGGCAAGGCGACATTGGCGATGCTGGTGCCCAGGGAGGACAGCAGCGTGGCCAGGCAGAGGCTGACCAGCGCGGCGCGCGCCGAAGCGGGACGAGGCGCCGCGCTGCTGGCGATACGCTCGACCGGCGCGGTCATGGTCGTAGCCCCCGCACCCGGCAATCGAGCGCGATGCGCAGGCCCTCGGCCGTCTTTACCTCGCGCTCGACCCGACCGGCCTGTTCGATCCGCAGCTCATCGCCCAGGGCCGCGACCACCTGCCCGGCGTCGTAGAGCAGGGCGCGATGACGCGGGCCGCCGTAGCCTTGTTTCGGGTTGGTTGCGTCGTGGCCGATCAGCAGCAAGGTGCCGCCGGGTGCGACGGCCCGCGCCGCCCGCCGCAGGATGGGCACCAGCTCGGCCTGGGGCAGCTGCAGGTAGAACAGCAGCACCAGGTCGAACGCCCGCGCCTCGGGTTGATAATCGCGCAGGTCGGCCGGGTGGCAGCGAACCCGCTCCGCGACTTGGCGGGCGGCCGCCAGTCCCTGGGCTTTTGCCAGGGCCCGATCGGAAAAATCCACCGCCTCCACCGTCCAGCCCTGCTCCGCCAGCCACACGGCATTGCGCCCCTCGCCCGCGGCCAGGTCCAGGGCGCGCCCGGGGGCCAGGTCGGCCACCTCGCTCATCAGCAGGCGACTCGCCCCGGCCGTCCAGAGAAAGCCTGGGGCCGCGTAGCGCTGGTTCCAGTGCTCAGCGTCCAGGAACCTGGATGCGGAGCAGCGGCAGCTGGTTTTTTTCGCGGCTTGGGTTACCGCGGTGTGTGCGGCGTGTTGTTCGGGTATGGCAGTCATCGGTGCGCCCTCGGCCAGTGGATGCCAAGAGCCTATGCCCCGGCCTGGCAAGGCGGAAGACGCACTGGTTGCAGCTTATTAGTGCAGCAAACGCCTTGGCAACCGTGGTAGTTTCGGTCCATGACCCCACCCGACCTGAATCTGTTGATCACCCTGGACGTGCTGCTCGCCGAAGGCAGCGTGGCGCGCGCGGCGCAGCGTTTGCGCCTGAGCCCCTCGGCGATGAGCCGGGCATTGGCGCGCTTGCGCGAAACCACCGGCGACCCGCTGCTGGTGCGTGCCGGACGCGGCCTGGTGCCGACCCCGCGGGCACTGGAGCTGCGCGAGCGGGTCGGGCAACTGGTGGAAGACGCCCAGGCACTGCTGCGACCGAGTCAGCTGATTGACCTGGGCCAGCTGGAGCGCACCTTTACCCTGCGCACCCGCGAAGGCTTCGTGGAGAACTTCGGGCCACAGCTGATCGCCCGTGTCGCCGAGCAGGCGCCCGGGGTGCGGCTGTACTTTATGCAAAAGCCCGACAAGGACAGCAACGCCCTGCGCGACGGCACTGTCGACCTGGAAACCGGCGTGGTGGTCAGCGGCATGGGACCGGAGCTGCGCACGCAGGCATTGTTTCGCGACCGCTTCATCGGCGTGGTGCGCGCCGGGCACCCGCTGTGCCAGGGCGGGATCGACGCGGCCCGGTATGCGGCGGGCCGGCATATTGGCGTGTCCCGGCGCGGCCAGGCCCGGGGCGGTATCGACCAGGCCTTGGCCCCCTTGGGGCTGGAGCGCGACATCGTCACCCTGGTCGGCGGGTTTTCCAGCGCCCTGGCGCTGGCCCGCGCCAGCGACCTGATCGCCAGCGTGCCCGAGCACCACACCGGCATCCAGCGGGCCGGCATGCACAGCTTCGCCCTGCCCTTCGCCACGGCGGAATTCTCCGTGTCCCTGCTCTGGCACCCGCGCGCCCACGCCGACCCGGCCCACCGCTGGCTGCGCGGCCTGGTGCGCGAGGTCTGCGCGGCGGACCACTGAAGGGGCACGGTCGGCTCACCTAGTACCGCCGCACTGCAGGGACCTGACACGAAGAGGACGGGCCTATCCGTCCCTGCTGTCGCCTCGCAAGCACTGGCCAAGCGGATCGGCAGCCCGCCGCGCAGGCCCTCACACCCAGGCATGGCCGCCCATCCCTATTTCCCTCCCCGCGATTGCGGCACAGGGCCAGCTTCTGCGACTATATGCGAATAATTCTGATTCATTATTCGAGGTCGGCGTGTCAGTCGGTAACTCCACACACCAGCAACGGGTGGGCCTGCTCTACAGTGACCATCGCGACTGGCTGTTCGGCTGGCTGCGCAAGAGCCTGCAGTGTCCCCAGCGGGCGGACGACATCAGCCAGGACACCTTTGTGCGGCTGCTCGCCCGCCAGGACCTGCAAGCGCCGCAGGAGCCCCGCGCGCTGCTGACGACCATCGCCAAGGGCCTGCTGGCCGACCAGTTCCGCCGCAGCGCCGTGGAACGCGCCTACCTGGACGAACTGGCCCGGGCCCCGCAAAGCTGCCAGGCCAGCCCCGAGGACCAGGCCCTGGTGCTCGAGTCCCTGCGCGAGATCGACCGGCTGCTGGGCCAGTTGTCGAGCAAGGCCAGCGCCGCTTTTCTGTTCAATCGCCTCGACGGCCTCGGTCATGCCGAGATCGCCGCGCGCCTGGGCGTCTCCACTTCACGCGTGCGCCAGTACCTGGCCCAGGGCGTGCGCCAGTGCTACATCGCCCTCTACGGGGAACCGCGATGAGCGCCGTTTCCGCCCGCGCGCTGGACGAAGCCATCGATTGGCAGCTGAGCCTGGACTCCGGCGAGGCCGATCAACAGCAGCACGCTGCGTTCGAGCGTTGGCTCGCCGCTCATCCCGACCACACCCGGGTCTGGCAACAGCTCGGCGGTATCGACCAGCGACTCGGCGCGGCCGCCGCGCCGGCGGCCCGGCGCGCGTTGTTGCAGGTGGGTGGCCGTCGGCGTGGCCTTGGCCGAGTGGCCGGCAGCGCTCTGGGTCTGTTGCTGATGGGCGGGCTGGTGCTGGCGCAGCTGGCCCAACAACGGCCGCTCGGCGATTACCTGGCCGATGAGATGACCGCCCGCGGCGAACAGCGCCAGCTGCTGCTGCCGGACCGCAGTCAGGTGCGGCTGAACAGCGCCAGCGCCCTGGACATCGACTTCAGCGGCGAGCAACGCCAGCTGTTTCTGCGCAGTGGCGAAATCCTGGTGCAGACCGCCCACGGCGACCCGCGCCCCTTCGTCGTCATGACCGAGCAGGGCCGGCTGCGTGCCCTGGGCACGCGTTTTCTGGTGCGCCGCGAAGGCGACACCACCCGTCTGATCGTGCTGCAGTCGGCCGTCGCCGCCCAGGCTCAGGGCGATTTCCCGGAGCGGATCATCGAGGTCGGCGAGCAGCTGTTGATGCACAGCCAGGGGCTGAGCGAACCGACCCGCGCGCCGCCGGCCGCCGATGCCTGGAGCCGCGGCATGCTGGTCGCGGACAACCTGCCCCTGGGCGAGCTGATCGAGGCCCTGGGCGAATACCACAGCGGCTACCTGGGGCTCGACCCGCGCCTGGCCGGACTGCGCATCAGCGGCAGTTTCCCGCTGCAGGACAGCGATCGGGCACTGGCCGCCTTGCCGCCCAGCGTGCCGGTGCGCATCGAACGGCATGGCCCCTGGTGGGTCACTGTGAAACCGGCGCGGGAATAAGCGCGCCAGGGCTACGGTGGGAGCCCTGATGGCGTCCGGTTGCGGGCCGGTTTTGTAGCCCGGACAAGCCTTGGCGCCTCCGGGGCCGCGGCGCCTCGGCAGATCGACCGCTCTGGATACCCGCCTTCTTCCCGCCTGTGCAGGAATGACGGGTATGACGAAAATCCCACAAAGCCTATTTGCGGGCTGCCGAGTCAGGTCCCTTGGCCGCGTACTCGAACTCTTTCAAAAAAAATTCAGTCGTCCCCTGTCACTTTCCGTTTTTGCTTCGGCAATAAGGCATTGAGAAACATTAGCCTTCAGGAGTACCTCGCAATGCCTTGCGCCCTGCCCCACGTCCACCCACGCCTGCTGGCCGCGGCCATCAGCCTCGCCTGCCTGGCGACCCCGGCCTTGGCCGAGCCCTACAACCTGCCTGCCGCACCCCTGGCCAGCACGCTCAACCGCATCGCCAGCGAGGCCGGCATCGTGCTGAGCATCGACCCGACGCTGACCGCCGGCAAGCTCGCCCAACCGCTGGAAGGTGACTACGATCCCCTCGGCGCCCTGAGCGCGGCGTTGCGTGGCACGGGCCTGCAACTGGTGAGCGGCAGCGCCGGCACCTACAGCCTGGCACCCATGGCCCAAGGCGCCATGACCCTGCCGGACACCCGTGTATTGGCCGCCAGCGCCTATGAAAACGCCTGGGGTCCGGCTCCGGGGCATACGGCCTCGCGCACGGCCGCCGGCAGCAAGACCGATACGCCGATCGTCGAGATGCCGCGCTCGGTATCGGTGGTCACCCGTGAGCAGCTGGACAGCCGCCCGACCCTGAGCCTGAACGATGCCCTGCGCTACACCGCCGGCGTCATGAGCAGCGGCTATGGCGCCGATTCGCGCTCCGATTGGCTGAAGGTACGGGGGTTCGTGCCCACCCAGTTTCTCGACGGCCTGCCCCTGCCGGTCGGCTCTTTCGCCAGCCCGAAGATCGAGCCCTGGAACCTGGAGCGGATCGCCGTGCTGCGCGGCCCGGCCTCCTCGGTTTATGGCCAAACCCCGCCGGGCGGCCTGCTCGACATGCTTAGCCGCCGTGGCCAGGCCGAGAGCAGCCACGAGGTCGAGGTGCAGACCGGCAGCAACGAACACAAACAGATCAATTTCGACAGCACCGGCGCGCTCGATGACGACGCGCGCCTGCTCTATCGCCTGAGCGGCACGGTACGCGACAGCAACACCCCCATCGACCATATCCAGGACCAGCGCTACAACCTGGCGCCGAGCCTGACCTGGAACCTCGACGACGACACCCACCTGACGTTCCTGTCGCAGTACACCCGCGACGATACCGGCATCACCGGCCAGTTCCTGCCGCTCCAGGGCACCCAGCTTCCCTCGCCGGCGGGCAAGGTCTCCCACCACAAGAACCTCGGCGAGCCGGATTGGGACTTCTACGACCGTACCTACTACGCCCTGGGTTACGCCTTCGACCACCGCTTCAATGATGTCTGGCAGTTCCGCCAGAACCTGCGCTACACCAAGAGCGACCTGGAATTCCAGGCGGTGACCGTGAGTACCTTCAATACGGTGGATGCAGATGGCAACGTCAGCCGCGAGTCGGGCATAGTCGACGAGGACATCAGCCAGTTCGCGGTGGACAACCACTTCCAGGGCGACTTCCAGACCGGGGCGCTGGCGCACACCTTGCTGCTGGGCCTGGATCACCAGCGCTCGAACACCAACTACCAGTGGCTCTACGGTTTCGGCGTGCCCTCGATCAGTGTCACGAACCCGGTCTATGGCCAGGACCTGTCCGGCGTCACCTATTTCACCCTGCAGGACTACAACCAGAAAATCCGCCAGACCGGCCTGTATATCCAGGACCAGATCGCCCTGGACAACTGGCGCCTGATCCTGGGCGCCCGGGAAGACTGGGTGGAGGTCGACACCCGCTTCAACCAACTGGATAGCAGCACCCGCCAACGCGACAGCGCGTTCAGCGGCAACCTGGGCTTGAGCTACGTCTTCGACAACGGCCTGACCCCCTACCTGTCGTACACCGAGTCCTTCCAGCCGGCCAGCGGCGCCAGCGTCAGCAGCACCCAGGCCTTCAAGCCCACCGAAGGTCGGCAATACGAGCTGGGCCTCAAGTACCAGCCCCCCGGCAGCGACACGCTGCTGACCGCCGCGGTGTTCGACTTGCGCCAGGCCAATGTCGACGTCAGCGAAGCCGGCATCACCCGCCAGATCGGCGAGTTGCAGGTCCGCGGCCTGGAGCTGGAAGCCACCTCCCAACTGAACCGCAACCTGAAGCTGGTCGCGGCTTACAGCTACACGGACTCGGAGATTCTCAAGGGCGCGGACCAAGGCAACCACATGCAGCAGCTGCCCCGCCACCAGGCCACCGCCTGGGCCGACTACAGCTGGCACAGCGGCCTGCTCGACGGATTCGGGGTAGCGGCCGGGGTTCGCTATGTCGGCGACACCTACGGCGACACCGCCAACACCGAGCTGGGCCACGTCGGCGCCTACACCGTCTACGACGCTTCCTTGCACTACGACCTGGGCCGCCTGAACAACAGCCTGGCCGGGGTGTCCGTGGCCGTGGATGGAAAAAACCTGCTGAACAAGGACTACCTGTCCACCTGCGACGGCTACTGGTGCTACTACGGCGACGAACGCAACGTGGTCGCCAGCCTGAACTACAAATGGTAAGCCGCTGAGCGTCGCCTCTGGGGCCCCTCACGGGGCCCCTTGCTATTGGATCGCCTATGAAAAGCACCACCATCCGCCGCTGGTCGCAGGTCCATACCTGGACCAGCCTGATCTGCACCCTGTTCCTGTTAATGCTGGCCCTGACCGGCCTGCCCCTGATCTTCCACCACGAACTGGAGCACCTGCTCGGCGAGGCGCCGCAGCTGCGCGAGCTGCCCGCCGCTACGCCCCAACTCGGGCTGCAACAACTGGTGGAGGCCGCCGAGCGCCATCGTCCCGGCGAAGTCATCCAGTACCTGGGCTACGACCAGGACGAACCCAACGGGGTGGTGGCCATCACCGCCGCCACCGCCGGAACCGAACCCAACTCGTCCCAGACCTTTATGCTCGACGCCCGCAGCGGCGAGCCGGTGGCCATGCCCGCGGCCAACGGCGGCCTGCTGATGGTCATCCTGCGCCTGCACGTGGATATGTTCGCCGGCCTGCCGGGCAAGTTGCTGCTGGCCGCCATGGGCCTGCTGTTCATTGTGGCCATGGTGTCCGGGGTGGTGCTCTACGCGCCCTTTATGCGCCGGCTGCGCTTCGCCGAGGTGCGTCACGACAAGTCGCCGCGGACCCGCTGGCTGGACCTGCATAACCTGATCGGCATCGTCACCCTGAGCTGGGCGCTGGTAGTCGGCCTGACCGGGGTGATCAGCGCCTGTGCCGACCTGTTGATCAGCGCCTGGCGCCAGGAGGCCCTGGTCGCCCTGGTCGAGCCCTACCGCGATGCCCCGCCACTGACCGAGCGGGCCCCGGCCAACGAGCTGCTGAGCATCGCGAAGGCGGCGTTGCCGGACATGCAGCCGGACTTTATCGCCTTTCCCGGCACGCGCTTCTCCAGCGAACACCACTACACGGTCTTTATGATCGGCAGCAGTCACCTCACCGCCCACCTCTGGACCCCGGTCCTGATCGATGCACGCACCCTCGCGGTTACCGCCATCGCCCAACGGCCCTGGTACATGGACGCCCTGGCGCTGTCGCAACCGCTGCATTTCGGCGACTACGGCGGCCGGCCGATGCAGATCCTCTGGGCCGTGCTGGATGTACTGACCCTGGTGGTGCTGGGCAGCGGGCTCTACCTCTGGTGGGTGCGCCAGCGCCAGCCGGTCGGTCGCCGCGCCCAGGCGCGGGAGGCGACATGAGGGCGCGCCGATCCACTTTCGCCCTGCCGCTGGTCATAGGCTTGCTCAGCCTGCTGGGCCTGTTGAGCGCGCTGTTCGGCGATGGCTGGTGGGATGCCGCGGCCTGGCTCGGGTTGGGCATCCCGGCGCTGCTGGGGTGCTGGCCGCTGCTCGGCAGGCCAGGCAAGCCGCGCTGCTGAAAGCACTTCCACCCTCATTCCCGGCATTGCCCGCTTGGGTTGACGGGGCGCCTGGTCAGGCTGCGCGACGGCAGCGCACGCCTGGCGTGTCCCCAGGGTGGCTCCTGCGCGTCGTTCAATCTCGGCCCACCGTCAGTGCGGCGCCGGCTCCAGCGGGGCGAACTTGGACAGGATATGGCGCTTCATGCCGTGGGCCAGCTCCTCCTCGTCGAAGAACACCTCGCCCAGGTGCTGCTTGCGGAAGATTTCCGCCGCGTCGGCGCTGTGGGTACGGATCACCACCTCGATGCCCGGGTTCAGCGCTCGTGCGATCTCCACCATGCGCTGCACGTTCAGCGGATCCGGCGTGGCGATCACCAGCATCGCCGCGGTGGCGATGTGCGCCTGGATCAGGGTGCCGGGCTCGGCCGAATCGCCGCTGACCGCCGCCAGGCCCTGGCCGCGAATCTGCTCGACGCGCTCGCGCTTCTGCTCGACCACCACGAAGGGGATATTGCGCTCGCCCAGGGTACGGGTGATGCGCCGTCCGACCCGGCCATAACCGACCACGACCACCTGGCCGCTGAGGTAACGGTGCTCGGTGCTCAGGGGCAGCACCGCCAGCGGATCCTCGCGGTGCTCGAGCCTGCGGGCCAGGGCCGAGCGGCGCAGGGCCAGGTCCTTGAGCGGCTTGACCAGGCCGAACAGCGCCGGATTCAAGGCGATGGAAATCAAGGCCCCGGCCATCACCAGGCTCATGCCTTCCTGCGGCATCAGCCCCAGGCTCAAGCCCAGGCCGGCCAGGATAAAGGAGAACTCGCCGATCTGCGCCAGGCTCGCGGCCACGGTCAACGCCGTGTTCAACGGGTAACGCAAGGCCAGCACCAGGGCGGCGGCCGCCAGGGTCTTGCCGACCACGATGATCCCCACCACCGCCAGCACGTGCAGCGGCTCCTCGATCAACACCATGGGGTCGAACAGCATGCCCACCGAGACGAAGAACAGCACCGCGAACGCATCGCGCAGCGGCAGCGACTCCTCGGCCGCGCGGTGGCTGAGGTCCGATTCGCGCATCACCATGCCGGCGAAAAAGGCGCCCAGGGCGAAGGACACCTGGAACAGCGCCGCGGCGCCATAGGCGATGCCGATGGCCGTGGCGATCACCGCCAGGGTGAACAACTCCCGCGAGCCGGTCTTGGCCACTTGCAGCAGCAGCCAAGGCAGCACGCGGCGCCCGGCCACCAGCATCAGGGTGATAAACACGGTCACCAGCAGCAGGGTCTTGCCCAGGGTGTACCAGAGCGGGTCGGCCGAGGCACCCTCCACCGGCGTACCGCCCAGCACCCCGGCCAGGGGCGGCAGCAGTACCAGCACCAGCACGGTGACCAGGTCTTCCACCACCAGCCAGCCGACGGCGATGCGTCCATTCATCGAATCGAGAATGCCCCGCGCCTCCAGCGCCTTGAGCAGCACCACGGTACTGGCGCAGGACAAGGACAGGCCGAAGATCAACCCCGCGCCGAAACTCCAACCCCACCAATGGGCGAAGCCCATGCCCAGCAACGTCGCCAGGCCCATCTGCACCACCGCGCCGGGCAGCGCGATCTTCTTCACCGAGAGCAGATCGTCCAGGGAAAAATGCAGGCCGACGCCGAACATCAGCAGCATCACGCCGATTTCCGAGAGCTGCGACGCCAGGTGCAGATCGGCGACGAATCCCGGGGTCGCCGGGCCGATCAGGATGCCGGCCACCAGGTAGCCCAGCAGCGCCGGCAGCTTCATTTTCTCGGCCAGGAAACCGAAGATAAGCGCCAGGCCGAAACCGGCGGCCAGGGTGGTGATCAGGGGTATGCCATGGTCCATTGTCTGTCTATCCCTTGGGAGTGTATGAGTGCCAGTGGCCCGCTACGAAGCGGACCTCAAAAGACCATCCCGCCGCTCCGATGATAGGGGCAGAAACCACAGAATCAGGCCCCGCTTAAACCCTATGACACCCTTCGATTGCGCGCCAGTACCGACTCAACTTCGGCCAGATCGCAAGTCAATCTGATTTTTAATAGCTTTATTGAACAACAGACAAATTGCTTAGATCAATTTGCATTTAATTTCGAAATGTTCCGTCCACTGCATCCAGACCTTTTCAGACCGCGAACAATCGCGCCAACGACCTTGCGCTCGAAGCCGTAGCTCTGATGACTGCGCTGGCACCTTTCCATGGTCGGCTGAAGTACGGCGCAACTCGGCGTGAACAGCCCTGGACGCTGGCCCAGGATTGCGCCGAGCATAGGGCGCCCAGCTGGGCCCACCCGGGCGGGGCCGGACTGTACCGGAACCCCATCACGCCCTCCCTGCGCGCCATTACTCGTTGTCGGAGAATCGGTGCAAGGGGTGTTGTGATTGCTCAGCGAGGGACTGCCGTCCGGTCGATGAGCCACGGTCCACCGAGTCGCTGACGCCAACCACCCACCCTTGGAGGAACCCGCACCATGTCCGTCGCCAGCGCCCTGAAACAGCGGATTTCGACACGCGCCTTCCTGCCGACGCCGGTCGACGCGGCCACCGTCCGCGCCCTGCTCGACACGGCGCGCTGGTCGCCCTCGGGCGGCAACCTGCAGCCCTGGAAAGTCCTGGTCGTGGCCAACGACGCCAAGGCCGCCCTGGAGCGGCTGGCCGTGGAGACCCTGATGAAAAACCCGCTGGGTGAAACCGGCGAGCATCCCATCTACCCCGAGGGATTGGTCGAGCCCTACCGTTCGCGGCGGTTCAAGGTCGGCGAAGACCTTTATGCCCTGCTCGGCATTCCCCGCGAGGACAAGGCCGCGCGCCTGCGCAGCATGGCGCGCAACTTCCAGTTCTTCGGCGCGCCGGTGGGCATGTTTTTCATCATCGACCGCAGCATGGGCCATGGCCAGTGGGCGCACCTGGGAATGTTTATGCAGTCGCTGGCGCTGCTGGCCGAGGAACAGGGCCTGGCCAGCTGCATGCAGGAGGCCTGGGGCATGCTGCGCGGCAGCCTGCACCAGCACTTCGCCCTGCCGGACAACGAGCTGGTGTATTGCGGTATGGCGCTGGGTTACGCGGATCGAAGCGCGCCGGTGAACCAGCTGCGTTCCGAACGCGCCCCGGTGGAGGACTTTGCGAGCTTCAGGGGGTTCGAGCCTGAGTGACCCCACAACCATATCTCGCCGCCAAGGCCTTGTGTTGGGGCCTTGTACTGAGCTTCTCCGTCTAGGATCAGCCGCTTATGGACTGATCCCAAAGGGCGCCGATCGGAAGCCGCAAGCGCTTCAATGCGGCCTATCCCAGACGGGCTCCGGGGCGAAGCGTTCGGCGAGAAAATCCAGCATCGCCCGCAGGGCCGATGACATGTGTTTACGCGAGGCATAGACCGCATGGATGCTCAGCTCCATGGGCCGGTAGTGGGTCAGCAACGGCACCAGTCGTCCATCCTGGATAAGCGGCGCCGCCAGGTAAGTCGGTAGCAAGGCAATCCCCGCGCCGCACAGGGCCGCCTGCAGGGTGGTTATCGAGTCATTGCTGCTGACATTGCCCTTCACCGCGACGCTTTCCGGCAGCGCCTCCCGGGTGAAGTGCCACAGGCTGCTGCCGTGATAGGAGTGGGTCAGGCAATTGTGCAGCCCCAGATCCTCGATGCACGCCGGTGCGGCATGGCCTTGCAAGTAGGCCGGCGACGCACAGACCACCGAGCGGCAGGTGGTCAGGCGCCGGGCAATCAGGTTGGGGTCCAGCTCATTGGTGATGCGAATGGCCAGGTCGATGCGCTCGTCGATCAAGTTGACCGTGCTGTCGAGCAGCAGCATATCCACCCGCACCTGCGCATAGCGCTTGACGAACTCGGTCACGGCACGGGTCAACTGGGCCTGGCCGAACGAGGTACTGGCGGTGATGCGCAGTAGGCCTTTGGGCTCGTCCTCGGGCCTGGCGACCACCGCGCGGATATCGCTGGCCAGATCGAGCATGCGCCGGCACAGCGGCAGTATCTCGTTGCCCGCGGCCGTGAGGTTCAGGCGCCGCGTGGTTCGATGCAGCAATCGCGCCCCGCTCCATTCCTCCAGCTCGGCCAGGTACCGGGAAATCACCGGACGCGAAAGATCCAGCTGGTGGGCGGCGGCGGTCTGGCTGCCACAATCGACAACGCTGACGAACACCTGCATAGCCTGTAATTTGTCCACTATTCGTCCGATATCCGCAACAAACCAGCCGACAATCTAGCGTTTTTCACACCACAAAAGGCAACTAACCTGCGACCCCTTATTCATCCAAAGGAGATTTCGCATGTTCCCCATAGCTGCACGCCAGTTGCTGGCCAGTATCAGCCTGCTCGGCTTCGCCAGCGCGAGCCTGGCGGCAGAACCGCTCAAGCTGGACGTTTACAACCCTGGGCATAAAGCAGTTTTCCCGGTGAGCTCCGTGCTGGTAACCGGCGAAAAAGACGCCATTCTGATCGATGCTCAATTTGCCAGGAGCCAGGCCGAGGAAGTGGTGGAAAGAATCCGTCGCAGCGGCAAGAACCTCACCACGATCTACATCAGCCATGGCGATCCGGACTATTACTTCGGCCTGCAAACCCTCACGGCGGCCTACCCGCAGGCCAAGGTTGTCGCCAGCGCCCAAACCGTTGCCCATATCAAGGAAACCATGGACGACAAACTGGCCTACTGGGGTCCCAAACTGGGCCAGGACGCCCCCACGCAGGTCATGGTTCCCGACGTGCTTGAGGCCGGCAGTCTCGACCTCGAAGGCCGCAGGCTGGAGGTGATCGGTCTGGATGGCCCACAACCCGAGCGTTCCTTCGTCTGGATTCCGTCGATCAAAGCCGTGGTCGGTGGCGTGGTGCTGTCCAGCAACATCCATGTCTGGATGGCCGATACCCAGACCGCAAAATCGCACCAGGACTGGCTGACCACACTGGCGACCCTGGAAAAGCTGCACCCTGAAACCCTGGTCCCGGGGCATTATTTGCCCGGTGAATCGACAGCCAGACAATCGCCTGAATTTACCGCCGACTACATCAAACACTTCGATATCGAGACAGCCAAGGCCAAGGATTCAGCCGCGCTGATCAGCACGATGAAAGCGCGTTATCCGAAACTGGGCGACGTGTCCTCGCTTGAGCTGAGTGCCAAGGTGGCGAAGGGCGAAATACAGTGGTGAGCGCCGGTGTGGCTGATCTGAGCGGAGATTGCGCCTCGGCCTGAGCAAAAAACCAAGGCCAGGGATGGCTCAGAGCGACTCACCGCAAGAGAAATACAGACCGCGCCAGCAGCCGGCCGTGACCGTTGCGGTTACAATCCGCCTCCGTGCAACCGGTATAAAATCACCGGTCACGAATTGGTGGAAGAAGAATAAGCGGTCACGCTTACAAAATCCGCGCCTGTCTCCAACACTTGAAAGGGATGACCATGTCGAAAAAATTGTTGTGCGCAGCCGCTATCGGATTGGCTCTGATGTCGGGATGTGCATCCGTGCCTATGGCGCCCAAAGAACGCGATGCCGAACTCAAGGCCTTCCAGGCACCGCCACATGACAAGGCCGCACTGTATATATACCGCAACTCCTTCGCCGGGCAGGCGCTGAAGAAATCGGTATCTATCGACGGGAAAGTGATTGGCGAAACGGCAAACAACACTTATTTTTATCAACTGCTCAGCCCCGGCGCCCATACACTGGCGACCGAGTCCGAGTTCAGCGATAACGCGATCAGCCTGGACGCCAAGGCCGGACAGACCTATTTCGTACGACAAGCGATAAAGATGGGGGCCTTCGTGGGGGGGGCAAAACTGGAAGTGGTGTCGACCGCCGAGGGCCGCCAGGAAGTTCTGAAGTCCACGCTGGCGCTTTCATCCCAGGCCACTTCTACACCTGCACCGTCTGCACCTAGTGCGCCTGCCGTGCAGCTAGTGGCTGTTGAACAGCCTTACCAACAGCCGGTCGCCGCTGCCGCGACTCAAGCGCCGGCCGCTTCGGCCTCGCCCCGAAAAAACAGAGCGCAGCAACTTGATGAACTGGCTAAGACTCCGGACCTCTCCTATGAGGAATATCAGCGCCGGTATCGTCTGATCACTGATTAACAGGTACTCGAAGCTGCCGCCACGCTGACTCAAACGTGGCGGCTTTACCGCAGTCTTGTTGATAACCTATTAAAACTTGGTGATTACCGGTAAACGGGAAAGCCCGCACTATAAGTGCCTTCATCACTCAATTAAATAAGTACCACCGCTCGAAAATAAATTCATTGTGCTGAATTTTTACGCGTCAATCTCTTGCATACAGGCTTAGAATCAAAGCTCCCGCCACCGCAACAAGCTTCAACTCGCTAAGTTCGTCAGCCTCCCCAGCTTTCAATATGAACTGACTCCCCTCCTCGCCCTTGCACATTGTTCATGATCAGATTTTAGCTTGCACCCTCTAGCGCTAATACAGAGCGACCCGACCGTCAAACTTTATCTGACCCAACAAAGCATTCTCAGCAAGCCCACCAGGAAAAGAACTCTCAGTATCCATACCTTATCGAAGTCATGATGACTTCGGCGAAAGCCCTGCCTCGATAATGATGAGTGGCGAGGCGGATAATCGCCGGCGGTCCTACAGCCTCGCGTATCCGCGGCACTGCTGCTCGATCGTCCTGCCGAGGCTCAATCCGAATCAGCCAGGGACGCCAGTCGCTGACGCATGGCCGCGCTGGCGGCTGGCCCGGCCCGCACGCTACACCGGTCCAGGGGCACCAGGTGGCCATCGGCGATATCCGCCATCACCGGCAGCACCGGCCGCCCCGTCTCCCGCTCGACCAGCTGCACGCTTTCCCCTTCTGGCGCGTAATGGCGATTGCCCCAGGCCACAAAGGCCATCAGCACCACGCGGAAATCCTCGCCCTTGGCAGTCGGCAGGTATTGGTAGCGCAGCGGGCGCTGACTGTAAGGCTGACGCTCGAGCAGTCCCGCCTCCACCAGCGAGTTCAAGCGTCGGGTAAGCATGTTCGGGGCAATATCCAGGCTGCGGGAAAACTCCTCAAAGCGTGTCAGGCCCTGCAGGGCATCGCGCATGAGCAAAATGCTCCACCACTCACCCACCCTTTCCAGGCTGCGGGCAATGGGGCATTCGGCGTGGATGAGGGTCTTGCGCTGCATGGCGGCTCCTTACCGGGGATCACATAGTTGATGGCCCGGCATGTTACTTTCATAATGATAGTGACGTCCATGGATCGCTACCCCCTATAAGCAGCAGGAGCTGGACCAGCATGAGCAAACGTATCGTCGTCACAGGCATGGGCGCACTCACCCCTCTCGGCTGCGGAGTCGAGCAGATATGGCAACGCCTGCTGGCCGGGCAGTCGGGGATCCGCCAGCTACCAAAGGAGCTTATCGGCGATCTGTCGATCAGCATCGGCGGCCAAGTCCCCGACCGCGCCCAAGACCCTGAGGCCGGCTTCGATCCGGATCTACTGCTGGCCCCAAAAGATCAGCGCAAGATGGACCGCTTCATTCAGTTCGCCCTGGCAGCGGCCCATGAGGCCCTGACCCAGGCCGGCTGGGCGCCGCAGACCCCAGAGGCGCAAGAGCGCACCGCCACCATCATCGCGTCAGGGGTGGGCGGATTCCCGGCGATTGCCGAAGCCGTGCGGATTACCGACAGCAAGGGGCCGCGGCGCTTGTCGCCCTTCACCATTCCGTCGTTTCTCAGTAACATGGCCGCCGGTCATGTCTCAATCAACCATGGTTTCAAGGGGCCGCTGGGGGCTCCCGTGACCGCCTGTGCGGCGGGCGTCCAGGCCATCGGCGACGCCGCGCGGATGATCCGCGCGGGGGAAATTGACGTAGCGGTCTGTGGCGGGGCGGAAGCGTCCATTCACCGGGTCAGCCTGGCTGGCTTCGCCGCCGCGCGCGCCCTGTCGAGCGATTACAACGACACCCCGGAGCGCGCCTCGCGCCCCTTCGATCAGACCCGCGATGGTTTTGTCATGGGCGAAGGCGCCGGCCTGCTGGTCATCGAAGAGTTGCACCATGCCCTGGCGCGCGGCGCCAGGCCCATCGCCGAACTGGTGGGTTATGGCACCAGCGCCGACGCGTACCACATGACCGCCGGGCCGGAGGATGGCGACGGCGCCCGCCGGGCCATGTTGCAGGCGCTGCGCCAGGCCGGCGTGGAAGCATCCCAGGTTCAGCACCTCAATGCCCACGCCACCTCGACCCCGGTGGGCGACAGTGGCGAGCTGGCGGCCATCAAAGCCCTGTTCGGCAAGGGCAGCGGCCTGGCGATCAGTTCAACCAAATCCGCCACGGGCCACTTGTTGGGTGCCGCGGGCGGGATCGAGGCGATATTCACCGTACTGGCGCTGCGCGATCAGGTGGCCCCGGCGACGCTCAATCTGGAAACCCCGGATACCGCCGCCGAAGGCCTTAACCTGATTCGCGGCCGGGCCCAGCACCTGCCCATGGAATATGCACTGTCCAATGGCTTCGGTTTCGGTGGAGTCAATGCCAGCGTGCTGTTCCGGCGCTGGATTTAAGACGGGTATTCAGTCCTGTCTCCGTGCCGGTTTCACCGCTCAAGCGGCTCCGTGTCAAGGCCCAGCACGGCTCCCAGCGGCCGCAGCCATTGTCTTCGCCAGGCCAGGGTACAGGCCACCGCATAGGCCGCAGGCGGCAGGGACAAGAGCCAGAGCAGGCTACCGAAGGCCGGGCCTTGCCCGTGCATGACCAAGCCGAGGCCTAACGTCAGGCTGGCCCACCCCAGCCACCGCAGGCGGTTTTTTACCTGCGGTCGCACGGGGCCCATTACCTTTCGCCAATGGGATTCCTGGGCCAGGGCCAGGCTACTCAGGCCGAGCAGGTGCAAGGCCAAGACGCCGCCTGCGAACGCCAGCTCAAGCATCTTCCAGCGCCTCCAGCGGCAAGGTGGTCGCTGTCCGGATCTGCCGCAGCCGTGCCCACGCCCCGGTGGCCAGCAGTGCGGTCAGTAGCAGCACGGCGTCCACCCCGAGCACCGCCCATTGGCCCTTATCCACTGCGCGCAACGGATGGTCACCGGTGCTCCAGGCATTGAGCAGCACCGCCAGCACCGCCAACGCGGCGATGGCGGCACACTGCGCACGCCAGGGAGCACGGCTTTCGGCGCAGCGGTAGACCCCGACCATGACGTGCGCCGCCGCACCCAGCCAGGCAATGAAAAAGATCATTACCTCCCAGTCCGCACGATCCGCCAAGGCCTGGGGCAGCAGCCGATTGGACGCCAACAGGGCCAGGGTCGCCAGCGGCAGCCCGCTGATCAGCCAGGCACTCAGGGCCACCACCACGCGCAGGCCCCTGCGCCCTTGCGGCAGGCGTGCTCGACGTTTCGCAGCCCAGTACAGCAAACCGCTGGCGAGCAGCAGACAGCCGCTGATCCCAGCGAGGAAATACAACCCGCGCAGCAGCGGGTTCTGAAAGTGCGCCACATGCAACCCGGCCAACAGGCTGTAGGTGGCGGCCGCCGGTCTGAGCCGGGCCTGGTGCAGCAAGCGCCCGCTGGCACCATCGAAATACAGGGTCTCGGCATCCAGGCTCAGGCGCTGGGCCAGGGAACGGCTGATTTCCACATAGGCCTGGGCATCGCCCGGGTGCCAGACACGGATAAAGGCCGGATCAGCACCCTGCCATAACGCCCGGGCCTGTTCGGCCATGGTGTCCAGGGACGCCAGGCTGCCGGCCCGCCCCGACGCGGGCCGGCTGAAGGTGGCGCGTGCCTCGCTGTCGAACGCGCCGGCCTGGTCCTGATAAGCTGCCAATAGACCGGCCGGCAGATAGAGCGGAAAGCTGATGACCAGGCCGCTCAACAGCATGCCCAGAACAAACGGCAGGGCGAACACCCCGCAGAGGTTGTGCAGGTCCAGCAGACGCCGCGGCGCCTTGTCCGGACGGAAGCTGAAGATATCCTTGAACAGCCGCGCATGGATCAGCACGCCGCTGACGATTTCCAGCAACCCGACCATGCTGGCCAACCCCACCAGCAGCAGCCCCAGACGCCCAGCTTCAAGGTGCAGCATGTAGTGGAAGCGGTAGAAGAAGTCACCGCCCAGGCTCCCGGCCGCGGCCAGCACGCGGCCTGTGCCGGGGTCGATAAACCGGCTCTGTCCTCGGTCCTGCCGATCCCAGGTTTGCAAACGCAGCGCCGGCACCCGGCGGTTGGGCAATTCCACATACCACTGCTCCAAGGCATGGCCGGCCGTGAGTCCCTCGACCGCAGGCAGTACCTGGCGGTCCAGCGACAAGGCCGCAGGCGCTGCGGGCAGGCGCGTCTGCGGCAGCATCCAGCGGTCCAGTTCGCTGTCGTACAGGGCCAGGCTGCCCATAAAGAACACCACGAACAGCAGCCCGGCGAAAGCCAGCCCGAGCACGCTGTGCAGCCAGAGCATGGCCTGGCGCAGGTTGGCAAACATCAGCGGGCGCCCCAGGTGCGGCCAAGCAGCTCACCCAGCAGGCCAACCGCCGCCAGCACGGCCCAAAGACGCAACGGGCGCCGTGTGGCAATAAGCACCAGGACCAGCGCCGGGTAGAGTACGAAGCCCAGCAAGGTACTGAAGATAACCGCCTCGCTGCGCTCCAGCCCCAGGCGCGCCAGGCTGACGGCGGCAAAGCCGGTGAGCGCCCAGATCACGCCATAGCTACCGATCAGCGCGGCCAGCAGATAAGCGCCACGGGGCAGGACGGCTAAAGTTCTGGACTCTTTGCTGGGGCTTTGCACGCATGCTCCTGAGACAACGCCAAGCGTTTACCCGGCTACGGGCGGTAAGACGACAAAATCCCGGTCTCCTGGGGAGCCGGGCTTTGACTGCGGTACGAGCCTTTAGAACGTGGCGCGCAAGGTCATGGTGGCGGCACGTGGGTCACCCCAGATATTGCCGTCCTGCATGGTGTTGATGCGCTGGTAGTACTTCTTGTCGGTCAGGTTGGTCACCAGCAGATCAGCTGACAGCTGCGGGCTGATCTGGTAGCCGACGCCAGCGTCGAACAGGGTGTAGCCACTCTGCTGCAGCTTGGCATCGCCCAATGGGGCAATGACGTTGTAGGTCTTGCTGAGGCTGTTCATGCTCGCCTGCAGGTTCCAGCGCTGCAGTTCGCCCGGCAGCTGGTAACGGCTCCACACGCGCAACATATGCCTGGGTGTATGGATCTGGATGCTGTCGGTGTTGTTCAGGTATTCCTTGCGGGTAAAGGTGT
>JAZKHB010000057.1:9484-14639 GCA_040385585.1 Pseudomonadota bacterium | reverse complement strand
TTGGCGTTCAGGGTCCAGTCCGCGGTCAACTGACCGTTGAGCTCGGTCTCGAAACCACGGCTGCGCGTCTTGCCGCTGGCCACGGAGGCATTGCCCTCGGGATCGTTGAGGTCAGCGATGTCGCGGTTCAGCTCTTCGATCTGGAACAGGGCGAAGGACGCCGTCACCGCCCCGTCCAGGTACTCGCCCTTGACGCCCGCTTCCCACTGCTCGCCCTGCAGCGGATCGAGCGCACGGTCGTTGATATCGCGGATTGTCACGCTCTGCGGCTGGAACACTTCGGCGTAGCTGGCATAGAGGGAATAGTCGGGGCTGACCTCATAGACCAGGCCGACGAAGGGGGTGAATTCCCGGTCGATCTTCTGAGTCTGCTTTTCCGTCGGGCCTCCGACGGCGGTGAGGTTACGGTCGATGTCCCACCAGCTCATGCGTCCGCCCAGGACCAGGGTCAGCGGATCGGCCAGGCTCAGGCGCAGGTTGCTGTAGAGGCCGCGCTGGCGGGTGTCGCTGAGTATGTCTTCCTGCTTGGTGAAGGCGGGCTGGACGAACCCGTTGTGCGGATCGAACAGGTCCACCTCACCGAGAAATTCGGCGTTGGCATTGCCGTTATTGTGAAACTCGGACTGCGAGTAGTTCGCCCCGACCAGCAGTTTGTGCTCACGGCCGAACAGGCTGAACGGTCCGTCGACATAGGCATCCACCTCGTTCTGCTCTTCGCGGTAGTCGAAGCGAACGGCGTTGAGGTCCACCAGGTCGTTCGCGGGATCGATACCCATGCCATTGCGCGCGTAGGCCTGGGTCAGGTCGTAGTTGTTCTGCGCATGGCGCAGGGAGAGTTTGGTCAGCCAGCCGTTACCCCACTGCTGCTCCAACTCGGCGAAGGCGCTGTCGCTCCAGAAATAGTCACGGTTCCAGTCCGCGCCATAAAAATTGGAACGGGATACATCGACCAGGGACAGCTCGTAGTCACCCTTGTCCGTGGTGGTCAGATAGGCCGGCAGCGAACGTTGCGCACCGCGCGCGTCCACTTCCTGGTGGCTGGCGCCCAGGGTCAGCAGCGTGTCCGGGGTCAGGTCGGCTTCCAGCACGCCATAGAACAACGCGCTTTGTTCATCGCCACCGTCGTAGTGGAAGCCGCGATCACGTCGGCTGGCCACCGCGCGCCCGCGGATATTGCCGCTGTCGGTCAGCGGGCCGGTGACATCGATCATGCCCCGGTAGTCGTCCCAGGAGCCGGCGCTCAGCTCGCCGGATACCGCCGCCTCGGTCTGGGGGCGCTTGCGCACCAGGTTGATGCTGCCGCCAGCGCCGCCGCTGCCATTGAGAATACCGGCCGGGCCCTTGAGCACCTCCACGCGCTCGTACATCGCCAGATCCGGCGAGAGGAAGATGCGGTTGTCCAGGGTCGTGGGCGTGCCATCCAGTTGCAGCGAGTTCATCTCGAAACCACGGGAGAAAAAGCTCATGCGGTTGGCATCGATGCGCTGCACGGTCACCCCGCCGACCTGTTTCATGGCCTGCTCCAGGGTGTAGAGGTTCTGCTCCTCGATGCGTTGCTGGCCGACCACATTGACCGTCTGGGGAACTTCACGCAGTTTGAGCGGAACTTTGGAGCCCGCGGTCACCTGCTGCTGGTCCTCCTGCGTGCCGATGACTGTCTGCGCGGGCAGATCGAGCGTACTGGCTTTCACGGGCTGCTCATCGCCCAAGGACGTGCCCGAGCAGGCGATCCCGCTCAGCATAAGCGGCAGCAACAAACGCTTGGAAACCCGCCGTCCCTGTTTTGACTGCTTTCCCCGATCTTGCATACAGGCTCCCGGAATAAATCGAATAGAATTGCTAACGGTAATGATTTGCAATTGTAACTATAAGCCAATCCCTCTCACAACCCCTTGCCAGAGGCCGGCGCTATCGGCATTCCCTGTCAGCGTGGCTCGTTCAAGGCATGACGGCAGCCAGCTGCGCCCGCACCGGCCTGAAGGTGCTTTTATCCAGCACGGTCAACTGACCGCCGTCGCACTTGATCACCCGGTCGGCCACGGCGAAGAAACGGTCGTCGTGACTGATGGCAATCACCGTCTTGCCGCGCGCTTTCAGCTCGGGCAACAGCTCCAGGTAGAAGAAGGCGCGAAACAGCGGATCCTGATCCGCCGCCCACTCGTCGAGCAGCAGGATCGGCCGTTCCTCTACCAACGCCACCAACAGGGCCAGGCGCTTGCGTTGCCCCTGGGACAACTGGGTGGTGGAAAGCAGACCCGCGGGATCGATGGACACCTTGCGTTCCATGCGCAAGCGGGCCAGCCAGGCCTGGGCCAGGGCCCGGTCGAAATCGCCGGTCGGACCGACCAGGCGCTCGAACAGGTGGAAGCTGGAAAGCACCGTGGAAAAATGGCTGCGATACCAGTCGCGCCGGTCATCGGTGATCGCTTCACCGTGCAGGCTCAAGCGGCCACTGTTGGGGCGATAGAGCCCGGTGAGCAACTTGGCCAGCGTGGACTTGCCGCTGCCGTTGCCACCGACGATAAACAGCGTCTCGCCCGCTTTGACCTGCAGGTCGATCGGCCCCAGGTGGAAGCCATAGTCATCGCAGACTGGCGGGTAATCGTAGGTCAACCCTTCCAGCTCCAGCAGTATGTCGCCAGGACCGGGCACCCTGGGGTGCTCGGCGATGAATTCGGGTTGATGGGCCGCCAGGGTCAAGGATTCGATCTTGGCCAGCGCCACATTCCCGGAAATCAGGGTGGGCAGGCTGCCGATCAGGTCGTTGAGCGGCATCCGCAGAAACATCAGCACCAGGACGAAAGCCGCCACCGTCGCGGCGGCTATGCCCAGCCAGGCGCCCGCGGCAAACAGGCCACCGGCCAGGCCGAGAATCAGTGTGACGGTCCAGTTCAGGCTGAGCGTCCAGTAGCGGTCGGCCCGCACTTCATGGGCCCGCGCACGGTCGGCGGCGGGCAGCAGATCCCGTTCGAAGAAGCGCTGTTTGCGCGGGGTATTGAGCGCCAGTTCGTAACGTCCCTCGATGGAGGCGGTATAGGCGGCATACAGCTGATCCTCGGTGTCGCGCACCCCTTTCATCAATTCCCGCATGCGTGCGAACCAGCCATACGCCAGCCATACGCCCAGGCCCAGCAGCACCGCGCAGAGCACCAGCAACTGCCAGGACAACCAGGCCAGGTAGACGCAGCCACCGAGCATCAGGATGCCGTTGTAGAGCACGAAGGGCAGGCGGTTGAAGGCCTGACCTATGGCCTCGACATCCTTGCTCAGGGTGGCGTAGAGGCTGGATGGGCCTAGTTTCTCCAGCTGCTCGATTGGCGTGTCCAGCAGCCGCTTGACCAGCTGCAGGCGCAGTTCATAGACCACCCGGTGGCCCAGGGCGGTCAGCAATGCTTGCGAGCCGAAACCGCAGGCAAACAGCACCAGCAGCAGCCCGAGGTATAAACCGCCGTGGACCGCATCCATGATTTCGGCACCGGCAATCAGCCGGTTGATTTCGTTGAGCAGCGCGATACCCGCGGCCGCGCTCGCCAGGCTGCCCAGCAACGCCAGCGTGAGCAGCGCGCGATGGCGTTGCAGCAAGGACATAAAGACCGTCATGGGGATCCCTCGTAAGGCTTATTCATAGGCTTGCAGCAGGCTGTCGATTTGCGCCCACTGATCCGTTTCAGATGTCAGGCAGACCTGGTCGATCACCGCGGCCATTTCCCACAGACGCGGGTGGGCGAAGAGGTCGGCCAACGCGACTTCGCAGGCGAACTCGCGGTTCACTCGCGCCTGGATGCGCACCAACTGCAGCGATTGCGCGCCCAAGGCGAAGAGTTCGTCCTGACGCGAGAGCGCGCCGACACCCAGTACCTCCATCCAGATGGTGGCCAAGCGCTTCTCGCTGTCGCTGGCCGGTAGCGCCGCCGTTTCAGCCGTGCTCCAGACCGGCGCAGGCAACGCCTGGCGGTCGATCTTGCCGTTGGCGTTGAGGGGGAAGTTATCCAGCCTGACGAAGGCTGCCGGCAGCATGTAGACCGGCAGGCGCTCGCGCAGGAAATGGCCGAGCGGCGCCATCGCCAGACCAGGCGAAGCGCGCAAATAGGCGACCAGCGCCTCCTGCCCGCCAGGTGCCTGGCGTAGCGTCACCACGGCCTGCTGCACCTCGCCATGGGCGGTTAAGGCCGCCTCGATTTCGCCCAGCTCGATGCGAAAACCGCGCAGCTTGACCTGAAAATCCCGTCGACCGAGGAATTCGATACCACCATCGGCGCGGTAGCGGGCCAGGTCGCCGGTGCGGTAGAGCCGACTGCCGTGGCCCGCTCCAGGCGCTTCGCAGACCGCGAAGGGATTGGGCACAAAGGCTGCGGCGGTCAATCCCGGGCGTCCGGCATAGCCGCGGGCAAGCCCGGCACCGCCGATATACAGCTCCCCTGCGACACCGGGCGGCTGCGGCTCCAGGTGCGCATCGAGGATATACAGGCGGTTATTGGCCAGCGGCCGGCCTATGGGAATGACCGCCCCCTCCACCCGCTCGACCGCCTGCGCAGCCGACCAAACGGTGGTCTCGGTCGGCCCGTAGACATTGGTCAGTCGCACGCCGCGCGCCAGCAGGCGCTCGGCCAGTTCACCGGGCAAGGCCTCGCCGCCGCACAGCACCCGCAGTCCTTGCCAGGCAGGGCTGTCATACTCCAGAAGCATCTGCCAGGTGGCCGGCGTGGCTTGCATCACACCGATCGCCTGGGTCTCCAGCAACCCGATCAAAGCGGCCGGCTGCATACTCTGTTCACCCTGGGCGAGCACCACGCAAGCACCCTGACGCAACGGCAGGAACAGCTCCAGGGCGGCAATATCGAAACCCAGGGTGGTCACCGCCAACAACCGGTCATCGGCCGTCAGGCGTGCATGCGCCTGGATGCCCTGAAGAAAATTGGCCAAGGCCTGGCGTTCGATCTGTACGCCCTTGGGCCGGCCGGTGGAGCCCGAGGTGTAAAGGCTGTAAGCCAGCTGATGGGGGGAAACGGGCAGGCCGAGATTGGCGTCGCTTCCGCCATGGGAGCGGCGTTTTTCTTTACACCTCGCCGCGCGCGCTGAGCTGTAAAGTTTACCGACACTTAAGACGTCGGGCCGAGTTTCCCGTCGGGTCCGGGCATTTCGCGCGGACGCCGCG
>JAZKHB010000057.1:0-9474 GCA_040385585.1 Pseudomonadota bacterium | reverse complement strand
GCGACTCCAGGGTGACCAAGGGCAAGCTGTTGTCGAACAGGCCGACCAGCACTTCACGGGTCAGTACCAGACGCGGCGCCGCCTGGGCAAGGATGTCGGCGTTGCGCGCTGGCGGCTGCGCCGGGTCGATCGGCAAATAAGCCGCCCCGGCCTTAAGGATGGCCAGCAACGCGATCAGCAAGGCCGCCTCACGCACCAGGCAAACGCCGACCACCTGCTCGCACCCCACGCCCTCCCCGCGCAGCCAGTGCGCCAGACGATTGGCCTGGGCGTTCAGCTCCGCGTAGCTCAGGCGCTCTGTGCCGCAAACCAGCGCGCAACGCCCGGGAGCGGCAAGGACCTGGCGCTCGAAGAGACTCAGCATGTCCTGATCCGGCGTCAGCACCCGCTCGCTGCGGTTCCATTGCCGCAACAGTTGCTCGCGCTCGCCACTTGCCAGCCAGGGCAGCTGCCAGATAGACGCGTCGGGGTTGTCCAGCAAGGCGCGGAGCAGGTGCTGGTAATGGTTGGCCATGCGCTCGGCCGTGGCCGGCAGGAACAGGTCGAGGGCATATTCCAACTCGCAGTGCATGCCATCCGGGCGCACCGCCACATCCAGACTGAGGTCGAACTTGGCGCTGTCGGCATCGATCAGCTGCTGCTCGATCCGGATATCCGCCAGGTTCAAACGCACCGCCGCACCGCTGCTCAGGTTGAACATCGCCTGGAACAGCGGCGTGCGGCTCGGGTCACGCTCGATCTGCAGGCGCTCCAGCAGCAACTCGAAGGGCAGTTCGGCGTGATCCAGCGCGGCCAGGGACTCCTGACGCAGCCGCTGGCACAGTGCACGCCCGGTCAGCGCGGGCCCCAGCTCGACGCGGTAGATCAGGGTGTTGACGAAAAAGCCGATCAACTCCTCCAGTTCCCATTGGCTGCGCGCCGCATGAGGCACACCGATGGCAAATGCCGGTTGACCGCTGTAACGCGCCAGCAGCAACTGCCAGGTCGCCAGCAACAGTACGAAAGGCGTGCAGCCTTCGGCCCGACAGAATGCCTGCGCCCGCTCGGCGAGCTCGGCCGGCAAGGCAAAACGCAGACGCCGCCCACGCTGGCTCGGCTTGGCCGGACGCGCCAGGTCGGTGGGCAATTCCAGTACCGGCACGCGCTCGCCCAGGTAACGGCGCCAATGACTCAACTCGGCGTCCAGCACCGGACCTTGCAGTTGCTGGCGCTGCCAGACCGCGTAATCGGCATATTGCACGGGCAGCGCCGGTAGCTCAGGCGCCTGTCCCGCCAGGGCCTGTGAATAGGCGGCGGCCAGGTCGCGCACCAGAACAGGGTTGGACCAGGCATCCGAGACGATATGGTGCATGGCCAGCACCAGACCGTGATTCTGCTCGTCGAAGCGCAGCAGGGTGACGCGCAGCAAGGGGGCGCGATCCAGATCGAAGGCTTGCCTGGCCTCATGCGCCAAGCGGCGGCTCAACCGCTCCACCCGTGCGCCCTCAAGCAGGTTGGGGCAGTGCTCGCGGGCCAGGCTAAACGGCACCTCGGCCTGCATCACTTGGCGAGGCTCGCCCTGGCTATCCTCGAAACGCGTACGCAATACCCCGTGACGAGCGATCAAGGCGTGAAAAGCCTTCTCCAGCGCCGACTCGTCGAGTAGGCCGTGCAAGCGGAAGGCACGGGTCAGGTTATAGGCGGTCGACGTGGGATCCAGGCGCTGGAGAAACCACAAGCGTTGTTGAGCGAAAGACAGGGGGGCGGGGCCGGCCGCCGCCCTTGGACACAGGCGGTCGGCCTGGGACGATTCGTCCTCAAGCAGCAGCGCCAACAGGGCGCTATCGAGCTCATTCATGCAAGGTCATATCCGTGATTAGCATCAGCGAGAGGATTCAAATGAGGATAAATGCTATGTGTTAATGAGAAGCATTGTCAATATAGCGAAAACTATACGGACTCTCCGCCCCACGCTCCAGACGGCCCCAAGCTGCGGGAGTCCAACCCTTACGGATGGCTACCGACTGCCTCAGCCTCCCATGCCACGCGGGATAGCCGAACGGGATAGCCAAAACAGTCCCATGCCCCTGCGGCTGAGGTTCAAGGCGCTTTCAACCGATATCGAGATGATTCCAGCGCTGGGTTTTGGCAGAAGTGTTCTTGGTCGACGCGTGGTGGCCACGGGAGAAAAGACCTGAACCCTTATGCCAACGGCAGGACTTATGTCATGGCCATCAACCGCTTTTCAGCTCGGGCAGGACCCACCAGTGGTGAAGGCCATCGAGATGGCGCTTCCAGGCACACGGGGGCGCCATGGGTTATGCGGTGTTCGCCTCCCGTGACCACTACTGCAAGGCGAGGCGGCGCGCAGTCCAGCTGGTGAGGAACCTGAACAGCCCATGAACCGCAGAAGACTGATACTCGGCAGCGCCACGGCAATCCTGGCCGTCGCCGCCCTCCAGCACCTGCGAAAAAAGCCTCGGGGCCCTTTGCCGAGCTTGTCGGTCGATTTGACGCAGCTCCCCAGCCGCGACGAACTCTGGCACTGGATCGAGGGGCTGAACACTTTCGGACCGCGCCTGACCGGCAGCGACGCCCACGCCCGCTCCATCGACTACCTGGCGGCGGAATTCGAGGCGCTCGGCCTGCAGGTGCACCGGGATGCTTATCGGATCCAGCGCTGGACCGCGCGCGGGTCCTCCTTGACGCTGTCGAACGGCAGCCCGATTGCCGTCGCCGCCGAGTACCCCTACTCCGGCATGACCCCCGCCCAGGGCGTGAGGGGGGAATTGCTCTGGTTCGACGAGAAACCTGGAGATTTCAGCGTGGCCCGCGGCAAGATCGCCATAGTGCCGGTCGAGCGCATCGACCTCTCGCCCATAAAGGCCAGCGCCCTGTTCCAGCGCAAATCCCGCCTGCCCGACGAGGGGGCCGACTTGCAGTCCGGTGAGGCATCGCCACTGCTCGGGCCGCTGCTCGCCACCTTTCTGCCGCAAGCGCGCCAGGCTGGGGTGCTGGGGGTGATTGCCGTGTTCGAGGGACTCTCGGACGCACTGGCCCAGCGGCAGGTGCTGCCCTTCACCACCCCCTACGCGGACTGCCCGGCCCTCTGGGTCACGGCCGAGACCGGCCAGCGGCTCAAGGACGCGGCCGAACGGGGCCTGTCCGCCACCCTGGTGCTCGAGGCCGTCCTGGAGGACGCCCAGACCGACACGCTCTACGCCGTGCTGGCCGGCAACAATGCCAGTGAGACCCTGATCATCAATACCCATACCGACGGACCGAACGCCTGTGAGGAAAACGGCGCCGCCGGGCTGCTCGCCCTGGCCCGGCACCAGGCACGGCGAGCCGAGCGCAACCGCACCCAGGTCTTCGTCATGGCGACGGGGCATTTCCAGCTGCCCCAGTTTACGACCGAAGGCCAGGCCACCACGGCCTGGCTCGCGCGCCATCCCGAATTCTGGGACGGCCAGGACGGCCATGCCAAAGCCGTGGCCGGCCTGACCCTGGAGCATCTGGGCTGCAACGAATGGAAGGACGACCTGGCCGCGGGCAGGCCCTCGCCCACCGGCCGTCTGGAACGGGAGCTGGTCTACACCACCAACCCGGTCATGGAGCAGATCTACCGGGAGGCCGTTGCGGGCCGCAGCAAGCTCAGAAGCCTGACGCTGTCGCCCCGCACCGGCAAGGTGTTCTTCGGCGAGGGGCAGCCGCTCTTCCTGGCCGGTATTCCGAGCATCTCGCTGATCCCCGTTCCCGATTACCTGTGCCAGCTACTGCCCGATGGCGGCATAGAGCGCCTGGACCCGGAGTTCGCCCATCAGCAGGTCGTCTCCTTCGCCCGCGCCTTGCACCGGCTGGATGCCCTCGCCAGCGCGGATATAGGCGCGGCGAGTCCGACCTGGAGCGAGCCGCGCGCGCTGTTGAAATCCTGGACCACTGGACTCTTGGGCGGCTAGCGAGGGCCCCTTGAAGGGCGGTGAGGTGCATCTGGCGGTCAGGCTGTCCGGGCTTTTTCAGTTACGGGGCCAGCACGCCGCTGCGCCGACGCTCATCAGTTGATCATCAACGACAGCCGCGCCAAGGTGCACACCGTCGCCGGCAGGGCGTTTCTGGTCACCTCGGGGATTTTTCAGCAGTACTGCCGCACCTTTCCCGACGCCGGAGAGTGGCGCGCGCTGCAAAAGCGCTTCGAAGCCCTGCGCCTGCACCGCAAGCGCCCCAATGGCCTAAATATCTGGACCTGCCGGGTACAGGGCCCGCGCAAGACCAGCCTGGTCAAAGGCTATCTAATCGAACAACCCGAGGGGATCTTCGAGACGGTGCCGGCCGACAACCCGTTTCTGCGGTTGGTCGAGGACGAGCCTTAACGCAGCGCGACCCGCTAAAGCTCCCACCCATCGAGCACCGCCGACTCGACTGCTCGCTTAGCTCAATGTCCTTCACATCTCGCTACGTGCGGAGTCGCTGGCCAGCTGCACGTAAAACGCCTCGGCATCCTTATCGAACAGCTTGGCGTAATCAACCTGTTCCAGCTGCCTTTGCCGCTCCGCGATAGCCAACTCCTTGGCGCGGGTTTCACCGTATTTCGAGACGAGAAAGGCTTTACGCAGGGTCTTGGGCCCGCGAATCCGTGTCTCCGCTGACCAGTATGGGTTGCCCTCATTGTCGATACGGCTGACACCCGCGACACCGCTGGTGTTTCGCTTGTTGACGCGTTGGCGCAGGTCCCTACTCTGCAGGGGCGGGTGCTCAATCAGGAGTGCATCCCGGTAGACCTTGGCCGCCGCCAGGGCCGCTTCGGAGCTGGCATGATGATGGTCATAGAACCGCTTGCTACCGATCATCTTGCGGTCGCGGGTGAGGCGCACGTACCAGCAAGGCTTGCCGAAGCTGCGCTGGAAATCACGGACGATACCGTACAGACCAAGGTCCGGCAGCTCGCTTTCTGCTGCAAAAACCTGCGGCGGGCTTTCTACAGGAGTCGTGGGTGAACCGCTCATAGTGCCCAGTCCATCTTGATCAAGTAATCTCTAAAGCTATTAAAATTCTCTAATCACTTTATGACTGACGGCAAGGCAGGGAGGCACTCACCGTGCGGGGTCAATACTCGGCTTTTTTTTAGCAGCACCTCAGAATGTCCCCCAGGTCATCATAACTTATTGATCAGTTAGCCAGATTTTGCTCGACGCAGTCAGTCTGTTCTGCCCAACATTGGGTCTGGGTATGCCAGCCGTCCCAGTTACGATACGCTCCGCAAGGCGCTTAAGTGGTCGGCTAATTGCTTCAACCCGTGTTCATGGTTGCTGGGGAAGATCAACAGAGTCAGCATTCAGCGCAAATCAACAGAGCAAGATCGGCATTAAAATCTATGCCACAGACGCCATTAATTTTTAAAATAGAGATGCCAGCCACAATAATTCCTGTAGCTAAAACCAATCCGGAACCGCCTTAACAAAAGCATCCGGAATATTTCCAATAGAAATAAGATTATCTTTTACATCTGCAAGCTCAGGATCCGTTGAGAAAAAAAACGGGGACGACTCATATTCATGATTGAGACGCGCGCAAGCAAAATTTATCGAACTGCGAATATCACGCTCATAGCCACCACCACTTTCAATTTGTTTCTGTACAAAATCCTCGAGATCACCTGACACTCGTATCTGCAATTCCGCCGTAGCGTAAATTGGAAATTCCTCAGGATTCCAGAGCAACTGAAAATCAGTGTTAGTAGTAATTTTTTTCCTATATTCAATTTCTACTTCTTTCTTTAAACAAGCAATTGATAACGGGAAAAAATCCAAACTGCCGAAATCATAAACAATAGCTATACGCGAGAATTCTTTAACATTAAGATCTTCCATCTTCATCTTTACAGACAAAAAAATCTCTTCACTTAGCAAGTCGAAGTGCCTTTTCACAAACCAAACCTATACTTAAAATAGACAATAATATTGAAGCTTAAGCCACTTACTCAATGACCGCCAAGAAAACAAGTAACTATATGGCACGCTTCTAGCGCCGCACCACGATCTCCACGCCCACTCTCAACCCGACAAAAACTATAACTTGACCTTTTTTGTTGAGTGTCTATAAACATCAGCATGGCGTGCGAGCCAATTAAACCCCCACTATATTTACGCTTTTTTAGGATGCCAATTTGAAACCACCTCAATAAACTTATTAAGATCTATATTAAGTAGCTCGGCCTCCTCATCCCACAAACTCTCTATGCAAACTCCGGAAATCGAAAAACACACATTAAATGCATTTCCTGTTAATTCAAACCTGGCATTATTTCCAGACAGCACATTCTTGGCGTAGTGCAAATACACATCTCTTGTTTCGAGAGTTTGCATGTCGCTACTTAGCAGATCGTCAATGGCACGCACACTGAAGAAGCCTCTCTATATTTTCGGGCCCTATCTCTATGATCTATAAAATTATTTCCAGCCAATCAGAGCAACCTAAGCCCTTAGATTAAAACCAGAATCTTACAATCTCAACGGAGATCAATACCCCCCACAAACTCTATGACATACCAATTGATTGCAATCAAATAACTCTTAAATTGTTTGATATGAAGCACTCCACACCCGGCGAACCTTCAAGTATAGGCGATATATTTCGCCCATCCTCTACCAAAAGAACAACATTTTTATCCACACCATCTTGATCAAAAAAGATACACGCAGGTTCATTGTGTAATTTTAACGAAAAATAAGCCTCACATTCATCAGTAGGAATTTTTCTTGAACCATCACCTATTTGTAGATGACCTGTGATTTTCCACGGCTTAAATTTATCTAATACATCATTTACATAAATCCCCCCTCATCATGGGAAAGAATTTTTACATCAACAGCAATCTTTTCAGCGGACTGAACCAAAATACCAGCACTACTAAATTTATGTAATTTTATGTTTACCTCCTTTTTCCCGAAGCCTCATCATTTTTAATTATGATATTTCTGGCTGTCTTCGCAGCTGAAATAACAAACCCCCACTCCTTTGCTTGCATATATTCTTCGTCTGTTGAATTTAGACCGTGCACTTCAAAAAGCCTATCGAGAGCAGATATCAATTCTTTAATTGAGTCCACCTCAATTTTATCTAAAAGGATCCAACCAATTAACGAGTCGGGGTCTGTTGCTAAATCTGTGTCATCATAAAGAAAATGAATCGTATAATCCAATTCATCATGCATTACTCCTTCAGTACGCTCCCCGGCTACCCATATTTTTTTTTGATATTCAATATCGGACAACCCTTCGAGATACTGAAGTAGCTCCTTTCGCATTGTAGCTAATTTTAAATTATTCATGGCGCGTTCCATTTCTCCCATTTTTTATATTCATCAAGTGGGATATGAGCAAGCTCCGGACTTTCCTTAATGCTGCCTTCAATCGGCTTACCATCGCGACCAATGACTTTTCCGTTGTGCCGCACAACTACGTGATCTTTTTGTTGGACTGTTTGACTATTATTAGGATTACCCTCATCAATGCGCACTCCGTTCCCTTTATTATTAGGGTCCTGCCACCGTACCCCTACGCCTTTTTTGTTGGGCACGCCCTCGCCCCATTCTTTTGGGAATTTGTTTTTTACATCATCAGGAACACCCCATTCAAGATCATCGCAAGGACAATCAAATTCCTTATTCAATCCCAGCGGATCAATCCACCCCACCGGATTGGGCGCGTACTGGTAGTTATTGATACCACCCAGCAACCCAATCGGGTCCTGGCTGACAAAGCGCCCGCAGTCCGGGTCGTAGTACCGAAACCGATTGTAGTGCAGCCCGGTTTCCAGGTCGAAGTACTGACCCTGAAAGCGTAGATTTTGTTCGACCGGATCGCTCTGTTCTTCCCAGCGTTGGGTCTGGGTGTTACCCACTGTATGGGTCACCAACCGGCCCGGCCGCTCGATCTTCACGGTGCTGCCCCAGGCCTTGTAGGTCGCAGCCCAGACGATATGGCCTGCGTTGTCGGTCAGCTCCCGTGGCGTGCCCAAGTGGTCGGTGTGGACGTAGAAGACCTCGACCGGGTTTTTGAGTCGTTCCGGTTCGGCGGGTTTGTTCCGGTTGTGTTTGGCGTCGAATTTGCGCTTGGCCGCCCCCACCGTGGCGTCCCACTGCGCCGGATAGCGGTCCTTGAGGGCCAGCCATTCCAGGGGCAGCGGGAAGTTGTTTTCGAGATCGTTTTTTTCTGGCGGCTTTTCTTCGCTGCGCACCAGGGCCAGGGGCACAAAGCTTTCGGGCTCGTAGAGGTACAGGGTCTGTTGGTCGCCCTGGCGTTCCAGCAGCAGGCGGTTGCCGTCCCAGCTGAAGTGGGTGGTGCCGGCATCCAGCCAGGGGCGGATACGTTCGGGGTGGGTCGGGTCCAGGCGGTACTTGGCGATGCGCCGGCCGAAGGGGTCGTAGTCGTAGCCCCAGTGTTCGGTATGCAGAAAGCGCCCTTGCTGGCGGATGACCGTGGCGCGGCTCAGTTGATGCTCGGCGTCCCACTCGAAGCTGCGCACGCTGTGCGGCCCGGACTTTTTCTCGACGCAATTGCCCCAGAGGTCGTAGGCGTAGCGGTGTTCTTCCCAGACCCGCAGCCGGTTGGGTTTGCGCTCGCCCCAGGTGCTGGGGTCGGCCGCCGCTTCCGCCGGGGTCAGCAGCGGATTGAAGGCCGGGTTGCCCAGGTTGGCCCGCACATAGGCGGCCCACTCGGCGTCGGTCCAGGTGGTTTTTTGCAGCCGGGCTTCCTGCTGGCGCGCTTCGTCGGCCTGCATCAGGTTGTGCGCCGGGTCGAAGGCAAAGGTCTCCTGGGCATGGGGGGCCGACGCGGCCAGCAGCCGGCCGAGGGCGTCGTAGCCGTACTGGGTGGTGCCCTGGCGCCGATCCGTGATGCTTTTTAGCTGCCCGCCTAGGTCGTACTGGTAGCGCCGGGCGATGCGCTGGCCTTGGGAGGCCTTGTCCCGTTCGCTTTTCCCACCGCCCACCAAGGGTTCGCCAGCCTGGCCTTGGGCCTGAAGCTCAACCTGACTTTGCAGCAGGCGGCCGAGGGGGTCCAATTGGAAACGACTGGTCAAGCGCCCTTGCGTACGCCCCACTTCGCGGTGCAGGGCGTCGCGTTCGAAGTCGCAGATCACCTGGAAATCCAGGTTGATCTGGTGCACATGGCCGCTGCCGTAGCGCAGGGTGTTGAGCGCGCGGCCGTCGGGCAAGGTGGTGGATTCACGGTTGCCCAGCGGGTCGTAGCGGTGCTGCAGTTCACTGCTCAGGCCGCCGCGGCTGCGCAGCACTTCGCGGCTGAGCTGGCCGACCGGGTTGTAATACAGCTCGACCCGCGCCTGGCCGTTGCGCGCACGCACCAGTTGCCCGGCGGCGTCGTAGGCGAAGCGGCTGTGGGCGATAGGCGGGCGGCCGTCTTGCGTCGTGACGCCGGGCTTGCTGCTGAACTTGTCCAGCAGCCGCCCCATGACGTCGCGCTGGTAGCGGGTGCGCAG
>JAZKHB010000056.1:20220-48012 GCA_040385585.1 Pseudomonadota bacterium | reverse complement strand
GGGCTGGCCGAGTGCCTGCGAGTTCCGGCCCTGCACCATCACCCGCGCCAGGCCATGGCCCAGCTCGAGGCGCTGATCGTCGAGCTGGGCCGGCCGGTGCTGGTCGGCAGTTCCCTGGGCGGCTACTATGCGACCCATTTGGCCGAGCGCCATGGCCTCAAGGCCCTGCTGATCAACCCGGTGGTGCGCCCCCATAAGCTGTTCGACGGCCGCCTGGGCCCGCAGCAGAACCTTTACAGCGGCGAGACCTGGGAGCTGACCGAGGACCATGTGCAGGCCCTGGCCGAGCTGGAAGTGCCCGGGCCCCAGGCCCCGGCCCGCTACCAGGTGTGGTTGCAGACCGGCGACGAGACCCTGGACTACCGCCAGGCCGAGGCCTACTACCGGGCTTGCGCGCTGCGCATCCAGGCCGGCGGCGACCATGGCTTCCAAGGGTTTGCCGAGCGCCTGCCGGCGTTGCTGGCCTTTGTCGGCTTTGCCCCCGGCCTGTGGCGCGACCTCGATTTTTCCGCCTTCAATTGACCGACAAGAGACGCCATGACCTATAACGCAGACGCCATCGAAGTCCTTTCCGGCCTCGACCCGGTGCGCAAACGTCCGGGCATGTACACCGACACCAGCCGGCCCAACCACCTGGCCCAGGAGGTGATCGACAACAGCGTCGACGAGGCCCTGGCCGGTCATGCCCAGTCGGTGCAGGTCATCTTGCACGAGGACAATTCCCTGGAGGTCAGCGACGATGGTCGGGGCATGCCGGTGGACATCCACCCGGAAGAGGGTGTCTCCGGCGTCGAGCTGATCCTCACCAAGCTGCATGCCGGCGGCAAGTTCTCCAACAAGAACTACCAGTTCTCCGGCGGCTTGCACGGGGTGGGCATTTCGGTGGTCAACGCGCTGTCGACCCAGGTCATCGTCAGCGTCAAGCGCGACGGCCAGGAATACCGCATGGGCTTCGCCGACGGCTACAAGGCCAGCGAACTGGCCGTCACCGGTACCGTGGGCAAGCGCAACACCGGTACCCGTGTGCACTTCTGGCCTGACCCCAAGTATTTCGACTCGCCGAAGTTCTCCGTCAGCCGCCTCAAGCATGTGCTCAAGGCCAAGGCTGTGCTCTGCCCCGGGCTGCTGGTCGGTTTCGAGGACAAGGCCAGCGGCGAAAAGGTCGAGTGGCACTACGAAGACGGCCTGCGCTCCTACTTGGTGGACGCCGTGACCGACAGCCTGCGCCTGCCCGACGAGCCGTTCTGCGGCAGCCTGGCCGGCAACAAGGAAGCGGTGGACTGGGCCCTGCTGTGGTTGCCCGAGGGTGGTGACGGGGTGCAGGAAAGCTACGTCAACCTGATCCCCACGGCCCAGGGCGGCACCCATGTCAACGGCCTGCGCCAGGGCTTGCTGGACGCCATGCGCGAGTTCTGCGAGTTCCGCAGCCTGCTGCCGCGCGGGGTCAAGCTGGCCCCTGAAGACGTCTGGGAACGCATTGCTTTCGTCCTCTCGATGAAGATGCAGGAGCCGCAGTTCTCCGGGCAGACCAAGGAGCGCCTGTCGTCCCGCGAGGCGTCAGCCTTCGTCTCCGGGGTGGTCAAGGATTCCTTCAGCCTCTGGCTCAACCAGCACCCGGAGCTGGGCCTGGCCCTGGCCGAGCTGGCGATCAACAACGCCGGCCGCCGGCTCAAGGCCGGCAAGAAAGTCGAGCGCAAGCGCATCACCCAGGGCCCGGCGCTGCCCGGCAAACTGGCCGATTGCGCCGGCCAGGACCCGATGCGCTCGGAGCTGTTCCTGGTCGAGGGTGATTCCGCTGGCGGCTCGGCCAAGCAGGCGCGGGACAAGGAGTTCCAGGCCATCCTGCCGCTGCGCGGAAAAATCCTCAACACTTGGGAAGTCGACGGCGGCGAGGTGCTGGCCAGCCAGGAAGTGCACAACATCGCCGTGGCCATCGGTGTTGATCCGGGCGCGGCCGACCTCAGCCAGCTGCGTTACGGCAAGGTTTGCATCCTGGCCGATGCCGACTCTGACGGCCTGCATATCGCTACCCTGCTGTGCGCCCTGTTCGTCCGGCACTTCCGTCCCCTGGTCGACGCCGGCCATGTCTACGTGGCCATGCCGCCGTTGTACCGCATCGATGTGGGCAAGGAAATCTTCTATGCCCTGGACGAGGCCGAGCGCGACGGCATACTCGAGCGCCTGCTGGCCGAGAAGCGTCGCGGCAAGCCCCAGGTCACCCGCTTCAAGGGGCTGGGTGAGATGAATCCGCCGCAGCTGCGCGAGACCACCATGGACCCCAATACCCGGCGCCTGGTGCAACTGACCCTGGCCGACTACGCCATGACCGAAGAGCTGATGGACATGCTGCTGGCGAAAAAGCGCGCGGGCGACCGCAAAAGCTGGCTGGAGTCCAAGGGCGACCTGGCCGAGGTGCTGCTGTGATGCGAGGGCGGCACTGATGCACCGGCTGTTCGCCGCGCTGATGGCTCTGAGCATGCCGCTGCTGGCCCAGGCGCTGGAAGAGCTGGTGCTGCAGGCCGAACATCCGGTGGACGGCATTCCGGGCGGCAACCTGTCCGGACTGGCCTGGTGCGGCGAGGCGCTGTGGACCGTATCCGACCGCGAGGACGACCGCCTGTACCGCCTGGAAAGCGGCGAAGGCGCCTGGCAGGCCCAGGCCGAACTGTTCAGTGCGCCGGTCGCACCGCCCAGCGGGCTGCCCTGGGGGCTGCGCATCAGCAACGGGATCAACGGCGTGCTGCGGGGCGGTCAGTTGGATTTCGAGGGCCTTAGCTGCGATGCCGCCGGCAACCGTTACCTGGTCAGCGAGACCCAGGCGGGGGTGCTGCAGCTGCCGCCGGCCGGATCCCCACGTTGGCTAGAACTGCCGGCCAACCTGACCCGCCAGGCCCGCGCCCGCGGCCTGCTGTTGCGCTTCAACGCGGCCTACGAGGGCCTCACCGTCGATCCGGCGGGCCAACGCCTGTGGCTGGCGGCCGAGCGCCAGAGTCGTGGCCTGTTGGCGCTGCAGGCTCAGGCGAATGCCTGGGCCTGCAATGGCAATTGTGTGCTGCTCCGGGAAAGCGGCGACCTCGCGGCTCCCGAGGTCATAGGCGGGGAGTTGGCGGCGCGGGATTTTTCCGGGCTGGCGTTTTATGACGAAAAGCTGTTCACCCTCGAGCGCCTCGCTCACCGTGTTTGCCGGCGCAACCTGGACGACGGCGCCGTGGAGCGCTGCTGGTCGTTTGCCGCCGAGGCCCTGACCGATGAGCGGCGCTATAACCGTGCCTATGGCATGGCCGAAGCCCTGTGGCTGGACGAGCAGGGTGCCTGGATTGGCCTGGACAATGGCTTTCATCCCCGTGGCGACGACGATGCGCGGCCGATCATCTGGCGCTTCGCGGCGCCGGCCGGCGGCTGGAGCGCGGCGCGATGAGTGCGCCACAGCCGGGGCAGCGCGCCGGGCGCGTGTTCTGGATCATGGCCTGGGTCGCCGGGTTGGCGCTGCTCACCCTGGCGCTCGGTCGCTGGGAAGAGGCCCGGCACAATCCCAACCAGGTCCCCGAATCGCTGCGCGGCAGCGATTTTATCGAGCTGCGCCTGGCCAGTAATCCACAGGGGCATTACTTGCTCGATGGCCGGATCGACGGTCAGGCCGTGACCTTTTTGCTAGACACCGGAGCCACCGATGTGGCGATTCCCGCGGCCCTGGCCGAGCGCTTGGGCCTGAGCCCGGGGGCGGCCGTCGAGGTGCTGACCGCCAACGGCCGCGCCATGGGCCGGCGCACCCGCTTGCGACACCTGCAGCTGGGCGAGATCGGCCTGGACAATGTGGCGGCCCTGATCGTCCCCGGCATGGATGGCGACGAGGTGCTGTTGGGCATGAGCGCCCTGAGACAACTGGAATTCACCCAGCGCGACGGCACTTTGGTGCTGCGCCAGACCCCGATGAGAACCCGATGAACGATTCCCTCGATCTCAGCCTGGACGGCGTCGAACGCCGCTCCCTGGCCGACTTCACCGAGCAGGCGTATCTCAACTACTCCATGTACGTGATCATGGACCGCGCGCTGCCGCATATCGGCGATGGCTTGAAGCCCGTGCAGCGGCGCATCGTCTATGCCATGAGCGAGCTGGGCCTGGATGCCGATTCCAAGCACAAGAAGTCGGCCCGTACCGTGGGCGACGTGCTCGGCAAGTTTCATCCCCATGGCGATTCGGCCTGCTACGAGGCCATGGTGCTGATGGCCCAACCGTTCAGCTACCGCTACACCCTGGTCGATGGCCAGGGTAACTGGGGCGCGCCGGACGATCCCAAATCCTTTGCCGCCATGCGCTATACCGAGGCGCGACTGTCGCGCTACTCCGAGGTGCTGCTCAGCGAACTGGGCCAGGGTACCGCGGACTGGGTGCCGAACTTCGACGGCACCCTGGACGAGCCGGCCGTGCTGCCGGCGCGCCTGCCCAACCTGCTGCTCAACGGCACCACCGGCATCGCCGTGGGCATGGCCACCGACGTGCCGCCGCACAACCTGCGCGAAGTGGCCAGCGCCTGCGTGCGCCTGCTGGACGAGCCGGCCGCCACGGTGGAGCAGCTGTGCGAGCACGTGTTGGGGCCGGATTACCCCACCGAAGCGGAAATCATCACCCCGCGCGCCGACCTGCTGAAGCTCTACGAAACCGGCAAGGGCTCGGTGCGCATGCGCGCGGTGTACCGCATCGAGGACGGCGATATCGTGGTCACCGCTCTGCCGCATCAGGTCTCCGGCGCCAAGGTCCTGGAGCAGATCGCCGGGCAGATGCAGGCCAAGAAGCTGCCGATGGTCGCCGACCTGCGCGACGAGTCGGACCACGAACACCCCTGCCGCATCGTCATCATCCCGCGCTCCAACCGCATCGACCTGGACGAGCTGATGCAGCACCTGTTCGCCACCACCGAGCTGGAAAGCTCGTACCGGGTGAACATCAATATCATCGGCCTGGACGGCAAGCCCCAGGTCAAGAACCTGCGCACCCTGCTCAGCGAGTGGCTGGTGTTCCGCGTCGGCACCGTGCGCCGGCGACTGCAGTTTCGCCTGGACAAGGTCGAGCACCGCCTGCACCTGCTGGAAGGCCGCCTGATCGCCTTCCTCAACCTGGACGAAGTGATCCATATCATCCGCACCGAGGACCAGCCCAAGCCGGTGCTGATGGCGCGCTTCGGCCTCACCGACGTGCAGGCCGAGTACATCCTGGAAACCCGCTTGCGGCAGTTGGCGCGGCTCGAAGAAATGCAGATCCGCGGCGAACAGGACGCCCTGGCCAAGGAACAGGCCAAACTGCAGGCCCTGCTGGGTAGCGAGAAGAAGCTGAAGAACCTGGTGCGCAGTGAATTGATCGCCGATGCCCAGACCTACGGCGACGACCGCCGCTCGCCTCTGGTGGCGCGGGCCGAGGCCAGGGCGCTGTCGGAAACCGAGCTGTTGCCCACCGAGCCGGTCACCGTGGTGATCTCGGAAAAAGGCTGGGTGCGCTGCGCCAAAGGCCATGACATCGATGCCACCGGCCTGTCCTACAAGGCCGGCGACGGCTACAAGACCGGGGCACCGGGGCGATCCAACCAGTTCGCGGTGTTCATCGACTCCACGGGACGCAGCTACTCCCTGGCGGCCCATTCGCTGCCCTCGGCGCGCGGCCAGGGCGAACCCTTGACCGGCCGGCTGACGCCGCCGCCGGGGGCCAGCTTCGAGTGGGTGCTGCTGCCGGACGACGAGGCGCTCTATGTACTGGCCTCGGATGCCGGCTACGGCTTCGTGGTCAAGGGCGAGGACCTGCAGGCCAAGAACAAGGCCGGCAAGACGCTGCTCAGCCTGCCCAACGGCGCCCGGGTCATGGCCCCGCGGCCCCTGGCGCGGCGCGAGGAAGACTGGCTGGCGGCGGTTACCAGCGAGGGCCGGTTGTTGCTGTTTCCGATCAGCGACCTGCCGCAACTGGGCAAGGGCAAAGGCAACAAGATCATCGGCATTCCCGGCGAGCGGGTCGCCAGCCGCGAAGAGTACCTCACCGACCTGGCCGTGCTGCCGCCCGGCGCCACCCTGGTATTGCAGGCCGGCAAGCGCACCCTGTCGCTCAAAGCCGACGACCTGGAACACTACAAGGGCGAGCGCGGCCGGCGCGGCAACAAGTTGCCCCGTGGCTTCCAGCGGGTCGACGGCTTGCTGGTGGAGGGTGCCGGTTAAGTGCCGTTGGGCTGGAGTCGTGGGCGGCTTTGATGGATGATGCGCGGCTGCTTGCACGCGCGTCCCGGTGCACCCGAACCCAGGCGATAGGCAAAACAGACAACCATGAAGGCCGTCATGAATCGAGTTCGTTTTTCCCCCGCGCTGTTGCTCGCCGGCCTACTGGGGCTGGTGGGTTGCGTCGGCTATCAGCCGGTGCCGCTTTACCAGCTCAGTGGTGGCGAAGCCGGCGTGCCGCAACAGGCCGAGGGCCTGGCGGTATTGCTGGGGCCGGTGTCGGTGGCTGATTACCTGCAACGCGAGGCGCTGTTGCAGCGCCAGGCCGATGGCAGCTTGCTGGCGACCGGGGACGCCAGCTGGGCCGGCAACCTGGCCGCGGATATCGACCAGCAATTGCTGCGGCAGCTGGCCTGGCGCCTGGACAGCCAGCGCCTGGTGCTGGCGCCGGCGCCCCAGGGCTTCGTGCCCCAGGTGCAGGTGGCGCTGTCCATCACCCGGCTGGACTCCGGTCCGCAGCAGCCCGCGGTACTCGAGGCGCAGTGGCGGGTGCTGGACAAGGGTGGGCAGTGGCGCGAGAGCCGCCTGGTGCGCCTGGAGGAAGCCCACCAGGGCACCACCGCCGATCAGGTGCGCGCGCAAAGCCTGCTGCTGCAGCAGCTGGTCGAGCAACTGGCGGCGGCCATAGTGCCCTGGGCCGCGCAACCGGTCGCCGAGGCGCCCAGCAAGCCCGCTGCGGTGCGTCCTCGCAGCCCGGAGCCGAAGCCGGCACCGAGCACTCCCAGCGTCCCTAACGTCGAACCGGTGCGCAATAACTTGGAAGTCTTTCGCTTCTAGCGAGGCTTCCTGCCAGAAAAAAGCCCGCTGCGTGCGGGCTTTTGCGTGGGATCAGGCGCGACGGCCGAACAGATGGCGCAGGCCGATACCGGTCACGGCCAGGCCGAGGCAGGGTAGCCAGATCCAGCGCGCTTCGGAGACCAGCACCGCCAGCCCGCGGGCACTGAAAAAACCGCCGAGGAAGGGCGACACCTGGATCGGTCGCCAGGGCAGAAAATACCGCTGTTCCTGCCAGGGCCAGAACCAGGCCACGCCCAGGCCGCCATCAGTCAGGGCGTCCAGCAGGCTGTGGCTGGCGCACGCCAGGCCGACCCAAGCACCGGCCTTGAGCGGCCCGGCCTGCAGCAGACGACTGCCCAGGGCCGCGAGCAGCCCCAGCAGAGCAGCAAACAGCAGCGAATGACTGGCCCCGCGATGACCCCAGGCATCGCTGTAGGCGATGCCCAGTTTGAAGGTCAGCACGTCGGCATCGGGCAGGCAGGCGGCCAGGGCACCGGCCAGCAGCAACCGCGGACCGATCACCCGGCTGCCCAGCGCCAGGCCCAAGGCCAGGACCGGCAGTGGATGGCTGATCAGGCTGGTCAAGGCCGAGCGGGGGCCTCATGCATGCGCGCCAGCTGACGCTCCAGCAGGGCGGGGTAGGGCTCCAGCAGGCGCTCGACACAGCAGGCGCCTTGGGGGCTGGCGATGGCGCGAATGCGTGCGCGTTGGCGCAGCAGCGTGTCGTCGCCGATGGTGCGGGCCACCAGCAGCAGGTTGCGGCTGTGCTGCGACAGCGCCAGGGCTTGCTTGGGCGTCTCGCTGAGCAGCAGCTCGGCCTGGGTCAGGCCGACCAGGGCATCGCCCTGGGTCAGGCCCAGCTGCAGCTGCAGGGTAATGCCGCTGTCCGCCACTTCGATCTGCAGGGCATGCCCCAGGGCGCGCATCAGCTCGCCGCAGCAGATGGCATGGGTCAGGTAGTCCGCGCCGCTGTCCTGGCTGTGGAACAGCATCAGGCTGCTGCCGTCGTTGAGGGTGTGCAGCTCGCCCTGGTAGAGGGCCGCGGCCTGGTCCAGGCAATCGCGGTAGCGTTTCAGCAGGTCCATCAGGCGCACCCGCGGCAGGCGCCGCAGCTGCTCCTGTGCCCCGAGCTGGATGGCCAGGACGGCGCTGTAACGGGGCGCGGCGGGCTGTGCGAAGGGCTGGCCGAACGGCTGGCCGTGCAGAGTATCGCCGGCAGCCGTCGGTTCCTCGTGGCCGCTGTCCGGTGCGTCGGTACGTCCTGCGGCAGGCGCCTGGGCAAAGGCCTCGCGCAACTCGGCGAAGGGGTCTTCGGGATCGGCGAGCGCCAGGCGCGGCGCGGTCGCGGGCTGGGTGTCGTCGAAGCGCGGATCGCGCAGGTCGCGCACCTCGAAAGCCGGCACCTCGTCCTCGTCCTCCTGCTCCTCCAGGTCCTGATCGTGATCGTGATCGTGATCGTGATCGTGCGTGGCGTCGTCGCCGTCGTATTCCAGGTCATCCAGCTCGTCCGGGTCCGGCGCTTCGCGTTCCGGTACCAGGCGGCTTTGCAGCTGGCGCGCCAGGTCGCCGATCTCGTCCTGGCGGCCGGCGCCGGGTGCCGGGTCGTCCGGATCGCGCAGCCACAGGCGCAGCGCCAGTAACGGCGTGGAGATATGCCGGCCCAGGCGCATGCTCAGAGCCAGGGTCAGGGCCAGCAGAATCAGGCTGAGCAGGCCCATGCTCTGCAAGCTGATGGTCATGGGTTGCTGGAACTGTTGCATGTCCAGGCTCAGGCGCAGGTGCCCGGCCATGACTTCCTGAAAGGTGATAGGGGTCGAATACAGGCCATCGGCCTCGCCCAACAAGCCCTGCTTGGGCCGTGCGCCGGCTTCGGCAAGGATGCGATTGTCCACGCTGTAGAGCGCGGCATGGGCCACCAGGGGGTTCTTCACCAGCTGATTGAGCTGCACATTGAGGCTCAGCAGGTCGTTGGCCACCAGCCGCTCTCGGGCCGAATCCGCCGTCTGCACCAGCAGGCTCTGTCCCAGGGCGTCAGCCTGCTGCTGCATGGCCTGCTTGAACTGCATGCCCATGACCCAGGCATAGATCAGCATCGCCAGTGCCACCAGCACCAGGCTGTGGCTGGCGATACGCAGGACCAGGGGCACCCGGCGCTGACGCAGGGCGCGGAAGATCAGCAGAAAGACATTGTCGGGTTTGATGGGCGCAGGCCGGTTCACAGAGCGCGGCTCTTGTGCAGTGGAATTGCCGCGCAGTATAGGGAAAGCCGGGCGAGCGCTAAAGGCTTGAAGCGCTAAAGCAGGCCGAAAAGCCGGGTCGTGGTCGGGTTTATGCCCGCGCCGCGTGTGATACGAGCCCGGCGGTACGAAGCCTGTGTTGCGGCCCTGGCCGTGCAAGCGGGTAGAATAGCCGCCTTCTTTACGCTGGGAGGTGCGCTTTGCGTGAAATTGTCCTGATCAATATCACCGGTGAAGACCGTCCGGGCCTGACCGCCGCCATTACCGGGGTGTTGGCCCAGGGCGGGGTGAGTATTCTCGACATTGGCCAGGCGGTGATTCACGACACCCTGTCGTTCGGTATTCTGGTGGAAATCCCCGGCACCGAGCAGGCCTCTTCCGTGCTCAAGGACGTGCTGTTCACGGCTTACAAGCTGGATCAACAGGTGCGCTTCACGCCGGTGTCCGAGGCCGATTACCAGCAATGGGTCGGTGGCCAGGGCAAGCCCCGGCATATCGTCACCCTGCTCACGCGCAAGGTCACGGCCGAGCAGTTGCAGCGGGTCAGCGCCATCACCGCCCAGTACGGCCTGAATATCGATCACATCGATCGGCTTTCCGGGCGCATGCCCCTGGATACCCCGGCCGAGCTGAGCAAGGGCTGTATCGAGTTCTCGGTACGCGGCGAGCCGGCCGACCCTGGTGCACTGCGCGCCGATTTCCTGCGGGTGGCCCAGGAGCTGAATGTCGACATCGCCTTTCAGCAGGATTCGGTGTACCGGCGCAACCGGCGCTTGGCGGTGTTCGACATGGACTCCACCTTGATCGAGGCCGAGGTCATCGACGAGCTGGCCAAGGTCGCCGGTGTCGGCGAACAGGTGGCGGCGATCACCGAACGGGCCATGCGCGGCGAGCTGGACTTTCGCGAAAGCTTCAAGGAGCGCCTGGCGTTGCTCAAGGGCCTGCCGGAAACGGCCCTGGCCGAGGTTGGTGCTGGCCTGCGGCTGACCGAGGGCGCCGAGACCTTGTTTGCCGAACTCAAGCGCCTGGGCTTCAAGACGGCCATCCTCTCTGGCGGCTTCACCTACTTCGCCCTGCAATTGCAGGCGCGGCTGGGCATCGACCATGTCTTCGCCAACGCCCTGCAGGTAGTGGACGGCCGGGTCACCGGGGTGGCGGTCGAGCCCATAGTCGATGCCCAGCGCAAGGCCGACCTGCTGCGCGAGCTGGCGGCCCGGGAAGGCATCAGCCTGGAGCAGAGCATCGCCGTGGGCGACGGTGCCAATGACCTGCCGATGCTGGCAATCGCCGGTCTGGGCGTGGCCTTTCGCGCCAAGCCCCTGGTCAAGCAATCGGCCAAGCAGGCGATCTCGACCCTGGGCCTGGATGGCATTCTCTATCTGCTGGGCTGCCGCGACCGCGACGGTCAAGCCTGAGCGCGGGGTCCGCCGTGGCCGCGGATGACCCCAGGGATTATCGTGCTACGAAAAAAAGCCGCCCGAGGGCGGCTTTTTTTTGCAGAAGCTGGCGTTATTCGTCGCCGGCCGAGAAGTCGTAATCCATAGCCTGGCTGGGTCCCTGCAGGTAATGCCCCTGGATATAGTTGGCCCCGGCCTGCCAGAGGGTCGCCAACACGCTGGCGCTCTCCACGTACGGCACGATGGTCAGCTTGGCCTGGGCATGCAGGCTGTCGAGCAGGGTTTTCAGGGCTTCCTGGCTTTCCGGCTGGTTGAGGTCCTGGGAGAAGGAGCCGTCGACCTTGACGAAGTCGATATTCAGGTGCTTCAGGGTATTGAAGGGGTTGAGCGAGCAGCCGAACTGGCTCAGCGTCACCTTGCAGTGCAGCTGGGCCAGGCCCTGGGTCAAGGCCTTGGCCTGCTTGAGGTAGGCGATGGCATCCGGTTCGTTGAACTGGAAGGCCAGGGCGTCGGAAGGCAGGCGGGCAGCCTTGAGCGCCACGCTGAGCCAGGGCAGCAGGGTGGCATCCTGCAGGCTGGCGCTGGACAGGTGTACAAACAGGCAGGTCTGATGGCCCTTGCTGCGGTGATCGGCCAGCAGCTTGATGGAGTTGAGTATCACCCAGCGATCGATCTTTTCGGCCAGTCCGGCGTCTTTCGCGGCACTCAGGAACTCCTCGGGCGGCACTTCCTGGTCCTGGGTGTTGAGCAGGCGCAGCAGCACTTCGTAATGTTCGTTGCTGTCGCCGCGCAGGCTGATGATGGGTTGGAACAGCAGGCGGAAGCTGTTGTTCTCCAAGGCCTGTTGGACCATGGCCACGACGTTGCCGCGGTTGGCGGCGGCCGCCAGCTCATCGGCCGGATTGAATACTTTGAGGGCGTTGCCCTGACTCAGCTCGTCGGCGCTGCGGTGGGCACGGTCGACCACCTCCTGGGCTCTCGGGGTCTTTTCGTTGAGCCCGGCCACGCCGATGGACAGGGTAATCTGTATGGTGCGGCCGCTGACATCGAACAAATGGCTTTCGACTTTTTTCAGCAGGCTGGCCAGGGCCGGCTGGGCATTCTCCGGGGTCTGGCCGGGCTGCAGCACGCCGAATACGTCGTCGCCGAAGCGCGCCAGCTGGGCATCGGCGTCAAAATGGCCGCGCAGCAGGTTCGCCAGGTCGGTCAGCAGCAAGTCGATACCGGCCAGGCCGACGCTGACCAGCAAGCTCGAATATTTGTCGACGCGGATATAGGCCAGGCTGGAAGGCTGTCCGGCATTGACCGCACGCTCGGCGGCCGAGTCCATCAATTCGAGGAAGTAGCCGCGGTTGTACAGGCCGGTCACCAGGTCCTGGCTGCTGATCTCGCGCAGCCGTTCTTCCAGTTCGGCGTTGCTGGCTTCTGCCCGGATAACTACCTGGATGCAGGGTTCGCTGTCGTAGGTGGCGGGCGAAAAGCTCATGCGCGCGACGAAGTCCTGGCCGTTGGCCTTGAGGCCGGTGCAGGTCAGTTCGGCGGCGCCTTCGGTGCCGTGGTAGCTCTTGAGGAATTCCTTGAAGCTGGCCTGGTCGCGTGGCGCGATCAGGTCGATCAGCGGCATGCCTTCCAGTTCGTCGGCGTCTTCGTAGTCGAACAGCTCGAGGTAAGTGCGGTTGGCGTAGATATGCATGCCGTCATGCACATAGGTGATGGCGTCCACCGAGCTGTCCAGCAACAGCTGGCAGCGTTTTTCGCTTTCGCGCAGGGCCACTTCCGCGGCGCGGCGCGCGCGGCGCTCTTCCAGGTTGGCCAGTTCGCGGTTGGCCACCAGCATCAAGCGCTCGTCCTCGCCCTGGGGCAAGGCATCCTGGGCGCCCAGGGTCAGGGCTTCGGTAATGGCATCGGAGTCGTTGCCTTCCACCAGTTGGATAAAGGGGATGTCCTTGGCCTGGCGGCGGATGGCGGTAACCGCCTCGCTCGGATCGAGGTTCTCACTGCTGGGAGCGGCGATCATCAGGTCCCAGCTCTGCTGCAGGGCCGTGGCCAGGTCGTCGCTGGAGGTCAAGCGATGCACCCGGGTGGCGCGACCGGAATTGCGAAACAGGCTGACCAGTCGCTCAGCCTCGTTCTGCGAATCTTCGAGAATCAGTAACCGGATTGTTTTCTTTTCGAGGGCCATGGCGGGGTTCTTAACGGGCACTTAAACAGCGCCGAACGGGCGCGAAAAGGCGACAAAAGGGGGTGGCTGGAATCTACAGCGACTTCCAGAGTGAGTCAAAGTCTTCCTCGCCGTCCTGGCCGGCGCGTGTCGGTGCTGTGACCGGTTTCCCAGAGGCTGGAGCCTCGGCCTCGACGATGCTGCGGTATTCGAACTGATTGAAGCTGCCGGTGCTGCTCTGGCGACGGCTCAGCACCGCCCGACGTTCCTGGCCGCTCAGGTTGATCAGCACTTTGTTGCCTTCCTGAAACGGCAGGCGCGGGGTGATCAGGGTGGCGGGGCGGGAGATGGCATGGATGGCGGGCAACAACAGGGCACGCAGGAACTGGCTGTTCTGCTCGGCCTTGCGCACCAGTTGCAGGCCGCAGGGCTGGGCCCGTGGGGCGATCAATTCGATGCCCATCTGCGTGCCGCCACCCCTGACCTGGCGGATCCAGCGCACCAGGGCCACGCTCCAGCCTTGCTCGGGTGCATCCTGAAGACCCAGCAGCTCGCCGGCCTGCAACTGGCTGGGCACTTCCTTGGGCCAGGACAGGCAATAGCCGCCGGGGCTTTGATTGACCGTGGACAACTCATAGGTCGGCACGCTTTCGCTGGTCGTTTCAGCTTCGGCGGAGGTCGCACCGGGTCCGGCGTTGTACTGGATTTCATCGAAGGGCAGGCCGTTCTCCCAGCCATGCACGGGGCGCGCATCGAAGGCATTGGCCCAGGCGTCGGGGCGCCCATTGTTGGCCTGGAACACCACCGTCTGAGCGGTTTGCGGGCTCTTGAGCACGTCCTTGAAGGATTTTTGCCCGGCCAGGTGGTAATGCAGCGCGGTCATGCCGATGCACAGGGTCAAGGTGCTCTGGGCCTGGGTGCGCGGGAAGGTGCGCTCGGCGATATCGCCCCAGGCATCGCTCAGGTGTTGCAGCATGTCAGGGCTGATATCCGCGGGCACCTGAAGGCTCGACTGGCTGCGGCTGTCCGTGGGCAGCAGCAGGTAGTCGTTGATGGCGTCGACCAGCGCCTGCGGGTCCAGACCCAGCAGCCTATGCCGCTCGGTGGCCGGGAACAGCGAGGTATAGCGCGGAGGGCCATCCACTTGCGGAGGGATGGCGAACAGGCTGGATGCCTCCTCGGCGCTCTGCAGGCGCACCAGGGCACTCCAGGGTTCGAGCGCTTCGGCCAGGCGGGCGATGCCGGTCTGGCGCATTTGGTTGCACCGTGCGCAGCCCAGCAGTAGCGCGATCAGGTAGGTCCGCTCGATGCTCAGTGCCTGGGTATGCAGCGCCAGGCTGTCGCGCACCAGTACCTCTTGTACCTTTCGGCCGCAGGCCAATTGATAGAGTTGATGAAGTTCCAGCCAGAGGCCTTCGGGCACCGGGCAGTACAGCTGGCTGGCACGAATCAGGGGGCCGCACAGGCAATGGATGGCCCGCTGCAGGGCAACGGTGAGCAATTGCGCGCGCTCCTGGGGCGGCCGCGCGGCTTCGTGGGCGATGATCAGCTTGTAGCCGACCGCCAAGTGATTCTGCAGGGCCTGGCACAGGTTGGCGACTTTGCGCGGGCGCTCGTCCAACACGATGGCCTGGTTGAGGAAGTGCCGCTCCAGGTGCTTGCACACGAAGTACACCTCGGGCCGCAGCAACTCCAGCAGCTGCAGGCGATTGTCCGCGCTGGTCACCAGCTGATTGAGCTCCACCAGGCTCTGATAGAGCTGACGCGCCATTTCACCCAGGTTGGCCTTGGGGAGCGCGGCAATCCAGCGATTCAAGCCCCGGGGGCTTGGCTCGCAAAAGGACAGGTGCTGTTGAGTGGGGGTCGGGACGCGCAACAGCAGGTGCGGACTGTGTTTTTCCATGTAACTCGAATGCTCCAACGGCACGGGGGTCAAGCGAGTTCTTGCGGTAGGGTCGTGTGCGTGTCACTTCACTCTAGCAGCATCCTGCCGCGCTCGCTGCCCAGGGGAAGACCGAAGGGATTGTCGCGTTTTTCAAACAGTTGGCCGCTCAAGCTCGATGAAGCTACAGCTCGAGTGATCGGACCCGAGCCTGCACTCGCGGTTCAATCGGCGGCAGGTACCACGGCCTGCGGCGCTGAAAGTGGCTGGCCGAGGGCCTGGCCCATGCGTACCGCGCTGCCGGCCGCCAGGGCGTCGGCCCACCGCACCTGGCTCGGGCCGAACAGCACGATGGCCGTGGAGCCGAGTTTGAAACGGCCCAACTCGGCACCTGCAGCCAGATGGATGGGCGCGCGAGCCGCCTCGTCGTAGCGCAGGGTTTTCAACTGACGCTTGGGCGGGGTGACCAGACCGGCCCAGACGGTCTCGATGCTGGCAACTATCATCGCGCCAACCAGTACCACGGCCATCGGGCCGCGTTCGGTATCGAACAGGCAGACCACCCGCTCGTTGCGGGCAAACAGGCCGGGTACGTTTTCCGCCGTGCTCTGGTTGACTGAAAATAGCCGGCCCGGCACATAGACCATTTCCCGCAGGGTGCCGGCCAGGGGCATGTGCACCCGGTGGTAGTCCTTGGGTGACAGGTAGACGGTGGCAAAATTACCACCCATGAAGGCCTGGGCTCGCGCGCTGTCGCCGCCCAGCAGTTCCTGCACGCTGAAGCTGTGGCCCTTGGCCTGGAACACCCGTCCCTGCTCGATGGGGCCCAGCTGGCTGATGGCGCCGTCGGCCGGGCAGAGAATGGCGCCGGGCGCCGGGTCCAGGGGGCGCGCGCCGTCTTTCAGGGCGCGGGTAAAGAAGGCGTTGAAGTGCTCGTAGGCGCTCAGGTCTTCGACCTGGGCCTCGCGCATGTCCACCCGGTACTGCTCGGCGAACCAGCCTATCAGGCGATTCTTGAACCAGGCGGCGCGGCACTCGGCGGCACAGCCGATCAGGCGCGACAGCAGGTGGTGGGGCAGCAGGTACTGGCTGGCGATAAACAAGCGTTCTTTGAGGTTGTTCATAAGTTCAGGTCTTCTTGGCTAAAGCTTGAGGAAATCGTCGGCGCGCGGATCAGGATTCGACCGGGGTGTCGGGGTGGTTGCCCCATTCGCCCCAGGAGCCGGCGTAGGCCTTGACCCGGGGGTAGCCCAGGGCCTTGGCGGCCAGGTAGGTGAACCCGGAGCGGTGGTGGCTGTGGCAATGGGTGATGACTTCCCGGGTCTTGTCGATGCCCAGACCGTCGAGCAGTTGTTGCAGGTCCGGGCGGATGCGCAGCTGGCGGGCCGGGTCCATTGCCGCGGTCCATTCGAGGTTGACCGCGCCGGGGATATGCCCGCCCTTGGCGGCCAGCACTTTTTCGCCGCGGTATTCGCCGGGCGAGCGGGCATCCCAGATGGCCAGGTCGGCGGCGCCCAGGCGGCTGCGCAGGTAGTCCAGGCTGGCGGTCGGGCCCTCGTCCAGCTGCAGCGCGACCGGGCCGCCGGCGCCCTGTGGCACCTGCCGGTCCAGGGGCAGGCCATCGCCCAGCCAGGCGTGCAGGCCGCCGTTGAGGTAGTGATAGCGGCGGTGACCGATCACGTCCAGCAGCCAGATGAAGCGTCCCGCCCAGCCACCGCCTTCGTCGTCATAAACCACATAGACGGCCTCGGGACTGTGCCCCAGTTCGCCGAACAGCGTTTCGAGCTGGGCCTGGTGCGGCAGCAGGCCGGGCGCCGGCGGCTGGCCCAGTTGGGTGCGTTTGGGCTCGACGTAGTGGGCGCCGGGAATATGTCCTTCGGCGTAGCGCGCGTGGCTGGTCAGATCGACCAGGATCAGCTCGTGATGCTGCAGGCGCTCGGCCAGTTCGCGGGGTTCGATCACCAGGGGCAGGCCGGAGAAGGCGGGCATAGGGGCCTCTAATCAAAAGACAAGGGGGCGAGTGTAGCGGAAAGCTCAGCGCCCGCGTTTGCCAAAGCCGGTCAGGGCGCGCTCGATGCATTGCACCGTCTTGGCGAAGAGCTGCAGATTGACTTCGCTCAGGGGGGCACCGCCCTGATCGACGATCAGCAGCATGACCACCCGCTCCTGGCTCGCCAGCGAGCGCAGCAGCAGATGCTCGCCGGGAAACAAGGCCTTGAGCGTGCCGGGCAGCAGCGCGGAATACTGGGCGAAATTGGCCGGGCTCAGGCGCAGTTGCGTCGGCTGCTTGAGCAGGTGGCGCAGCACCTGGCTCTGCCCGGGGTCCAGGCTCAGGCGCGCGGCTTCCGGCGCCAGGCCCAGCGCTTGCTGGGCCTGCAGGCGACTCTGGGCGCGGTCGGCGAGCAGCACCAGGATGCGATTGAAGCCGCTTGCCTGCAGGGCATCCCGGGCGCAGGTGGTCAGCTGCAGCACATTGGCGAAGGGGCTGGGCTCGCGCAGCAGCTCGGCGCAGTGGCTGCGCCAGGCGCTGGGTGGCGCGATGGGTGCGGCCTGGGGCGCCACGGGCGCAAGGGCCTGCAGGCGTCGCGCCGACCACGGCCAGAGCAGGGCCTGGGCCGGGTGCCAGAGATCGGCAGCAGGCTGCTGGCGCGCACTGAGTACGGCCTGCTGATGCATCGATTGCTGCACCTCGCCCAGGGGCAGTTGCAAGTACAGCCCGGTCAGGCGTTGCCAGCGCAGGCTGTGGGGGCTGTCCCAGGCATGGTGGGCCGACAGGGCCAGGCCGTTGGCCAGCAGGATGGTGTTGCTCGGCTGGGTCAGCCAGCGGCGCAGGGGGGCGTCGGCGTCCAGCACCTGCTGCTGATGCAGGGGGTGCAGGTTGTCCCGGGCGATGTGCAAGGCCTTGACCAGCAGGCGCCGCTCACTGTCGAGCAGGCGGTAGCCCTGGATGATCCAGGCCGGTAGTTGCCAGTGCTCGGCGAGCGCCAGGCACAGCGTGAGCAGCGGCACGCCGAGCAGTTCCCGTTCGACCCGGGCGGAGGATTCGCCCCGGGCCAGTACCCGCTGTTCCCAGGCCGTGAACAGCGCCGGATGGCTCGCTACCAGGGGCCAGAGTGGCGCCAGAAACAGCAGGCTACCCCAGTGGATATCCTGCCAGAGGCGTGCCAACCGTCCAGCGAACAGGCCGTTGGCCTGCTGGCTGGCGTGCTGGCTGATCAGCAGCAGTTGCCGCAATGCCACGGGTATGGCCCCGGGCTCGACCGCCGGCAGTTGAGCGAGCAAGGCTTCCGCGCGCTTGAGGCCCAGGCGGGTAAGCGCCGCTTCCAGGCTCTGCGTCGGTTCGTTGAGTCCGCCGGACTTGCGGTTGGCGTCGCGCAGCAGGCTCAGGGCCAGGGCCGGGCAGCTTTGTGTGAGGTCGGCGATTTCGCGCAGCGAGTGGCGACCCGTGCCGAGAATATGGCGCATCTGCGCATGTTGATCGGCCGGCACGGGCAGGTGCACGCGGCTCAGGTGCGTGAGCCAGGCGTCGAGGGTGCGCGGTAGGGGAGCTGAGGTCGGCATGAGGTCGTCAAATTGGCTTTTAGCCGGAACTGACTATAGTCTGGCGTATAAACTCCAATAATTAGAAGGGTTGTTTTAATAACCCTGATCTCTGGCATTACAAGCAGTCCCCTATGGCAAAAATCATCGGCATCCTTGTGGTATTCGCCAGCGTGATCGGCGGCTTTATTCTCTCCGGCGGCAAGTTCATGGCGCTGATCCACCCCTTCGAGGTGTTGATTATCGGCGGCGCCGCGCTGGGCGGTTTTCTGCAGGCCAACCCGGGCAGCACCTTTATGCAGGTCTTCAAGAAATCCTTGAAGATGTTCAGCTCGCGCTACACCCATACCTTCTACCTCGAAGTGCTGCGCCTGCTGTACGAGGTGCTCAACAAGAGCCGGCGCGAGGGCATGATGGCCATCGAGGCCGATATCGAAGACCCCGCCGCCAGCCCGATCTTCAGCAAGTACCCGGCCATCCTCAAGGATGAGCGGATGACCGCCTATGTCTGCGATTACCTGCGCATCATGTCCTCCGGCAATATGGCGCCCCATGAGCTGGAAGGGCTGTTCGACATGGAGCTGACCAGCCTCAAAGAAGAGCTGGATCACCCGTCTCACGCGGTGGCGGGGATCGCCGACGGCCTGCCGGCCATGGGCATCGTGGCCGCGGTACTGGGAATCGTGATCACCATGTCCATTCTCGCCGAGGCGGACAATGCCATGATCGGCTACAAGGTGGGCTCGGCGCTGGTGGGCACCTTCCTTGGAATTCTGGCGTCCTATGGCTTCTTCGGCCCCCTGGCCGCGGCCCTGGCCCACGATGCCAAGGAAGAACTGAACGTGTTCGAGGCCATCAAGGCCAGCCTGGTCGCCTCCGCGTCCGGCATGCCGCCGACCCTGGCCGTGGAGTTCGGGCGCAAGGTGCTGTTCCCCGCGCACCGGCCGAGCTTTAGCGAGCTCGAGCAAGCCATGCGCGGCAGCTAGCTAGATGGACAACAACCAGCCGATCATCGTCAAGCGGATCAAGAAGAGTGCCGCCGGACACCATGGCGGGGCCTGGAAGATCGCCTTCGCCGACTTCGCCACGGCGATGATGGCGTTCTTTCTGGTGATGTGGTTGATGTCCTCGGCCACCCCAGAGCAGAAGAAGCTGATTTCCGGCTATTTCCAGGACCCGGTGGGGTTTTCCGAAAGCGCCAGCCCCTATGTGATCGACCTGGGCGGAACGCCGACTCCCGCGCCTGACAAGACCCTCAATCCCGAGCCCCAGGACCAGCCCGATGCCCCGGAGGCGCCGGTGGACGCCGAGAAGCTCGAGACCCTGGCCGAGCAGCTCGAGCGCGAGCGCCTGGACCTGTTGCTGCAGGAGCTGCAGAACAAGGTCGACGAGAACCCGCAGCTGCAGAAGTTCAAGGACCAGATACTGTTCGAAATCACCCAGGACGGCCTGCGTATCCAGATCATGGACGCGGCGAATAGGCCTATGTTCGACTCGGGCAGTGCGCGCCTGCAGCCCTATTTCGAAGACATCCTGCTGGCCATGTCGGACACCATCAAGGCGGTGCCGAACAAAATCAGCGTCAGCGGTCATACCGATGCCAAGCCCTATGTCGGCGCGGGGGATTTCGGCAACTGGGAGCTCTCGGCGGGGCGGGCCAACGCCGCGCGACGCGCGCTGGTGGCCGGCAGCTACCCGGAGAGCCAGGTGGCGCGGGTGGTTGGCTACGCCTCCTCGGCCCTGTTCGACCGTGAGGATCCGTTCAATCCGGTGAACCGGCGCATCGACATTATCGTGCTGACCAAGCGGGCCCAGCGCGCCATCGAAGGCGATCAGGCCACGCCAGAGGGTGCGTCTGAGGTTCTGCCTGAGGGTACGGCACCGCTCCCGTCGCCAGCTGTACCGGGTGAGCCAGACACGCCGGACACGCCGGATGTCGTGCGCGAGAAACTGAATATCTTCGAGGATGGCGTGCTGCAGTTCGAGGATGCCGAGGGGCAATAGTCAGTGTCGTGTTCAGAAAAAGGCCGCATTCGATGCGGCCTTTTTCATGGCGCTGTCCGCCGCCTCAGTACTGACTGCCGGTCAGGCTGCCGAGGATATGCCGGTAGCTGTTCATCCGCTGTTGCTGGATGCGGCCGTCTTCCAAGGCCTTGAGCAGGGCGCAACCAGGCTCGCGGTCATGCTTGCAGTCGCGAAAACGGCAGCGCCCCAGCAGGTCGTTGAACTCGATAAAACCGGCTTCCACATCCTCGCGGCTGACATGACCCAGGCCGAATTCGCGGATGCCTGGGGAGTCGATCAGTTCGCCGCCCCGTGGAAAATGGAACAGCCGCGCCGTGGTGGTGGTGTGGGTACCGCTGCCGGTCAGTTCGGACAACGGGCCGACCCGCGTCTCGACCTCGGGCAGCAGGCTGTTGACCAGGGAAGATTTGCCAACCCCGGACTGGCCGACGAACACGCTGACGTGGCCATCCAGTTGCGCCTGCAGCTGTTGCATGCCGTCGCCCCCATGGGCCGAGACCTCCAGCAGCGGATAACCCAGCTGGCGGTAAACCCCCAGCAGGGCCTCCAGGGCCACGGCGTTCTGCGCATCGATCAGGTCGGTCTTGTTCAGCAGCAGCAGCGGTCGAATGCCGGCATGCTCGGCCGCCACCAGGTAGCGGTCGATCAGATTGGCGTGGGGCTCGGGCAGCGGGGCGAAGACGATCACGATCAGGTCGACGTTGGCCGCCACCGGTTTCAACTGGCCGCGGCTGTCGGGCCGGCACAGCTCGGTGCTGCGCGGCAGCTGGGCGATGATCACGCCGATACCCTGATTGCCGGCGCGCCAGACCACCCGGTCGCCGGTGACCAGCGCCGGCAGGTTGGCGCGCAGGTGGCAGCGAAACACCTGACCGCTCAGCTCGCCCTCCTGAGCCTCGACTTCCACTTGCACGCCGAAGTGGGCAATGACCAGGCCGGTCTGCTCAGGGCCCAAGTCACCCCCCTCCAGGGTTTCCAGGGTCAGGGATTCGCGCTTGGCCGCGCGGGCCGCGCGTTCGCCCTGGACTTTTTCGATACGCCAGTTTTGCCGGCGGTTGAGTTGGCGTTTGGCCATGGAGGTTCCGAATGAGTGCGACGAATAATCGAATGACGCCCCTGTAGGCGCCGCGCAGGATTCTAGCATGGGGTGCATGCCTGACGCCGAGCGGCAGCCCTGGGTACACTGCCCCTTCCTACTGGCCCTCGGTGTTGCATGATCGAACGGATAAGACGCTACCCCGCCGTCCTGGCCTTGCTGGCGCAACTGGCCGCGGTGCTGTTGGTATGGGTGGGCGTGTTGCTCTATGCCCAGGCCACAGGCCAGCGGGCGTCCCTGTTGACCCTTGGGCTGGTTCAGGGCCTGCTGGCCGCCGCGCTGGGGCAGTGGGGCGGGCTGGCGCGCTGGTGGCTGCCGCTCAATGGTTTGTTCGTGCCCGGCCTGCTGGTGCTCAATGGCCAGTCGCTGCCCGCCGGGTTCTGGCTGGGCGGTCTGCTGCTGCTGGCACTGCTCAACTGGAACAGCCTCAAGGATCGGGTGCCGCTGTACCTCAGCGGCCCTCGGACCCGTGACAAGCTGGTCGAGCTGCTCGGCGAACAACCGGCGGCGTTTGCCCTGGTCGATCTGGGCTGCGGCTTTGCCGGCACCCTGTGCCAGCTCGCCAACCGCTACCCTCGGGCGCATCTGGTGGGCTACGAGACGGCGCCCCTGGTATTTCTTGTCGCCTGGCTGCGTTGTCTGCCGCGGCGAAACTGCCGGGTGTATTTTCGCAGTCTATGGCAGGCCGAGCTGGCGGCGTTTGATGCGGTTTACTGCTTTCTGTCCCCGGCACCGATGCCGGCGCTGTGGGCAAAGGCCCGGGCCGAGATGCGTCCGGGGGCGCTGCTGGTCAGTAATTCCTTCGCCGTGCCGGGGGTGACGGCCGAGCGGGTGATCGAGGTCGATGACTGGCGCCGATCGCGGCTGTTGATCTGGCGGCCGGGCGGCCCGTCCCGGGGCTGAGCGCTGGCGATTTCATGGCTGGGTGCTTTATTCGCTAAACTGCCGGCTTATGCCGAGGAGCGCACGCTATGCAGAACCCGCAGAACCTGATTTGGATCGACCTGGAGATGACCGGCCTGGATCCGGACACCGACGTGATCATCGAAATGGCGACCATAGTCACCGACAGCGAACTCAACCTGCTGGCAGAAGGCCCGGTGATCGCCGTGCACCAGAACGACGCGGTGCTGGCGGCCATGGACGAGTGGAATACCCGCCAGCACGGCGGTTCGGGCCTGACCCAGCGGGTGCGCGACAGCCGTATCGACGCCGCCGAAGCCGAAGCCCAGACTTTGGCCTTTCTCGAGCAGTGGGTGCCCAAGGGCAAGTCGCCGATCTGCGGCAACAGCATCTGCCAGGATCGGCGCTTTCTCTACCGCCATATGCCGCGACTGGAAGCCTATTTCCATTACCGCAACCTGGACGTTTCGACCCTCAAGGAGCTGGCCGCGCGCTGGGCGCCCCAGGTTCTGGCGGGCTTCAAGAAGGGCGGCAGTCACCTGGCCCTGGACGATATCCGCGAATCGGTGGCCGAATTGCGCCACTACCGCGAGCACTTCATCAAGCTCTGATCGACGCACGAGGGCAGTCGTCGGGCTCATTCGGGTGCCGTGACCCCATGGCGCGCCAGGGCCCAGGCCACATGCTCGCGCACCAGCTCGGACGGATCGTCGCGGCGGCTGTCCAGGGCTTCAAGCACGGGCAGGGTCGAGGGCGCGTTCCCCAGGCCTACCGCCAGGTTGCGCAGCCAGCGCTGGTAACCGGCACGGCGCAGGGGCGACCCCTCGGTGCGGCTCAGGAACTCCTCTTCGCTCCAGCGAAACAGCGCCGCCAGCTCGACATTGTCCAGGCTGTGGCGCGGCTGGAAATCGCCCTGTTCGGTGGGGCGGGCGAAGCGGTTCCAGGGGCAGACCATCTGGCAGTCATCGCAGCCGAACACCCGGTTGCCGATCAGCGGGCGCAGCTCCTCGGGAATCGGGCCCTTGAGCTCGATGGTCAGGTAGGAAATGCAGCGCCGCGCATCCAGCAGATAAGGCCCGACGAAGGCCGCGGTCGGGCAGATGTCCAGGCAGGCGGTGCAGCGCCCGCAGTGTTCGCTGGCATGGGGTGCGTCCACTGGCAGCGGCAGGTCGACGAACAGTTCGCCGAGAAAGAAATAGCTACCGGCCTGGCGGTTGAGCACCAGGCTGTTCTTGCCAATCCAGCCCAGACCGGCCTGTTCGGCGATGGCCTTTTCCAGTACTGGCGCGCTGTCGACGAACGCCCGGTAGCCGAAGGGGCCGATGGCCTGCTGAATGCGCTCGGCCAGCTGCTGCAGGCGCTTGCGGATCAGCTTGTGGTAATCGCGGCCCAGGGCGTAACGCGAGACATAGGCTTTTTCCGGCTCGCCCAGGCGCTGGGCCATCAGGGTGTCGCCGGGCAGGTAGTCCATGCGCAGGGAAATCACCCGTCGGGTGCCGGGCACCAGCTCCTCGGGGTGTGAACGTTTGCGCCCGTGGGCGGCCATATAGTCCATCTCGCCCTGGTAACCGGCGGCGAGCCAGCGTGCCAGATGCTGCTCATGCTCGCCCAGGTCCAGCCCGGCGATGCCGACCTGCTGGAAGCCCAGCTCGCGGCCCCAGGCCTTGATCGACTGGGTGAGGGCGACGAGATCGAGCGGGCTGGCGGACATGCTGGGAGAAACCGGGGCCGAGGGGCGTATGATTCTGCCAGACATCGGAGCCGACCCCATGCTGCATTCGTATTTCTCCCGACCGGCCGCGCTGCCCACTGCGCTTTATAACGCGGCCCAGGTGCGTGCCCTGGATGTGCGGCTGATCGCCGCCGGCACACCGGGTTTCGAGTTGATGCAGCGCGCTGCTCGCGCCGCCTGGCGGGCCTTGCGCCGACGTTGGCCGCAGGCGTGCGCCATGACCGTACTGGCCGGGTGCGGCAACAATGCCGGTGACGGCTACCTGATCGCCGCCCTGGCCCGGCGCGCCGGCTGGTCGGTGCGGGTGCTGGCGGTGGGCGACCCGGCGAAGCTGCAAGGCGATGCCGCCCAGGCCCATGGTGAAGCGCTGGACGCCGAGGTGACGATCGAACCCTGGTCCGCGGACGCCGAGTTGCAGGGGCTGGTGGTCGATGCGCTGCTGGGTACCGGGCTGAGCGGGCCGGTGCGCGCGCCCTATGCCCAGGTGATCGAGCACCTGAATGCCAGTGATCTGCCGGTGCTGGCGGTGGATATTCCCTCGGGGCTGTGCGCCGACACCGGCCATGTGCTCGGTGTGGCGGTGCAGGCCAGTCTGACGGTGAGCTTTATCGGCCTGAAGCTCGGCCTGTTGACCGGCGAAGGCCCGGCGCGGGTGGGTGAACTGGTGTTCGACGACCTGCAGGCCGATCCGGCGTTGCTGGCCCAGGTACCTGTCGAGGCCCTGCGCCTGGCGCGCGAGAACCTGCCGCGCTTGCCGCCCCGGTCGCGCACCGCACACAAGGGGCAGTTGGGTCATCTGCTGGTGGTGGGCGGCGACCAGGGTCTGGGCGGCGCGGCTCTGCTGGCCGCCGAAAGCGCACTGCGTGGCGGCGCCGGGCTGGTCTCGCTGGCTACCCGCGCCGAGCATGTGGGGGCGGCATTGGTGCGTTGCCCTGAAGTGATGAGTCAGGCTGTGGCCTCGGCCAATCAGTTGGTGGCACTGGCGGCGCGGGCCAGCGTGCTGGTGCTGGGGCCCGGGCTGGGCCAGGCGGCCTGGGGCCGCAGCCTGCTGTCGCTGGCGGCCCGGTGCCCGGTGCCCCAGGTCTGGGATGCCGATGCCTTGAACCTGCTGTCGCTGGGGACTGCTAATTTGCCGGCCGATTGCGTCATAACTCCCCATCCGGGTGAGGCCGCCCGTCTGCTCGGGTTGTCCACGGCCGAGGTGCAGGCCGATCGGCCCGCGGCAGCCTGGGCGCTGGCGCACAAATACCAGGCGGTCACGGTACTCAAAGGCGCCGGTACCCTGGTCGCTGCGCCCGACGGTGCCCTGGCCTTGTGCGATCATGGTCATCCGGCCATGGCCAGCGCTGGTCTGGGCGACGTGCTGGCCGGGTTGGTCGGGGCGTTGCTGGCCCAAGGCCAGACGGCCTGGAACGCGGCGCGCCTGGCCGTCTGGTTGCATGCCTGCGCTGGCGAGCGCCTGGGTCGCCAGGGTCGCGGACTGGCAGCCGGCGAGCTGGCGCCGATCATTCGTCAACTATTGGAGGAACAGTCCCCGTGCCTGAAGTAAGCCTGTATGCCGCCGATGAAAGCGCCATGCTCGAACTGGGCGCGCGCATCGCCCAAACCAGCGAGGGCCGCGGCATCATTTTTCTGCTGGGCGACCTCGGGGCCGGCAAGACCACCCTGTCGCGCGGCATCATCCGTGGTCTGGGGCATGTCGGCGCGGTCAAGAGCCCGACCTTTACCCTGGTCGAGCCCTACGAGCTGGGTGAGCGCCGGGCCTTTCATTTCGACCTCTACCGCTTGGCCGATCCAGAGGAGCTGGAGTTTCTCGGTATCCGTGATTATTTCGAGGGCGATGCCCTGTGCCTGATCGAGTGGCCCCAGCGCGGTGCGGGTTTTTTGCCAAAGCCCGACCTGACCATTACCATAACGCCGCTAACGGGCGGTCGCGCGCTGCGCCTGGAGCCCCATGGCATCCGTGGCCAGGCCTGGTGTGCGGCCCTGGTCAACGCAGAGTGAATCATAAAATGGTAATGGCGATGCGCCTGAGTGCGCTGGTGAGCGTGGTGATGTGGGCGCTGGGCGCGGGCGAGCTCTTCGCCGCCTCGGATATCCGCAGCGTTCGTCTGTGGCGGGCGCCGGACAATACGCGCCTGGTGTTCGACCTGTCAGGCCCCGTGACCCACAGTGTGTTCACCTTGAGTGCTCCGCCGCGCATCGTGATCGATGTCAGCGGCGCCAAACTGGTCGCTGCGCTGGACCAGCTGTCACTGAGCAATACGCCGATCACCTCGGTGCGCGCCGCACAGCGCAGCCCAACAGAGCTGCGTCTGGTCATCGACCTGTCGTCCACCGTGACCCCGAAAAGCTTCAGCCTGGCGCCCAATCAGCAGTACGGCCACCGACTGGTGGTCGACCTGTTCGACCAGGCCGCCGATGCCGCGCCCAGCCTGTCGCCGACCCTTACCGCTGGGGCCTCGACTGCGCCGGTGCCGGTGGTGCCGACGGCGACCCCGCCGCAGTCACCGGTCAAGCTCACCCCGGTGCCCAATGGCAAGCGCGCCATCGTTATTGCCATCGACGCCGGTCACGGTGGCGAAGACCCAGGTGCCATAGGTCCGAGCAAGCAGTACGAAAAGCACGTGACCCTGTCCATCGCCAAGGAGCTGCAGCGTCAGATCAATGCAGACAAGGGCTTTCGCGCCGAGCTGGTGCGCACCGGCGATTACTTCATTCCGCTGCGCCGGCGCACCGAGATCGCCCGCAAGCAGGGCGCCGACCTGTTCGTCTCCATTCACGCCGACGCCGCGCCACGCAGCGCGGCCTTCGGCGCTTCGGTCTACGCCTTGTCGGATCGGGGTGCCACCTCGGAAACCGCGCGCTGGCTGGCCGACAGCGAGAACCAGTCCGACCTGATCGGCGGTGCCGGCAATGTCAGCCTGGACGACAAGGACCGCATGCTCGCCGGGGTACTGCTGGACCTGTCGATGACCGCTTCGCTGTCATCGAGCCTGAATGTCGGGCAGAAGGTGCTGGGCAATATGGGGCGCATCACCCCACTGCATAAGCGCCGGGTCGAGCAGGCCGGATTTATGGTGCTCAAGTCGCCGGATATTCCCTCGATCCTGGTGGAGACCGGTTTTATCTCCAACCCCGGTGAGGCCAAGAAGCTCGCCAGTGCCAGCCATCAGCAGGTTCTGTCTCGCTCGATTCACAGCGGCATACGGGATTTCTTCCAACAGAATCCGCCGCCCGGTACCTACATCGCCTGGTTGCGCGACGAAGGCAAGATCGCCCCCCAGGCACGGGAGCACCGGGTCAGCTCGGGCGAAAGCCTGGCCCTGCTGGCCCAGCGTTATCAAGTCAGCATGGGCGCGTTGCGCAGTGCCAATGCCCTGACCAGCGATACCCTCAAGGTCGGTCAATTGCTGACCATTCCTGCCACTGCGCTGGCCACCCGGCCATGAGTGTGCCCGTCGCCGGATTGGCGCGTATCGAGCTGCTCAGCCCGCGCCTGGCCAACCAGATCGCCGCGGGCGAGGTGGTCGAGCGCCCGGCCTCGGTGATCAAGGAACTGCTGGAAAACAGCCTGGATTCCGGCGCCCGGCGCATCGAGGTGGATGTCGAGCAGGGCGGGGTCAAGCTGCTGCGGGTGCGCGACGACGGCAGCGGCATTGCCGCCGACGACCTGCCCCTGGCCCTGGCACGCCATGCCACCAGCAAGATCCGCGCCCTGGAAGATCTGGAACAGGTGCTCAGCCTGGGTTTTCGCGGCGAAGCCCTGGCTTCCATCAGTTCGG